>NZ_KB900626.1:2013-627326 GCF_000379125.1 Methylosinus sp. LW4 | reverse complement strand
GGGGCGCGAGCCCGGCCCGATCCGCGAGGCCGCGTGCTGGGTCCATGCGCGGCGCCCGTTCTTCGCAATGGCGGACATCGGCGAGAATGCGCGGCGCAAGGCGGCGGGGAAGAAAGAGATTCCGCTCTCGCCGATCGCCATCGAAATCGTGGGGCGGATCGACGCGCTGTTTGCGATCGAGCGGTCCATCCTCGGCAAGAGCGCGGAAGAACGTCTCGTTGTTCGACAGGCGTCGAGCCGCCCGCTCGTCGACGCGCTGGAAATCCATCTGCGCCAGCAGCTCGCCAAACTCTCGCGCGGGCACGATCTCGCCAAGGCGATCCAGTACATGCTGAAGCGGTGGCCAGCCTTCACGTTGTTCCTCACCGACGGACGAGTCTGCTTGTCGAACAATGCCGCCGAGCGCGGCCTGAGAGGCATCGCCCTTGGCCGGAAAAGCTGGTTGTTCTGCGGTTCCGACCGCGGCGGCCAGCGGGCCGCCGCGATGTACAGCCTCATCATCACCGCCAAGATGAACGGCGTCGATCCGCAGGCCTGGCTCGCCGACGTTCTCGCGCGCATCGCCGGACACCCAGCGCATAGGCTCGATGAACTGCTGCCGTGGAACTGGCGAGTGTCGGCTCCGTGCGCGTCGGCGCTGGCGGCCTGAGCATGCTCGTCAACAAGGTCGATCACGTCACGACCGTCGAGCGCGTCGCGGAACGCCTCGGCGAGAGCGTCGACTTCGTCCACGACGTCGCTCTCGAAATGGACACCGAGGACGGCGTCATCTGGGTCTACGGCATCGGAGACGACGGCGTTCTCGCATTCACCGACTTCGGCATCGAAACTCTCGTCGAGCTCATCGAAATCCACAAAGACCTGAAGTTGCGCGCCGGCGCCTGACGCTTCAGCCTATTCCGCCTGCGGTCCACGCCGGATGCTTACTGGGACGGGAACGTCGCTTACGATGAACTGCTGCCGTGGAACTGGCGAGCGTCGGCTCCGTGCGCGTCGGCGCTGGCGGCCTGAGCATGCACGCCAACAAGGTCGATCACGTCACGACCGTCGAGCGCGTCGCGGAACGCCTCGGCGAGAGCGTCGACTTCATCCACGACGTCGCTCTCGAAATGGACACCGAGGACGGCGTCATCTGGGTCTACGGCGTCAAAGACGATGGCGTTCTCGCATTCACCGACTTCGGCATCGAAACTCTCGTCGAGCTCATCGAAATCCACAAAGACCTGAAGTCGCGCGCCGGCGCCTGACGCTTCAGCCTATTCCGCCTGCGGTCCACGCCGGATGCTTACCATACAGCCGCCCACAGATCGCTTCCATCTCTCCTCAAGCAAGGTGAATCACACGAAAACGAACACTACCGACAACCTGTCCGAGCTGATGCGCGCCGCGGCGTAGCACACTCAATCGCTTGTTTGGATGAACGAGTAGCGGTAATCGAAGAATTGTGCCTGCCCAAGCGCGAGAAATCGAAAGTAACGATTCGCTCTGTATGTGGATCTTGAACTGAGCAAAAAGCTTGCAGCTACTCACTCCATGACGAAACTCCCGACGAAGATTAGCGCCGAGATCCTCGCGATGACGATAGAACACTACGGCCTCGCGGATGAAGCCGAGCGAGAAACCTGCAAGTTGGAGACGCCAGAAAAACTCGACTTCTTCACCACCGGTCGTATAGCTCTCATCATAGCCGCCAATCGCGTCCCAGACCTCCCGTCGAACTCCGCAGTTCGTGCCGATCGGGTAAGGCAGAAAATTTAATCCGATGGGCAGGTCGACGCTAGCATGCGTTCGCTGCTCAGAAAACTCTGCGTTTAGAACACGTTCGTCGAGCCGGCCTCCAACACCGCTGTAAATCTCAAGGCCGCGCGCGAGTTGCCCCACCCATTCCGCGTCTACGATGTCATCGCTATCGCAGAACAGAATTGCGCGCGAAGCAACTGAATTGGCACCAACGTTTCGCGCATGAGCCGCGCCGCCTTTGTCCGATGCGTCGACACATGCGAGCTCGAGATTTGGACACCTTTTCCGGGCAGCAACAATTTCTGCGCTCAGATCATCGGTCGAACCATTATCACTAACGACCACTCGGAATGGAGGCGCGCCGCGCTGAGCGGCAAGTGAATCCAGCAAAGGTCCAATCGTCCGAGCACTGTTTCTAGCCGGTATTACGACAAGAACGGATAGACTCCTATCGTCAAAGTGCATTTTAGTCTCTTCCGATTTTTTGGCGTGGTGATGGTGAAGCCACTCTAATAAAATACTGCCCGACGGACCGCCTCCAAGTAACCATGACCGTGACGCAAATCCGGCTCGACATAGTTTCCTTCTGCCCACTCGTTCCAGGCCTTCAAAAACACGATCCTATGCTGGAATTCCCGCCCAGAAACCCTCTCAATGGCGCTATTCAGATAGGCTTCAAACAGCTCTGGCGTTGAATTTTCAAAAACGACCCCGCGCGAACTTGACCGCGGCGTGTTGTCCCAATTCGGCAGAACGCAAGGCACGTACCGCGAATCCGACGGTACGACACTCGTCAAGCATTCAACCATCCGGGCATAGCTGAAACGTCGGGGCCGCTTGGCAATACCGAGCACCCTGTTGATGGTAGATCCGAAATCGCGAGCACGTAACCGACGTATCAAGCGGCTACCGATATCCTGGGGAAGGTAATCAAGATAGTTTCCCGGTCCATACGTCGTCAACATGTCGAACGGAGCCAGCAATTCCGGGACGTGCTTATTCGACATTCCGACAAAATGAATTCCCGGGATCCCCGCCTCACTTGCAAAATCACGCCACAATGTAGTGAACATCGTCGTCTGGCCCAAATGATGTGGGTCGAAGACCAAAAACATTGGCTTACCGTCGACTCGCATGTAGCGGGGGTCCCGAAACGCAGGGAGCACAAGATCGAAGTGCGCTTTATAGTCGTCAAATCCTGGGTAGGTCTGATCGAGCAGCGTCTGCCGCGGGTTGCCGTGCCAAACTCCGGTCCACGGCTGGTTGGCCCAAGCAAGGCAGAACGGAAACTCAGGTTTGCCCGTGGCCAACATTTCATCGAACGGCCGCTCCAAGATGCGTCGTCCCTTTCCAAACCAATAATGCCAATAACAAAACCCCTCGATGCCTGCTTCGAGCGCCAACTGAGCCTGTTGCTCTCTGACTTCTGGCACGCGTAAATCATAAAACCCGAGATCTGCTGGAAGTTGCGGTTGTATATGACCTGGGTAAAGTGGCTTCGCTTTCGCGACATTTGTCCATTCGGTGAAGCCCGCCCCCCACCATTCGTTATTCTCGGGAATGGGATGAAACTGCGGAAGGTAGAACGCGATAACTCTCGCTTTAGGACTACAAAAAGGCCCCTCCGCGTCATCTAAAACATAACTTTGCTGCGATTTTACACCGTGCATTACGCGATCCTCATGGCCGAATGACGATGATACGCCGATCATTACGTGATTTTATCCGCTTCCACATCACCGGAGCAAGGCCACTCGAATGTAATTTTTTGACCCGACAGAAGACAACGCCGAATCGCCTTTGGTAACAAGTCCCACTCAGACACGAAGGCTCCGTGCGAGATTCTCCAGCCTATCCGCGAATCGATTGATTCCTCGCTTTAAGAATTTTTTCCACCGGACAGGTCCCAATCGCCCTTCTCGCGAACGCGCTACAAAAATTTCTGCGGGCATGATCTTTGATGGACGAGTTTTCGTTGACGGCTTTAACCTCCTCATTACCCGAGCGGTCTCCGCGAGATAAGCATATCCGTAATGTCTATCGGGCTCCAAATAAGCGCCCTCGGCCCATTCGTTCCAGGCGTTAACAAATACAATACGTTCGTCAGGCGTCTCTGCCTCCAATACGTATTCACAAGCGCTCGCAAGCCATTGCCCGTATTTTTCTGGAGTCGAGCCAGCAAAGCATTGGCCCGCACCTGGTCGTCTAGCTTCGTTATCCCAAGACGGGCAAACGCCAGGAAAGTAACGATACTCGGTGGGACGAATCGAGAGCGCATTCTCGATCATCCGATCATATTCTACAACGCGGCCACGATAATTCGGGTCGAGCAGATCGAGCGACTCGACATCCGTGGGTAGTTCATTAAACCCAGATAGATGCGGCGGAAAGCCGGCAGCAGCATCCATTCCATAGAGCCGCGGATCCTCGTCACCTTGCATTTGAGGCATGATTATATATGGATTACCTAAACCTTTTTCCACAAAGTGCGAGCGCCAACGCATCACGGTTGTTCGAGCATCGGGAAGAAGGAGAGGCTTATAAAGCATCAATAGAGGTCTGCCATTAATTTTTATATAACGTCGATCCCGAAACAGCGGCTCCAACGACTTCGCAAATTCCAGGTCATCTTTTGGCGAGTAATGTTGCTCTTTTAAGACCTGTTGCTCAAGCCCATCCCAACGACGCGTCCAGTTTTCGTTAGCCCAATTGATACAAAACGGAATATCTAAATCTTGATTTTCTAAAAACAAATCCAGGGGCCTTTCTAATAGCCGCGCCCCGCCGAACCAATAATAATGGAAACAGAACCCATATATACCACATGACTTAGCTAACTCAGCCTGCCGCCTCAGAATATCTACATTTGTAAGATCATAGAACCCCAACTCGCCGGGCAAACGTGGCTGATAATGCCCGACAAATCTCGGGATAGCTTTCGTTACATTTGTCCATTCCGTGAAGCCTTTTCCCCACCAACGATCGTTTTCGGGTATCGCATGAAACTGAGGTAGATAGTATGCGATAAGTCTCACATGCTGATCTAACCGCACTCCAGAATTTTTTATACAACCCTCGTAAAGCGCCCCGGCAGATGTGTTCTGTTGGATGTGTTCAAAAAAGTCCATACTTGCCCCGCCCATCATCCGTGGTTATGTTGATATGTATCCGCCTCGCGGCGGATCATATTTCGATTCGATGCAACAGACGCTGATATTATATGCTGATAGCCAAACAAATTTGGAAATGCACGGACAGCCCATTTTAGTAGTGGTCTTTTTATCGCGTCAGAGATGAAGCTAAATGGCCAAGATGATCTGTAAGCATTTATCATCCAATACCCGTGCGACCTCCTTGAGCATCGAATATTGTAACCAGAATTATGGAACAATAGACTAAAACTGCTTGCCGTGAACCATCTTAGATGCGTATAGTCCATAAGACCAGTAGACTTATATTCAAAGAATCCAAACGCAAGCGATAGTCTTATTGACCAATGCGCGACATTTGGTACAGAAGCAATTACAATTCCACCAGGTCTAATACTTTCTCGAACGCGCAAAAGTGTCTCACCGGGATATTGTAAATGCTCTAACACGTCTGCAAATATAATCACATCAAATGTACCAACAGATTCGAGAAACTCAGACGTAGCGATACCAGTTGTTACCATTAGCCCTTTACTGCGAGCAGAGACAGCCCGCTCTTCATTAGGTTCGACGCCAATTACCTCCGTCGCAAGGTTAGCTTGTATCAATTTCAGCAGCGACCCAGTTCCGCAGCCTATTTCAAGAACCCGACTGCCTGGCGGAATTAGTTCGCAGATAATTGCATCCGACTCGAACGGGTCCAAGGAGTTCATATCGAGCGACCGCTCGTATCGAAGCGGATCGCCCTCTGCCAGTTCAAACTCACCGGAAATTTTATTTGACATCCCTGTTCACCTTACAAAGTAAACCTAGTGCACTGATACCGACATAGGATTCACAATTGCAGCTCGGCGTGCGAGCCTGGGCTCATGGCCCAAACAGTCAGAAGCATCCTTCGGGACTGGGCGCGATCGCCTCTGATGGCTCTCGGGCGCTCAAACATATCCAGCGTGCAAAGATCGGGCTCTTTTCGGCCGAGCGGCTTCCGGTTCTGGAGATCGCCCGGCCCGCCGGCGTCAGCCGTCCGGCGGCCTGGCGCTGACAGCAGCGTTATGGCGAAGAGGGCGTCGATGGCCTGTTGCGCGACGAGACCCGCAAGCCGCGCCGCGCCCCGCTCGACGCGAAGCTCGTCGCCAGAGTTCTCGAATTGACCCGCTCGGAGCCGCCCGGCGCCGCCACTCATTGGACAGGCCGCGCCATGGCGAAAATCATGGGGATCTCGCTGCGGGCGGTGCAGCGCCTCTGGGAGAAGCATCGCCTCCAGCCGCATCGCATCCGAACCTTCGAGCGGTCGACCGATCCACAATTTGCCGAGAAGGTCGAGGATGTCGTCGGCCTCTATATGGACCCGCCGACTCACGCCGTCGTGGTCTCCATCGACGAGAAGAGCCATATCCAGGCGCTCGAGCGTACACAGCCCGGCCTGCCGCTCAAACCCGGAAAATGCGGGACCATGACCCACGACTACAAGAGAAACGGCACGACCACCCTGTTCGCCGCGCTCGATATTCTGCACGGAACCGTCATCGGCCGCGGCGTGAAGCAGCATCGGCATCAGGAGTTCATCCGCTTTCTCTCCGCGGTCGAGCGCGCCGCGCCGGAGGGCAAGGTCATCCACGCCATCCTCGACAGTTACGCGACCCATAAGCATCCCGCCGTGATGAAGTGGCTCGCCTATCATCCACGCTGGACCTTTCACTTCACGGCAACCTCCGCTTCGTGGCTAAAAGCCATCGAGGGGCTTTTCTCGACGATCCCCCGCCGAAAAATACGTCGCGGCGTGTTCGAATCCGTGCCCGAGCTCGAAGCCGAGATCGCTCGCTACATGACGCACACAACAAATTCGCCGAGCCTTCCATCTGGACAAAGCCAGACAAGACCGATTTCGACAAGCTGGCCCGAGTTCCCGCGCCTTCCGTCTGAGTCGGTGCACTAGACGGGTCGGGCGGCACGAAAGCGCCCTTATGTCTCCGCTCCGTGCTCAAGATTTGAGATCGACCTCAAGCGAGAATTAAGCATGAATCGCACTACTACAGGGTACCGAACGCCTCCGATAGCTGCCGTTCCGAAAAAAAGCACGATCGCGCTGCCAAAGGCTGCGGCAAACCTATCACCGAGAACTTGGCTGAAAACGGCCGAAAGCACAAGCACGGCCAGCACAATCAAAATGTCTAGCACTGTTTTCAAGTTAAACATGCGGGCAGCATACAATAACAGCAACGCGTCGATCGCGCAACGAAGACTCCAAGCAACCGCGGCACCTATAATCCCAAAAACTGATGTTAAGATAGAAATTATCACAATGAATGGAATCAATTCGATGATATGGCATTTTGCTGTTATATCCGGCCGTCCCCTTCCCTGCAATAGCCCATAGGGAACATATGCGATGCCATTGACCCAAGCACCGACGAATAGAATCTCCACTACTGGGACCGCGCTAGCCGCGAATTCATTACTTATCCATTTACTAAAAAAGGCGGGTGACAAAACCATCGCTGCCGCACATACGGCACCATACCCAAACAACAAAAAACTAAGTGATTGGAAAGATAGTATGCGAGCATCCTCATTTGAGAGACTTGAGATTCTTGGAAACAATGTTCTGATTAACGCCCCTGCAAATATCTGACCACGCGAGACAAGACTCATTGGAATTGCGTACAGAGGGATTGTTGCGACCCCCAGAACTGCTCCAATCACAAATTGGTCAAAAGAAAGAAGAATAGGGCCAATAATACTAGATGCACTCACCCATCCTCCATAGCTCAGTAGCTTCTTTGCTTGTAAAGCGTCAAATGCTCCCCCCCCAAAAAAACCCTCGCCGCGGAAAGCGGCAAGTAGCAACACAAGCATGCACACGCCGCGGGAGATGACAGCCGCAGGGATGACCACCGCCAGCGAGGGGTCTACAAGGAATGCCAAAACTATGGGTAATATCTGTCCGGCTGCAGTCCCAAAAAATTGAATGATATTTACAATTAGGAAATTTTCACGCGATTCAATTACACCAATTCCAAAGCCGGACAAGAGCGCTAAAGGGAAAAGGCATACTATCCACGGAAAAGCAATGGCGACTTCATGCCTTAGTTCATCCGAAATTCTCAATATATCGCTAAGGAGATATCCCCCAGTCGTCGCAAGAAGAAGACTTCCAAGCACCCCCATACCAATATTCAGGATTAAACCGGTAACTATTATGTTGCCTCTTTTGTCCGCCTCGTTGTCTTTGAGTCTTGAAAGCGAATTTGCAGCAGCGCGAGACAAACCTAAGTCCAAAAATCCAAAATAGCCAAGCATCACCCATACGATTGACATTACACCATACCGGCTATCGCCGATTTGACGCATATATAACGGAACGGTGACAAGCGAGATAAATAAAGGTGCTATCGATCCAAGGATGTTAATTACGAAGTTTACTTCTAGGGAGCGACGATTCATTTCACGCCTTTGCATGTTATAGGTCTAGAGCGGAATCCTATCAATCTGCATCGTAGCCGGATGCGGCGAAGTAATTTGCGCATTCGCTCGGCGTGACGCTTCGCAGGGCCTGGGCAACCGCCGCTTCGAGCGCATCGACTGTGCGCGCCGCGATGCACTGGAAGACCGACTTGATCTCGAGAAGGGTTTTTCGATCGGGCTGAAGTCCGGCGAATAGGGTGGAAGATAAAGGACCTTCGCGCCTTTCGCTTCGATCGCCTCCCGCACGCCGCCGACCTTGTGAGTCCTGACATTGTCCAGCACGACGACCTCTCCCACGCAGAGCGTCGGCACCAGAACCTCCTCGACATAGGCCAGGAAGGAGCGGCCCTCGAGCGCGCCGTCGATCGTCATTGGCGCGTCGATGCGATCGACGCGCAACGCCATGATTAGTGTCGTCGTCTTCCAATGTCCGAACGGGACCGAAGCCCGGCAACGCTCACCACACGGCGCGCGGCCGAAGCGCCGCGCCATGTTCGTCGAGATGCTCGCCTCGTCAATAAGAACGAGCGTTTCCGGGTCGAGATCGAGCTCGCCCTCGAACCATTCCTCTCGCGCCGCTGCGATATCGCCCCTCTCCTGCTCCGCAGCGTGGCCCGTCTTCTTCTTGCGCGGGATCCCATGGCGCGCCAGGAACCGCCACATGGTCCGATGGCCGACCGCGAAGTCGCGACGCTCACTGAGCGCGTCGTTCAGCTCGATCATCGTCATGTCCGGCTTTTCTTTTGTCTGCGCGAGAATGAAATCGGCGCGCGCCTCGATGCGTCCCGATCTCCAGTCGCCGCCCATTTTCGCCGGGGCGACATCGCCGGTAACCTCGGCGCACGCCGGTCGACGGTCCGATGTCGAACCTCGCCGCCGCCTGTCGGCAGGACATCCCGCCCCGGATCGCCTTCATCACCTTCTCGCGAAGATCCATAGACAGCGCCATGATACCCTCCCAGCCGATCGCGCCGTTCACCCCCCGATCGCTGTTCCGCTTCAGATATGGGAATCCACTCCGCTTTATTGAATCGCCATGCGCGGACGATGCTCTAATTCGCGCAGAGATTATTGCCAATGACATTTTCTGCCTTGCCTGCCTTAATGACGAGTATCGCGGGCCTTCCTTCAACCGCGCATAACCTGTTTTCGACGATGCGATTGGACTGAGCGAAGTGAAGCGCGATCGGCGCATCGCCCGTATTCCTCACTTCGTTGGTAGAAACCTCTACCCCGCTCGACTCGCGGTCGAGGTAAATGCCGAAGCCCCCGTAAGCAGCGTGGCGCACATTATCGATTTTGTTGCCGCGAATGACCGTCTCCGCGAGATCCCCGAGCGTGTAGATGCCACCGAGGTCCGACAACAGCCCACGACCGATGTTGGAGATTCGATTATTCTCGATAAGATTTCCTCTTGATTGGCGTGCCCCCGTAGGCCATCCGACCGAAATTGCAGTGTAACCGAAGTTCTCAATCACATTTTCAGCGATCTTGTTGCCTCCCACGTCGCCAATCCATATAGCCACCGCATCCTCATGGACAAGACCACCGTCTCTAATTGTATTATGCGCAATATTGTTTCCCGCACGCACGTCGACGGCCACCCGAGTTTGCGGATTAGTTGGAACGATTTCGCCGATGGCAATGGCACCGGCACCCAAAGCGGTCATAGTGCTATACACAATGCTCGCTTCCGTGGTCGCACGATCCAGCCAAAAGGCGAAATCAGCTGTACCGTGTACGTCGACATTTTTAAAAATGATGCGATGCGCATCCCTCATCGCGACAGCCGCATTGATTTGATCGCCTATCGCTGCTTGCATTGGCGTAATTGCATAACCGCGACGGGCATCGCCTGTATGCTCGAAAGAAATTCCATCGAAAACAATGTCATGAGCGCCTTCTGCGATCTCCAACACCTTTGGAGTGCACGGTAGCACAACCACCGGCGGCGTTGAGCGCGCTCCCTCCGCCTCTTGTGAGGTAGGATAATATTCGATGCGGTCACCGTCGTCGAACCACTGGCCTGGTTCGAGAGCACGATCACGCGCGTTCGAAAGATAATACCTCTCTTTTACCGCATATCGCGCCCAGATGTCCGTGTGGCTCGTAAGGCCGTTGATCGTGATCGTGCGGCTCGCTCGTTCAATATTATTAAGGCTGTGTCGCGAAGAGGACCAATAATGATAGCCGACAACCTCGGTCCGATCATTGACCGTCACGGCATTCATATCGAAGTCATCGCCAAATCCAATCGCGTCCATCGCTCGGCCATCGACCTGCCTACGCGCTCTTTCTTCCTTAACGTAAAAATGCCCATTCTTGGGAACACTTGAGGCGATACGGCGCTGTCCGTTGATATACAAAGCTCGCTGTGGCACACCACCACACAGCTTAGATGTTTCAAAAATCCAAGTGGTTGGCGTCTTTTCGTGAAGAGTTAGAGGAACTCCCCCACTCAAGAATACGTCGCCGTCGCCTAGGGGCTTAAATATTGTTTCGGCCCCCAGCTCTCCTGAGGCCTCTGGCCCTATGTTGACAGGGTCTCTAATAAAATAGGTGCCTGCCTCGAAACTTACTTGTACAGAATGACGTGGAAAGGCACGTCGACAGGCGATGAGCCTTTCGATCCCTGCGGCAAGCGACATTCCCCTTTTGGGCGCGGGTCGTGTTGAGATAGAAATCTTGCCACATGCCGCTAAATCCTCGTGTGCGGAAACCTTAAAATCTAAACTGGGGACCATGTATATTAAGAGCGTCGCCGACAATACCACACGCTTTGCAATTCGACGCAATCTCATCGACTTGTAGAACATTTCATTGTCCCGGTAAGAGGTAATGGCTCAATTTTATTGACGTGATCCGAGCGACGGCGTGATTTAGTCGCAGCAGATCCATGAACGATCGACCCACCAGTTAGTCCGCAAGCCATCAATGCCAGCCAAAATAATGGCCAGGAAAAGGCATAAACATTGAAAAATGCTATGTTTATTAGAGATGCATATAGTAAGCCAAATCTGTTCCATCGACAAGCCATGGCCACAGAAAGCATAAACAAGACTAACCCAATCAGTCCAAAATCAAAAAAATACGCTCCTCCTAGGCTTTTAGAATCGAGCAATCCTCCTTGATAGGAAAACAGCGCGTAAATTACGCTCGGCATACTGACAGTTTCAGCATATGCTCTGTAGTCTCCCACGCCGAATATATAATTTCCGAAAGATAAGCCATTCCCGTCCCTTATCCATGTAAGCGGAACTATCCTAGCGAACACAGATATATCGTCATCTGCAACCACTTTTAAATCAGCGGTATCAGTTCTTAATATTATTGTTAAAGGAATTAATATAAATGATGATATGTAAATTATTGATACAGCTGCGTTAGTAATGACTCCTCCTTTCAATTTTGTTAGAAGCTTGCACACCACCAGCCAGCCGTAAGCGAAAAAAGTAGTTCGTGAATTTACAAGGAGGACTATGCTGAATGATAGATATAGTCCATATAATCCAGAAAATACGGGACGATGCTGAATAAACATCCGATATCCGGCTGCGATTATCAATAATGTTCCGAGATAAGCGGGCTCTAACGTAAATCCGCTAACCCTCGGATAGAAGCTAAGCATACCATCATCCAGAATCGCGTGCCATAGAACCGGGTTCCATATCTCTACAGGTAAAGTTGCTGTATACGACTTGGTTAGTCTCCCGATCACCTGCACACACGCGAAAACAAAATTGATTCCCAAACCCCAATGAAATCCCTTGAAAAACTCGTCGAAATGATTTCGCCTCATACTCGCGGTTCCTATCCCGAAAAATGCGATGTATGTCAAATAACGAATAACGGCGGCTCCGTTCAAAGCGATAATGAACTTTAGTAAAAATAGCAAAAGCAATAACTGTAAGCCCGTAAAGCGACGATATATCTTAAATTTATGCGAGAACAACGGAGCTAAAATTATCAGTAGCCAGATTATAGAAAAATTTGTGCCAATGTATATTTGATTAAAAATAAGTAATGTTGCACATAGTCCAGATACAAAGAACATTTCAGTCACCGATATGCACTTGAGCCGCGCAACTTGGCTAAGCTCAGAACCTATTAGTTGCGAGTGAGGCGCGATTCAATGTCTCCGATGTGGAGGCATTGATGGGTGATTTGGCTTTTGCTCAGAGTCGGTCCATGAACTTAATGGTTGATTACAAAGCCTTCTGAGCATGAGACGGATGGAGGCGTGGTGAAGAAACGCCAGCGCCTTACGATTGAGGTTTTCGAAGTCCTTGGCCGGTCTTCGGCAGCGACCAAGCCATGAAAAGCTTCTTCGACGACCCATCGGCGGGGCAGAACCTCGAAGCCATTGGCCGCATCCGATCGCTTGACGATCTCGGTGTCGACGAATGGCAAGGCCGTCTTCTGTGCGTCGCGGAACTGCGGGTGACCTGCCCCCGAAGTTTCATCCAGCGGCGAGTTGAGTCCCGGCGGTTGATACGCCCGCGGGCGTGGGGTGAGCAACAGGCGATCGGCGAAGCTGGTCGGGATTGCGCAGCCGATCGCCTGTTGCGATGAGCGCGGCGGCATAGTCCGCCGGCCCCGCACACAAGATTCCTGACAGTTCCAACAAGGTCGAATGGCATTTCATCATGCCCGGCAAGCCAATGCAGAACTGCTTCTGCGAGAGCTTCAACGGTCGCATGCGGGACGAGCTGCTCAACGAGACGCTGTTCTTCGGGCTCGACCACGCGAGAGAGAAAGTTCGCTCGTGGGTTCACGATTATAATCACCGGCGCCCGCACTCTTCCCTCGGCTATGCGACGCCGGCGTTCCCATCACGCCGTGACGAAGCGATCGTCGAACATGATGGCGAATTGATTTTTCGCCTCGCACCACTCGCGCGGCGCCATTTTCCACTCTCCGGCGACTTGGCGCAAGACGAGATAGAGGAGCTTCATCGCCGCGTCATCGGTCGGAAAATTCCCTCTCGTCCGCACGGCGCGCCGCAGCTTCGCGTTCAAGGATTCTATGGCGTTCGTCGTGTATATGATCCGCCGCACTGCGACCGGAAAGGCGAAAAATGGGATGACCTGCTCCCAATTGCGCCGCCAGCCCTGCGCGATCGACGGATATTTCTTGCCCCAATGGCCGCCGTCGAAGGCGTCCAGCGCCTCCTTGGCCGCCTCGGCGGTCGGGGCGCGATAGATCGTCTTCAGCGCGCCGGCGATCGCGTTGCGGTCCTTGTATGAAGCGAATTCCATCGAGTTTCGAATGAGATGCACGATGCAGGTCTGCACGGTCGTCTGCGGAAACACCGCATTGATCGCCTCCGGAAAGCCCTTCAGGCCGTCGACCACGGCGATCAGAATGTCGCCGACGCCGCGGTTCTTCAGCTCGTTCATCACCCGAAGCCAGAATTTGGCGCCCTCCGAGGTTTCGATCCAAAGCCCCAAAATGTCCTTCGTTCCATCGGGCGTGACGCCGAGCGCGACATAGACGGCCTTGTTGCGAACTAGGCCCTCATCGCGGATTTTGACGCGCAAAGCGTCGAAGAAAACCAAGGGATACATCGCCTCGAGCGGCCGGTTCTGCCATTCGGCGACGGTCTCCAGCACGGCGTCGGTGACCGTCGAGATCAGATCGGGCGAGACCTCCAGACCGTAGAGCTCGAGCAAATGGCCCCGGATCTCGCGCACCGTCATGCCGCGCGCATACATCGACACGATTTTCTCGTCGAAGCCGGGAAAGCGGCGCTGATAGCGCGCGATCAGCTTGGGATCGAAGCTCCCCTCCCGGTCCCGCGGGACCCTGATGTCGATCTTCGACGTCTCGGTCAGCACGGTCTTCTTCGAATAGCCGTTGCGGTGGTTCGCCTTGCCCGCCGCCGCTTCGCTCTCGAGATAGTCGTCCATCTCCGCGTTCAGAACCCGTTCGGCCAGCGCCTTCTTCAGCTCGTCGAACAGGCCGTCCTTGGAAAAAACCTCCTTAGGATCGCGTCCCGACAGCAATTGGTCCAGTGTGTCCTTCTTGATCGCCATAGCCCGCCTCCGGCGGTTCTACTATGGCCCCGCACACAAGATTCCTGACAGTCCCACCTTGTTCGCCTCCGACCAGGACAGGACGGCGTTCGAGGTGAACTCCGTCCCATTGTCGGAAACGATCATGCCGGGCCTGCCGCGCCTTTCGATCAACGCCGACAGCTCGCGCGCCACCCGCTTGCTGGAGATCGATGTGTCCGGGATCGCCGCCAGGCATTCCCGCGTTACGTCGTCGACGATGTTCAGGATGCGGAATCGTCGGCCACTGGCGAGCTGGTCGTGCACGAAGTCGAGAGACCATCGCGCATTCGGCTTCGCCTCGACGACAATCGGCGCCCGTGTTCCCACGGCGCGGCGGCGCGCGCGGCGCTTCCTCACCGTCAGCCCTTCCTCGCGGTAGAGCCGATAGATGCGGTTCTTGCCCGAGCGCTCGCCCCGTTGACGGAGCAAGACGAACAGCCGCCGGTAGCCGAAGCGCCGACGCGCATTGGCGAGAGCGCGAAGCTCGGCGTCGGCCGGACGCTTCGACGCGAAGCGCGCCGTCTTGCGATCGATCGCGACGATCCGGCAGGCCCGACGTTCCGACAGGCCCATGACGGCCCGAAGGTGCGCGACGGCTTCGCGCTTGACGGCGGGCCCTACCATTTTTTTCCCAGAAGCTCACGCATCGCCGCCGCGTCGAGCATCTGGTCGGCCAAGAGCTTCTTCAGACGCGCGTTTTCCTCCTCCAGCGCCTTCAGCCGCTTGGCCTCCGAAACGTCCATGCCGCCGAACTTGGCCTTCCAATTGTAGAGCGTCGTCTCCGAAACCGCATATTTGCGCGCGAGGTCCACCGCCTTCGCGCCGGCTTCCTGCTCCCGCAAAATCCCGATGATCTGCTCTTCCGTGAACCGTTTCTTCTTCATCGTGTCCGTCCTGCTATCGGCCGGACTCTATTCGATGCTGGTGGGATTTTTCAGGGGCACGTCAGCATCCCGACGATCCGTCTTGAGCGTCAACGCCGAAAGGACGTTACATCGAGGCATCCCGGGCTGGTCACCATCTACCCCTACGCTTTCTTACCTTCCTCGGAGAGACCTTATTGCAGGAGCGCTCGCGCCGTCCTCTCGCCTACAACCATGTCGCTTCCTGTGTTTCTATAACCGACAGATGCGTGCCCACAGTGCAGTGTCACCGGTACGCCGACTCGATTGCACGAAAAATCGATTTGCACAGCCGGCTCCATACCGCCCAACTCGTTGGCTTAGCGCGCAGTGCAGAGACAAACGTCCTGGTTCCAACCCAATATTGTCGCGACACAATTGCCGAATGGGCCGCCTCAGCGAGGTTGACGGCACGTTCACGGTCGTGCCCCTCGAATTTCTCGCGATGCTTCATGGCCAGTCTTTCTCGCGCAACGAAATCATTCCAAACATTACTCGATAGGTTACCTGGCGTCGAAAACACCACAACCAGCGGCTCAGGCTCGTAGAGCACTTCCGTTAGGGCTGAAACGCGTAATGCCAAGTCCCAGTCCATGTATCGCGGAAATGCAGGATCAAATGTTCCATGACGCTTCAAGAACTCAGCTCGAGCTACTATTGTTTGTGGAGTAATTACGTTCTCTTTTAGTAGCGTCTTTCGCAAATCAACAACATGCTCTGCGAAGAGGCCTTTCATTTTAGCTTGCCCATGATCAAATAAAATAAACGACCCAAAGCACAATTGGCAGTCACTCCGCTCTTTTAACCGCTTTATCTGGCGCTCCAGCTTATCTATCAGCCAAACATCGTCCGAATCTTGAAATGCGATATAGTTACCTTTTGCCGAGTTAATTCCAGTATTCCGCGCAACAGCCGCTCCTACACTCTGTTCATTAACAATAACTCGCATTCTCTTATCTGAGTATTCTGACAATATATTACATGTATCGTCCGTCGAACAATCATCAACGACTATTAATTCAAAATCTTGAAACGTCTGCGATAGAACGCTGTCAATAGCCCGTCGAATATAGAGCCCACGATTATATGTGGGCAGGATTATGCTGACTTCCGTCATACAAACTCCAATCTTTAACCAAAGCGGTCTCCACGACCCAGTGAAAGACTACCAAAGAGACGCCGACTGTTCGACTAACCGAAGATAGGGCCATGGCTTAGAAAGAAAGACTGAACCGTAGCGCCCTAAAAGATGCCTTAAGCAAGCGAACCCAAACCCCTGGCGTGATTGGCGAACATTGAAGGGCAGAATAGCCGCAATCAACTGCGTCCACGAACTTCCCGCTTCTCGCAAAAGAATGCGCGGCCTCGGCATAATTTAGCGCCAAATATGCCTTGTGCATATCGAACTTTTCTAAATGCTTGTTTGCAATCCTAAGGCGGGCAATTCCATCTTGCAAGATATCACTCGACAAGCTCCCAGGCGTTTCGAATACAATAGCGAGCGGTTCTGGATCATAGGCAATCGGAGTTAACCGACAGATTCGTAGCGCGAGATCCCAGTCCTCGTAGCGGACAAAATCGCAATCAAACATGCCATGTTGACGCATAAATGCGGTATCCGCAATTACAGTTTGTGGGCTGACCTGGTTAGTTCGAACAATACTGTTGATGATTGCTTTTTCGTCTGCATGACATAAATGCCCAAATACTTTTACTCTGTCTTGTGATACACGAATAAAAGGCCCAAATCCGAATTTACTTTCAGGGTTTGCCTGAAGAACCGCTAATTGCTTCTTCAATTTGTGAGGTAGCCATACGTCATCTGTGTCTTGAAACGCTATTAACTGTCCAATGGCCGATTTAATTCCGGTATTGCGCGCCGCAGAGGCACCTTTGTTTTGAGAATGGCGTACAATTTTGATTCGTTTGTCGCCAATAGATAGCGCTTCTTCTATTGTATTATCGTGTGAATTGTCGTCTACAACTATAACTTCGATATTGGAGTACGTTTGATTTAAAACGCTGATCAAAGAGCGCTTTATTTCTTTCTCGCGATTATAAGCGGGAATCACGATGCTAATTAGTGGGCTGTTCATAGGAAAATTCCGAGATTGGGCAGTCCGGTTTGGCCGAGGGTTTCTTTTGTGGTGCCCGAGGTGCATACGTCCGAACTCAGGAGCCTGCCTACGTATTCGTTTCCGAGCAAAAGCGATAGCGGAACAAGCACGGCAATCGCTTGAACGGGTGGGGAATTTCGGCTCGAGAATTGCCGTCATTCATAGTGGGCCTCGAACCTCTGAGGCCTCCGATGTCCAAGACCAGCCTTGTCGACCATTTTTCCGCCCTCAAGCACCCACGCCACGCTTGGTAGGTCGTCTTTCCCCTGCCGGAAATCCTGCTGATCGTCCTGTGCGTGACAATGGCCTGGGCCGAGGATTTCTACGCGATCGAGCGCTGATCCTAGCAGAAGCCCAACTTTCTGCGCCGTCTCCGGCCCTGCGAGAAGGGCGTTCCCTCCCATTACGCGCTCAACAATGTGATGAATGCGCTGCCGGCCTCGCTCTGTTCCGAATGCCCGCTAATTGGGTGGAAAGCCTGCGCGAGAAGGAGCCCGACTTTGTGGTGATCGACGGTCGGACCCTCGCGCCGCATGGCCAAGACGGCTTGCCGTTGCATCTGGTTTCCGCCCGGGCCTCGCGCCAACGCCTCGTGCTCGGCCAGGGAGCGGTCGACTAGAAGAGCACCGAGATCGTTGCCGTTCCGCTGCTGCTCGAAGAGCTGAAAGTCGCGCTCGTCACCATCGGCAATTTCGAGCGCGAGCGCGCGGCCTGCGACGCTCACGGGACGACCGCCCGCGACCATGGGCGCATCGAGGTTCGAATTACGGATCGCTCGAGCGCTTGAAGGTGCGGATGCGATGCGACTGGAGGCGATGCTTTTCCCAGAGGCGCAGCACCGCCCGCAGCGAAATCCCCTTGATCTTCGTCATGGCGCGGCCCGTCCAATGAGTGGCGGCGCCGAGCGACTCCGAGCAGGTCAGTTCGAGAAATCTGGCGACGAGCTTCGCGTCGAGCCGGGCGCGGGCCGGCTTGAGTCTTGTCGCGCAACAGGCCGTCGACTCCTTCCTCTCCATAGCGCTGCTGCCAGCGCCAGACTGCTGGACGGCTGACGCCAGTGCGCCGGGCGATCTCCAGAACCGGGAGCCGTTCGGCGAAAAAGAGCACGATCTTTGCGCGTTGGATATGTTCGGGCGCCCGAGAGCGATCAGAGGCGATCGCGTCCAGTCGCTCGCGGTCTTCATCCCGAAGGATATTTCTGACAGTCTGAGCCATGAGCCCAGACTCGCACGCCGAGACCCAATTGTGAATCCTATGTCGGCGTCAGTGCACTAGTCATATTTTTCCGCGCGTCGCACGCCTCTTCGCCGAGAAGCGCTCAAGACCGGTTCGTGTCGGGTGTCCTGTCCAAAGGAAGTCGTACATTACTGTCCAAAATGTACGTAAAGCATCAATGTCCCGCTTTTTCACTGCGACGATGGACTTAAAAAATACTATTATAACCCCCGCCGGTACTAAGGAAGGGTGAAAAGTGGCTAGAAATTTTAGAAAGTTTAAATTGAAGCAATATAAGGACACATCGCTCGGCCGTCCTCGTGAACTTGTTCCGAGCGACGCCCCTTCTTTGTGATAAACAAATGATTCTCGCGCCCAAGCATGTTTGAAACGTCGATGCGAGCGACGCTCCCAATCGAGCTCCTCGAAATATAAGAAATAGGATTCTTCCATCAAACCTACTACTTCGAGGAATTGACGTGTAACTAGCATGGACGCCCCGATCACGTACTCAAGCCTACTCTCTATTTGTTCCGTTGTAGGCATTAACTGCAATGGCTTGCCTATTCCTAAATTGGTTCCCCGTCCGCGCACGGGATCAAATACTCCTCCAAGACTTTGGATAGTTTTAGGCGTGTCATAGTATAGTAATGTCGAACCGCAAACTCCAATTGAGCGGTCTCGACCCACTCGATCAAGAAGAGCAGTTAGGGAACGATGATCTACAATTGTATCATTATTGAGGAGCCATACATGAGTGCAATCTGTATCCGTCAGCGCAAGACGAATACCGAGGTTGTTTGCTGCTGCAAAGCCGGTGTTATCACTTACACGAATTAATGTTATAAGCGCCTGAGGTTGGCTGCCCAATCCCTCCGCCGTCCACGTTGACAATGTTGGTTCGCGAAGACGTTCCCTAGGGGCTTCGCTCCACGCAGAACTCGACATATCTATAGAAAGCAAGCCGTCCGCCCACTGGCTAATCAGATCAATTCCGGGCTCCATACTTTCATTGTCTACGAGAACAATTTTAAATGGCGGAGCATCGATCCGCATCAATGATTCGAGACACTCGATCGTGTCACTGTATCTACGCCAATTAACAAGTATAATATATATCATAGCTGTTATCTATGCCGGATGTATTTTAATTTCAGGAAAATAGTGGCCATCTGGCCTAGTAGGGCGCCAACATACCCCCTTTGCACAAAATATGTATGCGTTAAAATGTGCGCAGAGCGTAGTCGATCTACATTTCCTGTCAGCCCATTTCCTTTTATGTGTGGCTCGTCTCTCACGGAAAGGCACTTTTTTAGTTTATAGAGTCTATAGCCAAGAAATACGAGCTCCCCCCACAATCTATAGTCTTCGGATAGGTAAATTGACTCATCAAATATCACGGGCATAGCCCCTTTGCGAAACACAACTGTCGACGGCGCAAATTGTGATGTTGATATATATATGTCTAGGCGATTTATTCTATAAACGGCTTGAAAACCATGTAGCATATCAATCAACGAAGGCCGCGATATGCTGCCTACCGTGGTATTGTGGCCTAAAAAATCTACTCCTAAATTATTCATTGTACTCAAGCAAATTCGTAATTTATCCTCCATCCAAAAATCGTCAGAGTCCAGAAGCGCTATGAAGCTTCCGACGGCCTCCCTAATTCCAGAGTTTCGTGCGGCAGAAGGTCCCATGTTGCGATTGTGATGAATAACTCTAACTCGAGCAAAGTCAGCAATTATTGATAACGCAAGCTCAGTTTCCTTATTTGAAGAACAGTCATTAACTACAATTACTTCAATTACCTGAATTGACTGGCAATACACTGAGGTTAAGGCTCGCCTTAGAGTGGAGCTTGAATTATAAAATGGAATTATAACAGATACAGACTCTGATATATTAGAAGTAACTGTCATTGGCTATTTGCACTCCTGTTGGCGGCCAACGCCGCTTTCGTCTTGAACCTCGGAGAATGAATCAGGACAGAGCGCTTCGCAGAATAGCCGAGGTCTCGGCGTTTATGGTTTTTCGGCCGCAATCGACGGGCTTTGATGCGCCCGCGCGCGATCTGGCGCAATGCTCTGTGCCGTCAGCCGGTCATTTTTTCGCATCCCTGTCTAGTTCGGGGCACACCTCTCCCCTCGCGGCATCATGCCGCCGCTTCGAGAACCCGCGCCCGCTTCATGTTCATCGCCATGACGACGAACTGAAGATGACAATTGTTGCGCGCGAGGCTGCGGTAGCGTGCTCGCGCCATACCATACCAGTTCTTCATCGTCGCGTTGGCGCGCTCGACGCCGTCTTGTTGAACCATCTCTGCCAGTAGGGCTGTCGCGCTCCGCGCTTCGCCTGATAGGCGATCTTGTCGTCGATCTTCTTGTCGTTCAACGCCTTGCGTGGCTCGGCGCTATCATATGCCTCGTGTCGCCGTAATAGGCCTCTTCATTGCCCTGGATCATCGCCTCGCCGCGCTGGCTGTCGTGCAGATCGGCGCTCGTCATCGCCACTCGGCGCGCGATGCCGCTTTCTTCGTCGACCGCCAGATGCGCCTTGTAGCCGAAGTAGTTCTCGCCGTTCTTCTTGGTGAAAGTCGCGTCCGGGTCGCGCGGATTGACCTGCCCCTCGTCGTGCACGGCTGTCCGGGGAAAACTTGGGTACAATGTAAGCGAGTCTTTTTGGTCTGCTTCTCAACCAAAGATTGGCCCCGACGTTGTCTATGCGGCGGCTGTTTCGTGAAAACACGGACGAAAGAGGCTGGAAGAACGGTCCGAAGGCAGATTTCGCAATCTGCGCGAGTCCTCAACCAACCTCTTTACAACCGAAAAACCTTCCCCGGACAGCCGTGCTCGTCGTGGGGCGGCTGCTTCACGGCGGCCGCGATGATAGTGGCGTCGACCAGCGCGCCGCGCTTCACGATCAGCCCGCGCGCGTCAAGTTGTCGATTGACGTCGGCAAGTAGTTTCTCGTCGAGGCCGAGCTTGGCGAACTGCTGTCGAAACCGCCAGATCGATGAATGGTCCGGCGTCTCCTCGTCCAGCGCCCCCCCGCAAAAGCGCCGAAACGACAGGCGATCGCGCACAGCCCCCTCGGCGGCGGGGTCGGACAGCCCATGCCACTGCTGCAACAGCACGATCTTGAACATGGTCAGTGGCGGATAGGCCGGCGCGCCGTCGCTCGAAGAATGCAGCGGACGCAAAATAACGTCGAACGCGCTCCACTCGAACGTCTTGGCGATATCTTCTAGAAACCCACCAGGACGAGAATAGGCTTTCACGAATGCGTCGGCGAGCGAAGGTTGGCTGAAGTTGCGGCGTGACATCGGTGACTCACATCCCTCGGACGCCTCAGAGTCGGTCCGTGAACTTCATGCCTGATTACAAAGCCTTCTGAGCATGAGGCGGATGGAAGCGAGGTGAAGAAACGCCAGCGCCTTGCGATTGAGGTTTTCGAAGTCCTTGGCCAGCCTTCGGCAGCGACCGAGCCAAGAAAAGGTTCTTTCGACGACCCATCGGCGAGGCAGCGCCTCGAAACCTTTGGCCGCATCCGAGCGCTTGACGATCTCGGTGTCGACAAACGGCAGGGCCTTCTTCTGTGCGTCACGGAACCGCGGGCCCTGATAGCCGCCGTCGGCAAACAGCTTTTGTAGAAATGGGAATTTTCCAAACATCGTGCGCAGGACGAGAACGCCGCCATCGCGATCCTGAATGTCGGCCGGATGAACGAGCGCGTGAAGCAGCAAGCCTATCGTATCGACGAGAATGTGCCGCTTCTTGCCCTTGATCTTTTTTCCTGCATCGTAGCCATGCGGATCGATGCAATGCCCCCTTTTTCTGCGCTCTTCACGCTTTGACTGTCGATGACCGCGGCGGTTGGGCTGGTCTCGCGCCCTGCCGCTTCGCGACACTTCACGTAAAGAGCATGATGGATGCGATCGAGCGTTCCGTCGTATGTCCAAAGATCGAAATAGCCATGGACCGTGCTCTTGGGCGACAAATCCTTGGGGATCGCGCGCCATTGGCAGCCGGTCGAGAACATACATCAAGCCGTTCACGATCGAGCGCATGTCGACCGTGCGCTTTCCGCCGCCCCGTTTCGCCGGTGGGATCAGCGGTCCGATGAGCGCCCATTCCGCGTCCGTCACGTCGCTCGGGTAGCGCAATTTGCTACGATCGTAGCGCGCGCGATTTTCATTCGTCCACATCGGCGGTCTCCGCGAGAATCAGGCCGCCTCCATTGAATCACAAGCGATTCATCCGATTCAACTTGTCTTCGGACCGACACTCAGAGAATCACGGGTTCGCCAGTTTTGCAAAGCGTTCCCCTTTGTTTTGGGAGGCGTTCGTTTGCCCGACCAGCAGCCTCTCAAAATTGGGAAGGAGCCGCGCTGAGCTCAGTGTCTCCGCCACGGCGAGCCCTCGAGCAATATTTGCGGAAAAGTCGCGTGAATGAGCCGACAAAATCGACTGCGCTAGGCCCTCATCGTCGCCAGGTGCAGACAATATGGCGACACCTTGTAGAATATTGAAGATTTCCGTGCCGGGCGCCGCGGTCGCCGCGATCAACCGGGCACTCGCGAGCATTCCACCGAGCTTTGAAGGTAACACAAGATCCGCCGCCCCTGGGAGTTGCGGGAGCACATGTAGATCTGCCATTGCCAATAGTTCGCTCAATTGATCATTTGGCTGGAGCGGCAAATAAGCAACATTTTCGATATCAGCAAATTCCTGCTTTAGCTCTCCAAGCATTGGTCCGTCGCCGACAATAATAAAGTGAATTGCTTGACGTACAGCAAGACGACGGGCGGCCTTCAGAACAACGTCTAACCCTTGCTTGACGCCAACATGTCCTGCATATAGGACAATAAAATCTTGGTCTGAAAAGCCGAAAAACCTCCTGAAGGCGTTTAAATCCCTTGGAAGGGGACAAATCATGTCTAGATTAACCCAATTTCTGATTACGATTACGTTTGCGGATCGAAGGCCCTTGATCAATAAAGCTTCACGCATCTTCTCAGAGATAGTGACAATTTGATCGAAGGAATCCAACAATCGCCGTTCAAGATGGTTGGCTATCTTTCGAATGCCTGCGCCGCTGAGATGTCCGACTTCGAATGCTGCATCGACTTCGAGGTCCTGTACATGCAAGACGCTGCGCGCTCTCACAAGCTTTGCAGCGATCAGAGCAATCGGTACAGAAAATAAAGTTGGTTCGACACACAAGATCACATCGGGCCGAAATCGAAAAACTCGCCATGTGACGATCGGGGCCGCTGCGACAGCAAAACTGAGTGGCGCAAGTAGTCGCCAAAATCCGTGCGCTCCCGCTTTCATCACCATTGGACATCGCGTTATTTGGATCGGGCCGAAAGCCTCACGTTTGTAGACCCAAGAACGATAGGGAGACCGCACCACCCACCCCGGATAATGCGGCGGGGCTGTGACAACCTCCACATTGTGCCCCTGCGCCGCCAGAAATTGGCACAACTCTGTCGTGTACTTCGCGCACCCGATGAGTTCGGGAGCAAAATTTATAGCGTGTACTAAAATTTTTTGCCTGCGCTGATCCGTGTTCGTCTTAGGTTTGTTCACAGGAGCGCGAGCCTTCTGCCGCCAGTCAAGGACGAGGATGTTTATCTTTGATAAAATGCTGATACTTAACATCCATCAACCTTAAAAACATTAGTTTCATTCCGTCACAAATTTGCGGCGCTTAAGCAAGAAAATCAGGATCCCACTTATATAAGCACATATTCATGCTACCGCCCTTCGGGTGGCTCAGTGATAAGCCCCCGTTCTATTGGCCTGCCTGCGCCGCTTACCCCGATCGGAGCAGGAATGTTTGCCGTCATGAACTGAAATGCTGCATTTCGGTTCATCAAAAGCCGCTCTATGGATGCACTGGAACACCCGAGAGCTTTTTTACGAAGCTGGCTCGACCCAATCTCGTGCAACGCTGACTCGTATAGCCCCGCTCATGATGTTCAGCAATACTGCTACGCGCTCCGTTGACGACAGCCGGTCGAGAATTCCGAGCGATTGTGCAAAAGGTCCGGCAACCAACCGCACCCGCTGCCCCACTTCGAAATTCTCAACGAATCGTAACTGTCCAGCCCCATCGCTCGACATGATCAACGTTTCGACGACACCAACAGGAGCAGGCAGCGGCCGCTCAAGGGCCATTACCAGACTTGAGATGCCGCGTGTGCCGTTGACGCTTCGCCACCGATCTCGATCCAGGTCAAGCTCCACGAAAATGTATCGCGGAAAGATCGGCGCATTCACGGTCCGGAGGCGCCTCGCATGGCGCACGGTCTTGAGTCGACGTGGTAAAAAATTGCGAAACCCCTGATGCTCCAGGGCAGCCTGAGCTCTCTCTTCCTGATGCGGTAGTGTATGTGCGAGATACCAGCGCTGCCCGCTTGCGAGTCGTACCTCTCGATCGCAGAACTCGGCCTGACCAGTGAACGAACCATGCACGCATATGACTCCGCTGTTGCAATTCCAACCATCTTCGAGATCAACTCAGGTCATTCAATAACTACACCCCGCCCTCTCATAAGCACAAAATCTCAGTCGCGGCATGTGGAAGGCCTGAGTAATTGCTAGTCCAGTCGGCCGCTTTCGCGCCGGCATCCTGATCCCCCAAATCCCAATATTCCGCCCTTTCGTGAGCCGCTTTCTCCAATGACCACCTGCAACCGACGGAGCGCCACACTCCGTTGCACTCAACCATTTGTTTAAACTAAAATAATCCAACGACCATGATTACGCAAATCGAATCCATCCAGACGCGACGAAATTGCTCGGCAGGCATTGCCCATTGATGTGGCGCCCTCGTTCGTGGCTTATCGCCAGATCAGAATGGCGTTCCCCGCGGACACTGGTTCATCCAGTTCCTGACCCGAGATGATCGGCGCTTTCTCAACAGCCTTCACCGGCTGGACGACATGGGCGAACTCCAAGTGCATCACCATAGACATGGCCTTGAATCGTAGCATAATAGCCCCTGCGACTTGGCCCAGCGGCATCTCAATGTTCGCCATAGAGGGCGCGGGCAACGATGCTACGCGTTTCCGCTTCAAAGCCAAGATCGGGCAGGCAGTCGCAGATAGAATTTCGAAATGATCGTTTAGCCAATTCGGAACTCGAAAGGCGACTGACCGGAAGCGAAGAACGGCAAGGGCTTTACCGCAGGCCTATGCCCAGTGCTGCGAATAGCCTGAACCCAACGCCGCGGATTGTCATTCGACTGACGTGACACCCATTCATATTCAGTGTCGAACCACGGACGAATGGTGGCACGCAGATTGTCGAGGACGAGATCGCCCTGACTGGTACGGACCAGCAGAACGAGATGTCCTTGTCCGCTTGCTGTCCTGACAACAGCGAGAAGCAAGGCCTGAGGTGAAAATCCCATTTCAACCAGCATATGCCGCTTCGTCACCGCGTAATCATTGCAATCGCCATTCGTAGGCGCGATGCGCCAACCGCCGGAGGCCGAATAGGCCACGGTCTTGCGCTGAGCTTCGATCGAAGCGTTAACCTCGGCATTCACTCCTGCAAGCGCCGACGCTGTGGCGGCGGTCAATTCGATCTCGCCGGTGCCGCCCGCATCGATCGTGCATTCGTCTGGATTCCTCATGCAGAAGCGGACGTGTTCGAACGGCGCCAGGACCGGACCTCCTTCACCCAGTCGAATATCGGAGTAGCTACCACCGAGATGACGCGAAAACCCCAGTGGTACTGCAATCGCGTGGGAAGCGAAGCCAGCGAGCACGGCCGACAACACGATAGAATGTAAAGTATTTGACATGACATGAACTCCGAATGTTTGCCTCGGAGCTTGTTCTAAACCACATATATTTTAGGACCGTGGATATCTACAAGAAGTTTTTAATCGCAATCTATGTCACTGCTTATGAGAAAATTAATCAAGGGAGCCGAGATTGCGGCTGAGTAGCTGGGCCATTTAGCTTCGTCCTCAGCAAAGGTTGCGTTCAAAGGACCAGAGCACATGCCTGAAGTCGCAGTCCTGCGCACCTGCCCCGCCCCCAGGGCTGTTCAACGCTCTGTGCTTCAGGCTGATCAGTGCACGATTTTTCACTTTTCAGTCAAGTAAGTGTCTAAATCTATGGGGAGTAACCCGAATCGGAGGTTGCCCCGTGACGACGATCGATCTTGCATCCTGCCTTGCCGCCATCCCCGATCGGCGACGCGCCGAAGGAAGATTTACAACCAAGTCGGCGTCATCCTGTTCTCGATCCTCGCCATGCTGAGCGGCGCTCGGTCGTATCGGCAAATTCACGCTCTGATCCGCGCCAGGCTTTCCTTGCTCAACTCGGCGTTTCCGGACACGGCGCTGCATCGGGTGCCGGCCTACACCTCTGTGCGCGGCATCCTGCGGCAGCTCGATCCGAACGAGCTCGAGAAATCGTTCCGTCGTCATGCGGAAAGCCTCGACAGCTCCTGCGCGGACGCCCCGTCCCGCTTCATCGCCATCGACGGAAAGACCCTCCGGCAGAGCTTCGACGCTTTCGCCGATCGCAAAGCGGCGCATGTGCTCAGCGCCTTCGGCGTCAACCATCAGATCATTCTCGCGCAATGTCGTCATCGACGAGAAATCGAACGAGATAACCGCCGCGCAGGCGCTGGTCGCCGCCACGGGCTTGAAAGAGCGCGTCTTCACGCTCGACGCCATGCACTTCCAAAAAAACCTTCGAGATCGCCAAAGCGACCGGCAATGATCTCATCGTGCAAGTCAAAGGTAATCAGCCGAGCCTGCTGCAACACTGCGAACACGTCGCCGCAACAGCGGCTCCAATCGCCACGGCCGACAGCCGGAATCTGGCGCGGAATCGTCAGGAGGACCGGCGCGTCGAGGTCTACGTGCGGATTGAACGAACCCGCTACGCGGGAGGAGCGGCGAGGCTGCTGAAGTGAAGCCTCCTGTCTGAGAGGATGTGATCGCCAGATCAAACCCCTCTCAGGACAGGAGCCCCAGATGGCCACAATCAGCCCTCTGCGCCAGCGCATGATCGAGGACATGACGGTCCGTAATCTCTCGCAGGCGACACAGCAATCATACATCTATGCGGTCGCGCGGTTCAGCCGCCATTTCAATTCTTCCCCAGATCGCCTTGGCGCTGAGGAGGTACGCGCCTACCAATTGCACCTCGTCGCAACGAAGCATTCCTGGGGGCACATCAACCAGGTCACATGCGCACTACGGTTCTTCTATGGCGTCACCCTTGGACAGAAAGAAGCGATCGAGCGGATCGTCTTCGGCCGTGAACCCGAGAAGCTGCCCGCTGTCTTGAATGCGGAAGAAGTCGTGCGCTTTCTGGAAGCGGTCGAGGGGTTTCGTAACCGGGTCGCGCTGACCACCGCATACGCCGCGGGTTTGCGGGTCAGGGAAGTGACGTGTCTGAAGGTCGACGCGATCGACAGCACGCGGATGTTGATCCATGTGGAGATGGGCAAAGGCGGCAAAGAACGATACGCCATGTTGTCGTTGCGTCTCCTCGACATTTTGCGGGCCTATTGGCGGCAGGCTCGGCCGAGCCTTTGGCTTTTTCCGGGTCAGGAGCCAGGCTCTCATGTCAGCACCGGCGCCTTGCAAGACGCCTGCCGCAGGGCGCGGAAACAAGCCGGGATCAGCAAGCCCGTCACCGCCCACACGCTGCGGCATAGTTTCGTCACCCATCTCCTCGAGGCCGGCGTCGACATCCGCGTCATTCAGGCGCTGCTCGGTCATTCCGACCTTTCTTCGACCAGCCGCTATGCGCAAGTCGCGACGAATCTGATCGCCGGAACGCCGAGCCCCTTCGATCGACTTTCATGCCGGGTCGTCCCGCTCGAATGAGCGGCGCGCATGCGCCCGAGGATCGAGGTGGCGGATATTTTCCGCCTTCATGGCGCCGCGTTCCGCGCCGCGCAGGGTGATCGGCTGTCTATCGACCAGCGCCGTGCGATGGCCGCTATCGAAACGTGCCGGACGGCGGCGCTCGGCGGACATGCCGAGCGATGCGAGGACTGCGGAGACATTCGCGTCTCTTATAATAGCTGCCGCAATAGACATTGTCCCAAGTGCCAAGGGCTGGCGCGCGCGCAGTGGCTCGCCGATCGTCGCGCCGAGCTCCTGCCGGTTCCATATTTCCACGTCGTTTTCACCGTGCCTGCGCCGATCGCTGTGATCGCTCTCCAGAACAAGGCGCTCGTCTACGATATCCTGTTCAAGGCGGCCGCGGAGACGATCCACGTCATCGGCGCCGACCCGAGACACCTCGGCGCGGAGACCGGCATGATCGCCGTCCTGCACACCTGGGGGCAGACGCTCACACATCATCCACATGTCCATTGCATCGTGCCGGGCGGCGGCCTCGGGCCGGATGGGCGCTGGATCGCTTGCCGACCCGGCTTCTTCCTGCCCGTGCATGTTCTATCGCGGCTTTATCGTCGCTTGTTTCTCGAGCGCCTGACAGCAGCATTCGACGCCGGCGATTTGAAGTTCTTCGGCGACCTCGCGGCACTGCACGAGCCGACTGCGTTCGCGCGATATCTCGCTCCGTTGCGCGACATCGAATGGGTCGTCTATGCCAAGCGCCCGTTCGGCGGCGCGCGACAGGTCCTCGACTATCTCGGCCGCTACACGCATCGTGTCGCCATCGCCAATGGCCGGCTGCTGGCCTGCGACGACGGCGTCGTGCGCTTTCGGTGGAAAGATTATCGCGCCAACGACAAATCCAAGGCGATGACTCTCGACGCCGACGAGTTCATGCGTCGCTTCCTCATGCACGTCTTGCCCAAGGGCTTTCGGCGCATTCGTCATTTCGGCTTTCTCGCCAACGCCCGTCGCGCCCAGAAACTCGCGCATATCCGCGTCGCTCTCGATATTGCCGATCCGCCGCCGAGCGTCGAACCTGCCGATTATCGCGAGCGCTACGCCATGCTCACCGGCGAGAGGATCGACATCTGCCCCTGTTGCGGCGGCCGCATGGTCGATCTCGGCCCATGGCCGCGTCCTTCGACGCCACGCCACTCGCCGCCTAAATGCGACACCTCATGAAGCCAATGGATCGCCGCCCGTTCTTGCTCGCCGACTTCGACGGACACACTCCCGCGCCGAACGGGAGCGATCGACCCGGCTCGCTTTTCGCCGCCGCCATCCATAGATCGCGAGCGCAGCGCCGATCGCAGATCCGGGCGAAGCTGCGGCGCCATCGAGCGTCGGCGCCCTTTCGGCCGTCCGCTGCTCGATCGTCGCGGCTGTTCCCATCTCCATTGGCTCCGTCGAGATCCCGCCTGCCGCATCGAGCGCCCATAGATCGTGGCTAACGCCACCGCGGCTTCGTTCAATCCGGCTTCAAATAGGTTCCGCGGTCGAGCAGCTGCATGACTCGTGACGCGGAACCTATTTGAACCCTCAAGTATTCAAGTATTCAAGTATTAGTATTCCGACGAAGCCGGCCATGCATTCCAATATGAAGCCGGCCACCTGTTCCGATCCGAAGCCGGCCAGCGTTCCGATTTGATGTCGGCCACCGGCGTCGTGCGTGCGCAGATCGACAGCTCGTCAGCTACCAGATCAATCGACAACTCTCTGGGTGGAACCTGCCTCCACTGGTGATGCACGCCTTCGGAGCGCACTGAGAAATCCGGGCTAGCAGGAACCGCGCTGAAATCAGACCTGCTTCGATCGAGCGAGAACGGACGAAGGGAGAGGATCTCGGGTCAACCATCGCAGGTCGACCCTAAGCAGCCGACCGGCAAGACCTTCGAACCCCGATCGTATTGGCAAATTCCGGGCGGGCTCGTGTTCGGTACATCGAAGCCGGATGGCACGCCGTGCGAGCTAATGGACCGTCGAGGTGAGCGGTCAGAGAAAATTCTCAACCATCTTGTCCGAAAGATTTTCCGCAAAATCGCGTAATCGAGAGAGTTTCGTCCGTGTGGCGACTGCGGAGAACGACGAACAGAATGTCTGAATCGGTCGTTTACTATGATCGATCGAACCGCCTTGACCAAAACACGCGGGCTCGAAATGCTTCACATCGTTCGCTCGTGTGATCGAGCGAGCGGCCGTCGCAGGGAGCGCCAACTCCCAAACGACGGCCTGACCACATTGATCATGAGAGGATCAAACATGGCTATCATCGTCACTATCATGCCGCCGTCCCCGGCGGAATCCCCACGCGCCGCGAGCTTGCGCGCGTCCCCTAGCCCGTTCCAGGCCCGAAAGCATCGCGCCGGCTGATCGCCTGCGCCTGCCCTTTGAACCTGAACATCGACGCCGATTGTCGCTGGCGCTTGGCGCCGCCTCGGCGAGCTAGGGGAGTTTTTGTTTTGAATATCAAAACTATGACGCGCCTCCGTCCGGTTGAGCCGGCTCCGGAAGTCTTCAAGTTCAAAATCGTCGGCCTCGGAAATGACGGCCCCACGGCCGTTATGTGCGATCGATCCGACCTGTCGACGCTCTGCCGCAGGCTGCCGCTGCGGACGGCGGCGTTCTATATGCTGATCGGCTCGCATGCGACGACGCCCATTTTGCGACCCGGCGAAACCTGTGACGTTGAAGGACGCATGCGCACGCATCGGCACGACCCCCATCTGAACTGGTTCGATCGAGCGCTGATCGTCTATGGCGCAGGAATCGACAAGTCGCGCGCGCTCGCTCTTCAATATTTTGCGCATGAGCGCCTGTTGAAGCTCGGACGCTGTCGCCTCGGCTCCGGCGCCGACGCCGAGTCGCCGACGCGCTCCGTGCTGACGAAATCCCGCCTCCTCTATGAGCAAATGCGCCTGCTGGTCGGCGCACTCGGCGAGGATTGGTTCGAGGATCACGACGTCACGCGTCACGAGGAAGACGACGATCCGATGGCGCCCTATGAGGCGCCCGAGGGCGCCGAACGCATCGCCGTCTTCGAGAAGGGCGCCTTGCGTGCGGCGGCCGCCCTCGTCGATGACGAGTGGATTCTGCTCGCGGGCTCGGAAATCCGCGACAGGACGCAGCCGTCGGCGCGACGCTCCGACGTTACGACTCGGGCGAAGCTGCTGCGCTCCGGCCTGCTGAAGCCGTCGCCTGATCGTCCCGGCGCGATGGTGCTGCTCTGCGACCTGCGCGTTACCTCTCTCGACGCGGCGGGGAAATTCATCGTCGGCAACCGATCGTCGCTCACGCGTTTCTGGCGCGACGTGGGTGAAGAATCCCCGAGCCGCCTCCCCCTGTTCTGACGCAGCGCGCGGGCGTCCGTCGCTATCGGCGCCCGCGCTCCCACTCCCTCGCGAAATCAGCGCGCCTGCAAAGGGCGCGATCGAAGGAATATGCCATGAGCAGGAACAAGCTCGCCGCCACGCTCCGATCGGCGCAGACCGACGACGGCGACTCCTATGATGCGGAAAACGATCGCTTCGAAAATCTGCTGGACGGTCGGCCGTCGACCGCGGATGTGCTGGCCACGGCCTGCCTCGACGCGGCATTGACACCGCGGCTGCGAAAGCGCATCCGACGCGGCGACACATTCACGCTCATTATAAAAGCGCCGGGCGCCGATTGGATCGCGCCCCTCGCAGGCGCGGCAAGGCGGCTCGTCACGGATGCGGAGATTTTCACCGATGGCGGCGGCTCCAAACATGCGAAGCGGCCGCACTCGGCCGGCGCCGACATCGCCGAGGCGCTGTCCGAAGGACACTGCGCGATCGGCGTCTCGCAGGAGCCGGAGCGATATCTGCCCGCCACGCTTCTGACCGTCGCCGATACGCGTCTCGCCGTCGCGCCGCCGGATGGCGCCGTGTTGCGGCGGGTCTTTCGCAGCCTGCGCGGCCGGCGTCTGCGCGGACGCATTCCGCTCGGCGTCGCCGACACGCTGAGCTTTTCGGAAATCGTCGCCGCCTTCCGGCCGGATGTCGGCGCCGCACAATTTCTGGAAAACCTCGCCTCCTTCGCTGCGGCGAAGGCGCGCGCCGGCGCGGTGGACGATACGCCTAGCCTGGCGGAGCTCCCCGGCTATGAGGGACCGGCGCGCGACTGGGCGCTCGGCCTCGTCGCGGATGTCGCGGCCTGGCGCGCGAAAAGCCTGCCGTGGCGCAGCATCGCCGCTTCCGTCGTGCTCAGCGGACCGCCCGGAACCGGCAAGACGCTGCTCGCGCGGGCCATTGCCAGAACCCTCGATATGCCGATCGTGTCGACTTCCTGTGGCGCATGGTTCACCATGCGCGACGGCAATCTCGGCGACGTCATTCAGGCTGCTCAGGCGGCCTTTGACGCCGCCCGCGCGCAGCGTCCGACCCTGCTGTTCATCGATGAGTTGGACGGAATTCCCGATCGCCGCAATCTGTCGTCGCGCGGGCGCGACTGGTGGCAGCCGATCGTCAATTTCTTGCTGACGCTCCTCGACGGCGCGGCGACGCCGCGCGAGGGGATTATCGTCATCGGGGCGACCAATCACCCCCAATCTCTCGATCCGGCGCTCATCCGGCCCGGACGCTTCGACCGCATCATCACTCTGGCGCCGCCGGACGCCGCCGCGCTCGGGCGCGTGCTGCGCTATCATCTCGGCGCGGCGCTGGCCGACGCCGATCTCGAGGCCGTCGCTCGCCTCGCGCCGGGCTCCACTCCCGCCGACGCCGCCGGCTGGGCCAAGGTGGCGACGAGCCGCGCTCGCGTCGCCGGACGTGTGCTCGAGATCGACGATCTCCTCGCCGTCGTCGCGCCCGAGGACGACCGGTCACCGGAGGATATGCGCATCGCCGCCGTCCACGAGGCAGGGCATGTCGTCGCCCATTTGGCCGTCGGCCATGAGATCGCGCAGGCGTCGCTGATCGGGCGCGGCGAATCCGGCGGCCGCACGATCGCGCATGCGCCGACAACCGCGCCGAGGCGGCGGGACATAGACAATGTCGCTCTCGCCGTGCTGGCCGGGCGCGCCGCCGAGCAGGAATTGCTCGGCGAGGCGTCTACCGGCGCCGTCGGCGATCTCGCCCAGGCGACGCGGCTGCTCACCGAGGCGCGGGCGCGGCAAGGGCTCGGCGACAGCCTCCTCCACCGCGGCGAGCCGATCGAGACGCTGCTGGCGAGCGACGGCGCTCTCCGCGCCGCCGTGGAGCAGGACCTCGCCCGCGTCTATGACCGCGCGCTCGATCTCATTCGCGAGCGGCGGGATGCCGTGCTCGTGATCGCCGACCGATTGCAGGAGAGGCGATGCCTCACCGGAGCGGAGGCGACGGCGGCCGTCTCGCGCCCGAATGGACCGTGATCATGTTGGCGCCTCGAGAGGTCGTGGGACGACCTCCGCCCCTCCTTTCTCGTCCGGCGAAAAGCGGGGCGCCCTGTGCTTGCGGGGCGCCACACATGGGTGTTACACAGCGAAAAGAGTGCAAAGAGACTTTGGGCATTTTCAGAAGGTTGCGAACCGGCTGCGGCTTAGCTCAGAATCCTCCCGCCCCGGCCTGAAACGCCGCAAATCGTCCGCTCGAAAATCGAGAGTTCGCGCCGATCGAGCGAAATCTCATAGAGGAGGAGTTGGAAAAGCCCAGCCTTTCCTTTCACCAGAAGGCGAAGGCGCGCCGAACGCCAATTCGAGCCACATCGCCGCCGAGGGAGCAAAGGCGGCCTGCGATTTCCTCTCGGCGATCGCCGCGCATCTGTTGCAGGCGACAGCGCCGCCCCCGCGCTGCGGTAGCGCAGCGTTCGTAGGACAAATCGGCGCCGCGGATCGCAGATCCGAATGCGAACGCCGCGCCTCATCGGCGCGGCGGCGCTTCTTACCGTGATCGCAAGCGATCACAATTCGCCGCGCAACGTCACCATGAAGTTCCGCGGATCGCCCGGCGTGTTGTAGGTGTTGGCGCCGCCGACGCGCGTGTAATATTTCTGGTCGGTGATATTGTTGATATTCACCTGCAAGCTCAGATTTTCGTTGATCTTATAGGACGCCATCGCATTGAGAACGGCATAGGCCGACGCATGGCGCGCTTCGTTCAGCGAGTTCACCGAGCCGGAGAGGCCGCTCTGCGCGACGACGCCGGCGCCGACGGTCAGGCCTTGCAGAAAACCGTCGAAGTCGTATTTGCCCCAGATCTTGAACAAATGGGTCGGATACCACGAATTGATCGAACGGCCCGGATTGTTCTTATCGACGAGAAAAGCTGTCTTCATGTAGGTGTAGCCGCCGACGATATCGAGCCCGGGCAGCGAGCGCGCGACGAGAGGAACCTCATAGTCGGCGAAGGGCTTGCCCGAGAACTCGACCTCGACGCCGGTCGACTCCGCCAGTCCCGCCTGGAGATAATAGCCTGGATTGCCCGAATCCGCGAAAGAGCGGTTTCTATCGCGAATCTCGAACCAGGCCGCGGACGCATTCAGCTTCTTGTCGAGGAACTCGCCTTTGACGCCGGCCTCCCATTGTCCGCCCACGCGCGGATCTAGCGTCGTGCCGTCGGCTCTCTGCTGAGTCTGGGGAAGGAATATATCGGTATAGCTGCCGTAGAGATTGATCTCGTCGGTCAGGCGGAAGATACCAGCGGCATAGGGTGTGAAGCGATGATTGGATTTCGCGCCATAGGACCAATTCGCAGGCATGCTCGGAAAGGCCACGCGATTTTTCGCGAAATAATTGGTGAGCCTGCCGCCGAGCACGAAAGTCAAAGGATCGATCGGCGTGAGGCGAAGCTGGCTGTAGGCGCCGTGTTGCAGCGTCTGGTTCTGGCCGCCGACCGTGTAGGGATTGGTATTCGGACCGACATAGTTCGGCCAGAACACCGGGACATTATTCACGGTCGTGATCGGCGCGCCTTTGTACTCATAGGTGAAGCGATCGTAATTATAGCCCAGCGTCAATGTGTTCTTGATCGGCAGCAGGGGCAGCGTGCCGGAGAGATAGGAGTCGAGACCGGTTCGATGATAATAATAGATGTAATGGCGGCGAGCATATTGCGATGACCAGTTGGACGGATTGACGCCGGCGTAGGGAAAAGCGTCGTTGAATTCGAATGCGATATCGCGACGATTGACGTTGACCTTGGCGACCCAGTCGTCGCCGAACCGATGCTCGAGGCGGACGTTCTTGTCTTCGGTGTCCCATTTGTATTGGGTCCAATCGGGATAGGGATTCCATGAGCGTGGCACGTTCAAGAAATAAGGGCTCGTGTTGCCGAAATAGGAAATCGCCGCAACAGACTGCCCGCTATAGGCGGGGTCGCTGGTCCGTTGGCGTGTATAGGCGACATTCACCAGCGTGTTCGGCGTGATGTCGTATTCGAGAGAGCCATAGCCGAGCCATTTGTTCTCGGGCTGCGACGGCGTGAAGAAGAAGTGCTTGTCCTGATGCAGCACGAGCGCGCGATAGCGCAATGTCCGCTCTTCGTTGATCGGCCCGGTGACGTCGATCATGCCGCGATAATTGTCCCACGAGCCGGCGTTGAATTCCGTTCGCAGCTTGAATTCATCCTGTGGCCGCTTGCGGACGACATTGACGATTCCGCCGGGGTTTCCCGAGCCGGAGAGCAAGCCCGCGGGACCTTTGAGGACTTCGAGGCGGTCGTAGACGGCGAGATCGAGCTGCTGATAGCCGACCAGGCCGCTATAGGTCGGAACGCCGTCATAGGCGACGTCGAGCGCATAGCCGCGCGACGCCGGCTGTCCTTGCGTCACATCATTGGAGATGGCGGAGACGCCCGGTATCCAGAACATTGCGTCCTGAACCGTGTTGAGCTGCATGTCGTTGATCTGCGCGCGCGTCATCACCGAGACAGACTGCGGCACCTCCTTGCGCGGCAGCGGAACCTTGCCGGCGACGGTCACGAGCGGCGTCGTATAGGAGCCCGTGCCTTCCGTTATGGCGCCGCGATCGGCGCTATAGGCTTTCTTATCGTCGCGCTTTTCAGCGCCGATATCGATCCGCGGCAGCGCCTCCACGCCGCCCGCGTCGCTGCGCACGCCCGTGTCGTTCTGCGCCAATATGATCGACACGGCTTTCGCGTCTGGACCGCCGAAGCGATAGGTCAGCCCGGTGCCATCGAGAAGACGATCCAATCCATCGCGCACAGAGAAGGCGCCGGAAAGTCCGGTCGTCCGCAAGCTGCGCGTCACATGCGCTTCATAGAGAAGATGGAGTCTATTCTTCACGGCGAAGGCGTTGAGCGCCGTCGCCACCGATCCGGCCGGTATGTCATAGACCATGACGACGCCGCTGCGCTCTTGCGGCGAGAGGGACGCCTCGGCCGGCGTTCCTCCCATCGCAAAGGCGCCGAACGCCATCGCCGCAACCGTCGAGCCCATAGCCGCACCCTCGTAACGCAGACCTCTTTTCGCCATCGCCGCTTTCCGTCGAATTGGATTCTCGGACGCGAGACGGCGTCCGTGACCAACTCGACGCCCTCGCGTCGAATTCGGAATGTCCAATGCGAAAAAAATTGCGTGGGAAGATGTGGCCGGCGCCGCCCGTCATTCCGTGAGCAGAATGAGATAATCGGTCAGATGGATCGAATGCAGCCCGAGGAAATATTCGATCTCGCGCAGAGAGGTGAGCGGCTCCGCGGTCGAGAAGACGCCGCTCACACGCCGCGCGCAGGTCGACGCGCGCAGGCAGAAGACATAGCCATGGCGATGACGGCCGAGCGTCGCCAGAGCCTCGCCGAGCGGCCTGTCTTCCACGATCAGCGCGCCGTGTCGCCAGGCGGCGATCGTTTCCGCGGCGGCGCTCGCCGGAGGCCGCGCGGCGGCGTTCGCCTCGTAGAATGTCTGCTGCCGCTCCTCGACGATAACGCGCGCGCCGCCGCTGGCGACAGCGACCGAATGCTCGCCGACCGCCACGCGCGCGCCGCCTTCCTCGGTGAGCGCGACGTCGAAGGCGGTGCCGAGCGCCGTCACCTCGCCGCCCGCCGCCTCGACGACAAAGGGACGCGCGGGATCGGGCGCGACCTCGAACCATGCCTCCCCGGACAGCAGGCGCACGCGCCGGCGCCCGGCTTCAAAACGGACCTCTATCGCCGAGCCGCCATCGAGCTCTACACGCGAGCCATCGGCGAGGGTCGCTGTTCGGCGCTCCCCGACGCCCGTCGCAAAGTCCGACCGCCAGACCTGGGCGAGATCGCCGAGGAAGAAGAGAAAGGCCAAGCAAGCGGCGGCCGATAATCCCGCCGTCGCCACTCGTCGCGACGCCGCGCCCCGAGAGCGAGACCGGCGCGCCGGGCGCAGCGCGCGCGCCTCCTCGAACATTCCGGCGACATCGGCATAGGCGCGGCGATGGGCCGGATCGGCTGCGAGCCAGGCGTCGAAGGCCGCGCGATCCTGGTCGAGGTCGCCCGCCTTCTCCCTGATCCACCAGTCGATCGCCGCCGCATGGGCGGCGTCGCCCTCCCCCATTCGCATCGCACCGTCGCTCCCTGCATGCGGATCGCCCTCCGCGTCCGCCGAATACGACGCGCCAATAGGGGAAAAGGGAAGGTCGCGCGGCGAAAAATCTTTCATCCCAGCGCAGCCCAGCAGCGCTGCATGGCGATGCTCATATGCTGGCGCACCATGCGCTCGGTGACGCCGAGGCGCAGGGCGATCTCGCGAAAGGAGAGGTCCTCGAAGGCGCAGAGCTCGAAGACCTCGCGACATCGGGGCGGCAGCGCCTCGATCGCCTCGCGGAGGCGGCGCGCCCGGCGCTCATAGTCGACGATCTCGTCCTGCCGCGCCTCGCTGCTCGGCCGCTCGCCGAGGAACTGATCGAAGGCGAGATATTTGTGCTCCGTCCGCCGACGCCGGGCCAGGTCGCGCGTGAGATTGGCGGCGATCTGCTGGAGGAAGGCCGGCGGATCGGCGACATCGTCGAGGCGCTCGTGCCGCAGCGCGCGCACGAACGTCTCCTGAAGCAGATCGGACGCGTCTTCCGCGCCGACGCGACGCGTCAGATAGGCCGTCAGCGCGCGTCTGTTGCGCTCGAACAGGTCGCGAATGAAACGAGTTTTCTTTTCCGACATTCGCCGGCGCCCGCGACGATCGCGACGTGCGCTGTGCGCACGTCGAGACCGGAGGTGAAAAACCAGGGTGAAAGGGTCGATCAGCCGATCGACGGGGGCGCGCGGGAGGACGAATAGCTCGGACGGCCAATGAGCGCGCGGGCTTGCTCACGATCGACCGACGAAACTCGCCCCGAGTCCAAGCGCGGCGCGAGCGCCGTAAAGAACATGGCGAGAAATGCGAGGGACGCCGAATCTCGAGGACAAGCGCAGAGCGCGCAATGCGAATGCTGGCTGCCGTGCTTCACGGGCGCGCCATCGTCGCCGCGAGCGTCGCATAGCGGAGCGCCGTCCCCGTTGATCGACAGGCCGTATGACGAGAAGGCCGCGGTCCATCCGTGGCTCGGCGCCATAAAGGGAAGCGAGACGAGCGCCAGCCATGCGCCGAGCAGCGCGGCGAGAGCGGTCCGCAGCCTGATGAATTGCGCCGGTGACGAAGCCATGACGCCATAGGAGACAGGCGAAAGCGCAAGCGTCAAGAAGGAATTGCGCCGGAGGGCGCGCGGAATGCAAAAGCCGCCTTCCCGCGCCCGACCTGTCTATGTCGACAATGGCGCGACACGCTCGCCAAAAACGTCACGTCAGCCAAAATGGCGGCGGTGGATTTGTCTCCACGGGGATCCCTGACGCGCTCGGTTACGATCGGCAATGCGGCGAATAATGTCTACAGCAACGGCGGTGGAGTCTTCTTCAGTTTCGGCGACGATGTCGTCGGCGTCGGCTCCGTGACGCTGGCGACGCCCGCTCTGCGGCGATCGTCAGGTAGAGCCGACATCGTGAGAAGGTTCTGAGAAATGCAGCGCCGATGTCTTCGGCATCGGTCTAAATATCAGCCAGCCCAACCAGTTCTTCGAACCGCGATAGCCCCTCAGCAACCCGCGTTTACCATCGAAGGCCCGCGCAGGGCATAAATCTAAATATTTTGTTGCGCATTGCAAAAAATAAGTCCTAATTACCGCTCAGGCCTCGCAATGCGGGGCCAAAGCATTGTCTCGAGAAGTGGTATTATGTCCATGAGCACTCGTCGTATTTGGGTCGCCGGTCATAGAGGCATGGTCGGTTCGGCCGTCACACGTTATCTCGAGGCGCGAGGCGACAAAGTATTGAAAGCCGATCGCTCGGTCGTCGACCTCCGCAATCAGATCGCCGTCGAAGTCTGGCTGAAACAAAATCGGCCCGACGCCATCATCTTCGCCGCGGCGAAAGTCGGCGGCATCTATGCGAACGACACTTATCCCGCCGATTTCATCTACGACAATCTGGCGATCGAGACGAATATCATTCATTCGGCCCACGCCGCGGATGTCGACCGTCTCGTCTTTCTCGGGTCTTCCTGCATTTATCCGAAATTCGCGCCTCAGCCCATCCGCGAGGACTCGCTGCTCACCGGCCCTCTCGAGCCGACCAATGAGTGGTACGCGATCGCAAAAATCGCCGGCATCAAGCTCTGTCAAGCCTACCGCAAGCAATATGGCCGACGTTACATCTCTGTGATGCCCTGCAATCTCTATGGGCCGAACGATAATTTCGATCTCCAGACGAGCCATGTGCTGCCCGCGCTCATTCGCAAATTCCATGAAGCGAAGGAGTCGAGGAAGCCGGAGGTCGTCGTATGGGGAACCGGGACGCCGCTTCGCGAATTCCTGCATGTCGACGACCTCGCGCGCGGCGTCGTCTTCTGCCTCGACAATTACGACGGCTATGAGCACATCAATTGCGGCGCAGGTTCGGAGATCACGATCCGCGAGCTCGCGGAAACCGTGCAGAGAGCAGTCGGATTTTCCGGCGAGCTCGTGTTCGACACGTCGAAGCCGGATGGCACGCCCCGCAAGCTGATGGACTCGGGCCGCATTCGAGCGCTCGGATGGGAGCCTGAAATCTCGCTGGACGATGGAATTGCCGGCTCCTATCGCTGGTTCCTCGAGAATAAAAGCGTCTCTCCCGCGCGGGAACTCGCAACAGTCGCATAAGCTCGCTTGCGCGCGCGATTTCGATTGTCATCGCTGGAAATAGCGTCGAGCACGACGTCAAATTTTCATAGCGGCAGACACTGAGATCGATCGCCGCTATTTGTTCGAAGAGCGCAAAATTTCTGAGCTGACGGCGCGCCGCGCCCTTTCCTGGGCAAGTTGTTCTCCTCGGCCAGTTCGCAGGGCTTGCAGCGCGCTGATCGATGGCTAATCGCCTGCGACGAAAGGACCGCGATGCCGATCGATATACCGAAGGATTCTGCGAAGGAAGCGGTCTTGTCGCTTCAACGCTACTTCAAAGAGAATATGGACAATGAGATCGGCAATCTCGAAGCGGAAGGCCTGCTCCAATTCTTCGTGGAAGAGATCGGGCCGATTGTCTACAACAAGGCGGTCGAGGATGTGCAGCAAAGGCTACACGCCCGCATAGCCGAACTGGATGTCGAGATCCACGAGGAGGCGTTCGGCTATTGGCGGAAGCGCCGGCGTCGCTGATCGCGCGGACGCTTCCGAACGACAATCGCTCATTGCCTATGCGCAGGCGCGTATGCCGAGGCCGATCGCCTCGCGGCCGGACATGTCGGTGAAGGCCAGACTGTCCAGTGCCTGATGACGCCGTACCCAGGCTTGGATCGCCGGCGGATAGACGCTCATCATGATCGTGTTGCCGCCCCAGGACGTCTCCCCCTCGTTCGTCCGCGCCGAATGGAAGCGCAACGTCGCCTCCGGCGAGACACAGGCATGGCGCGCGCCGAGCTTCATCGTGCAGGCGGAGGCGCAGTAGCCGTCGATGGCGACGGTCCGCCGCGTCACATTCGCCGAGCGGACCTGCTCGTAATAGTCGAGGACATTGCCGCCGCGGTCATAGCTCGAATGATCGGCGCGCGGCGTGTAGCCGCCAGCGAGATCGGCGCGGCGGGAATAGCCGTGGCGGTTCGAGCTGACTCCCCGGCTCGAATAGCCATTGTCGAAGGAGCCGAACAGATCGGAGAAGAGATCGGCCTTGGCGGGCGCCGAGGCGAAGGCGGCGAAGCCGGCGAGGCCAATGATGGCGGCGCGCTTGGCGATGCGGGGAGCGACGAAGGCGCCGAGCGAAGCGGAGAACATGGGTCTGATCCTCTCTCTGGTCTGACGAGACGGCCCTGGTTGATCGGGCTCGGCCTCGTCGTTGAGGATCAGATTGACGGCGACGCTCTAACGGCCATTAAGCCGCGGTAATGCAACTCGAGCGGCATCCGCAAGGAAACGGAAACCATACGCCGGAGAGTCAAGCCAACATATTGAATATAATTCGATTATAAGATCATTTACCAAGCGCTCGCGAAGAATTCTCAACCATTTCGTCCGAAAGATTTTCCGCAAAATCGCGTAATCGAGAGGATTTCGCCGCCGCGACGAAGGCCGGCGAAAAACGATACGCGGCGATCGCTCCTTCCGCCGACCGACGCAAGGCTTGCACGAGCAAGTCATGATTAACTAGCGGTTCGGGCTGCTGGAGGAAATACGAATGTTCGGCAAAGGCGGGAGTCGTGCAGATCGAAAAGGCGTCGCAGGCGCAATGCTCATTGCGGCATTGGGCGGCCCCTCCCCGAGCCTCGCCGATACGGCGCGTGAGATCAAAGCTTTGAAAGCGGAGCTGAAACGTCTGGAGGCCCGGCTCGACGCCCAGTCCAGAGCAGGTCGCGCGACAAAGGAGCGCGGCGATTCGGCAAAGACTCCCCAGGCGGCTGCGGTCCCGCCGGCCGTTTTCGTCAGCTTCAAGAACGGCCTCTATGTCGAGAGCGAGGACAAGAGCTTCGATTTCAAGCTCGGCGGACGCATCCACACGGACGGCGGCTTCGCCAGCTCGGCGGATACGATAAGGCGCAGCAATGTTGGGTTCCGCCGCGCCGAGCTCGAGGTCACGGGACGCGCCTATGGCAATTGGATCTATCGCTTCCAATATGATTTCGCCACCACCGCCGGCGGCGTCGCCGGCATTCGCGACGCCTATATCGCCTATCGCGCGAGAGTCTTGCCCGAGTGGATCGTCGCGCAGCCGGCTTCCTTCCAGATCGGCAATTTCCATGAGCCATTCGGCCGCGAAACGCTGGATTCGGACAAGCACATCACCTTTCTAGAGCGCAGCCTGACGGCCAATCTCGGTCCTGCCCGCCACATTGGCGCCGCCGTCGGCGTCGGCGATGCGAGCTGGGCGCTCAAGGGCGGCATTTTCTCGACCAGCCCGCAGGATACGGCGACCGCCCCGCCCGTTGGAAATGCGCAATATTGGGACGCTTCGGCGCGCGCCGTCTATGCGCCGATCCACGAAGAGGATGCGCTGCTCCACCTCGGCGGCTCCTTCGTCTATCATCGTCCCAATGGAACGACCGCGGCCACCGACGCCACAAATCTGACGCCCGGCGCATCAGGCTTCGAGCGCGAGCTCACTGGAATTCTCGGCGCGGGCGGGGCGACGGTCCGCGTGCCGGCCGCGCAGGACCTCTCCTGCGCCGCATCGGCCGCGACGCTCAATGTCGCGACGACCGCCGCCGGCCAGCTGGTAGCCCCTTTCGTGCAGCGGCCGAGCTGCCTGAAATATTCCTATAATTATGGCTTCGAGGCCGCCGCCGCCTATGGTCCGGTCTCCGTCGAGGCGGAATATGTCGGCGCCCAATATCAGCGCGACGCAACGCTCGCCCTCCTCTACGCCAATGGCGGCGGCGCGCAGCTGCATTACAGCGCCTATCATGTCGCCGCATCTCTGTTCCTGACCGGGGAATCGCGCGCCGCATCTTATGAAGGCTATGACAAGAATTGGAGCGCGCCCGGCACGTTCGCCGATGTGAAGATCAAGAGCCCTCTGAGCAAGGGCGGCTATGGCGCCGTCGAGGTGGCGGCGCGCTATGAGGGGATCGACCTGAACAATGGGGGGCTCGTCCCTGCGAGCTTCGTCTATCTCGCGGCAGCCGCGGGCTCCGCTGCGCAAAAAGCCGTCGCCAATACGGCGACGCTCGGCGGCCGGCAGGAGAATCTCACGGTGGCGCTGAACTGGTATCCGGTTCGCGGCGTGCGCCTGCAGGCCAATTGGACGCACGCCATGACGCTGATCGCGCCCGCCGATCGCGCCTTTCTCAACGGCGATCATCCGAGCCTGTTTCTGGCGCGCGCGCAGGTCTTTTGGTGACGCTCGGAGACGCCGCAATCCGATCGCCCGGATTCGCGCCGGCGCGGATGCGCTCTGAGCAAACCGCTACCGCAGCGACGCGCGATCCGACGCACATGATGAAGCGGCGATTGTGGCGGAGCCAATGTGAAAAATGCGGGAGGCGCGACGAGCCGCCGCGCCTCCAATAGAGATTATCGACGCCTCTCGGAAATGGGCGTCAGCGCAGCTCGTCCAAGGCCAGATTGAGCTCCAGCACATTGACGCGCGGCTCTCCGATGAATCCGGCCATGCGCTGCTCGATCTGGCTCTCCACCAGCGCGCGCACACGGCTCACGGGCAGCTTGCGCGCTGCGGCGACGGCGGGCGCCTGCGCCAGCGCATATTGCGGCGAGACGTGCGGATCGAGACCGGAAGCGGATGTCGTCACCGCATCCGCCGCGACCATGTCGATGCGGCCGGCGGCGAACTCCGCCTCGATCGCGGCGTTCACGCGATCGACGAGCTTTTGCGAGGTCGGGCCAAGATTGGAGCCGCCGGAATTCGCCGCATTGTAAGGCGCGTCGATCGTCTTGCTCGCATCATTGGGGTCGGGCGCGCTCGTCGCCGAAGGGCGGCCGTGGAAGTAATGATCCGCCACGAAGTTCTGGCCGATCAGACGCGAGCCGACGATGACGCCCTCGCGCTCTATGAGGCTGCCATTGGCAGCGTCATGGAAGGCGAGCTGCGCCAGTCCGGTGATCGCCAGAGGATAGGCGAGGCCGGTGAGAAGGGTGAAGAGAACGATCATCACGATCGCAGGACGAATTTGGGAGAGCATGAAAAGCTCCTTCACGCGAGATGCAGGATCGACACGATCATGTCGATCAGCTTGATGCCGACGAAGGGAATGATGACGCCGCCGAGGCCGTAGATCAGCAGATTCCGCCGCAGCAAGGCGTCAGCGCCGACAGGCCGATAGGCGACGCCTTTGAGCGCCAGCGGGATCAGCGCGATGATGATCAGCGCGTTGAAGATCACCGCGGAAAGAATGGCCGATTGCGGCGAGACGAGCTTCATCACATTGAGCGCGCCGAGCTCGGGATAGGTCGCCACGAACAGCGCAGGAATGATGGCGAAATATTTGGCGACGTCATTGGCGATGGAGAAGGTCGTCAGCGAGCCGCGCGTCATCAGCAGCTGCTTGCCGATGGCGACGATCTCGATGAGCTTGGTCGGATCGCTGTCGAGATCGACCATATTGCCCGCCTCGCGCGCCGCTTGCGTGCCGGTTTGCATGGCCACGCCGACATCCGCCTGCGCCAGCGCTGGCGCGTCATTGGTGCCGTCGCCGCACATTGCGATGAGGCGGCCGCCTTGCTGCTCCTTGCGGATGTAGGTGAGCTTGTCCTCCGGCGTCGCTTGCGCGATGAAGTCGTCGACGCCCGCTTCCGAGGCGATGGCCGCCGCCGTGACCGGATTGTCGCCCGTCACCATCACCGTCTTTATGCCCATGGCGCGCAGCTCGGCGAAGCGCGCCTTTATGTCGGGCTTGATGATGTCCTTCAAATGCACGACGCCGAGCAGACGGCCGTTCTCGCTGACGGCGAGCGGCGTGCCGCCGGCGCGCGAGATGCGCTCCACCGCGCGGGTGAAATCCTCTGGCGCGCGCAATGTCGCGATGGCCGCGCGCTCGAGAATTTCGGCGCCCGCGCCGCCGAAGTCGGCATGGCCCGTTATGGATTGCGTCTGCGCGAGAATGGCGTCGACGGCGCCCTTGCGCAATGCGCGGCCCGGCAGATCGACGCCAGAGATGCGCGTATGCGCCGAAAAGGGAACGACGCGCGCATCGGCGCCGATATCGGGAGCGGCGAGGCCATAGCGGCTTTTGGCCAGAGCCACGATGGAGCGCCCCTCCGGCGTCTCGTCCGCGAGAGAGGCGAGCAGCACGGCCTCCGCGAGCTCGTGCTCGCCGACGCCGCCGACGGGGAGAAGCTCATCCGCCATGCGATTGCCGAAAGTGATCGTGCCGGTCTTGTCGAGCAGCAGCGTGTCCACGTCGCCCGCCGCCTCCACGGCGCGGCCGGACGTCGCGATGACGTTGAAGCGGATGAGTCGATCCATTCCGGCGATGCCGATCGCCGACAAGAGCCCGCCGATCGTCGTCGGTATGAGGCAGACGAGCAGAGCGATGAGCACGGTGAGCGGCAGCACGGTTCCCGAATAATTGGCGAGCGGCCACAGCGTCGTGCAGACGATCAGAAAGATGATCGTCAAGCCCGACAGCAGGATGGAGAGAGCGAGCTCGTTCGGCGTCTTCTGCCGCTCGGCGCCTTCGACCAGCGCGATCATGCGATCGATGAAGGTGGAGCCGGGCGCGGCGGTGATCTTCACCCGCACCCAATCGGACAGCACAGTCGTGCCGCCGGTGACGGCGGAACGATCGCCGCCCGCCTCGCGAATGACCGGCGCCGACTCGCCGGTGATCGCCGACTCGTTGACGGAAGCGACGCCCTCGACGACCTCGCCGTCGCCGGGAATGAGCTCTCCGGCCTCGACGAGCACGACATCGCCGATCTTCAGCTCCAGCGCGGAGACGATGTCGAAGTCACGCGATCCGCCTTTGGTTCGCTTGGCTTTCGTGTCCGTGCGCGTGCGACGCAGCGTATCGGCCTGCGCCTTGCCGCGCCCCTCCGCCACCGCTTCCGCGAAATTGGCGAAGAGGACCGTGAACCACAGCCAGGCCGCGATCTGCCCAGAGAAGAGCGCGGTTCCGTCATGCGCGAAAAGATCGCGCACGAATAAGAGCGTGACGACGGCCGAGACGGCCTCGGTGACGAAAATCACCGGATTGCGCGCCAGCTGGCGCGGATCGAGCTTGATGAGAGCGTCGATCGCCGCGCGGCCGATAATGGCCCGATCGAGCAGGCCAGGAGCAGCGACTTTGGACGACATTTGCGTTGATCTCCGGTCAGAAGGTCTTGCCGGCGGCGAGCAGAAGATGCTCGACGACGGGACCGAGCGCGAGCGCCGGGAAATATTGCAGCAGATAGAGCACGACGATGACGCCGAGCAGCAGGCCGATGAACAGCGGCCCATGTGTCGGGAAGGTCCCGCGCGACGCCGGCGCCTTTTTCTTCGCCGCGAAGGAGCCCGCCATCGCCAGCACGGGAATGACATAGGCGAAGCGGCCGAGCGCCATCGCAACGCCGAGCGTCGTATTGTACCAAGGCGTGTTGCCGGACAATCCGGCGAAGGCCGAGCCATTATTGTCGGTCGTCGAGGCGAAGGCGTAGACGATCTCCGACAGCCCGTGCGGCCCGGCGTTGTTGAGGCTCGCGAGCGCGCCCGGAAGCAGCACGGAGGCCGCGGAGAAGCCGAGCACGCAGAGCGGATAGATCAGCACGGCGAGCATGGCGAGCTTCATCTCACGGGCCTCGATCTTCTTGCCGAGATATTCCGGCGTGCGTCCGACCATGAGGCCGGCGACGAAGACGGCGACGACGGCGAGCACGAGAAAGCCATAGAGGCCAGCGCCGACGCCGCCCGGCGCGATCGAGCCCATCAGCATGTTGAACAAGGGCACGAGGCCGCCGATCGGCATGAAGGAATCATGCATCGCATTGACGGCGCCGGTGCTGGTGCCCGTCGTCGCTGCGGCGAAGAGCGCGCTGGTGGCGACGCCGAAGCGCACCTCCTTGCCTTCCATATTGCCGGGCGAGGGATCGACGCCGATCGACGTCAGCAGCGGATTGCCGACGGCCTCGGCCCAATAGGCGATGAGAACGCCCGCGGCGAGCACGATGAGCATGGTGATGGCGATCGCGCGGCCTTGACGAAAATCGAGCACGGCGCGGCCGAAGGCGAAAGCGAGCGCGAAGGGAACGACCAGCAGCGCCCAAATTTCGAGAAGGTTGGAGATGGCGTTGGGGCTTTCGTACGGATGCGCCGAATTGGCGTTGAAAAAGCCGCCGCCATTGGTGCCGAGCTCCTTGATCGCCTCCTGGCTCGCGATCGGACCGATCGAGATCGCCTGCTTGGCGCCCTCGAGAGTCGTCGCTTCCACAGAGCCGGAAAGCGTCTGCGGAACGCCGAGCGCCACGAGCGCGAGCGCGAAGACGATCGACAGCGGCAGCAGCACATAGAGCGTGCCGCGTGTGAGATCGACCCAGAAATTGCCGACCGTCGGCGATTCTGCGCGCGCGAAACCGCGCACCAGCGCGAAGGCCATTGCGAGGCCGGTCGCCGCCGACAGGAAGTTGTGAACGGTGAGCCCGAGCATCTGCACGAGATGGCTCATCGTGGTCTCGCCGGAGTAATTCTGCCAATTGGTGTTGGTGATGAAGCTGATCGACGTGTTGAAGGCGAGATCCGGCGGCACGGGATCGAAGCCCTGCGGATCGAGCGGCAGCACATTCTGCAGCCGCTGCAGCGTGTAGAGCGACAAGAAGCCGACGACGCTGAAGGCGAGCATGGCGATCGTATAGACGAGCCAGCTCTGCTCACGCGCCGGATCGACGCCGGAGAGCTTGTAGAAGACGCGCTCCACGGGAAGCAGAACGGGCGTCAAAAAATTGCGCTCGCCGGCGAGGACGCGGGCGATGAAGGCGCTGAGCGGCACAGCGGCGAAGACGACGGCCGCCAGCACGAGCGCGATTTGCGCCAAACCAATGGCGTTCATGATCGTTTCCTTTACGGAGCCCGAGACGTTCGGATCAGAATTTCTCGGGATGAAGGAGCGTGTAGACGAGATAGGCGCCGAGCAGCACAGCGACGCCCAAGCCGACGATCGGTTCGAACATTATTCGCGTCCTTTTCAGAGCCGCCCGCAGGCGCGCGCATAAAGGCCCATCAGCGCGAAGAGAAAGGCGCCGAGGCCGAGATAGACGAGGTCGAGCATGGTCAGTCTCCCTATCGACAATGCGTGGGGATATGCCTGCAGAGCGTGTAAGGAGGCTATTCGGATTTGCCCCGTCGGGCATAAGGGCCGCATAAGGATCGAGTCGGCGTCAGCCTCGAAAATCACTGTGGACAGAGCGCGAGATCGCGGCGCAATCTCGAGCCGAGCCATGGCCGGAGGCGACTGGCCATCGACCTCGTCCAGCGCATGGACAAACGCTTCGTGAAAACGAAGCAAATTTTTGGATCGAGATGCGTCGCCGCAAGTCGCGCTCGCCGCTCAGCTCGAACCCAAAACGATCGCGCGATCATCGGATTGTGCGTCGGCGCGACATTGTGCGGCGCGGGCTTTTGCGACGGCGCAACCCTGTGCTCCGGCACCTATTTCGGCCGCGCCTCTTTGAGGCCGACCGTCGGGTAGACGCCGATCGCCAGCACCTTCCGTGCGCCCGCGAAGCGATAGGCCATGCGTCAGCGCCTCGCGCCGTCGGGGTAGACCCACAATTGCAGACCGCCGCCATCGGACAGCTTGAACAATAAGTCGCGGGGCTTGGCGGCGCGGAGTTCGAGGTCGGTGAGAGGAATGTTGGTATCCGCCGGGACGGAGTTTCGTAGAGACCAACAAAAATACCAACCTTTGCGGTGGATACCAACACACCCGGCGAGACATCACCGGACGCCGACTCATCTCCATCGGGAGGCCCATCGATGGATTGACGGCGCGAACGCCTCTATCTTCCAAACGGGCGACAATGCGGGCGCAAACCTCATTGACCTCGTGGCCAGCGCGATGGAACTCGAGATTGGCGACAGATCTCGGCGTTCCCCGGACCGGCTCGCGCGCCATCTTGACGATGATGCTGAGAAGCGAGCGGGTCCACGGATAATGGCGGAGAATCTCGTCGCGCTGCGGCTCGAGCTCGGCCCGACCGATTTCGACAATTCCAACGTCGTCGGCGCCACAGGCGCGCGCGAGCTCCAGAAGCTCCTCTGCGCCGAGCGGCTCCCTCTTGTTCATCGCTTCATCCGAACGTCCGGCCTCGCGGAGCTGTCTGACCGTGGGATGATCTTCGAGATTCATGATGGAGCGCACCTCTATTGCAGACCAACGTCAGCGAGCAGCACGCCCGCCAACACGACGGCTTCTAGATCGTTCGTTCGCACTCGATATCTACGATAGCGTTTCGAAGGTAATCTGACCTGTGAATCGGGACAATTCGAGCGCCCACTGAAATTCAATACGTTACCTTGACGATTGTCGTCGGAATCCCACACGTTCAGCGCTTTCGCGGACGCACGCTCACGAAAGACTCGCGGATCGGCGCAGAACTCGAGCTTCATTTTCAACGCGGAGGGACGCGCTCGGCTTCGGCATGGGCCTACGCTCTGCGCGCACCTGCGAATGCGACGGCTACGCCCTGGAAGGCGCCGCCGTCACAAACATTCACGCGGGCAATCCATTTTGCTTTCTGAGGCTCTTGTCGAACGCCGATTCCGGAACGAACCGGCGCAGAAAGCTGACCTGACGGGCGATTTTGCCGGCGGCATAGCGGTGCTTCGGCTTGCTTGCCAACGCGGCCTGCAACACCGTTTTGGCGACGACCTCGGGATCGTCGCCGCTTTCCATCGCCTTTCGCATCGAAACGGCGATCGCAGCGCGCCCGTCATCATATACATCATTGAGACGGTCGGGCTGCGTCAGATTGTCTTCGAAAGACGTCTTTGTATAAGCCGGCTCCACCAAGACAGCGCGGATGCCCTGCGAACGCACTTCGTGATCCAGCGATTCCGAATAGCCTTCCAAAGCGTGCTTTGTAGCCCCATAAAGTGCCAAAAAAGGCGCCGGGATCAAACCCAGCGCTGAGCTGATGTTGACGATCCGTCCGGCCTTTTGTTTGCGCATAATCGGAAGGACCTGATTTGTTACGCGCAGAACCCCGAATACGTTTACATCGAACAGCCGCTGCGCTTGAGCGATAGAGGATTCTTCGGTCCCGCCCATGAGGCCGATGCCGGCATTGTTAACGAGCAAGTCGATACGCCCGGCCACAGCCATGACATCCTCGACCAACTTCGTCACGGAGACGTCATCGGTAACATCGCAGCTCAGCATCGTGATGCTATCGGAACCGACGGAGGTCGCCTTTCGGCCGGTGCCGAAGACCCGGTATCCGGCTTTCTGCAATTCGACGGCCGTCGCGCGTCCGATGCCTGACGTAGCGCCAGTGACGAGCGCGACGCCTCGATTGGGCTTGTCCATCATATTTTCCTTCCATGTGATGGGGGAACGAACTCTGGCGAGAGTTACTATCTTTTTGGTATCATGTCACTACCGAATCGATATCGACATAAAAATTTATCTCGACCCTTCGGCGGCTGGTTCCGAAGACGGTCGCGCCAACCTTGGCCGTCGCTGTCGCGAATCGTGGTGAGGGCCGTGAGCGGGATCATTGAACCCACGCTGTAGAGCGGGGTGGAACATCCGCCGACGGAGTGATACTATCGATTTGAAAGCGACTCTCTATCGAAAAGCATATGAGCGATAAAGACCCTCTCCTCGACCCCTGCCCGATCGCGCGAAGCCTGGCTCTCGTCGGCGATGCGTGGAGCATGCTGATCCTGCGGGACGCGCAGATGGGGCTCACGCGCTTCGACCAATTCCGCAAGAGCCTCGGCATCGCGCCGACGATCCTGACCCGGCGGCTGACGACGCTGACGGAAGAGGGATTGCTGCAGAAGCGGCGCTACTCGGAACGTCCTCCGCGCGAGGAGTATCTGCTGACGACCGCCGGGCGCGATTTTTTGCCGGTTCTCTTCATGATCGGAGCGTGGGGAAGCCAATATCGTGGCGGAGGTAAGTTGACGCGTTTTTTGGACGCTGAAACAGGGGTGGAGATCAAGCCTGTGGCCGTGGATGAGGTCACAGGCGCGAAGATCGGGACACGCCCAATTCGCATCGTCTCGCCGAACAGCGGCTGAACGCCGCGATCTTTCGTCCCTCGTCGAATGCCCGGAGAACAATGGAGCGTCATCCTTGTCATGGTCCCAGACCGCCTCGGGTGGCGCAGCGTCGATCCCATCCCCGCCTCGATGATCGTCGCACCAACGATGACGCCGCCCGCCGAGTGGTCGACCAAACATGTCAGGCCATAGAACCTCCAAATTCGGAGTAGCGACGAATGGAAAAAGAATCCGTTATTGCCCGCCGCGACCTGATCAAGGCGACCGCATCTGCAACCGTGATTCCGGCAATCACAGCGGCGACCTCCGCACTCGGCGCGGAGCAGGAGCATCAAACTCCGCTCGCGCAAAACGCTTCTAATGCGCCGACGGCGCATGCCAGGACGCTTGTAGAAGCGCAGCTCGGGCCACATACGAAATTGACGATCGAACGCCGCGGACAGGTGGCGCTGTTTGGCTTAAATCGACCAGGAGCTCATAATCGCGTCGACCCCGAAACATTTCAGGCGTTGGCGAGAGCCCTCTACGACTATGATCACGATCCCTCCCTACGAGTCGCGATCTTATTCGGCCACGGCGACAGTTTTTCTCGCGGCGTCGATGTCGAAGCTTACAGGACTGTCGCGAACAGCGGCGGTCCCCTCGCAGGCCTGACCCAAGTCGTCAATCCGCTGAACTTCGGCGCCCAGCGTACGAAGCCGCTCATAGCCGCCGTCCACGGCGACACTTGGAACATGGCGCACGAATTCTTCCTCTCGGCGGACATCCGCGTAGCGGCGAGCAACACCGACTTCGGACAGGATGAGAACTCGCACGGCCGCTTCCCCGGCGGCGGCTCGACGGTTAGATTCATTCGCGAGGCAGGCTGGGGCAACGCGATGCGATATATGCTAACCGGCGATCATTGGACCGCCCAGGACGCATATCGAATGGGCGTCCTGCAAGACATAGCGGAGACGCCCCGAGGCGCTCTCGATCGCGCATTTGAAATCGCCACGAAGATCGCGGCATGTGCGCCACTTGGCGTGCAGACGACTCTGGCGTCAGCGCATTTGGCGATCGATTCGAGCGAGGCCGAAGCCTTTTCCAAGCTCGGCGCCCAATACGCCGCGCTCTATCGCACCAAAGACTTCATCGAAGGCCTGACCGCGCAGGCGGAAAGTCGCCGGCCTGTTTTCCATGGCGACTGAACCGACATCGAGCGTCGCAGGTCGCCGATGACCGCGGGACCATGCGCTTAGCCGCCGTGAACGATCCGTTCATCAAATGCATGGAGATAACGACTTTCTCCGCCAACTTGAAAATCTTCGTCACGGATGGGCGCTCGGCCGCGCATAGGGCCGTCTGCGCGATGGAAAAATCCTGCCTCGAAGATGCGGCTTGCACCTTCATGCCGTATTCCGTGCGGATGTCGGATATCTCGAGCGCAAGGTGTGCGGCTTCCGAGCCGAAAACAAAGGCCGGCTGCAGGGGAAGCGGCCGGCCCCTTGTATCTCACATCGGCTCGTAGCCGGTCATTCAGGAGCCGACGACGCCGGCGTTCCAAATCTTCCCACTGGCCGGAATCGTCTCGTGACTGGAGTATGGGCTGACCTTGTTTTCCGCGATCCAGCGCTTCTCCGCTACGGACTCGAAAGGAGGCGGAATTTGGCCTTGAATCGACCAGAGGTCGGCTGGAAGCTCATCCACCGTGACCTCCCAGTCGAATCCGCGATCCTTGACCCAAGGGGCGATAAAGCTATCGATGGTGTGAACCCACCAGCTTCTCACAACAGCGCCATTCGCCGTTCGGGCCATCTGGTCGATTTTGAATCGCACGAACTTCGGATGCGGCTTACCGCCGACGAAAATGTTGTTCGCCGCCACCTCCTCGAAGATGACCACGACATAAAACGCTGGAATGGGAACCGTGCCATACGCTTCGGTGATCTTCGTCACGAACTCCGCCTTGTCGGCGTCCGAGTAGGCCCCGACCGGAGTATAAACCTTCCATAGCGGCATCGTGCTTCCTCCCTCGATGTTATCGGCTGCGCTCTGCATCTTCCGAGCAGGCGTCAGCCGGATTGGACCGGTCCCCATGGAGGGGAGCCAGCCTGAACGACAGTGACCAGCTTGCGATTGACAAACTCGCCGAAACCCAGCTCCGACAGCTCGCGGCCGTAGCCAGAGCGCTTGACGCCGCCGAACGGCAGCTCCGGGGCCGTCCATGCCGGCTGGTTCACAAAGACCATTCCACTCTCGATCCGATCGGCGACCGCGCGGCCGCGCGCTGTATCGCCGGCGAAGACCGAGCCGCCGAGACCGAACGGGGTGGCGTTGGCGAGGGCGATCGCCTCCTCCTCGGTGTCGACGACAAAAAGTGACGCAACGGGACCGAATAGCTCCTGCGAATAAACCGGATTTTCCGAGGTTATGTCTGTCAGGACCGTCGCCTGCAGATAAAAGCCCGGCCGGTCGATACGTGCGCCGCCGGCCGCCACTGTCGCGCCGCCCCTCTTGGCGGCGCTGATCTGGTCCAGCAGAAGGTTCAATGCCCGCTCAGAAGACATCGGCCCGAGCCCAGTGTCTTCCGCGGTCGGCTCGCCGACTTTCAGTCCCGCCATGCCTTTGACAAAGGCGTTCTGGAACGCCTGTCCTCGCTCCCGGCCGACCACGATGATGCGCTTGGACGACACGCAGCTCTGGCCCATGTTGAACATCCGGCCGAAGATGGCGCTGTCGACCGTGGACTCGAGCGGCGCATCCTCGAGGACGATGAGCGGGTCGCTGCCGCCCAGCTCGGCGACAACTTTTTTCAGATTGCGTCCAGCCCGCTCGGCCACGGCGGAGCCGGCGCGCTCGCTACCGGTGACGGTCACCCCGACGATGCGGGGATCGTCAATCAGGCGACCGATTTGCTCGATGCTGGCGAAGAGGTTGGTGAAGACGCCTGCAGGCGCTCCGGCGTCGCGCATCAGCCGCTCGAAGGCCAGCGCGCATTGCGGCACACTTTCGGCGTGCTTGAGCAGCACGACATTGCCCGCGGCGAGTTGCGGGCCGACCACGCGAGCCACCTGGTAGTAGGGGAAATTCCATGGCTCGATCGCCAGGATCGCTCCGATCGGCCGGGTCTCGAGCACGCTGTCGGGGAAGCCGGACAAGGTCCTGGGCTTCGAGAATTCCTCGGCGTGGCTGGCGTAGTAATCGAGGATCGCCGCGGAAAGCTGAACCTCGGCCCAGGCCTCTCCCGAGAGCTTGCCCATCTCGAGGGTCACGTAGCCGGCATACTCATTTTCACGCTCCCGCATCAGCGCCGCCGCTTTGGAAAGAACTCGAGCGCGTTGCCCGACAGGGCGATCGCGCCAGTCCGTCGAATAGGCCCATTGAGCAGTGGCGACGGCCGATTCGAGCGCCGCCTCGGAGATATCGTCGAAGGACTTCAAACGTGCTCCCGACGCTGGGTTCACCGTTTCGTAAGCCATGCGTCTCTCCGCGGTTGTGATCGAGCCACGGCCGCTTGCTGCGCTTGTTCGTCCGTGTCGTCGAGGAGCTTAGGCGTTCGCGCCGTCGTCAGTAACGTCGAACTATGCCAATCTAGGCGTTCGAACGTGCCAGTGGGCGGTGCTGGGAGACTTTACAGCGGCTCCGAATTATCCTGTCCAGCCTGGTCTCTGATCGCCGCGCGATCACCCATTGCGTCGCGGCAGAAGAGGTGGTCAAATCGTGCCAATGCTCCTGGGAGAGGGGATCGTTGAAGACCATCAAGATCGTGAATCCACTGCCAGACGACCACGACGCTCCAACGCAAAGCCTCCTGGGGTTGAGCGCGCTCGCCGCAGAATTGGGCGCACAGGGCGTCTCCGTCGAAAACCTTTTCGCGCGGACCGGTATCCAGCCTTGCCAGTTGGAGGATCCCAGAGCGCGCATGTCGCACCGCCAGCGGCTGGCCATTTACTCCAACGCCCGCCGACTGGCGACGCGACCGGAGGTCGCCCTGCTCGCTGGCGCGCGGCAGCGGCTGAGCGACTATGGCATCTACGGTTACGCCATGGTCAGCAGCGCGACCTTCGGCCAAGCGCTGCTGCTCTCGATCAAACATGTCACCATGGCTGGGCCAACCGTGAGGCAGATCAGCTTCAGCATCGAGAACAAGACCGCCATTCTGCGTAGTCACGGCGTGGAGGCGCTCGGCGACCTGCTGCCCTTCGCCGCGGAGTTCTGGCGCAGCTCGATGACATCGCTGTTCAGCCACGTGCTGGGGACGCACTTTCCGACCAAGCGCATGATTTTCACCTTCCCGCGCCCGCAATATTGGCGGCTCTACGAGCGAATGTTCGATTGCCCGGTCGAATTCGGCGGCGAGACCATGGAGTGGCATTTCGACCCCGCCGTCCTCGATCGAGCCTGCCCGAACGCCAATCCGATCACCGCCCAAGTCTGCCAGCAATTCTGCGATCGGGTGTTGGCCGAGACGACCGGCGGCGCCGATTTGGCGCGGCAGATCCGCGTCGTCTGCCTCAACAGCTCGCAGCAATTTCCACCCGCGCGGGAAATCGCGGACAAGTTGGGCCTTTCTTTGCGCACCCTGCATCGGCGGCTCTCGGAGAGCGGCGTGTCATATCAGGAAATCATCGACGATCTGCGTCGATCGATCGCCGCCGAGTATTTGGAGAACACGAGGCTGCAGATCGACGAAGTCGCCGAACGCGTGGGCTTCGCAGATGCGACGAGCTTCCGCAAAGCCTTCAAGAAGTGGACGGGACATGCGCCCAGCGTCTATCGCGGCCTCGCGAAGGAGGGCCCGATGATAGCCTCTCCAACGTCGGCGTGATTTGATCCATTATGCCCCCTCGTCGACCGTGGAGCGCGCCGGACGCCACGGAGCACGTCTATCGTCAACTCCACCGTCGATCGTTCACGGCGCGGAGTCGGGCGTTCCGCCCAATGCTCTGAACACGCGGACAGCGGCCCTCGCCGTGTCTGCGCGACTGCGAGCGAGCTCGCTTCTCGCGACCAACAATTGCCGATCGGCGTCGAGCGCGTCGGTGAGCGGTATTCCTCCGGCGCGGTAGGCGCTCTGCGCGAGAGTGAGGGCTCGCTTCACAGCCGATATCTCCGCCTCCAGCTCTTTCGTTTGCGCCTTGGATTGCCTGAAGGCGGTGAACGCGTTCTCGACGTCTTCGGCCGCGCGCAAGATCGATTGCCGATATCTGGCGAGCGCCTCGGCGTGCGCGCCTTCGGCCTGCGCCACCTCGGAGTCGATCTTGCCGAAATCGAACAGCCGCCAGCGCAAGCCCGCGACCGCCTGGGGTTGGAATGTCGCGGATCTGAAGAGATGCGAAACATTCATGCTTTCGAAGCCGAGCAGCCCGGAGACAGAAATTTTCGGATAGTAGCCGGAGATCGCTTCGCCGATCCGCGCATTGGACGATGCGAGTCGCCGTTCGGCGGCGATGACGTCCGGCCGGCGGCGTAAGACGTCTATCGGCTTGTCGCTTCCGAAAATGTGAGAAACCGCTGGTATATTCGCAGGCGCTCTCAGTTCCGCCGCATAGGTCCCGGGTTGCGCGCCCATGAGGACGTCCAGGCGATTGAGCTGCGCCTCCAGATCGACGCGCAGCGGTGGAAGCGCGCTGCGCGCCTGATAGAGAAGCGCTTCGGCTTGCGCCGTTTCCCGCGCCGATGCGAGGCCGAGGGAGGAACGTTGGCGAACGAGGTCGAGCAGATGCGCGTCGGTTGCGATCTGCCCTTCCGTCGCAGCGATTTGGGCCTGATCTCCGCGTATCTGAAAATAAGCGTCAGCGGCGTCGGCCGCCACCGAGATGCGCGTCCCGAGACGAGCCGCCTCGGCGGCTTCGGCCTCGGCGCTGGCCGCCTCGGCGCCGCGACGCAAGCCGCCGAAAACATCGATTTCCCAGCTCGAGCTGATTCCGAGGTCGAACAAAGCCTGGTTCGGATCATAGCCTGGCAGGTTTCTTCCGATCGCGCCGACCGGACTTTCGAGCGACTGGCGGATTTTCACCGCCTGCGCGGTCGCATCCGTGGTCGGCAAAAGCTTGGCGCCGGCTTCCCGCGCGGCGGCGCGGGCCTGCTCGACGCGCGCGAGCGACGCCGCCAGATCGAGATTTTGGTCCAGGGCGCGTCGAATGATGCGTGTCAGCGTGGGATCGTCAAATCCCGTCCACCATCGATCCAGCGGCGGCGAGTCGTCCCGACGCGCCGGAAGGGCGCCGACGCTGTGAAAATCCGCGAGCGATATCGTCGGGGCCGCATAGTCGGGACCGACTGCGCATCCCGAAACGCTCGCGCCGAAGAGTGTCGCCGCCAGAGCGAGCGCCTTGTGATCTCGCGCGAGCGGAGATTTCGGAGTGGAGGCGAATGTCATCGGCCGGGCCTCTTCATGTCGGGCAAAAGCGACGCTGCGCCGCCTCGGGAGCCGCGACCGCTGTCGCTTCAGCTCCCCGGCTCAGAAATAGGTTATGAGTGACGATATTGTCAATTCATAACTCGACGCGTAAGATGTGACGCGTGCGAGCTATCAATCGGTCGAACGGCTGGAGCGTCCGAGTTCGACGCCATCGCGCCGCCTGGCCGAGGATCGACGAGCCCCATCCGAATAGGAGGCCAGAATGGACGCTGATCGCCAGACCTCTCATCCTCGAATCGCTCCTCCCGCGAGCCGAGTTGGATTTGAGCGCAGGATTTTGGCATATGGTGGCTCCATGACAAAAAAGAGCGACCCAAAAGCTGCTTCCGATTCGCCGCCGGGGCGCCGCGGGCCGGCTGAACACGAGCGGCGCGAGCAGATCGTCAACGCGGCGAACGAGCATTTCCGGCGTTATGGCTATAACAAGACGACGGTGGCGGACCTCGCCAGAGCGATCGGCCTGTCGACCGCCTATATCTACAAATTTTTCGAATCCAAGCAGGCGATCGGCGAAGCGGTCAGCGCAGCCGCTCTGGGAGGAATTATCGCCGAGCTGCAGAAGGTCGTGGACCAAAAGAAGTCGGCCGCCGAGAGGCTTCGCGCTATGTACCAGCGCCTCACGCGCGAAAGCGCGGCGCTTTTCTTCAATGAGCGAAAGCTCCACGAAATCGTGATCACGGCCTGCTCGGAAGCGTGGCGGCCGATCTCCGACTACGAGGAAGCGATGCTGGGGCTCATCCGCGAGCTCGTCGCGGAAGGGCGCGAGAAGGGCGAGTTCGAGCGCAAGACGCCCATAGAGGAAACATGTCGCGCCATTCTCCAGACGATGGAGCTATGCTGGAGTCCGCGCCTTCTCGAGCGGCACCTCGATGATCTCGAGGAGCGCGCGGCCGTCATGGCCAATTTGGTGCTGCGGAGCCTTGCCCCCTAGCTTGCGCTCCGTAACGAGTGACTGATTGACAATATCGTCACTAGTTTCTAATTTGGGTTCCGAGCTTGGCTTGGGACCCCGAACATGCCCCGATTGGAAAAATCGACTGTCGCCGCGACAGCTCTTATCGCCGCCTTGAGCCTCGCGGCCTGCGGCAAATCCGAACAAGACCCGAGAACCAAGCAGCAGCTTGTCCGAGTCGCGACCGTAGAGCGGGCCGGCGCGCCAGAGCGAGCCTTCACAGGCGTCGTCGCCGCGCGCGTGCAGAGCAATCTCGGCTTCCGAGTGGGAGGCAAGGTCATCGAGCGTCTGGTCGACACCGGCCAGAAAGTGCGAGCTCGCCAGCCCGTCATGCGTATCGATTCCATCGATTATCAGCACGCGATCACCGTTCGAGCCGGCGATGTCACCGCTGCGAAGGCCCGTTACGCTCAGGCGGCGGCCGATGAAGCGCGCTATCGCAAGCTGGTCGGCTCCGGCGCAGTGTCCAAATCGGCCTACGATCAGGCAAAAGCAGCAGCGGACGCCAACCGCGCCCAATTGGACGCGGCCGAAGCGCAGCTGAAAGTCGCGAAGGACGAGCTCGAATATTCCACTCTGCTCGCGGACGCCGACGGCGTCGTGGTCGAGACGCTCGCCGAGCCCGGCCAAGTCGTTTCCGCGGGCCAGATCGTCGTGAAGCTCGCACACTCGGGACCGCGCGAAGCGGCTGTCAATCTGCCTGAGACGATACGCCCGTCGATCGGATCGACGGCGCGGGCGACTGTATACGGGAGCCAGGCCGGCGCGGTCGCGCATCTGAGGCAGCTCTCGGACGCCGCCGATCCGCAGACCCGCACCTTCGAAGCCCGCTACGTGCTGGAAGGCGCGGCGCAGCAAGCGCCGCTCGGCGCGACGGTCACCGTCTACCTCGCCAAGGACGATGCGGCTTCGGCGACGTCGACGCCGCTCGGAGCGATTTTCGACAAGGGCGACGGACCCGGCGTTTGGATTGTGAATGGCGACACGGTTTCGTTCCGTCCGGTCCAGATCGCGCGCCTCGGCGCGGAAAGAGCAATTCTCCTGAAGGGAGTCGTCGCCGGCGAGCAGGTCGTGGCGCTCGGCGCCCATCTTCTGCACGAAGGCGAACACGTTCGCACCAATGGCGAGCACGCCGATGCCGGACAGGCTCGGAACGAGAAGGCGGCGAAATGAGCGGCTTCAATCTCTCCGCCCTGGCGGTTCGCGAACGAGCGATCACGCTCTTTCTTCTGATCGCCGTCACCGCGGCTGGCGTCTTCGCCTTCAGCCGGCTCGGCCGCGCGGAAGATCCGGCCTTCACGATCAAGTCGCTGATCGTAACCGCGGCCTGGCCCGGGGCGACCGCCGAGGAGATGCAGAATCTCGTCGCCGAGCCGCTCGAGAAGCGGCTGCAAGAATTGCGCTGGTATGATCGCGTCGAGACCTTCACGCGCCCGGGCCTCGCTTTCATGACCCTGACGCTGCAGGACAAGACTCCGCCGTCACTCGTTCAGGAGGAGTTTTATCAAGCGCGAAAGAAGCTCGGCGACGAGGCGCACAAGCTGCCTGCCGGCGCGCTCGGCCCATTCGTGAACGACGAATATTCCGATGTGAGCTTCGCGGTATATGCCGTGAAAGCCCACGGCATGCAGCCGCGCGAGCTGACGCGTGAGGCGGAAGCATTGCGTCAAAGGCTATTGCATGTGCCCGGCGTCAAAAAGGTCGATATCCTCGGCGAGCGCCCGGAACGAATTTTCGTCAACTTCTCCTATGAGCGGCTTGCGACGCTCGGGATCGCGCCGCGCGAAATCATCGATGCGCTCCGGCGTCAGAACGCGGTCACTCCCGCGGGATCGATCGACGCCGACGGGCCGCAGGTCTTCATTCGCATCGACGGCGCCTTCGACAGCCTGCAAAAGATCGCCGACACGCCTCTGGTCAGCGGCGGCCGCGTGCTGAAGCTGTCCGACATTGCGGAGGTCACACGCGGCTATGAGGATCCAGCGACCTATCTGATCCGTCACAATGGCGAGCCGGCCATGGCGCTCAGCCTCGTCATGAAGGAAGGGGTGAACGGCCTCGAGCTGGGAAAGGCGCTGGATGCGGAGGAAGCCAAGATCGCGCAAGAGCTGCCGGCCGGGCTATCCTTCACCAAGGTCAGCGATCAGGCCGTCAACATCGCGGAGTCTGTCGACGAGTTCATGCTCAAATTCTTCGTCGCTCTCGGCGTGGTCCTCGTCGTGAGCCTAGTCAGTCTCGGTTGGCGCGTCGGTATCGTGGTCGCGGCCGCAGTTCCGCTCACTCTCGCGGCGGTTCTCGTCATCATGCTGGTCACGGACCGCGTGTTCGATCGCGTCACGCTCGGCGCCTTGATCATCTCGCTCGGTCTGCTCGTCGACGATGCGATCATCGCCATCGAGATCATGGTGGTGAAGCTGGAAGAAGGCTACGACCGCATCAAAGCTGCGGCTTATGCCTGGAGCAATACCGCCGCGCCGATGCTGTCGGGCACACTGGTGACCATCATCGGCTTCACGCCTGTCGGATTCGCGCGCTCGACGGCAGGCGAATATGCCGGCAATATTTTCTGGATCGTCGGTTTCGCGCTGATCACGTCTTGGATCGTCGCCGTGGTCTTCACTCCCTATTTGGGGGTGAAGCTGCTTCCCGACATCAGACCGATCGAAGGCGGACACCATGCGATCTATGCGACGCCGAATTATCAGAAGCTTCGACGCCTCATAACATCGGCGGTGGATCAGAAATTCAAGGTCGCGGGGATCGTGATCGGACTATTCGTCCTCGCGGGCGCAGGAATGGCCGTCGTCAAGAAACAATTTTTCCCGACCTCGGACCGACCGGAAGTTCTGGCCGAGGTCCAGATGCCCGAAGGCTCGAGCATAGAGACGACCAGCGCCGCGGCCGCAAAGCTGGAGAATTGGCTGAAGCAGCAGCCCGAAACGAAAATCGTCACGACCTATATCGGTCAAGGCGCGCCGCGTTTCTTTTTCTCCTATAGTCCCGAGCTCCCCGATGCGTCCTTCGCAAAGCTCGTCGTCTTGACGCCGGATGCGGAGGCTCGCGACCGCCTCAAGATTCGATTTAGAGAACGCGTCGCCGAAGGGCTGGCGCCCGAGGCGCGCATTCGCGTGTCGCAGCTGGTGTTCGGCCCCTACACGCATTTTCCAGTCTCGTTTCGCGTGATGGGGCCGGAGACGACCAAGGTGCGCGCCATCGCCGATGAGGTGATGGCGGTGATGCGGGCCAATCCGAACACGCGCCAAGTCAATCAGGACTGGGGCGAGCGGGCGCCGACGGTTCACTTCGTTCTGGATCAGGATCGTCTCCAGCTGATCGGCCTCACCTCCATCGACGTGGCCGAGCAGCTGCAGTTTCTGCTCACCGGCGTCACCGCCACGCAGGTGCGCGAGGATATTCGAATCGTCGATGTGGCGGGGCGCAGCGCGGGACCGGAGCGTCTCGATCCGGTCAAGCTCGGCGACCTCACACTGGCCGGCAAGAGCGGGAATTCGATTCCGCTGAGCCAGATCGGCCACATCGAGATCCGCCCGGAAGAGCCCATTTTGAGGCGGCGCGACCGGACGCCGACGATCACGGTTCAATGCGACATCGACGAGGCGCTTCAGCCGCCGCAAGTCTCGACCGAAATCCAGACAGCGCTGGCGCCGATCATCGCGCGCCTTCCCGATCAATATCGGATCGAGATGGGCGGCAACGCCGAGGAATCGAACAAGGCCAATTCGGCCCTGGTTCCGATCTTCCCGATCATGATTCTCTTCACGCTGTTCGTCATCGTCCTTCAAGTCCGGTCCCTGCCTGCGATGGGAATGGTGTTTCTGACGGCGCCTCTCGGATTGCTCGGCACGGTTCCGATCCTGCTGCTGTTCGGACAGCCCTTCGGCTTCAATGCAATCCTGGGACTGATCGGCCTCTCCGGCATTCTGATGCGCAACACCTTAATTCTGATCGGTCAGATTCAGACCAATGAGGCAGAGGGCCTGGATACCTATCACGCAGTCATCGAGGCGACTGTCCAACGCGCACGCCCTGTGATCTTGACGGCGCTCGCAGCCGTCCTCGCTTTCATTCCGCTGACCCACTCGGTGTTCTGGGGCTCCATGGCCTATACACTGATCGGAGGGACTGCTGTCGGCACTGTCCTGATCCTGCTCTTCCTTCCGGCGCTCTACGCCATCTGGTTCAAAGTGACGCCTGCGGGCGCGAGTCCAATGGCTGAACATGACGGCCTCGGTCTTTCGACCGGCCGCCCTACGGCTCATGACGTGGGTTTGGAGGTCGGTTCGAAACCGTAGCTCCAATGCTGCGCCAGAGTAATGACCCGCTCAATGCGATGAGGCCCCCTCATCTCGAGCCGATCGGCAAGGAGTCATGGCAATGGAAATCGCAGGAAAACTTGCGCTCGTGACTGGCGCCTCGAGCGGCATCGGCGCCGCGACGGCGCGCGCGCTCGCCGGCAAAGGAGCGCGCGTCATCCTGGTCGCGCGTTCGGGCGACAGACTGGCGCAATTGGCGCGAGAGATCGAAGCGGCGGGAGGCAGCGCGCTCGCCATAGAGTGCGATCTCTCGAGCTCCGATCAAATATCTCGCATGGGCGAACAAGTGCTCGAAAAGGCCGGAGCGCCCGATATCATCATCAATAATGCCGGCTCCGGTCGCTGGCTCCCGACTGTCGAAACGACTCCGCAAGAAGCTCGACAGATGATCGAGCTCCCTTATCTCGCCGCGTTCGACGTAACGAGAGTCTTCCTTCCGCGATTGTTGGCGGCGGGGAACGGCCATATCGTCAACGTGACCTCTCCGGCGTCTTATATGGTGTGGCCGAATGCAGCCGCTTACATTGCCGCACGCCAAGCGTTGAAGGGCTTTTCGGATGCCCTGCGCACGGAAGTCGAAGCGAAAGGCGTGTTCGTCAGCCTCGTCGTGCTCGGCGTCGTGGAGAGCAGCTATTGGGAGCATAATCCCGGAAGCCGAGAACATGCTTCGAAGGCCATTCCGCCGCTGACGACGGATCGGGCCGCTGAGGCGATCATCAAGGCGATCGAGCAACGGAAGCGACGTTTGGTTTCACCGGCGATCTTCCGGGCGCTCTTTCTATTTCAGGCGTTGTTCTCCTGAAGCGCCACCGGGAACTGACTGCGCGAGAAAAAGCGCGACCGCGCTCATTCAAACGTCGTGATCACGGGCCTGATCTGTGAAGTGTCATGGCGTCACGTACGTCAACACGGAGACATACTATGAAAACGCGTGAGATCGTCATCTGCAGCCCTGTCCGGACGGCAATCGGAGCCTTCGGTGGTGCGCTCAAGGAGGTCTCGGCGACGACACTTGGCTCGACGGTCGTCGCCGAGACACTGCGCCGTTCAGGTCTCGACCCGACCCGCGTCGGCGGCGTGGTGATGGGCAATGTCATCCAGGCCGGCAACCGCATGAACCCGGCTCGGCAGGCCGCGATCGGCGGCGGGCTGCCGGTGAGCGTTCCCGCAATGACCGTAAACCGCGTCTGCGGATCTGGGGCCCAAGCCATCGCCACGGCCGCCACGGAAATCGTCGCAGGTGAGATCGACATTGCGATCGCGGGCGGACTGGAGAGCATGGACCGCGCGCCTTACATTCTCGGCAACGGCCGTTGGGGCTACCGATTGGGGGCGGCCGAGATCTTCGACAGCGCGGTGACAGACGGCCTCGAGGATGCATTCTCCGGCAAACATTCCGGCTGGCACACCGAAGACCTCGTCACCCGCGCAGGGCTGACGCGGGAGCAGCAGGACGCATTCGCCGTCCGCTCGCAGCAGGCGTTCTCCCGCGCGCGGGAGGCCGGTCTCTTTACGGACGAGATCGCGCCCATCGAGGCGCCCGGTCGGAAGGGAAGCGTGCGGTTCGCTGTCGACGAAGCTCCACGTCCAGACACCACGATCGAGATACTCGCGAAGCTTCGGCCAGCGTTCAGAGACGGTGGGACCATTACGGCCGGCAATGCGCCGGGTCTGAACAGCGGCGCCGCGGCCATGGTCGTCGCCAAACGCGGATTCGCCGAGGCGAACGGGATCGCGCCCATGGGCCGGCTCGTGGCCTCGGCTGTGGCTGCGGTCGAGCCAGGCCTATTCGGCATCGGTCCTGTGCCTGCCGTCCGAAAGGCGCTGGACCGTGCAGGTTGGAAGCTGGGGGATGTGGAACGCTTCGAGATCAACGAAGCATTCGCCGCCGTGCCTCTCGCTGTGGCCGCCGAACTTGCGATACCGCTGGACCTCGTGAACGTGGAGGGAGGCGCGATCGCTCACGGCCATCCGATCGGGGCGACCGGCGCGATCCTTGTCACGCGCCTTCTCTATTCGATGCGGCGGGACGGCCTCAGGCGTGGCGTCGTCACACTCTGCATTGGTGGCGGGCAAGGCATCGCCCTCGCCCTAGAAGCGCAATGACGGAGGCTACCTTGGCCCTCGGCGGCGCCGACGGTGTGATAGAGGGGTGGTTGGCGCCTTCGCATTCCCCCTCCCAGGGAGAACGCTGGCGGCCTGCGTGATGCGTCGTTGATGCTCGACGCTCGGCGTCGCCAGCATTTCGGCCGCGCACGCGCACTGGCTTGGACTGCGACTTCAGAGGCGCATCCGTCGCGCTCCTGCGCCGCTCGCTGCGCCATCCAGTCAGTGTCGAGGGGCGCCCCCAACCTCGGCGAGCTTGGATGGCTCCGGGGCTGAAATTGGTGACAATGTGGTGACGTGAATTCACGCGCCGAATTTTGCCGGGTCGCAGACACAAAATAACGCTTATTTTTCATATGCTTAATTGGTGCCGGTTGCAGGATTCGAACCCGCGACCTACTGATTACAAATCAGTTGCTCTACCAGCTGAGCTAAACCGGCGCCTCGACCGAACGATTTGCGTTGCGGCGTCGGGCCACTCTATACGCTCCCCTGTCGTTTCAGAAAAGAGCGCAGCGGCCGGCTCCGGCGGGCTTCGCGTTCGGCAGGGCGGCGCTCGAGCGGCGTGGAGCCGCGACGCCCGCCGACGCTCGACACCACATCGAGGTTGCGGTAGCCAAACGGCGTAAGACGCATCGCTGCGGCCGCGCATGTTGTCTCTTTAGGCCTTATGGTCCGAGCGAGCGCGCGCATGGGCGTTTATTACGTGCACTATCTGATTCCGCTGGACAATTCCTTTCGTCCCGAGCCCCAGCGCATTGCAGCGCTCATCGACGCATTGGCTGCCGCGCGCTTCATTCCGCGGCCCGAAGCGGGCGACGGCCCGAGCTATTTACTCGACGATTGGCGTCGCGAGGCCGCCGAACGAACGACCTCGGCCGCGCAGGAGCCTCCGAAGCCTTGGTGGAAGCGAATATTCGGCTCCAAAGCGCCGGAGCAGCCCCCTGTTCTCGATCTCGTGGATGTCGAGCGGCCCTTCGCCGTTCCTCTCACCGAGGAATCCTTCGCCGCGCTGGCCGATCGCGCGGTGACTGTCGGCTGGACGATCGAAGACCCGCTCGCCAATGGCCTTGCCTATCCATTCGAGCAGCGCCCGAGCCGCGACGATCCGCCGAATTATCGGCTGCTCATCGAAGCCAGTGAGGATTTCCGCACCGAGACGATCAATTGCTACGACGATACCGGGACGGTCGACCCGCATTGCCGATGCGGCGAGGACCTCTCCTATTCGCGCGCGCCGTTCGAGGACGTCGCGATTCGGCGCCTCTGCCCCTCCTGCGGCGCGCGTTTCGAGCCTCGGGAAAGGCTCGTCACATTCACCAATGGCGCCACCGGCGAGAGCCAGACGATCCATGGCGGCATATGCTATCGCTTCGCCGTGGCGATAGATTGCGAGAAATCCATTCCTCCCGCCATCGAAGACGGAAAGGAAGGAAAACTGTCGCGCCGCTTTCTGGACGCATGCAGCGAGGCGCTCGGCGTCGAGCTCTACGAATTGGGGTCCTATAGCTAGACCCGCGCCATATGCGAGCCGAGCGACGCGGCTCTTGCCATCCCCCTGTCTTTCCGCTTATAAGCCGCGCTTCCGAACCGCCCGGCCAGTGATGGGCTGCCGTGGCGGTTCTTTTCGCTCGCGCGAATAAAGCGCCGGGAGACCGGCGCGCAGAACAGGGCCTCGGCCCAGGAGAGCAAAATGCCCAAGCTGAAGACCAAATCGGGCGCCAAAAAGCGCTTCAAGATCACCGGCACCGGCAAGGTGGTCTACGCCCAGAAGGGCAAGCGCCACGGCATGATCAAGCGCACCAACAAGCAGATCCGAAATCTGCGCGGGACCTCCGTCCTGTTCAAGACGGACGGCGACAACGTCAAGAAGTATTTCCTGCCCAACGGCTGAGCTTCTCCCCTTCCCCCGATTTCGGATTTCCTGAAAGGATCATGTCATGGCTCGCGTCAAGCGCGGCGTCACCTCGCACGCCAAGCACAAAAAGACCCTGGATGCCGCCAAAGGCTTCTATGGCCGTCGCAAGAACACCATCCGCGCCGCCAAGGCCGCGGTCGACCGCTCGATGCAATATGCGACGCGCGACCGCAAGGCCAAGAAGCGCGTCTTCCGCGCTTTGTGGATTCAGCGCCTCAACGCCGCCGTGCGTGAGCTGGGCCTGACCTACAGCCGCTTCATCGACGGCCTCGCCAAGGCCGGCGTCACCGTGGACCGCAAGGTTCTGTCGGAGCTCGCGATCACCCAGCCGGAGGCCTTCAAGGCCATCGTCGAGAAGGCCAAGGCCGCGCTGCCGCAGACGGCCTGATCCATCGGCGCCGACGCTTCGACGCGGGAATCCTTTCGGATGAAATGGTATTCCTGCCTGAATGCGTCGGCTCTCGACCGCTACGCCGGGCATTTGCGCGTCGCCGTCCGCACGGCGATCGACATAGCGGGGCTCGAGCCGCATCTCGTCTTCGACGGCGAGGCGGACCGGCTCCGCGCCATTCTCGGCCATGACGCCCCCGTCCATATCCACAGCCGCCGCTCCGGCCTCATCGAGGCCATAGAAGCGACGCCGGAGACGCCGGACTGGAGCCGCTCCATCGCCGCCGGCGCCTTTCTGCGGCTCGAAATTCCCCTCATCGAGACGACGGACGAATTCGTCCTCTACACCGATTGCGACGTGCTGTTCGCCCGGCGGGTCGAGCTGTCGCCGATGCGACCGCGCTATTTCGCCGCCGCGCCGCAGCACGAGCCGCATGAGTGGTCGCAATTCTGCTCGGGCGTGCTGCTTCTCAACGTCCCGGCCATGCGCGCCGAATATGAGCCGCTGATGCAGCGCGCGCGGGATTTTCTCGGTCTCCCGCATCATTACGATCAGGAAGTCCTCAACGCGCATTTCGCCGGGCGCTGGGACCATCTGCCGCTCGCCATGCATTGGAAGCCCTATTGGGGCGTCGAATGGGACGCGTCTATCGTGCATTTCCACGGCCCCAAGGCGGAGGATTCGCGCCGCCTCGCGGCGGCCGCGCCGGCGGGGACCGATCTGCTCTCGCAGCTCTACGCCCGCGATCCACGGGGCTATGCGCATTTTCTGCGCTTCTACGACATCGCCGCCGAGGCCGATCGGCGCGGCGCGCGCATCAGCGCAGCGAGCCTGGCGCCGCTGCGGCTGGAGGCAGCGGCGGCGTCCGGCGGCCGCGCCTTGCGCCGCGCCCTCGCCTTTTTGCGTGAGCTGCGCCCGCTGACCCCGCGCGAGGCCGCGCCTTCGCCCATTCTGCCGCCGGAGGCGAGCTTCGCGCAAATCGCGACGCTCGAGAATTTCGACGAGCGCGCCTATCTCTACGCCAATCCCGATGTCGCCGAGAAAGTTCGCAGCGGGAGCATTCTCTCCGGCCGCGCGCATTTCGCGCGCTATGGCCGCTACGAGGGGCGCGTGCAAATGATCCCGCACGACCAGCCGGCCACACCAGAGAATTTCGACGCCGAGGCCTATGTCGCGCGCAATCCCGACGTCGCCTTTCTGATCGCGCGCGGCCGCTATCCTTCCGCCCGCGCGCATTTCGAGCGGCGCGGGCGCGCGGAACTGCGCCGGCAGCTGACGCGGCCCTGACGCCCCGCGCCTATGGCGCCCGGCGCTCGCATCGGCCACATATGAGAGCGCAGCGGCTCGACGGGAATCATTCGAGCGGCGCCGACGGTCGCGAGGGCTTCCATGGCCAATTCTTATGATCTCATCGTCATCGGCGGCGGACCGGGCGGCTATGTCGCCGCCATCCGCGCCGCGCAGCTCGGGCTGAGGACGGCCATTGTCGAGCGCGAGCATTTGGGCGGCATTTGCCTCAATTGGGGCTGCATTCCCACCAAGGCGCTGCTGCGCTCGGCCGATGTCTTTCGGCTCGCGAAACATGCGAAGGATTTCGGGCTGCGCATAGAGGGCGAGGTCTCCTTCGACGCGCAGGCGCTGGTGAAGCGCTCGCGCGCCGTCGCCGGGCGGCTCAACGCGGGCGTCGAGTTCCTGTGCAAGAAGAACAAGATCGATGTGATCTGGGGCGAGGCCGCGTTCGCCGCGCCGGGCGAGCTTCGCGTCGCCGCGCCCAAGGGAACCGCGCGCCCGCAATTCCCCCGGCCGAAGAACATCCTCGGCGAAGGCGTCTATTCGGCCAAGCACATCATCGTCGCGACCGGCGCGCGGCCGCGCGCCCTGCCGGGCCTGGAGCCCGACGGCGAGCGTATCTGGACCTATTTCGAGGCGCTGCTGCCGCCTTCCATGCCGAAATCTCTGCTCGTCGTCGGCGGCGGCGCGATCGGCGTCGAATTCGCGTCCTTCTACTCGACCTTCGGAGCGCAGGTGACTCTGGTGGAGGCGCTGCCGCAAATCCTGCCGGCGGAAGACGCCGAGATCGCCGCGCTGGCGCGCAAATCCTTCGAGAAGCAAGGGATAAAAATCATCACCAGCGCCAAGCTCGCGAAGCTCGACAAAAGAGACGATGGCGTCACCGCGACGATCACGACCGAGAGCGGCGAGCAGCGCATAGAGGCGGAGCGCGTCATCTCCGCCGTCGGCGTCGTCCCCAATAGCGAGGGACTGGGGCTGGAGGCGCTGGGCGTGAAGACCGATCGCGGAATCATCGTCACCGACGGTCTCTGCCGCACCAATGTCGCCGGAATCTATGCGATCGGCGATGTCGCCGGGCCGCCCATGCTCGCCCATAAGGCGGAGCATGAGGGCGTCGTCTGCGTGGAGGCGATCGCCGGCCTGTCGCCGCACCCGATCGAGCGCACGCGCATTCCCGCCTGCACCTATTGCCATCCGCAGATCGCCTCGGTCGGCCTCACGGAAGCGGCGGCGAAAGCGGCCGGACATGAGCTGAAGATCGGGCGCTTTCCCTATATCGCCAATGGCAAGGCCATCGCCATGGGCGAGACGGAGGGGCTGGTGAAGACCATATTCGACGCGAAGAGCGGACGCCTGCTCGGCGCGCATCTCATCGGCGCGGAAGTGACGGAGCTGATTCAGGGCTTCGTGATCGCGATGAATCTGGAGACGACAGAGGCGGAGCTGATGGAGACCATCTTCCCGCATCCGACGCTCTCCGAGACGATGCATGAAAGCGCGCTCGACGCCTTCGGGCGGGCGATTCATATTTGATGGGAGCGCGCCGGCGAGCAAAACGATGCTGGTCTCGTGGCCGATTCGCCGGAGACGGCTCATTCACCGGATATCATGCGAATATCTTTTATCAACATGAACAAATGACGCTCGTCGGTCGGTGACGGAGAGAAGCCGAAGTGCCGATAGAACCCTGCGGCGGTCTCATCCTTCGCGTGAACGGCGAGCGCCCGAATGCCGCCTATGTCCGCGGCCTGCAACGTCCGCGAAAGAGCGTCGAGCAGCAGGCCGGCCCCGACGCCACGACCCCGCCAATCGCTATGCGTGGCGAGACGCGCGAGGATCATCAGCGGAATAGGATGCCGAGGCATGCCTTTGACGACGCGCTCTGGAGCGTCCGCATGCCTCGCCTCTCCCACAACCAAAGAATAAAATCCGACTATTCGATTATCGATCGAGCCGACATAGGTCAAAGCGGATCCCGCTTGCTGCGCCTGAAGCGCATGACGAATCAGGAAACGATCCAACTCCGGCCGACAGCAGGTGAAATTCTCGACGGCATGGGTACGATCGAGCTTTTCGATCCTCGGGCCGCTCGTCACGATTTGGGATCGAAAATAGACGGCTCGCGAAACAAACGCTCCAACCTGGCATGCCTGCGTGGCGGAGCCTCTAGCGCCGCCACGAAAGCATCCCAGCTTTCGACGTCGAGCGTGAAAACGCGACGATCCGCCAAGCGTTCTTCCGCCTCGCTCAACGCGCTCTCCAGCACGAAGTCGCTCACCGTTTTGCACGAAACCGCCGCCGCCGCTTGCAAAGTCCGCTTAGCGTCCTTGCTCAGGCGAAGGTCCAGCTTCTCGCTTCTCGTCCCGCGTACAGCCATGTGAGAAATCTACGCGCCGTCCAGACAATGTCAAGACAACGTGTTACCGCGCCGCGCCTTCCCAATAGGGCGCTGCACCATAATGCTGGTGGATGCGCGTCTCCCAGTCGCGATCGGCCCAGCTCGCCTCGTCGAACTCCGGCGCCTTCTCGAGCATCTGCTCCGTCACAGAAGTCGTATAACGGCGCCTGTCCTGATCGTAGCAGAGCGCCTTCCACGGCACGGCGTGATGGCCCTTGCGCAGGCACATGAAGCCGCAGAAATCGACGATGGCGTAGCGCGCCTGGCCGGTGATGGGATCGATCATCAGATGATCGATCTCGCCGATCTCCTTGCCGCTCCGATCGAAGATTTTCGCGCCGACGATATGCTCGCTCGAGATCATATGAAGTTCAGGGATAGCGGTCGCCATTTCGACCTCCCTCATGAGCCCCCGGCCCTCTTTGCATCAAAAACGCGGCGCGAGACGAAAAGTTGCCTCGCGTCACAGAAGCCATGCGCCGAAGGCGACGGTGATCAGCGTCAGCGGCGCGCCGATTTTGAAATAGGCCCAAAAGCCGATGGAGACGCCCGCCGCGCGAGCGCGCTCGGCGACGATGAGATTGGCGACGGAGCCGATGAGCGTCAGATTGCCGGCCAGAGTCGAGGCCATGGCGACGACGAGCCAGGCGCGCTGCGGATCGGCCGCGCCAGCGAGGAAGGGCTTCAGCGCCAATACCGCCGGCACATTGCTGACGAGATTGGAGAGGACAGCGGAAACCACCGCCAGAACGCCGGCGTTGGAGAGATCGAAGCGGCCGATGGAGGCGACGGCCTCCGGCGTCAGCACAGTGGCCTCGAGTCCCTCGACGACGATGAACAGGCCGACGAACATCAAGAGAAGCGGCCAGTCGATCTCACGATAGACCTTCTCCGCCTTCACATGGCGCGTGACCAGCAGCAGCGCGCCGCCGACGATCGCCACTTTCGCGACCGGCTGGCCGGCGAAGAAGAGCGCCATCATGGCCAGCGTCACCACCACCGATTTGACGACGAGAAATCCGCGCGCCCGCGCCGGCGCAGGCGCCGCGACGGGCAGTCTCTCGCGCGTGAGAAACTCCCCCCGGTAGAACAGCGCCACCAGCACGAAAGTGGCGAGCAGACCGAATGCGGCGACCGGCCACAGCGCCGCGGCGAAGGCGCCATAGGGAATATGCGACAGGCCGCCGATAATCATGTTCTGCGGATTGCCGGTGATCGTCGCCACGCTGCCGACATTGGAGGCCATGGGCACGGCGAGGAGATAGGGCAGCGGATCGCGCTTCAGCCGGCGCGTCAGCTCGAGCGTCAAAGGCGTCATCACCAGGCAGATGGCGTCATTGACGAGAAAGGCCGAGAAGGCGCCCGTCACCAGCACGATGGCGGCGAGCAGAGCGAGCGGCGTCTTCGCGCGCGCGACGACGAAATTGCTCGCCAAGCGAAAAAAGCCGGAGAGGCGCAGATTGGCGACGACGATCATCATGCCGAGTAGAAGCGTGATCGTGTCGAAATCGATGGCGCGATAGGCCGCATCCAGCGGCAGCACGCCGAGCCCGACCATCAGGCTGGCGCCGAGCAGCGCCGCGCCGGCGCGATCGAGCCGCAGCCCGGGCGCCTCGCCGAGCGCGATGACGAAATAGGTCGCCGCGAAGATGATGATAGCGATAGCGTGCGTCCAGGCAGGGGACGCGCCGCCCGCGAGCAGCGCCGGAAGCGCGGCGAGCAGCGTCACGCCGGCGGCGGCGGCCAGCGCGCCGCCAAAGACGAGCGCAACCGTCAGCAGCGCCGCGACAAAGGGCGAGCGTTCTCTTTCGACCATTCGGACTCACGCGTTCAAGCGGCGGATCGCGCCGGCTTAGCGCTTTCCGGCATGCCGAGCCAGAGCAGCAGAAAAGCGAGCGCCGCGACGCCGGACAGAAACAGAAAAGCGACGTTGAAACCGGCGGCGTCGACGAGCGCGCCGGCGACGACATTGCTGAGCGCGGCGCCCGCGCCCCAGCAGGCGCCGGAGGCCCCGAGCGCGAGGCTGTAATGGCCCGTTCCTTCGGTCAGATCGTCGATCACGATGAAGAACAGAGCGCCGAACAAGCCCGCGCCGACGCCATCGAGCAATTGGATGGAGACGAGATAGGCCGGATCGTCGAAGAATGTGTAGAGCAGCCCGCGGATCGGCAGCACGGCGAAGCCGGCGAGCAGCAGCGGCTTGCGGCCCCAGCGATCGGCCTTGGCGCCGACGAGAGCGGCCATGGGAATCATCACCGCCTGAGCGGCGATGATGCAGGCGGCCATGAACAGCGAGCCGGTCTGCTCGCGCCCCTCGCTCAAACGTTCGCCGACCAGCGGCAGCATTGCGGCGTTGGCGAAATGAAACAGCGTGATCGCCGCGGTGAAGATCAGCAGCGGACGCGATTCGAAGATCACGCGCAGCCCGCTCGGCCGCGCGCCATCGTCGGGGTCGTCGTCGCCGTCCGCGAGACCGCGCGCGGCGCGATGGTCGATCTCGCTCGCGTCGATCATCACCAGCGCGAAAGCGCTGGCGCAGGCGAGCAGCACGACGAGCCAGAGCACGGCGACCGGCGCGATCAGCCAGCCGGCGAGCCCGGCCGCGATCGCCGTCACGACATTGCCGGCATGATTGAAGGCTTCATTGCGGCCGACGCGCTCGGCGAAGAGCGCGCGGCCGACGACGCCGAGGCTGATCGCCGCTATGGCCGGCGGAAACACCGCGTCGCAGGCGCCGATGATGGTCTGCGCCGCCGCCGCGGGCCAGAAATAGGGGAAGAGGCCGAGCGCCGCAGTGCCCGCCGCGACGAGCAGCGCGCCCGCCGCGATGAGCCCGCGCTTGCCGCGCGTCCAATCGACCAGCGCGCCGGCAGGGGCGCGCGCGGCCACTGTCGCCGCGCCGGCGATGGTCATGATGACGCCGATATGGGTGGCGTCCCAATGTTGGCTCGACCACAGATAGATGGCCAGAAACGGACCGACGCCGCTCTGCACATCGGCGAGCAGAAAGCTCACCCAATCGAGCCCCCGCTCGCTACGCATGGATCGCCGCGCGCTTCACCGCGGCGGGCGTCGCGCGAAAGGCGATGGCGATGCGGTTGTAGGCGCTCATCACGCCGATCGCGATCGTCAGATCAGCGAGCTCCTTCTCGGAGAATTGCGTCGAGACGGCGGCGAACTCGGCGTCGGGGACGCCGGTCTCGGCGACTTTCGTCACCGTCTCCGCCCAGGCGAGAGCGGCGCGCTCGCGCTCGCTGAACAATGCCTCCGCCTCGCGCCACACCGAGACCAGCGCGAGCTTGTCCACGGTGAAGCCCTCGGCGACGAGCGCGCGCGTATGCAGATCGAGACAATAGGCGCAGCCGTTGATCTGCGAGACGCGCAGATAGACGAGCTCGGCGAGCGCCTTGCCGAGGCTCGCGCCGACATAGGAATGCACGGCGCCGAGCGCCTTCATGCCCTCGGGCGCGGCGTGAGCGTAATCGAGGCGGCTGGTCATTCTTGCTCTCCTGCTCGAGCATCGGGAAAGGGCGGAAGGGTCTCGCTCGAATCGACGAAGAATATAGGGGACGAACGCGCCGGCTCTGTGTCGCTGGCGGTCACGGCGCAGTCGCGACGCAAATGAAGCTCGCCGACGCGCGCGGCACGAAGTCGAGCTCACGCGGCTTTTCGGCGCGAATTCTCGCGACGATCGCCTTCACGCACTCGATTTCGGCGGCATCGATCGCGGCGCCGGCCAGCGCCTCCCTCACCCAATCGCGGCCCATTTCCTCTTCCAGAAAGTCAATGTCGTAAGTCTCGATCGGGTCGAGACGCACGCGATCGTTCGACCACATGCGTATATTCTCGAGCCCCGCCCGCGCGAGCAAGGTCGGCAAGCGCAAGCCTATATCCTGATCGCCTCTCCGCGATTTGACGAAATCGACGAATCTGACCCAAACGCCATAGAAGGCGGCGCGTTCGGCGGGCGCGAGGAAATGGGTCAATTCGAGCGTCTGCGCCCAATTCAAATGATTGACCGGCTCGACGCAGAGGATGGTTCCGCCTCGCTTCGCCACGCGACGCATTTCCGCGACAATTTTTTCCGGCGCGAGGCTATGCATCAGCAAAGTCTGCGCGGTGACGATATCGAACGAGCCGTCTGGCAGGCCCGTGTCGCTCGCATCCGCCTCGACCGCGCGATAGGCGATATGCGGCGCGCGCTCGGCATATTTTTTTGCGGAGCGCGCGCACCATTCGCGCTCCCGATCGACGCCCGTCACTTCCCGCAGATCGACGAAGGCGTCGAGAAGGCCGAGGCTCCAATGCCCTTCGCCAACGCCGAAATCGGCGAGGCTCGTCGCAATGGCGTCGCCGATCGCGCGCGTCTTCAGCAGGCGGAGAAAATCACGGCTCCACCAATCGAAGCGCTCGTCGTGAATGTAATCCGCCGAATGCGGCGCCTCCGACATGATCGCTCCTGTGCAATGACAATAGGCCCGCGCCGATCGAAGCGGCGCGGCTCGGCAATAAATTGGACGCGCCGTCGCGCCGCGCTCACAGCTTGCGCAGCGCGACTTCCTCTATGCGATGGTCCGCGCCTTTGGTCAGCACCAGGCTGGCGCGCGGGCGCGTCGGCGAAATGTTGCGACGCAGATTTTCGAGATTGATGCGCGTCCAAATATCCTTGGCGACGCGCATCGTCTCCTCATCGTCGAGATCGGCGTATTTCTTGAAATAGGAGAGCGGATCGCGGAAGGCCGTCTCGCGCAGGCGCTGAAAACGCTCCACATACCATTGCTCGAGCACATTCTCCTCGGCGTGGAGATAGACCGAGAAGTCGAAGAAATCCGAGACGAAGGGAATCTCTCGGCCATCCTCGCGCGGACGGCTGGCGAGCAGGACGTTCACGCCCTCGACGATGAGAATGTCGGGCTTGTCGACATAGAAGAACTCGTCCGGCACCACATCATAGATGAGATGCGAATAGACCGGCGCGGCGACATTGCGCTGGCCGGCCTTCACATCGGAGAGAAAGCGCAGCAGCGCGCGATTGTCATAGCTCTCGGGAAAGCCCTTCTTGTCCATCAGCCCGTCGCGCTCGAGCACGGCGTTGGGATAGAGGAAGCCGTCGGTGGTGACGAGCTCGACCTTCGGCGTGTTGGGCCAGCGCGACAGCAACGCCTTGAGAATGCGCGCGGTCGTGGATTTGCCCACGGCGACCGAGCCGGCGACGCCGATGATATAGGGCATCTTGCCGTCCTCGGCGCCCAGGAATCGCTGCGTCGCCTTGAACAGCCCTTGCGTCGCCGCGACATAGAGCGCGAGCAGGCGCGAGAGCGGCAGATAAATCTCTATGACCTCTTCCAGAGAGATCGGATCGTCGAGCGATTTGAGCCGCGTCAGATCGTCGATCGTGAGCGTGAGCGGCGTGTCGGCGCGCAGGCTCGCCCATTCGGCGCGGGTGAAGCGCCGATAGGGCGACAGCGCGACGCCGGCTCCCAGATAGGCCTCGGCGTTCATTTGCGCTCTCCGCGCGACGCTTTTTCCGCATGGCCGGATTGGATGGTGCGCCTCTCCAGCTCGGCGAGCACCTCCGCGAGCGTGACGCCGCCGGCCTCCAGCAGCACGAGCAGATGATAGAGCGTGTCGGCGGCCTCGCTGGTCAGATTCTTGCGGTCGCCCTCCATGGCGGCGATGACGGTCTCCACCGCCTCCTCGCCGAATTTCTTGGCGATGCGGGGCGTTCCGGCCTCGAACAAGCTCTTGGTGTAGGACTGCGCGGCGTCGGCGCCCCGCTTCGATGCGATGATCTGCGCAAGATCGGCGAGGGAAAAATCGCTCATGAAGGCTCCAGGCCGTCGAGACGCATCGGTATGCCCGCTTTCGCCATATATCGCTTCGCCTGCGGGATGGTGAACTCGCCGAAGTGGAAAATAGACGCCGCGAGAACGGCGGAAGCATGGCCCTCGCGCACGCCCTCGACGAGATGATCCAGCGTGCCGACGCCGCCCGAGGCGATGACCGGCACATCGACGGCGTCCGCCACGGCGCGCGTCAGCTCTATGTCGAAGCCGATTTTGGCGCCGTCGCGGTCCATGGAGGTGAGCAATATCTCGCCCGCGCCGAGGCTCGTGACCTCCTTGGCGTATTCGACCGCGTCTATGCCGGTCGGGCGGCGGCCGCCGTGAGTGAAGATCTCCCAATGATCGCCGACGCGCTTGGCGTCTATGGCGACGACGATGCATTGCGAGCCGAATTTCTCGGCCGCCTCGCGCACGAATTGGCGATCGGCGACAGCGGCCGAATTGATCGAGGCCTTGTCGGCGCCGGCGAGCAGGAGATTGCGGATATCGTCCTCGACGCGCACGCCGCCGCCGACGGTGAGCGGCATGAAGCAGGCCTCCGCCGTGCGCCGCACCACATCGAGCATGATGCCGCGATTCTCGTGGCTGGCGGTGATGTCGAGAAAGCACAGCTCGTCGGCGCCGGCGGCGTCATAGGCGATGGCGCATTCGACCGGATCGCCGGCGTCGCGCAGATCGACGAAATTGACGCCTTTGACGACGCGGCCCTCTTTCACGTCGAGGCAGGGGATGACGCGGGATTTGAGCATTCTATCCCTCGTTCGTCGACGCCTGCCGGGACTGGCGGATCAGCGCCAGCGCTTCCGCCGGATCGAGCCGCCCGTCATAGAGCGCGCGGCCGGTGATCGCGCCCGCGAGCTTCTTGCAGTCGGGTTGCAGCAGCCGCTCTATGTCGGCGAGCGAGGCGAGGCCGCCCGAGGCGATGACCGGAATGCTCAGCGCCTCGGCCAGCGCCAGCGTCGCCTCTATGTTGAGGCCCTTCAAGACTCCATCGCGGGAGATGTCGGTGTAGACGATGGCGGCGACGCCGGCGTCCTCGAAGCTGCGCCCCAAATCCTGCGCCGAGACATGGGTGCGGCGCGCCCAGCCCTCGACGGCGACAAAGCCGTCCTTGGCGTCTATGCCCACCGCTATGCGGCCCGGATAGAGCCGCGCCGCCTCGCGCACCAACGTCGGGTCGCGCACCGCCGCCGTGCCGATGATGACGCGCGAAATCCCCTTGTCGAGCCAGCGCGAAATGGTGCGCATCTCGCGAATGCCGCCGCCGAGCTGCACCGGAATCTTTATGTTGGCGAGAATGCCCTCCACGGCGAGGGCGTTCATCGGCGCGCCGGCAAAGGCGCCGTCGAGATCGACGACATGCAGATATTCGAAGCCCTGTCGCTCGAAGGCCTGCGCCTGCGCGGTCGGATCGTCGTTGAACACCGTCGCCGAGGACATCTCGCCCTCGACGAGGCGGACGCATTGACCCTCTTTGAGATCGATCGCAGGAAACAGGATCACGGACGCCACCTCAGAAAATTCGCGATGAGAGCGAGGCCGAGCCTCTGGCTCTTCTCGGGATGGAATTGCGTGCCGACGAGATTGTCGCGCGCCACCGCCGCAGTCAGCGGGGCGCCGTAATCGGTCGTCGCCACGATATGGTCGGGCGAAGCGGGCAGGAATTGGTAGGAGTGCACGAAATAGGCGTGCAGCCCGTCCTTTCCGGTGGGGATGCCGGAAAAGAGCGCATGCGGGCGCGTCAGCTCCAGCGTGTTCCAGCCCATATGGGGGATTTTCAGGCTCTTGTCCGCAGGCTCGATGACCGCGACATCGCCGGCGATCCAGCCGAGGCCGGCCGCCTCGCCATGCTCGAGGCCGCGCGTCGCCATCAGCTGCATGCCGACGCATATGCCGAGGAAGGGTCGGCCGCGCTCGATCACCGCCTCGCGCAGCGCCTCGTCCAGCCCGGCGAGGGCGGAGAGGCCGCTCCGGCAATCACGAAAGGCGCCGACGCCCGGCAAGCAGATGCGCTCGGCCCGGCGCACCACATCCGGGTCGCTGGTGACGATGATCTTTGCCCCCTCGCCTTCCCGCGCGGCGCGCTCGAAGGCCTTGGCGGCGGAGTGCAGATTGCCCGATCCGTAATCGATGATCGCCGTCGTCACGCGCGCGGCTCCTCGAACAGGCCGCCGATGACCGAACGCATCGCGGCCCGGCCGCCGGAGGGCGCCGCCGTCGTCGGAAGAACGCCGGATGGGCGCCAATTGGCGAAAAACACGTCCTCTGCCTCATCGATCCTAGCCGCGACCATTACGGCGCTTTCCGTGTAACCCTTGCGCTCGAGCGACCAGGCGACGAGCCGCGGCCCCTCGAGGCCGAGCAGCAGGCCGAGCGCCAGCTGCAAGACCGAGGCCGCCGCGGCATTGATCCCTAGAGCCACGCCGCCGCCGAGAATCAGCGCGAGCGCGGCTGTCCATAGGACGGCCGGCAGCCACGCCCGCCGCCACAGCAGCCACAAAGGCCCGAAGAGAAAGGCCGGCGTCGAGAAGCCCTCGCGCAGAAACACGATTCGCTCCGGCGGCGGAGCCTCGCCCGGCGCGGCCGAGGGTATAAGGACGGTGTAGACGGCCATGGGCCCGCCTCCCTTTCAGTCGGTGAGCGTGCCTTTGGTGGAGGGCACCACGCCGCCGCGGCGCGGATCGGGCGCTGTCGCCTTGCCCAGGGCGCGGGCGAAGCCCTTGAAGCAGCACTCCGCTATATGATGAGAATTGACGCCGCGCAGCGCCTCCACATGCAGGCCGATACGCGCATTGGTAGCGAAAGCCTGGAAGAACTCGCGCACCAGCTCCGTGTCGAACTCGCCGATCTTGGCCGCGGGAAAGGCGACGTCGAAGACGAGGAAGGGCCGGCCGGAGACGTCCACCACGACGCGGGAAAGCGCCTCGTCCAGCGGCACATGGGCGTCGCCATAGCGGGCGATGCCCTTGCGGTCGCCGAGCGCCTGATCCACCGCCTTGCCGAGCGCGATGCCCACATCCTCGACCGTATGATGGCCGTCTATGTGCAGATCGCCCTTGGCCGCGACGGTGAGGTCGAGCGGCGCGTGGCGGGCGATCTGGTCGAGCATATGGTCGAAAAAGCCGATCCCGGTCGAAATATCGGATTTGCCCTCGCCGTCGAGATCGACGGCGACGGCGATACGGGTCTCTTTCGTGTCGCGCTCGTATTTGGCGCTGCGCATGGCTCGGCTGGCTCGCGGTGAATCTCGAGGGGCTGGAACGGAATATAGACCGCTCCCTGCGCGGCTTGTAGCAATTCGGCGGGCGCATGGCCAGAAGCGTGGGCGATCGGCGTGAACCGCGCTCTACCGCGGCCCGTCCAATTGTTCCCGCCCCCAACGCTCGGCGAGGCGGGAGGCGCGCGCTTTCAGGCGGGGCGGGTCCAGCGCCTCGCACTCCCACAGGATCGCGACGCGAAAACCCAGCGCCCGCAGAGCCTTGGCCTTACGGGCGTCGCGGGCGCGATTGGCGGCGAATTTTTCCAGCCAGAAGGCGTTGTTTTGTTTCGGGATCGTGCCGCGGCGGCAGTTCTTGTGGTGATGCCAGAAGCAGCCATTGACGAAGAGCGCCCAACGCCGGCTGCGATTGACGAAATCCGGCGCGCCGGGCAGGCCCTTGGCGTTGCGCCGATAATGGAGCCCGCCCAGCCGCAGCGCCGCGGCGACCGCCTCCTCCGCCCCGGTGCGGGACTGGCGCACCCGCTTCATCAGCGCCGAGCGCGCCGGATCGCTGGCCGGCGGCGTCCTCATTGGGCGGCGGCGAGGCCGGGGCCGGCGCGCATCGCCTCGAGATGGGCGGCCACCGCCTCCCGAAAGCCGGGCTCGAATCGCAGCTTCGCCCGCATGGTGCGGGCGAGAAACCCCGCGCTCGCGCGCTCGGACAGTGGCTTGCCTTGATGCTGCAGGAAAACATGCAGCGGCGCGCGTTCGCGCCAGACGGGAAAGGCCGAAATCTCGACGCCGCAGCGCCGCTCGCCGTCATAGCGCGCGGCGCGGGGCCAGCGCGCGCCCTCCTCCAGAACCGCGCCGTCGCGAGAGGGATCATAGCGCCCGGGCGCCTCGAGCCGGCCGCCGACCCATTCGGCCACCGGCGCGCTGACGGCGTTGCCGACCAGCGACCAGCGCCAGCCGGGACGGCCCAGCGCCTCGGCCGGCGCGGTCCAGTCGGCCGGAAAACCCTGCAAGCGCTCGGCGTCGCGAATATCGGGCGTCACCACGCCGCCGCCCGGCAGGAGAATCGCCGGCGGCGAGGCGATGCCGAGCGTCGAGCCGTTCTTCAATGTCGGCACGCAATCGGCTCCCCAGCCGAGGCCGCGCACGCCCTCAGTCCAATAAAAGCCATGGGCGTGGGTCGCCAGCGACGTGGCGCGCGGGCGCGGCGTCGCCTCGTCCACCAGCAGAATATCGGCCGGATCGGCGAGGCGCGAGGCCAGAAACAGCACGCGCTCGCGCCGCTGCGGCAGAAAGGCCAGAGTGTTGACGACACGATAGGCCCAGCGATAGCCGCGCTCCTCGAAGGCCGTGACCAGCCGCGCCATGGCGCGTCCGCGATCGAGGCTCAGCATGAAGGAGACATTCTCGAGCAGCGCATGCGGCGCGCGCGTCTCGTCGAGCAGGCGGAACACGTGGCTGACCAGCGAGGATTTGCGCCCGCCTATGCCCTGCGTGCGGCCGGCCTGGCTCAAATCCTGACAGGGAAAGCCCGCCGTGACCAGCTCCGTCTCGCCCGGCAGCGCGCGCAGCGCGGCGACATCGCCCACATTGGGCGTCTGCGGAAAATGTGTCGCCAACACGCGCGCGGCGAGCGGCCAGTTTTCGGAAAACATGAGACAATCATGTCCGGCGCGCGCGAGCCCGAGCTCGAGCCCGCCTATGCCGGCGAAGAGGCCGACGACTTTCATGGATATGGCCTCGCGGCCGAGGGCCGTCGTGCGATTCGTCTGCGCATGAGCGGAGTTGACCGCCACGGACAAAGGAGTGTCAAGCCGCGGCGCGACGCGCATCGCCCGCCAAGACATGCTCGCATGTCGCGACGATGACGAAAGGCGCGAATTCCTTTGCCGAGAAAGCCGTCGCGCGGCTGGACTCGTCGGCCCGCTCTGCCTAGTCTTGCGACGCTTTTTTCCGCGTGTGAAACGCCCAGCCCTACGAGTCCGATGCGCGCCATTCTCCCGCTCAAAGCCTCGACCCTTTCGAAACGCCGCGCGCTTCGCTCCGCGCGCGCCGGCTACACGCTCGTCGAAATGCTGGTCGTGCTCGCGATCATCGGCTCGATCGTCGGCCTCGTCGGCCCGCGCGTGCTGAACTATCTCTCCGAGTCGAAGGTGAAGACCGCGCAGATTCAGATGGAGAATATTTCCAGCGCCCTCGATCTCTTCTACCTCGACGTCGGCCGCTATCCCGCGACGGAGGAAGGCCTCTCCGCGCTCGCCCGGCGGCCGGCCGGCGCTTCTGTGTGGAACGGCCCCTATTTGAAATCCGCCAATGTGCCCAAGGATCCTTGGGGACACGACTATCTCTATCGCGCTCCGGGTCAGAACGGGCCTTACGACATAGGCTCGCTCGGCCCCGAAGGCCGCGAGGGCGGCGCCGGATCGATCACGCGCAGCCGCGACACGGCGGCGCGCTGACCATCTTCCCCGCGCGCATGACGCATGGCCGCAAGATCGCCGAGAGAAAAGGCTTCGCGCTTCTCATCGTGATCTTCGGTCTCGGGGTCATTATTCTGCTGATGACCTCCTTCATGGCGACGGCGCGCTTGCGCCTGCGCAGCGCCGTCGACAATTCCGCATCGATCAAGACGCGGCTCATCGCCGAAGGCGCCGTCAATCTCGCGATTTTCGGTTTGATCGCCGAGCAGCGGCCGTCCAATGCGCAGCAGGCCGAGCCACCCGTTTACGATGGATCGCCGCGCCTCTGCTCGCTCTCCGGCGCCGCCGTCGCGATCTCGATCGAGGATGAGAGCGGCAAGCTCGATCTCAACGCCGCATCTCCGCAGCTTCTCGAGGCGGCGCTGCGCGGCTTCAGCGCCCCCGACCCCAGCGCCTTGTCCCGCGCGATCATCGCTTTTCGCGAGGCGCAGACGTCCGAATTCGCGCGGCTCGCAGCGCCGCCGCCCTCCTCCGACCGGCCCTTCGCGCCGAAGCACGCGCCCTTCCAGACGGCGCTCGAGCTGGATCAGGTCGAGGGCATGGAGCCGCAGCTGCTGCGCGCGCTGCTGCCGGTCGTCACCATTCATTCGCATAGCGTCGGAGTCGATGCGCGCACGGCGCCGCCGGCCTTGTTCGCGGCGCTGGCGCGCTATTCGGCGACCGATGTTCTCGCGCTTTCCGCCAAGCCTTTTCCCAACAGCCTCGATCGCCGCGATCCGCGCTTTCCGCAGGAATATCGGCAGAACGGCGTCTTCGGCGGCGGAACCTATTCGATTCACGCGGAGGCCGCTCTGCTCAATGGCGCGATCGGCGTCGTGGAAATGGTCGTGACGCTGCGGCCGAACGAGCGTCTCCCCTTCACCGTGCTTGAGACGCGACGCGCGCCGGCGCGCAATCAAAGCCTGCTCGGCGCCGGCGTCGCAGCTGCGCCCTGCTGACGAAATTCGCTTCTACTCGTCGAGCAGAATGCGCCGCGCCGTGCCTTCGATATTATGCGGACGCACCTTCGCGCGCGTCGATATGTTCAGCAGCTTGCGCTTATATTCGTCGGTGATGTCGCGCGCCTCGCCGAGCGTGCGCACCACATGCGGCGTTATCATGATGAGCAGCTCGGTCTTGCCGGAAGAATCGGTCTTGTCCTTGAAGGCGTTGCCGAGCAAAGGCACATCGCCGAGCACGGGAACCTGGCTCGAGCCGCGCGTGCGCGAATCCTGAATGAGGCCGCCGAGCATCAGCGATTCGGCGTCATTGACGACGACCTGCGTTTTCACGCGGCGCTGCTGGATCGTCGGCGTCGTCGTCGTCGCGCTCGCGCCGGAGGCGACATTGGAGACCTCCTGCTCGAGCTCCAGCATCACGCGGCCGCTCTCGTTGATATGCGGCGTGATGGCGAGAATGACGCCGGTGTCGCGATAATTCACCGAATTGAATGTGGTGATGCCGCCTTGCGCCGTCGCGCCCGAGAGAGTCGTCACCGGCACCTGGTCGCCGACCTGCAGCACCGCCTGACGATTGTCGAGCACGGTGAGCGAGGGCGTCGAGACGATATTGACATTGGTGATCTGATTGAGCGCGTTGAGCGTGATTTGCGCATTGGTCGCGCGCAAGGCGTAGGCGAAGCCGGGCGACACCGCGCCCACCGCCGTGCCGAGCAGATTATTGCCGAGCGTGTCATTGGCCGCCGGCGTGCCGGCGTCGCCGGTGGAGAAGCCGGAGAGCGAGGCCTTTTTCTGCAGGAACCAGCGCACGCCGAAATGCAGATCGTCATTGAGCGAGACCTCCGCGATCGTCGCCTCGATGAACACCTGATTGGGCAGCACGTCGAGCTTCTCGATGACGCGCAGCAGACGCTTGTAGTCCTCCGGCGTCGCCATCACCACAATCGCGTTCTTGGCCTCGTCCACGGCGATCTTGAAGCGGCTGTCCTCGCCGAGCGCGGACGCCGTCGATGCGGTCTGATCTTGCGCGCTATTGGAATTGGCGGCGCCATTCGACGCGCCGCCGCCGAAGGAGGAGGAGCCGAAGCCGCCGCCGCCCGCGCCGCCCGAATTCAACGGCGCGATCGCGCCGAGCTGGCCCGAGGACGAACCGCTCGACGATCCGAGACCGCCAGAGGAGCCGAGACCGCCCGAAGAGCCGAGGCCGGAAGAGCCGAAGCCGGACGAGCCGCTCGCGTTCGACGACTGGCCGCCGGAGGAGGTGGAGAGCGCCGAGGAGCCGAAACGCGGCGACACCTCATTGCTCTTGGAGACGCCGGCGTCGCGCCCGAACATAGACGCGACGACCTGCACCATCTCCTTGGCCGGGCGATTTTGCACGCGATAGCTGAAGAACTGCTTCTGAACGCCTTCCGCCCGCGCGTCGAGACGCTCGATCCAGGCGCGCGCCCGCGCGAGATAGCCGGGCTGCGGCGTGATCGCCAATATGGCCGACAAATGCTTGTTGCCGATGAACTGGATCATGCCGTTCATCGGCCCTTCGCGTTCCGAGCCGAAGACCTTGCGCAAATCCTCGGCGAGCGCGTCCGGGTCGGCGCTCGTCACCGGCACGACGGCGAAGGACATGCCGCGCATCGTATCGACGTCGAAGAGCGCGATGGCGTCCTCCATCGCCGCGATCTCTTGCGCGCTGCCCGTCAATGTCAGCGTGCGGCGCTGATCGTCGGCGCGCACGACCGCGCCTTGACGCGTGATCGGCTCCAGCACGCGCTTGAGCTCCGACGCCGAGACATAGCGCAGGCGCACGATGCGCGCGCCGCTGCCGAGACGCTCCGCATCGAGCGGCTGCGGCGCGACGGAGAGCGTGGAGCCGGCGGCCGCCTGATCCAGCGGCACGATCTTATAGACGCCGTCATTCTCGACGATGGCGGCGCCGGAGACGCGCAAGGCCGATTGGAACAATTCGATCGCGGCGGATTTCTTGACGGGCCGCGCCGTATGCACGGTCACCTTGCCGTCGATGCGCGGATCGACGACATAATCGACGCCGACGATATCGCCGAGCACCACTTTCGCCGCTTGCGCGATGGGCAGATTGGCGAGATTGAGGCTGACGCCCTCCTTCTCGTCGCGGGCGTCGTCCTTGCGGCGCGCCACGCTCTCCCCGACGAAACGCCCGCTGCCGACGATCGCTTCCGCAGCGAGCCGTCCGCGCGCGGCGGGGACGCCGCTTTTCGTCCCGCCCTTCGAAGCGGCCGCGACATCGAGCGATTCCCTGCTCCACTCGGCGATTGGAGGATCGCTCGCGCTCTGACAACCAGAGACTGCGACCGCGACGAGGGCGATCAGGCTCGAATGGAATAAAGGCAGACGCACATTCGCCTCTGGGACGCCGAATAGACAAGCTCACGCCACCTAACATGATTGGCGGTCACACGCCACACGCCTCCTCGCGCAAAAGCGATGGAATATTATTGCAATTGCTCTGGATAGAGCTGCAGGCGCGCCGATTGCGCGCCATTGACGAGCTTCAATTCCAGCTCGCCGACCTCGGCGATCGTCCAGCCCTGCACGGATTCTCCGGGCGTGAGCCAGCGGCCCTCCGGCTCGTCGCTGGAAACGACGAAAGCGCGCACGGCCCCGCCGGAGCGCACGATCGCCGCGAGCGCGAGGCCCGCGGGCGCCGTTGGAATTCCGGCGAATCCGTCACGATCGGATTTGGCGACGGCCGGGCGCGGACGCCGCGATTTCCAGAAGATGGGGCGCGACAATGTCTGCGCGTCCTCGCGCGCGAGCGACGCCGGCCTGGATGCGGGCGAGAGCGCGCTGGGCGGACGCCAGTCGGATTTCGCCGGCGACGCGGATTCGTCCGGGCCGATCCATGCGAGAAGCGCGAAAGCGAGAGCGGCGACATCCACCGCCGCCAGCGACGCGAGCAGCATGGCGGCGAGCGGCGACAAGCGCAGCTCGCGCATGAGCGCGCGAATGCGCGCGGCGAGCGCCCGCGTCATGAGCGCTCCTTCGATGCGCCGCCGAAGACGTCGAACTGCGCGGCGAGCATGCCGTCATTGGCGGCCTGCGCGCCCCAGACCGGCATTTGCCGACGCAGCGAGGCCGTCAGCGCCAGCAGCAGCGGCGTCTCGCTCTCGAGCGATCGGACCAGCGCATGCAGCGATTCGATCGAGCCGCTCACATCGAGCCGCGCGCCGACCAGCGACGCGCCATTCACGGTCTTTGCGGGCAGCATGCGAATGGAATTCACCGTGGCGCCGGAGCGATCCGCCGCGGCCTTCAGCAGCGCTTGCAGATTGGCGTCGACGACGCCCTCCGTCGCGCCAGAGAGCAATTCGCCCTGCGCATTGCTCTCCGCCACCTGCTGCGCATAGAGACGCACCGCCTTCTCCTGCGCGGCGACGGCCGCATAGCGCGCGAGCGTCGCGCGCCGATCGACGATTCCCTCGGCGCGCTCGGCGAGCAAGGCGCGCAGCGGCTCGACGACGATGAAATAGAGCAGCAGCGCGGCCAGCACATTGACGCCGAAGAAGAACGCGCGCCGCGACCATTGCGGATGCGAGAGGGATGTCGAGCTCAGCGCCATCGGCGTGACCATCTCATGGGTTGCGTCTCACTCTGGCCTGCAGCGAGAAGGTCTCGCGCTTCTCGATCGGATCGGGCGTGATCGGCGCCGTCAGCTTGGCGTCCGTGAAAAGCGTGGAGCGATCGAACAGCGCGGGAAGGCTGGCGGCCGAATCGGCGAGGCCGACGATCTCTATCGAGCGCTCGCCCTCGCGCGCCTCGACGAGGCGCATGTCGGAAACGAAGGCGCCGTCCGGCAGAAGGCGCGAGGCTTCCTCCCAGAGATCGGCGAAGGCCGGATATTTCGCGCGCTCGCCACGGAGCGTGGCGAGAAGGCGGCTCTCGGCGGCGGCCTGCTCGGCGAGCTGACGCGCATCTGCGGCGCGGCGCGACACTTCGGCGATCTCGACATCGAGCGCCGTCGCCTCATTGTCCTGCCGCCAGAGCGTGACGCCAACGCCGACGAGAAGAAAGGCGATGGCGAGGACGGCGAGGATCAGCGCCACGGCGCGCTCCCGATGCGGCGCCTCCGCCGCGCGGCCGAGCGCGAGAGCGGGAACGAGCGCTGCGCCCTCGAGCGCCGGCTGCACAATGTCGATATCATCGACGGAAAGGCCGGAGCCGTCGAGCAGCCGCGGCAGCAGATCGCGGCGTAAAATCCATTGCTCGACCGCGAGCTTGCCGGGCGATTGCGGATGCGGCTCGATGATATGGCCATGCACGATATCGGCGAGCAGGAAAGGCGTCTTGCGCTCCACTTCCGCCGCGAGAAGGCGCGGCAGATCGGACTGCGCGGCGAGCGGCGCATCGAAGCGTCGAACAAAAAACGCCTCGCGCGGAATTTCCACGACGATCTTCGTCGCCGCGCGCGTCGCGCCGCGACGCTCCAGCGCTTCGTCGATCGAGATGCGGGACAGCTCCTCCGCCGAGACGGGCTCGGCGAGCTCTTGACCATCGGCGGAAAGCAATTGCAGCGGCAAGAGCCCTCGCCCGACGCGCAGCAGCAGACGCCGCTCGCCGCGATCGAGCAGCCATGCGAGCGTCGCCGGCGAGAAGAGCGCGAAAAACTCGGCGCGATACCAGCTCCACGCGCGACTGGCGGAACTCGCTAGCGAGCCTTCGAAAAGCTCTCTACGCCAAATGGACGACGATGACATCGTGACCTCGCCATTCCCGACCGCAGAACGATCGCTCGCCTGCTCGGCCCGCGAGCAGGCGACGATTGTGAATATGAAATCGCCGGCGATCTCGATCCGATCCGTCGGCGATTTCCAGAGAAAAGAGGAAGCGGCCCGCCGCTTCCTCCTCATGTTCGACAGCTTCTCGACCTCGCCGAAAGATCAGCGCACGGCTTCCAGACCGGCCGGCGTCAGATTGTCGCCATTGAGGGTGGGAGTATTCAAGCATTTGGGATGCCCAAATCCTTTTACGCTGAGACCATTGCCGCCCGTCGTTCCGCCGACATTGTCGGGTATGTCATAGATGATCGTGTCGGGGTTCGACGCATTGGGCGCCACGCCGCCGACGCCAGCGGTCTTGAGGTAATCGAGATTGAGGCCGCGGCGCAAATGCCAAGCCACCTGATGATCGGTGCAGGAGGTGTCGCCGCTGACGCCGACGCCGCCGACCTTCCCGCCTGCCGAGCTGAACAGAGCGAGGCCGCCGCCGAAAACATTGACGCCGCCGATCGGGCGCCCGACCATCGGATCATTGGCGGTGCCGAAGGTCGCCGGATCGTCGGGCCGTCCGTTGCGCTGGAAATAGGCGTCGGTCGGATCGACCGGATTGCTGAACTGCAGGCCATAGAGACTGCCGCCCGGCTGAACGGCCGCATAGAGATTGGCGGTGGACAAAGCCAGCGCGCCATTGGGAGAAGCCGCGCCGCTGCTGACTTTGCCGAGGCTCAGACTATTCGCCGTCGCGGCTTTCTGAGCCGAGATCACGCGGCTCGCCAGCCATTGATCGGTAAAGGAGCCACCCGAAAAGGCGACCGCGCAGACGGTTCCGTCATTGGCGACGACGGTTGCCCACATGTTGAAGCCGAGACCGCCATTGTTTGCGCCGCTTTTGACGGCCGCCCGGAGGGCCGACGTCAGCGTCGCATTGTTGGGCAGGCCTCTGCAGGAATTGACGCGCGCGCCAGGATCGAAATCCAAAGCGAGCGCGAAGCTCGAAGACGCAACCAGAACAGCGCTGGCGAGCAAGCCACTTCTCAGCATATTTCTCTCCCTCTCAATAGATTCGTTCGACTTTCAGGGCTGGCCATCAAATCCGATCCAGCGACGACGAAATGAGACGTTTGTCGAAACGGTCGGCCAGCGCAGACGGCAATAGCATTTTTTTCATTTACGGCAAAGCTTAAGACGGTTCTCCTCCGTCGGCGAGCCGAGACGAACGATGAGGCGAAACCCTTTCGCTCGCATCACTCGACGAAGGGCGCCGCGCGCAGGCGTTGGCGCCGCGCCGCGGAGGATTCGCGCCGCGCCGGGCCGACATCCTCGCGCGGCGGCGGCGCGTCGATATCGACAGCCTCTTCTTCTTCCGAACTCTGTGAGGCTTGCTCCGCGGCGGCCTTCGCTTTCGCCTGAAAGCGCCCGACGGGCAGAATAGGCGCGAAGCCGGCGACGATATGCGGCGTCGGCTCGATCGCGTGTGAGATCGGCTGCGCCACGAACGCTCGCGGCGGCGTCTCCACCGCGATGACCGGCGTCACCGTCGGCGCGCCGCCGGTCATGATCTCGACGCCGAGCAATGTCGGCCGATAGGCCTCCTCGGCGTCCGCATCCTTCTCGCATAGACGATATTTCGCTTCGCATTTCCAACGCGTCGAGAAGCGCGCGATACGCTCGCGCAATTCGATCAGCGAATTGCCGAATGCATGCGCGCAGCCCTGTCGCGAGAATCGCCCGGAAGCGACGCAGGCCTCTGCCGTAGCGAATAAATATGACGTTCCCGCCACAGCGCGCGGCGCGACGAGACAAACGGACGCGATCGCCGCGAAAAATAACAAAATATGAGACGCGCGCCGGCCCCGGCCGAGGGGGCGGCGCCTCGGCTCCATCGACGCCGACGACATTGACGCTCGCTCGTTCGCTGCTCGGCGCGATTGCGCCTGGAACGCTGCGAGGCTACCATCCGATCCCGCGAAGCGCCAGAGCTTGGCCAGCAGACCGCAGCGGGGACATTTTGAGATTTTTCGACGAGTGGCGACGATGATCGACGGCGCATATTCGCAAGGGACGCCGCCCCGTCCGCACATCGACGGCGCTGCGCTGCTGGAGCAATTCGGCGCTTATCTGCTGAGCGAGAAGGTCGTCGACGAGCTGGCGCTGCAACGCTCGCAGCGCGCCGCGCGGCAGAGCGGCGAGCGTTTCGATCATGTGCTGACCAAGCTCGGCCTCGTTTCCGAGAATGATCTCTGCATTCATCTCGGCAGATTTCTGCGCATTCCCGTTATGTCGGCGGAGGAGACGCCCGGCGAGCCGGTGCTCGAGGCGAAAATCCCGAAGAAATTCATCCGCGCCAATGGGATTCTCCCGCTCGCCGCGACGCAGGAGCGGCTGACACTCGCCGTCACCGATCCGCTGGAGAACGGCCCGATGGAGGCGCTCGCCTATTCCACGGGCCTCGCGCTCGAATTGCGCATCGCGACGCCGGCGCTGTTCGAGAAAGCCTGGGCCAGCCTCTATGGCGAGCGCTCCGAGGGCTCGGCGCTCGTCGAGGCCGACATACGCGCGGAAGACGCCAGCGATTTCGATCTGCAGCGCCTGCGCGACATCGCCAATGAGGCGCCGGTCATTCGGCGCGTCAATCAGATCGTCGGCGGCGCGATCGAGGCGCGCGCTTCCGATATTCACATAGAGCCGGGACTCGACGCGGTGCAGGTGCGCTATCGCATCGACGGCGCGCTGCGCACGGTCGACACGCTGCCGCCGGGATTGAAGGCCGCCATCACCTCGCGCATAAAAATCATGGCGCGGCTCGATATCGCCGAGCGGCGATTGCCGCAGGACGGGCGCATCAAGCTCGCCGTGCGCGGCGTCGATATCGATTTTCGCGTCTCCACCATTCCGACCGCGCATGGCGAGAGCATCGTGCTGCGCATTCTCGACCGCAGCCAGGTGGCGCTCGATTTCGAGGCGCTCGGCTTCGAGCCCGGCGTCATCGCCTCGCTGCGCAAGGTGATGCGCAGCCCCAATGGAATCGCGCTCGTCACCGGCCCGACCGGCAGCGGCAAGACGACGACGCTGTACACGGCGCTCAAGGAGCTGGCCAATCCAGAAGTGAAAGTGTTCACTGTCGAGGACCCGATCGAATATCAGCTCGCCGGCGTCAATCAGGTGCAGGTGCAGCCGGCCATCGGCCTCGATTTTCCGACCAGCCTGCGCGCCATGCTGCGCCAGGACCCGGATATCATCATGATCGGCGAGATTCGCGACGCCGAGACGGCGAAGATCGCCATACAATCGTCACTGACCGGCCATCTCGTCTTCTCGACGCTGCACACCAATAGCGCGGTGGGCTCGATCACGCGCCTCATCGACATGGGCGTCGAGCCCTATCTCATCGCCTCGACGGTGAAGGCGATCATGGCGCAACGCCTGGTGCGGCGTCTCTGCCCATCCTGCAGCAGCCCGCTGCCGGAGCGCGCGAGCTGGCGCAGCCGCCTCGCCGGCGAGGCCTTCACGCGCGAGCCGGAGCGGCTCAGGCAGCCGGTCGGCTGTCCCGCATGCCGCCACACGGGCTATGCCGGCCGCTCGACCATCGCGGAAATGCTCATCATGACCGAGCCGATGCGACGGCTCGTCTGCGAGGCGGCGCCCGAGGCGACAATGACGGCGGCGGCGCGCGAAGCCGGCATGACGACGATGTATCAATGCGGCATGGGCAAGGCATGGCGCGGCGAGACCAGCGTCGACGAGGTGCTGCGCGTGACGCAGGTCGATTGACATGTCCAATTTTCGCTATCGCGCCTATTCGTCGATCGGCGATCTGATCGAGGGCGACATAGAAGCGCGCTCCAGCGAGGACGCCGAGGACGCATTGTGGCGACGCGGGCTCACGCCGCTCTCGCTGCGCGAGACGCGCGCCGGCGCCAAGGGCTCGCTGCTGTCTCTGCAATTTGGCGCGCGCAAGCCCTCGCCCGCCGATATCGCCTCCTTCACGCGCGAGTTCGCGACGCTGGAGCAGGCCGACGTTCCGCTCGACCACAGCCTGCGGCTGCTTTCGACGCAGAGCGCGACGCCCGCCTTGCGCGCGCTGGCGGACGAAATATTGCGGCGCGTCGTCGATGGCGCGTCTCTCTCCGACGCGCTGGCGACGCGGACCGATCTCTTCGGCCCCGATTACATCAACATCGTGCGCGCTGGCGAGACGATGGGCAATGCGGCGCAGGCGCTCGGCGACATGGCCGATATTTTGGAGCGCCGCCTCGAGATGCGCGCGCGCATTCAGAGCGGGCTCGTCTATCCGGCGCTGCTGATCGTGCTGGCGATCGTCTCCACAGCCGTGGTGCTGAGCGCGCTCGTTCCCAATATCGCGCCGATCTTCGTCGACAGCGGCCAGCCCATGCCGGCGGGCCTGCAATTCGTCATCGATGTCGCGGCGCATTGGCGATGGGCCGTCGGCGCGCTCGCGCTCATCATCGCGCTCATCGTCTCGCTGCGCCGCTATGCGGCGGCGAGCCCGGATTTCGGCGTGCGTTTCGATCGCGCGCTGCTCGCTCTGCCCTATGCCGGGCCGCTGAGCGCCAAATTGCAGACGGCGCGCTTCGCCTACACGCTCGGCTCCTCGCTGAAGGCCGGCGTGCCGCTGCTGCAAGGCCTCGAGAGCGCGCGGGCCGTGCTGTCGGATCGCTATTTCTCGGCGGAGCTGGCCAAGGTGATCGAGTCCGTGCGCGGCGGCGGCGCGCTGAGCTCCGCCCTGGAGCGGGTCGAGCGTCTTCCGCCGACGACGGCGACGATGGCGCGCATCGGCGAGGAGGCCGGGCGGCTCGACGACATGCTGCTGCGCCTCGCGGCGATGTTCGAGCGGCAGACGCAGCGCAGCCTGGAGCGCGCCGTCGGCCTCATCACGCCGAGCCTGACGATCCTCATCGCCGCCGTCGTCGGCGGGCTGGTGATGACGGTAATGGACGCCGTTCTCGGCATCAATGATCTCGCTCTGCGATGAAGCCGCCGCGCACGCGTCGGCGCGGCTTCTCCTTGCTGGAGACGCTCGCCATTCTGCTGATCATCGCGCTGCTCGCCGGAATGGCGGGCCAATTCGCACGCCGGCCGTCGCCGCGCCTGCGCGTCGAGAGCGCGACGCGCGCGCTCTGCGCCGGACTGCGGGCGACGCGCATGCGCGCCATCTCCACCGCCAGCGAGCAGGCGCTGACGATCGACCTGCGGCGCAAAGCTTTCTTTTCTCCGGCCGTCGCCGAGACGGCGCTGCCGGAGGACGCCGCTATAGAGCTGGCCGTTTCGGCGCGCGAGCGGACGGAGCCCGCGCGCGGCGCCATCGCCTTTTTCCCCGATGGCGGCTCCTCGGGCGGCGGGCTGACGATCGGCGTCGCTGGCGCGCGCGCGGAGATCGACGTCAATTGGCTCACCGGAGCGACGCGATGCGCCTTTCATTAGCGCGGCGCGGCTTCGCGCTGGTCGAGGCGCTGGCGGCCTTTCTGATCCTGGCTCTGGTGCTGGGCGGGCTGCTGCAGGGCGTCGGCTTCGGCGCCCGCAATGAGAGCCGCGGCGATTTCCTGCTGCGCGCGGCGCGCCAGGGACGCTCACAGCTGGAGGCGCTGGGCGTCGCCGCGCCGCTCGCCATGGGCGAAAGCTCAGGGCGCTATGCGGACGGACTCGTCTGGAGCCTTTCGGTCGGCCCCTGCCGCTCCGCCGCCGACTCCGGCGGCCTCGGCGAGATCGTCGCCTGCCCCGTTGCGCTCGCCATACGCCGTCCGGGCGACGCCGCTCCTGGCGACGCGCTGACGCTGCGCACGGTCAAGATCGACGCCAATCGGCCGGCGCAATGAGACTCCCGCGCCGCGCCCGCGGCTTCACCCTGCTCGAAGCGCTGCTCTCCATCGCGCTGATGTCGCTGATCGTCGGGACCATCGCCGGCGGCTTTCGGCTCGGCAAGCGCGTCTGGGAGACCGGTCGCGACTATGAAGGCGTGCAGGAGGTGGAGGAGGCCGCCGGCGCGCTGGAGGCGATCTTGTCCCGCGCCTTTCCCGTTCAGCTCGACAGGCGGGACGGCCGGCCGACGGTCGCTTTCGAGGGCCGCGCCAATCGCATTCGCCTGGTGACGACCAGCGATGGCGGCGCGGATTGGGGCGGCCTGGCGCTGACCGAAATCTCCGCATCCGCGGACGACCTCGACGTGCGCTCCGGCGTGCTGCGGCAGGAGGCCTGGTTCGGCGGCGGCGGTCCGTCGCGCTCCGCCACGGCGCTGCGCGGGCTCGCCGCCTTCGAGCTCTCCTATTTCGGCGCGCCGGAGCCCAATGCGCCGCCCGTCTGGACCAATGAGTGGGTGGATCGCGACGCCCCGCCCAAGCTCATCGCCGTGCGGCTGGCGGGCGCGCGTCGCGGCAAGCGCATCGACGCCTCATTCACCGTGCGCATTCGTCAAAACCCGCTCTGAGCCGCCTCCAGCGGCCCGAGGCTCCAGCAGAGCCAGAAGCCGAGCGCGAGATGTGGGCCGAAGGGGATGGGCTGCGCCATATGGCCGAGCGCGCCGTCGCGCGCCGCGATCAGCGCCGAAAGGAAGGCCGAGACCACCGCTATGAGCAGGCAGCCGGGCAGAGCCGCCGGCCCCAGCCACAGGCCGGCGAGGCCCAGCAGATGCGCGTCCGCGAGGCCGAGCCCGGCGCGCCCACGCAGCAGCCGAAAGGCCATGTCGACCGCTCGCAGAGTCGCATAGCCGCCGGCCGCGCCCGCGAGGCGCAGCGCCGCCTCTTCGCCATCGGAAGGCAGCAGGGCGAGGCCGAGCAGCAGCAGGACGATCAGCGGCCCGTCGGGGATGATGAGGAAGCGCGCATCGAAGACAGCGGCCAAAGCCAACGCCCCGAACAGAACCAGAGTCGGCGCCGCCCACCATCCGAGCTGCGCGAAATCGACAAATGTGAAGGCGAGAGCGACGAATGCGATCCAGACGACATGCGCCAGCGCGCGCCCTTCGCCGCGCGCGGTCGCCGCCCGGACGGCGGTCTCGACGAGCGCAGCGCGGCGGCGCGCCGGGACGCTCAAATATCGACGTAGATCTCGCAGCCGAAGGCCGAGACGGGAAGATGCGCGTCGTCGAGAATCTTGGTCCAGCATCGCCCGACGCCGCTGATCATTCGAAACAGATAGACGCCAGTCTCGTCCTCGAGACGCCGCTCCCGGACATGACGATAGCCGAGATAGTTGAAATAGGAGATGGCGACGTCGCCGTGACAGCGATAGAGGATCTGTCGCGACAGGACATAGACGAAGCTGCGGTCCTTCGCCTCGTTGACGCAATAGGAATAATGCGCGAGCGCCTCCGGCTCGACGCTGACGCCGGACGGCGCCGCCGAGCAGGGCGCGCCGAGCGAGAGGGCGCAAATCGATATGACGCTCGCGGCTCTGCGCATCGAAACGCCCCATTTCGCAAAGAGGCCGCCAATGCGAAACGCGCTGGCCTCCGACAATTCTATCTAAGTGAAAGCCGCCGCCGGATCAAGAAGCTCCGCGTCTCGCGCGCCCGCCGCGCCGATCTTGCCGGCGCCCGAGGATTGCGATATCGAATCGAGCCGCGCAAGCGCCCGGCTCTATCGAGCTCCGCGCCGCATGGGCGCCATATTCGAAACCTATTCGAGGCGAAACCCTTCGCCCAATGATCCGCGCGCTCCGAGCGGGAGATCGCCAAGCCCGAGTGGAGGCAGCCCATGTACGCCACGCAGAGCGCGACATCGGAATTACAGGACGCGTTCCGGCGCCAGCGGCGCGTGCTGCTCGCCTTGATGCTGCGCAATATTCGCACGCGCTTCTTCGGTCACGGCCTCGGCTATCTGGTGGCGATCGCCTGGCCGCTCTTGCATACGCTGGTCATCATCCTGCTCTTCGTCTTCAACGCCCGCATGGCGCCCATCGGAGAAAGCACCATGCTGTTCGTCGCGACCGGCGCCATTCCTTTCCAAGTCCAGGCCTATCTCTCCACCTTCATGATGACGTCCGTCCTTCAGAGCCGGCCGCTCTTCGCCTTTCCCGAGGTCAAGGTAATGGACGCGCTGATCGCGAGCATTGTGCTCGAGATCCTCTCCTCCTGCATGGTCGTGCTGATTCTCCTCATTCTCGGGACTGCCGCCGGCGAAAATTTCACGCCGCGAGACATGGAGCAGGCGGCGGCGGCCTATGGCGCCGCGATCATATTGGGCGTCGGCGTGGGGTTCTTCAACGGCGCGCTGGCTCTCGCAATGCCGATGTGGGCGATGCTGTTCTCTCTGATCCGCATTTTGCTATGGTTCGCTTCGGGCACCGTTTTTCTGCCGGACAATCTGCCGGAACCCTATCGCACGATGCAATCCTACAATCCGATCGCGCAATCGATCGAATGGATGCGCTACGCTTATTACGATGGCGTGGGCGCCGGCTTTTTGGACCGCGCCTATGTGCTCGAATTCGGCGTCGGCATGATTTTCGTGAGCCTGCTGATCGAGCGCATGACCCGAGGCCATCTGCTGTCGCTGCGCTGATCGTCATCAAACCGTATCGAAGGCGCGATACGCGAGGAATTTCGCGGCTTCACGGATAATGAGACGATGCGGACCTCTATCGATCCAGCGCGCCGGGCGCAGATCGAGCTCACGGCGCTGATTGCGATCACCGTCGCATCGGGCTTCGCCGGTCTCGGCTATGAGATCGTCTGGACGCGCATGGCGAGCCTCGTCGTCGGCTCCGAGATGATGGCCGTGCTCGGCGTGATCGCCGGATTTTTCGCCGGCCTCGCGCTCGGCGCCTTCCTTCTCGACCGCCTCATCCGCGACACGCCTGCGCCCTTTCTCGCCTATGCTCTGCTGGAAGCGGCCATCGGTCTGTGGGGCGCGGCGAGCGTCCTCGTCCTCGAGCAGGCTGCGCGCATCGCGCCGGCGCTGCTCGGCGTCGATCCCTCTCCCGCGGCGCTATGGGCCGTCGGCTTCGCCCTACCGGCGCTTCTGCTGCTCCCCGCGACGACGGCGATGGGCGGAACGCTCGCCGCCCTCGCCCGCATGACCAAGGCGCTCTCAGGCGATGCGCGCGTCTCCGCCGGCGTCTATGGCGCCAATACGGCGGGCGCGGTGCTCGGCGCGCTGGTCTCTGCTTTCTGGCTGATGCCGCAGCTCGGCCTGTCGCGAACTCTGCTCGCGCTCGCCTGCGTGAACGCGGCCTGCGCGATCGGCGCCGTCGCGCTGCAGAGACGGGTCGAGCCGAGCCCCTCCCCTCGCACGTCGCCTGCGAGCGCGACGCGCCTGCTCTGCGCTCTTTTCACGACCGGCTTTCTCGGCATCGCCTTCGAGATGACGATCGTGCGGCTGGCCGCGCAGATTCTCGAGGACACGGTCTACACATTCGCGAGCCTGCTCGCCGCCTATCTTCTCGGCTCCGCCGTCGGCGGCCTGGCGTGGCAGAAATTCGGCCGGCGCTTCGGCGACGCCGCCGCCGGCTGGCTGCTCGCGGCGACCGCCGCCGCCTGCCTTTCGACGACGGCGCTCGCGCCGAGCGTGCTCAGCGCCGCGGAAAAGGCGGGCGGCTTCGGCGTCGCCGGCGAGCTCGTCGCCGCATTCGCGCTCTTCGCTTTGCCATCCATCGCCATGGGCGCGCTCTTCGGCCGATTGGCGCAGCAGGCGCAGGATTTGCGCGGCTCTCTCGGCTTCGCGGTCGGCGTCAATAGTCTCGGCGCCGCGCTCGCGCCCTTCGTGACGGCGCAATTTCTCATCCCGACATTCGGCGCATGGCGCGCGACCATACCGATCGCGCTCGGCTATCTGCTGCTGCTGCGTCCCCGTCTCGCCGCGCTCGCGCCCATGGCGGCGCCGGCTCTCGCTGGCGCTCTGCTGCTCGCCCTCCCGGCGCCCTCCTTCATTCGCGCGCCGCAAGGCGGACGCGTGCTGGCGACGCTCGATGGCCCGACCGTCACCGCCAGCGTCGTCGATGACGCCGCCGGCGTGCGCTATCTCGATCTCAACGGCCATTTTCGAATGGGCGGCACCAGCTCGGCGCGCTCCGACTTCCGCCAGGCGATGCTGCCGCTGCTGCTGCATCCGGCGCCGCGCGAGGCGCTCTTCCTCGGCGTCGGAACGGGAGCCACGCTCATCGGCGGCGCCATGACGCCCGGCGTCGACGCGCAAGGCGTCGAGCTGTCGCCGGAAGTCGTGGCGCTCCTGCCATGGTTCGCCGATGAGACGCGCTCCCTAGAGCCGAAGGTGCATGTCGCCGACGCCCGGCGCTACATTCTCGCCGATCGCGCGAAATATGACGTGATCGTCGCCGATCTGTTTCATCCGGCGCTGGATGGAAGCGGCGCGCTCTACACAGTGGAACATTTCGCGGCGACGCGCGCGCGGCTCGCGCCCGGCGGCCTCTTCTGCCAATGGCTGCCGCTCTATCAGCTCGATCTGCCGTCCCTGCGCGCGATCATTCGCAGCTTTCTCTCCGCCTATCCCCACGCGTCGGCCTGGCTCAATCATTACAGCGTGCGCACGCCCATGCTCGCGCTGATCGGACGCAGCGATGACGCGCCTCTCGACATGGACGCGCTTTCCGCACGGCTGAGCGAGCCCGCGACCGCGGCCGTCACGCGCCCGCTCGGCCTTTCCACGCCGATCGATCTGCTCGGCCAATATGCCGGCGGCCCGCATGCGCTCGCTGCTTTCGCCGGCGCCGGGCCGCTCAATGTCGATGATGCGCCTTTCGTGACCTTCGACGCGCGCCGCAATGTTCGCGCGCTGACGGCGCCGCCCTGGACCACGCTCCTCGCCGTGACGCGCGAGATGACGCCAGACGCCGCAGAGCTCGCGCGCGACGATGACGCGCTCGCGCGGCGCCTCTCCGCCTATTGGCGCGCACGCAATCATTTCCTCGAGGTCGGCGCCGCTCTGCCCGGCGATCCACGCGGCCGCGCGCTCGTGGACGCCGCCGCTCCGGGATTGCTGGAGACGCTCCGCATCAGCCCGGAGTTCGATCCGGCCTATGCGCCGTTGATGGCGATGGCGCGATCGCTCGGCGAGTCGAGCCGCGAAGAGGCGACGCGCCTGCTGCAGGCGATCGACGAAGCCGCGCCGCAAAGACGAAACTCGCGCGGAGAGACTGGCGGCGAGTGATCGCGCGCCATTCTCACGGAGCGAATTTGATCTGATAGCCCCAGCAATCGAGACGATCGGGGATCGCGTTGAAGGCGACCGTCACCCGCACGCCGCCCTGATTCTTCGGCACCTCATGATAGAGATAGCTCGGAAACAGGATGAGATCGCCCGGCTCCGCCTCGGGAACCACATATTTTCCGGCGTTGAAAGGCCCCATCGAAGCAGAGCGCGTGTGATGCCGAAAATTGAACTCGAATCCGCCGGGCGGCCGCACGAAAGCGGTGCGGCTGCCAGGATGCGAGGGCGTGAGATAGAAGACGCCAGAGGCAAAGCTGTTGGCGTGCGAATGAAGCGCCTGATTGCCGCCGGGCTCGAGCACATTGGTCCACATTTCCTTGACCATCCATTCCAGCCGCTCTCCGAAGAGAAGCGCGCCGAAATCGACGAGCTTGGGAATAGCGAGATCCGACATGCGGCGAAACAGCTCGTCGCTGCGCGGGTCGGCGATCTCCGTATGAAAGAGCTGCTCCGAGCGAAGGTTTTTCTCGATGCGCGCATTGCCGATCGCTTCGACAGCCGCCTCGACGAGCGCCGCGTCCAGAAGGCCGGGACAGCGCATCAGCGGAATGGGAAAAAGCGGCTCGATCTGATCCATCTTTCGTCCTCGGCCTATTTTCGCGCTTTGTCGCGCATGGGCTTCTTCTCTGCATCCTGAGCGGGCGCCGGCTTCTCGTCCGGCCGCAGCACGCCGAGCGTTTCTCCCGGCCGCAGCTGGTGCCGCAGCTCGCGCACCTCATCGGCCGCCGCCGCCGCCCAATCGAGGCAATCGTCGAACTCGCCATTGCCGGCCTCGACCATCGACTGATGCAGATGGCGCTCCGCAATGTAGCGCGAGGGATGCTCCTTCGGCAGAGCATCGGCGAGCGCCCGCGCCTTTTCCACCGCGGCGACGCAATCCTCGCGCGTCGGCTCGGCGTCCGCAGCCTTCGCTGTCGTTTCGACGATCGCAGCTGCAGGCGCCGCGGGCGCGCGCGCAGTTGTGGGCGGCTCTCGCCGCGCTGCGAGCAGCAGCGCCGCGCAGACGAAAATATTCGCCATGAAAACAAGCACAGCCCGCATCGCCATAGAACCCGCAAAACGAGAAAGCCGGCGACGATAAATCGCCGCCGGCGTTTGAGCTACGCGAAAGAGAGCGATCAATCGCGCTCGGCGTGTTCCTCGCGCCAGCGATCGAAACCGTTCTGGATGGCGAGACGCCGCGCGAGCTCGGCGTTCTGCTCGACGAGCAGCTTCGGCGAGCCGACAGGACGCAGGAAAATCGGGTTTCCGTAGAACCAGAGATTGGACCAGGCCTGCACGTCATGGGTCACTTTCTTGACGCCATTGACGGATTCGAGATGCGCCGGGCAGGAGCTGTCCGTGCAGCTGACCGCCGCATTATTGGCGTCGAGCAGCGGATTGCCGGCGCTATCCGTCACATTGGGAGTCGCGACCGGAATATTGGTGCCGCGCGCGCGAATATAGCCCGGCTCCGATCCCATGGTGAATGTGGTCTCGAAGGAGAGGCGCGTCGAGCCGTCGCGCTGCTTCTTGACCTTCATGTTCCGCCAATTGATCTGCTTGGCGATCGCCGCCGTCGGATTGTAGACGATCGACGCGCCGGCGACGCCAGCGGCGTTGGCCACGGCGTAATTGGGCGCGCTCGGCGACACGACGCCGGTGATCTTGCCGGTGATGAGATCGATGTGATCGATCGACGGCTTGTTCAGCGGCTGATGCTGGCCGATCTGCGCCAGCAGCGGATTGTCGAAGCTATAAGGGCTGTTGTTGGTCGCCGGAACGGTCAGCTCGACTTCGAGCACGATCTTCTCGCCAGGACGCGCGACGATCGTCTCGCCCATCGTCTTCCACTGGCCATGCGCGCTGGCGCGGAACTCGAAATCCGGGCCGATGACGTCGCCATTCACCGAATAGCTGTTGCCGGAACGCATGCCGTCGATGATCGACTGATTGCGGAAGCCTTCCGTCCGCGGAACATAGAGCTTCGTATATTCGCCCGGAATGAAGTCCGCCGTGGTGTAGCGATCACGCGCGCCGAAGGCGCCGCGCTGATGCCAGTCCGAGCTGATGAACATGAAGAAGTTGCGGCCTTCCGCGAGCAGGCCGTCCCACAAGCCGCCGACCTTCGCCGTATAGACGCCGACCATGCCGTAGGTGCCGCCGCCGACCGCGCCGGAGCCATAAGAGCCCGACCCGCCGGTCAAGCCGCCTTCCGCCATATGGCCTGGAGACTCGATGCCGAAGGCGACCGTCGGCGCCGCATTGTTGAAGTCGCGGAAATGCTCGATATTGTAGCCTTTGCTGGCCGTCGCCGAGAACGGCCCCTGGCGCTCCGTATGCGTCGGGATGGCGTAGGACTGCAGCGGGTAGTTCGCCTGCAGCCATTTGACGCCTTCCAGCGCCTTTCCATGGCCGGCGGTTCCCGAATTGTTGACATTGTCTTTGCCGGGCCACAGCGGGTTATTGCTGAGATCCACCGGGCCTATGCTGTCGGTGTCGCCACGGTCGAAGCGGAACTCGAACTCCGCCATCTTGTCGGCGTTGCCGCCATGACGCGGATGCTGGCCGGCGATCACCGCCACATCCGTATGCTCATGGCCCGGAACGACCCATTCGAGGCCTTCGACGAGCACCTTGTCATATTGCGCGGAGCGATTGACGATGATCGGATATTCGACCTCGCCGATCGACTGCCAGCGCCACATGTTCGCATTGGCGCCGGTTCCATTCGCCGAGCCTTTCAGGCCGGTGATGGTGATGCCCTGAATGGTCTGGCCGATCGTCTGCGACCAGGTGGTGGTCGTCTCGCCCGGGATGTTGGCGCTGGTGTCGGCGAAGCGGCAATCGCGATTGCCCGAGCCGCCATGATTGCCGAGCGTGAACCAATCGAGATCGAAATTGGTTCCGCCAGCGGCGGCCTGACCGGTTCCGACCGCGCGATCGATCGTGTAGCCCGCGGCGACGGAGCCGTCGGTGCAGGTATTGTGGTTGTGCATGTCGCCGGCGACATACGGATTATTCTTGCGCGACTCCTCGCCGAATCCCCCTGCGGACGCCGATTGACCCAAAGCGATCGTGACAGACGCGGCAGTCAATAGAACCGCTGATTTCGAACGGTGCATGCCAATCCCCCGCAAAAACCTAGACGAGCCCCCCAGCGTCGAGCGACGCATCGGCGCGCGGAATATGGAAGAACGACAACGACAGTCTTGTGACCGTTTCATTACAAGGACGCGCTTTTATTCATGCTGGAACGTGTTTTTTTCATCAAGGAGCCGATGACAAAGCGCATGCGTCGATGCATAAGGCTGCTCTCGCGACATATTCGAAAAGCATATGGTCTCGATGGTGAAGTCACTCTCCTCAGCTCTCCTTCGGAATCGGCTCGGCGACGCGGCGCGACGCCTTCGCGGCGAGCCTCTCCTGCATTTTCTGGCGATCGGCGCGCTCGTCTTCGCCGCCGACGCCGCGCTGCATCCCCCGCCCAAGGACGAGCGCGTCATCACGGTGAGCAAGGCGCTACGTCAATCCTTCATTGATAATTTCGACGAGGACAAAGCGCGCGCTCCCTCGGACGCGCAGCTGCAGGCGATGATCGACAGCTGGGTGGCGAGCGAGATTCTCTATCGCGAGGGCAAGGCGCTCGGCGTCGATCGCGGCGACGACATGATCCGCGACCGCATCGCCTATAAGCTGCAGCTGCTCATCTTCGATCAGATCAAGCTGCCGCAGCCGAGCGAGGAGCGATTGCGCGCCTGGTTCGAGCAAAATCGCGACCGCTTCGACGAGCCGGAGCGCGTCGGATTCTATCTCACGCCCGCCGCCGATTCCGCCGAGGCGGCGCGCTGGCTCGAGGAAATCTCGGCCGGTCATGAATCGGAAGAGCTTCGCGAGCGCACGCGCGCCATTCTCGCGCGTCCCGTCACCAGCCTCGCGCCCGCCTTCGGCGAGAAATTCCGCGACGATCTGCTCGCGCTGCCGCAAGGCAGCTGGGCGAAGCTGCAATCGAAGGAAGGCTGGCACATCGTTCGGCTCGACTCGCGCCGTCCCGGCGAGCCCGCGCATTTCGAGGATGTGCGCGACGAAGTCTTGCGGCAATGGCGCGTCGACGAGACCCGCTCGCGCGCATGGGAGGCGGTCAACCGGCTGAAGGCGTCCTATACCGTGCGGATAGAGCCGTGAGACGAGCGATGCGACTGCTCGCGGCATGGATCGTCGCGGCGACGCTACTGGCGCCCGTGGCGCTGCTCGCGCATGAATCCTCGCTGGGCGTTCTCGAATTGCGCGAGGTGCGGCAAGGCGCCTATGTCGGCCGCTGGACGATGGAGCCGACGATCGGCGCCGCGCGCGTCGATCTGCGCGCGCCGCCGCATTGCTTCTTGCGCATGCCGCAACTCGAATGCGGCGCCAAGGGCCTCATCGGCGCGATGACGATCGGCAATCTCGGCTCGAGCATGTCGGCGGCGCTCATCAAGATCATCCCGCTGCAAGGCGAGGCGCACAGCTACACCATCACCTCCGCCAATCCGACGGTCTCTATTCTCGGCTCCGAGGCGCCGACGCTGGAGAGCTGGATCGCGCTCGGCGCGACCTATCTGAATTATGGCGTCGACCATATTCTGCTCGGAGCCGATCATCTTCTCTTCGTCTTCGGCTTGATCTGGATCGTCGGCGTCGGCCGGCGGCTCGTTTCGACGATCACCGCCTTCACCATTGGGCACAGCATATCGCTGGCGGCGGCGGCCTTCGGCGTGATCGGCGTGCCGGAGCGGCCGCTCAACGCCTGCATCGCGCTCAGCATCGTCTTCGTCGGCGTCGAAATCGTGAAGCAGCGACGCGGCGAAGCGGGATTGACGGCGCGCTATCCATGGGCCGTCGCGGGGGGATTCGGCCTCGTTCACGGAATCGGCTTTGCGAGCGCGCTCGCCGGGCTCGGCATCGAAAAGCGCCTGCTGCCGGCGGCGCTCGGCTTCTTCAATATCGGCGTCGAGATCGGACAGCTCGCCTTCGTGCTTCTCACTCTCGCGCTCATCTGGGCGCATCGCCGCCTCGGCGCTGTTCTCCCCGGCTCGCGCGATCTTCTTCCCGGCTATGCGATCGGCTCGATCGCCGCCTTCTGGTTCATCGGCCGACTTCTTCGCGTGCTCGCGATCGATTGAGGAGCCTTGCCCATGTCGTCCCGTCTCCGCCTCTTCGTTACCGCTCTTCTCGCGGGCGTCGCGCTCGCCTCGCCCGCTCTCGCGCATGACGGCGAAGGCGTGGCGGGCGGCCTCACGAGCGGCTTTCTGCATCCATTGACCGGCGCGGATCATCTCGTCGCAATGGTCGCCGTCGGTCTTTGGGGCGCGCAGCTCGGCGCGCCGGCGATCTTTCTGCTGCCTATCGCCTTTCCGCTCGTCATGGCCTTGGGCGGCGTGCTCGGCGTTCTGCATATTCCGCTGCCGGCGCCGGAAATGATGATCGCGCTATCGGCGCTTCTTCTCGGCGCCGCCGTAGCGATGTGCGTGCGGCCGCCTGTCGTCGTCGCCGCGCTCATCGTCGCGCTCTTCGCGATCTTCCACGGCCACGCGCATGGCGCCGAGCTGCCCGGCGCCGCCGACCCTATGGCCTATGGCGTCGGCTTCATCACCGCCACCGGGCTTTTGCACGGATTCGGCATCCTCATCGGCGCCTTGTCGCGATGGCCGCTCGGCGCGCGCGTCATCCAGGGCCTCGGCGCGTCGATCGCGCTGCTCGGCGGCTATTTTCTGTTCGTCGGCGCGGGCGTCGCAGGATGATGCGCCGCTCGCGACAGGCCGGCGTCGGCGCGCTCTTTCTGCTGCTCTCGGCCACGAGCGCGAAAGCGCATATCATCGGGGCGCGGCTCGGCGATTTCTACGCCGGCGCGGCGCATCCTCTCACCGATCTGAAAGATGTGACGCTCTGGGTCGCATTGGGCATGCTCGCCGGCTCGCTCGGCGCAAAGCAGACGCGGCCGCTGCTGCTGCTTTTCCCCTTCGGCCTCGCCATCGGCGTCACGGGCGCGATGGCGCTGAATGTGACATCGGAAGGCGCATTGCTCGCCGCCGGCGCTCTGGTTCTGCTCGGCGCCCTTCTGGCCTCGGCGGCGCCCATTCCCGCCGCCGCGCTGGGCGGATTCGCATTGGTTCTCGCGGCGATGCGCGGCGCCGCCAACGCCGCCGCCATAGGGCCGGAGACCAATCGCCTGCTGTTCGTCGCCGGACTTTCCGTCGCGGGCTATGTGATCGTCACGCTGGTCTCGGCGGCGACGCTCGCATTTCGCGGCGACAACGCCGATGCGCGCGCGTGGCGCTCCGTCGCCATTCGCGCGCTCGGCAGCTGGCTCGCCGCGCTCGGGCTGATGATGGGTGGATTGGCCTTGGCGTCCTGACGCCTCATCGGCGACGAAACTTCTCTATGAGATCAGCGGCGAGCAGGCGGTTGCCCTCGGCGTTGAAATGCACGTCCGCCCAGAAATAGAGATCGCGCACATAATCCGCGTGTCCGCTCTTATATTGAACGAAGGCGGGAAAATGATCGAAGTAGCGCGCGCATTTTTCGGCGCACCAATCGCGCCAAATCTGCGCTTGCCGCGAATTCTCGACATCATAGAGAAGCTGATGCGGCCAGGGGTAGACGCCGACCGAGAGCGCGATTCCGCGCGCGGCCAGCAGCTCATGGAGACGATCCATCTGCTGCAGCGCCTTGCGCACGCCGCCGGCGACGCCTGCATCGCCATAACAGCTCGCCTTATCGTCGAAGGTCCAGGAGGCGCGGCTCCAATCACGACTATAGACCCGGCCCGGCCGCATCAGCTCCGACAGGCTGGCGCTGGCGTTCGCCGCATTGGCTTTCTTGACGAATAGAAGATTGGAAACGAATTCGGCGACGAAGGATCGCTTCTCCAACCAGCCGGGCGGATCACGCGGCAGCAGCTGATAGGCGCTCGGCAGACATTTTTCTGGATTGGGCGTGAACACGCCGAGCTCCAAAACGCCCTTATCGTCGTAGCGATAAGAAATGGCCTCGTCTTGAATGTCGGAAATGTCGATGTAGACGATCGCCTCGTCGAATTTCAGACCCTTGTCGAGATAATATTTCAGCTTCTCGTAATAGGCGGAGGGCGCATAGCTGGAGACGCCCGCGTTCAGCACGTCGATCTCGGGAAAAGCCTGCGCGAAGCGGCCGACGAAAGTCTGCTCATAAGGCAGACCGACGCCCTCGGTGAAGGAATCGCCGATAAAGACGATGCGTCGACGGTCGGAAAGCAAGGGAACATTGCGCGCCGCCGCATCCTTGAAGCCGAGCGAATTGGTGAATATGCGCGGCGTATAGGGCCCCCATACGTCATAGCCGTCGAAATTTGGACGCAGCGTATGGGTGAAGACGGGATCGCGCGACCGCAGCGCATTCTCGCCGTGGTCGAGGAAAGGGTTGGTCCAATTATAGACGCGATGAAGAATGAATTCCGTCGCCGCGAGCAGGGCGATCGCCAACGCCACATTGAAGAGAACGAGGCCCGATAGGCGCAATGCGCGCGCCCTTGTGGTCGAGACCGCCATCGCCTCCTCCAGCTCGTCGCGGACGCCTCTCGACGTCGATGCGAGGAGGCTTAGGCGACCAGAGAGGCGGGCGTCAATTCGCGATGATTACGTGATGCGAGCGGCGGATCGCCGCCGCTCGCCTCGTCAACGTCACGCCGCGGCGTCGGCGATCGCCTCGCGCGCCGAGGCGCTGGTCGAAATCTCTATATCGATCTCGAGCAGCGACATGTCGTCGCCCTCGCGCAGCTTGACCTCCACCTTCTCCGGGTCGATCTCTATGTGCTTGGAGACGGCGGCGAGCACCTCTCTGTGCAGCAGAGCGACGAGATTGGAGTTGGACACGGATGCGCGCTCATGCGCGAGCAGAATCTGCAGACGCTCGCGCGCGACCGGCGCAGATGCGCGGCGATTGAAAAAATTGAACAGCTTCATGCCGCCCTCCGACCAAACAATCTAACGAGAAGCCCCTTTTTGTCGGACGGTATGTCCATCGGCACCTCGGCGCCGCACAGGCGCCGCGCCGCATCGGCATAGGCGCGCGACGGCGCGCTCGTGCCGCTGTGGAGCGTGACCGGAGATCCGACATTGGAGGCGCGCAGGACATCCTCGCTCTCGGGAATGATGCCGAGCAGCGGGATCGACAGAATTTCCAGCACATCGTCGACATTCAGCATCTCGCCGCGCGCGGCGCGGCCGGCGTCGTAGCGCGTCAGCAGCAGATGCTTCTCCATGCGGCCGCCCTTTTCGGCGACCTCCGTCTTGGCGTCGAGCAGGCCGATGATGCGATCCGAATCGCGCACCGATGAGACCTCGGGATTGGCGACGACGACGGCCACATCGGCGAAGCGCATGGCGAGCGTCGCGCCACGCTCAATGCCCGCCGGGCTGTCGCAGACGATCCAGTCGAAGCGCTCGCGCAATTCGTCGATGACGCGGCGCACGCCCTCCTCGGTCAGCGCGTCCTTGTCGCGCGTCTGGGAGGCGGGAAGCAGATAGAGATTGTCGAGCCGCTTGTCGCGAATGAGCGCCTGATGCAGCTTGGCGTCGCCCTGCGCGACATTGATGAGGTCATAGACGACCCGCCGCTCCGCGCCCATGACGAGATCGAGATTGCGCAGGCCGACGTCGAAATCGACGACCGCGACCTTCTGATTCGACTGAGCCAGCGCGGCGCCGAGCGCGGCGGTCGACGTCGTCTTGCCGACGCCCCCTTTGCCGGAAGTGACGACCAATATCTTGGGCATTTTATACCGTCCCTCTCAGTCGAGCTTGATGATCTTGATCGTTTCGTCCTCGAGCCTTGCGTGAACCGCGCGTCCGCGCACGTCGTCTCGAATTTCGTCCGCCGTCATATAGAAGCCGCCGACGGCCAGAAGCTCCGCCTCGAGGCGGCGGCAGAAAATGCGCGCCCGCGAATCGCCATAGGCGCCCGCCATGATTCGGCCGCGCACGGTTCCGTAGACGTGGACCGAGCCGCCCGCGACGATGTCGGCGCCGGAGGAGACCGAGCCGATGACGATCACATCGCCATCGGGATGAAAGATGGACTGGCCCGAGCGCACCGCCGTCTCGACGATGAGCGGCGCGGCGCTTCGCTCCGGCTCATGGGGCGGCTCCGCGCCGGCCTCGCCGCCGCCGAGCGCCTCGGCGATCTCATCGAATGCGGCGCGCTCGCTCGGCGACAGGCTCGGCGCCTCGCCGCCCTCGGCGGGCGGCTCGTCGGCGACGATGGAACGGCCATTGGTGAGGATCGGCGGCAGGTCGTCGCACGCCCAGGCGGGATCGACGCCGGTCAGCCCCATGATGCGGACGCCACGGCCGGACAGCTGCTCCACCAGCTCCCCGACGGTGTCGCGATCGAGTCCCAGCCTGGCGACGTCGATGACGATCGCCTTGCGGGAAAAGAAGGCGGGCGAATGTTCGAGGCAGGCGTCGAGCCGCTCGAACCATCCGGCGATCGGCGCATCCGGCTCCAGGGCCAGGACGGGGAAGGATCGGCCACGAAAACGAATGTGAGTCGAAGGTTGGGTCAACGGCGGACTCGGCTCCAGCTGCGCCTTCATCTCACGCCGTCATGGTTAACAATAGGTTAAATTACCTAAAGGTAAATTCGGAGAAAGTGGGGATTGGCCATGCGGGCGCGACCCGCGGACAAGATCGAATGGTCCGAAGCGTGCTTGTGGAAAGGAATGAGATCGACCATCGGCGCGAGCCTGCCTCGCGCTTGGGCGCCCCGCGAACAAAGCGAGCGCCTCTCGCCTGCTCGCTCGGCGCCGTCGCCTCGTCCGCGACGACGCCGCGAAATATCGCCGTCGCGTTGCACGCTTTATCGACGACGACGCACGAACGACATGTCATGGGCTTTCGATAGCAATGGCCGCGCGTTGACATATCGACAGTCCGCTTTATACAACTGCGGCTGCGAGCTTACAAAAAATGGAAGGCTCTTATGAATAAAGTGATATCGACAACGGAGAAGCGACGACTATCCGAATTCGCGCATGCGCTCGTCACTCGCGCAAGATCGCAACCACAGGGTGAAACATCGAGCGAGCTGCCGCCACTCACATTCACGAGCGGCGTTTCGACGATGGATTCCCTGCTGCTCCATTTGACTGAACAACGCAATTACCTCCTGAAATTCTCCGCGCAGATTTCCGCGCAGCTTCTCACCCTCTCCTCGACCATCGATCGCCTGTCCACGGAAGTCGCCAAGGTCGGCGGCGAGGTGGACGGCTTGAGACGCGAGCGAGAGGCGCTGCAGCAGGCCCTCGAGGACGCCAAGCAGGAGATGAACGATGTCGCCGAAGCCGTCGTCGCCGGCGTGACGCAGCAATTGGAGCAGCAGATGGAGGTGTTCGGGCCTCTGGCGCGCGCTCCCTCCTCGGCGGAGACGGAAGCTTCGGGGCTTTGATCCAACAGTTCTCCGCTGTGGCGGAGACGCCCCGTCTTGGCGGCTCGATTTCGAAACATCTGGCTGGTGAGGATGAATGTCACGTGTTGTTCAATATCATCCCTCGGTAATTAGCGCCGACGCCATCGGCGCCTCGATTTCATCCCTTCATCAGATCCTTCGAGAGCGCGGCGCCGCGTCCTATGTGGCGTGCGCGGATTCCACTATCGCCACGAGCGATTATGCGACGCTCTCGACCTCCATGCTGAAACGCATGGCTTGGAGCGACACGGATCTGCTGCTGCTGCATTATTCTTTTTTCAATGAGGAGCTCGAAGCGCTGCTGGACCTGCCCGTCCGCAAGATTCTGATCTACCACAATGTCACGCCGGGCCATTTTTTCCGCGGCCAGGGCTCGATGAGCTGGCTCGGGGACATGTGCGACCATTCCCGCGCGCAGATGCGGCGCTTCGCCGGCGCATTCGAGAAAGGCGTCGGCGATTCGGACTACAACACCGCCGAGCTGAGAGAATTCGGCTTTCGGGAACCCGTGACGATCCCGGTGTTTTTCAACGACGCTTTTTTCTCGTCGCGCGAGCTCGACAATCAGCTCTATCTCGACATAAAGGCCGCGTCAGAGGTCAATATCGTCTTCGTCGGACGCTTCGTTCCCAATAAGCGGCACGATCTGCTGATCGACACTCTGGCCGCCTATAAGAGGCTCTTCGGCCGCTCGGCCTCGCTGCATCTCGGCGGCAAGATTTGGGGCGACGAATATTTCCATGGGCTGCTGGGGCGGGCGGTGCAGGGCGGCGTCCTCTCCGACATCAAAATCTATCAGAACGCCAGCGGCCTCGCGATCAAGACGCTGTTCGCCGCCGCCGACGCCTATATTTCCATGAGCGAGCACGAAGGCTTCATGGTGCCTGTGCTCGAGGCCTTCACGGTAGGCTGTCCAGTGCTCGCCTATGCGGGAACCGCAGTGGGCGAGACGATGGGCCCTGCCGGCATCAAATTCGACACGCTCGATCCATCGATCCCCGCAGGCTATCTGGAGCTCTTGCGTCGCGATAAGACGCTGCGCAACAATATCGTTCGCGAGCAGGCGGACCGTGCGACGGACTTCTACTCCGAAGCGACCGCGAGACGGTGGCTCTCATTCTTAGAGGGATTCGTCGACATCTCCGCGGGGTTGCACTCATGATCATCGCATATGACGCCGGCGCCTTTCAGCAGTCGATCAGCGGTGGAATTTTCAATGTCTCCGTCGGCTTTTTGAACGCCGCCGCCAGAGTCGCCCCCGACGCCGAATTCGTTTTCGTCGCCGACCCGTTTTTCGGCGAGGTGCGGCCAGACGCCTTGGCGGCGTTGGCCTTCAGACCGCGCGTGATCTATCGCAGCGTGCTGAAATCCTCCGGCTCCTTCTCGCTGCGCACAAATCGGGAGCGCGTGCGCTTCGAGGTCGACGGCCGCATCGTCCCGACGGAGCAGACAACGACGCCGGACGGCGTTTGCTATTATTACGACGGCCCGACGCCTCGGCATAGATTGTTGCTGCGCAGCCGAGCGGCGCGTCCTTGCGACACGATGAACTCGCCGGACAGCCGCAGCCTCGGCGTCGCCCTCAGCAAGATCGTCATCGAATCGGACAAGGGATCGCAGGAGTTCGCCTTCGACGACGCCCGCCTCACCAATGGCTATCACGACCCGGAGAGCGCTTGGCGCTGGACCAATGGCGCCGCCGAAATCCCGCTCGAATTTTTCCCGCGCGTCGAAACGGCGCGCGTCAGCGTGCATATTCGGCACAAGGTCGTCTACAGCCTGGCGGACGGCCGCTTCGATCGTCGCTACAATGGCGTCGTGCAAGCGGCGATCGAGCAGCGGCGCGCCTACAATTTGCAGGAGCTGGGCCGCGAGCTGCGTGAAATGGGCGCGACCGTCTATTTCGCGAATCACTTCATTCCGATCGCCATCCCGGGGCTCGCTCTGGCGAGCTGGGCGCATGACGTCATCCCGATCCTGTTTCCGAACTTCTTCGGCAAGGACGCGATCGAAAATTTCGCCAATGTCATCGATGTATTCAAACGCGCCGATCACATTTTTTGCAACTCGGAGACGACCCGCAAGGACATTATCGACAATGTCGGCGTCTCTCCCGAGCGTCTGACGACCTCATGGATCGGCCCTGGGGCGATCGGGCCGCGCCCCGCTCCCGTGGTGGACGCGGCGATCGCCAAATTCGGCCTTCGTCGAGACTATATTCTCAATGTCGGGACGCTGGAGCCGCGCAAGAACCATGTTCGTCTGGTTCAGGCCTATGACGAATTTCGCCGCGGCGTCGACCATCCGCCGCAGCTCGCCATCGTCGGCTCGCATGGGTGGGGATATGACGAATTGGTGCGGCTGATCGCCAACAGCGGGCTCTCCGAGCATGTGAGAGTGCTGAGCGGCGTCGACAATGACGATTTGTCGGCGCTGTATTCGGGCGCGATGTTCGTCGCCTATCCCAGCGTCTATGAAGGATTCGGCATGCCCGTGCTGGAGGCCATGGCCTGCGGCGTCCCGGTCTTGACCTCACAGGAAACCAGCATGCAGGACATAGCGAAGAACGCCGCCGTTCTCGTGGATCCTTTGTCGGTGAGCTCGATCGCTCAGGGACTGCGCGAGCTCTCGCTCGATTCCGAGCTGCGCTCGCGCCTCGCCTCCAAAGCAAAGGAGGCCGCGTCGCGCTTCGATTGGGACCGCGTCGCCAAAACAATCATCGATGTCTTGAAAGGAACGCGCTGATGAAGATCGTTGTCCTTTCCACATTCGACATCACCCCGGTCCGCGACGGCGGGCAGACCCGTTACGTCTCGGTCTACAAGAATATCGCGAAAGAGCATGACGTCACGCTCATCGCCTATGATTTCAAGCAGACCGATCACATAAGGCGCTATAAGCTCGCCGACCGTTTCGACGTGATCGTTTTCCCCGCGGCGCCCAGCGACCAGCATCACGTCTGGCACATAATGGAGAAGACGCGGCGCCTCGCGCATGATGTTCTCTGCATAAGGGAATATCATTTCTCGGACGAGTTCGTGCGCGACGCGCGGCAGATCATCGGCGCGGCCGATGTCGTCATCTCCTCGCATCCCTATCTCGCGCTTCTGGGCTTCGGCTTCGCCAAGCGGAACGCCCTCAAAATATATGAAGCGCACAATGTCGAATATGACATAAAGGAGCAGCATTTCCGCGGCGGACTCGGCGCGGCGCAGCTCGATTCCTTCGTGGATACGGTGTTTCACGCCGAGAGAATGGCCTGTCGCGAGGCCCATTTCGTGACCACTGTGAGCGCCCATGACGCCGAGCGCATGGCGCAATTATACGATGTGCCGCGCGGCAAGATCACTGTCGCGCCCAATGGCGTCGATTGCTCCCAATATCCGGTCTGGGACAAGGCGAGCCGCGACGAGCTTCGCAGCAGGCTGCAGATCGGCGACAAGACGCTGGCCGTCTTTTTGGGCAGCGGCTATGGGCCGAATGTCGAATCCTATTCCAAGGCGCGGCAGCTGCTGGCGCAGGCAGGTTTCGACGGCGCTGTCGCCTTGATCGGCTCGATCGCGCAGGCCGACCGCACCGGCTGGCCCGATGTTCCCTTCGACGAGCTGTGGTTCGATTACGTCGAGGACGATCTCAAGATCGCGCTCCTGAGCTCGGCGGACATCGCTCTGCAGCTGCTGTTTTCCGGCGGCGGAACCAATTTGAAGCTCTTCGACTATATGGCGGCCGGATGCCTGATCGTCGCCAATGAGTTCGGCGCACGCGGCGTCGCCGCGGACGGATGGCATGTAGCGGCTCAGAATGAGAGCGAGCTGCAGACATTGCTGCGCGAGCGCGTTTGGGAAACCGAGCGCGGCGAGGCGATCCGCGCGAAGGCGCGCGCCATCGCCAAGGAGCAATTCGACTGGTCGATCATCGCCAAGAAGATCACCACGCTCTTCAGCCCGCGTCTCGATATGGCGGCTACGGAGGCGGCCGCCGCCGCGCTCGCCGATGATTCCGAGCAGGCTCCGAGTAGAGAGGCTCTATCCGCGTAAACAGCGAGCGCGATAAGTGCGGGAGCGTCGGCCGACTGCTTGCGACGAGCGGGCGACGCCCCCGAGCGCCGGCGAAATTCGCGCTCAGCGCGAGGGGCCGAACTCGACGTCGATAGCCACATTCATCTCCCGCGGCGGCGCTGCGAAGGGCGCGCTCGATCGCACCGTTTTCAACGCGCTGACGTCGAGGCGCTCCTGACCGCTGGTCGAAACGATCTTGAGCGTTTCTTCGCGGATTTGTCCGCTCTCGAGGATGCGGAAGGAGACTTTCGCGACGCCCCGCAGCCCGGCGCGACGCCCCTCCTCTGGATAAACCAGCCGCTCGTGAACGCGCTTCGATAATTGCCGCAAATAGGCGCGAATGCGGTCTTCCTCGCTTACCGTGCGGCGGGCGATGGTGCGCGCGACCTGCTGCTCCTGCGCGCCGGTCACATTGGCGGAGCCGGCCGGGTCTGGCTTCGACTGCGAAGGTGCCTGAGCGGGGACCGCGGCTGCATTGGCCTCGCCTTCATCCGCCTGCTCGCGCTGCTCGACAGGCTTCGCCTCCGACGCCCGAGTCTCATTCGGCGCGGTCTCCTGAGTCGCGCCCGCATTATCCTGCTGCACTTTCTCGTCGGTCTGCTCGTCATCGACGAGACCATCGAGCTCGAAGACGAGAACCGAAGCCTCTTCTTCGGTCGCATAGAGACGATGCAGAAGGTAGGGCGCGCATAGCAGGGCATGCAGCGCCAAAGAGAGCGCGACGCCATGATAGATGGTGAACCGGCTCGCCGGTCTCACAGTGTTCATTGGCGCGGACGCCGCCAGGAAAGCCATCTCTGCGCCTCTCACTTGGGACTGTTCTTGGTCTGCACGGCGACCTTGGTGAAGCTCATGCGCTTGAGCAGCTCGGCGACGTCGATGAAGCTCTGCAATGCCACAGCGCGATCGGCGCGAATGAGGAAGCCCGTTTCCGGCGGCAGGCCTGTGAGCCGGCTCCGCAACTCGTCCTTGGTCGCGACATGGCCGTCGAAATAGACGCTTCCGTCGGCGGCGATCTCGATCGTCTTATCCTTCTGGCGGTCGACCTGCGTCTGCGCAGCCTGCGGCAAGGCGACCGGTATGCGGCCCGTCGCGATGAAATTCGCCGTCGTCAGCACCATTGTGAGAAGCACGAGCATCACATCGACGAGCGGAATGACGTTGAGCGTCTCGAAAGGCTTCTCATCCATGGGCGATCTCCCACTTCAGCATCAGCACCTTCGTCTTGCGCAAAAGGGCGTTGTAGGAGACCACCGACAAGAGCGCGACGACGAGCCCGATCGCCGTCGCCTTGAGCGCGAGCGCGAGGCCGGCCATGATCTTGCTGGCGTCCGCCGAAGCGTCGAGGCCGAGATTATAGAAGGTCAGCATAATGCCGAGCACAGTGCCGAGCAGTCCGATGTAAGGCGCGTTGGAGGCGACGGATGCGATGACGACGAGGCGCTTGGTCAATTCCAGCTCCAGCGCCTTGATGCTGGTGAAGGTCGCAATGTCGATCGCCCGGTAGAAAAAATGCCGCTCCAGCGCCACGGCGACAACGACGACGCTGAGCGCGGCCAGCAGCCCTATGACGCCGAAATCGATCGCCGTCGACAACCATTCCATTTGCATTGCGCAATTCTCCAGCAGAGGCGATCGCGAAGGACGAATGTCGAGAGCCCTGGGCGCGCCGCACTCGTCATCGCTCGCCATGACGCGCTCGCCCACGACGAGTGTTCCATCGCGTCGATATCTACATTCGTTACATTGCGAACGCGCCGAGATCGCGTCAATGGGAAAATTCGCGCGCAGACAAAGCAGCCGAATGCGGGCGCCTGATTTTCAGCCACCCAATATAATTCGTCGCTGCGTTCGGCGTCCAAAGCCAGTCTAAAGTAACGAGGAAATTACCTCGCCGGCGACAACGGGACGGAAAGCTTTATCGAAATGGCCGAGCGGCGGCGCTATTGTCCAATTCTCGCACAAGTTGCATCTTTTTTTGCTGACTTGCGGATTTTTTTTGCAATAGATGATCGCGCCTTTCGACTCCCTGCTCTAAGAGCCGAAAACCGACCGAGATTGCTACGCCTGCGCGCAAAGAGAGAGACGGCGCTATGCCGGCCCTCTCCCGATGCACACGAGAATCGTCGGCCTCTATTCAAAATGATAGTTGACGCCGGCGCGCAGGACATGGCCGGCGAGGCGCGACGACGAGATCACGGCCGCCCCATAGAGGCCCGGATTGGCGGCCGCTGTCTGATTATAGCCGGCCATGATCCCATAGGCGCCCTGGTTGCCGAGGTCGTAGCGCAGATATTCCAGCTTGGCGCTCCAACTCTGCCGGAACATCCATTCGCCGCCAGCGCCCGCCGCCCAGCCGATGCGGATCGACGAAGAGCCGATGGTTCCGCCGTTCGGCGCGAAGGACGCCGCGGTGGAGGACTGCGTCAGAGACGTCGAGAAGCCGCCTTCGCCATAGGCGAGACCGGCGGTGAGATAGGGAAGCAGCGTCGGCGCCACGAGATAGCCGACGCGGCCGCGCGCCGTGCCGAGATAGGCGAGGCTCTTCGTCACCGCCGTCGACGTCGCCACATTCGCGCCGGTGACGGGCTCAGTCGCGGAGCGCAGCGAGGAGCCCGAGGCGCGCCCGCCCGCCACGCCTTGCAGATCGAGCTCGAGACCGCCGATCACATCGGGACGGAAGCGCCAATTATAGCCGAGCTGCGCGCCGCCGATTCCGCCGCCGACGCCGAGCGGGATCGTGCTCGCCGCGCTGGAGGCGCTGGCCCGGCCGAAGAAGGTCGCCGGGCGGCCGACCGCGCCCTTGTCGTCGTAAGCGTCGCCGAGAATGGTGGACGTGCCGGGAACCGTGTTGACCCCATGTCCGTCGCCGAAGAGTCCGCCGGCGTTGAGGCCGGCGTAGAGCCCGCTCCAGGGCGACGGCGCATCGTCGGCTCCGGCCGGCGCCGCCATGCCCGGCAGCGGCACGGGCGAGGAATGCTCGCCCCAGGAGAGCTTCAGCTCCGAGCCCCAGACGGCGCCCCAGGCCTTGTAGGTGTAGATCGTCTCATAGCGCTTATTGGTGATGTTGCGGCCGTAGAAGCTGAGCCGCGCATCCCAATCCATGAGCTGGAATTTATAAGCGATGTTGGCGTCCAGCGTCGTGTAGTTGCCGATCTGGTGATAGGCGTTGTCGACGGCGAAGCCATTGGACCAGTACATGGAGACATGATTGAGCGCGACCGTGCCGGTGAAACGGTCCCAAGCATGGGTGAACGCGAAGTTGATTTGCGTTCTGGGAGTCTGGAAGCGATAGGGGTTGAGCCAGTCGTAGGTTCCCAGCGAATTGCTATAGACCTCGGTCAGCCGCGTGTAGCTGCCGCGATAGGTCGTCTTGCCGAAAAGCTCGTCCTGCAGCACGCCTTGCGCGACCGCCTCTACGCCCTTGCGCGAGGTATTGCCCTGCGTCCAGTAAGTGATGTTGTTATTGTTCACCGTGACGGTGCGCGAGGGCTGCTTGTTGTTCTGAATTTCGGTGTCGAAATAAGTCACTTCCGGCGTGAACCAGCGGAAGACCGGGATTTTGACGCCCGCTTCGTATTTGTCCTGCTTCTCCGGCAGCAGAGTGACGTTCGCGTCCGCGATAATGCCGGACATATCGCTCTGCTCAGTGTGCGAGTAGCGGCCGCTGAAGGAGACATTGGCGAGGCCCTCGAGCGGATTGAGATCGCCGAGGGACGCGCCCATCCCACCGATCCCCGATCCGCGCAGCGGCTTCACCGTGGCGCCGCCCGCATAATTCACCGCGAGCGGGAAGCCGCGATTGTAGAAATATCTCGTCGTTCCGGCCGAATCGACTCCGACATAATCGAAGTGATTGTCCAGCCGGAAGCTCGCGTCGAAGATCAGGCGATCTTCGAGCAGCTTCTGCTCGAAATTGCCATAGCCGCTGAGCGTGTCCTCCTTGCGCGCATAATTGGCGTAATTGGTCTGTCCGCTGGGGCTCGCCCAGTTCACATATTGCAGGCCGAGCTGCGCCAATGTGCCATCATAGGTGAAGCTGTGGCGCGCGTTGATCTGGCCGGTATAGCCCTGCTCATTGGCGACTGTCAGATTGGGGCTGGTGAAGGAGGCGAGGACGTTGTTGTCCTCCGTTCGCGTATAGGCGAGCGTGAGCAGGCTGACATTGTGCTCGTCCCAGCGGAACGTCGAGTTCCAGGATAGGAATGTCGATTCGATCGGCGAATAGCCCCATTTCTGCGCGAGCGTGCTCGCCGTCTGCTCGCCGAAGGTCCCCTGCTGAAAGCCATAGCGCGTGCTCGACTGAAACAGGGTGAAGCTGGTGTCGAGCGGACCGACAGTGAAGCCGCCCTTGAGCAAGCCGGCGACCGTGTCGTTCCAGTTGGAGCCGTTCGCCGGCCCATCGTCGGAGCTCTTCTTAATGAAGCCCGAGATAAAGGCTGGAATCTCGCCGGGCTTCTTCCCGAAGACATAGCCGCCATAGACGCTGCCGAGCACGCCGCCATAGCTCTGCGCCGCCGTGCGCAGCTCCATTTCATTCTCTTGCGGCGTATGTGTGCGCACGACGACGAAGCCGCTGTTGAGCGCGCCCGAGGAGGAGCCGAAATCGACGAGCGGGCCATGCGTCAGCGCCGAAGCGTCGCGCACGACATCGACCTGATCGAGCGCCGAAACGGGCAGCGATTGCATCATCAGGCCTGCGGTCTGCGCGCTCACATAGGCGCCGTCGACGATGAAGCCGAAATTGCCGTCGCCGCGGAATTTCAGATTGTTCGGAAATTTGCGGCCCTGATAGGTGACGAGAATGCTGGTCGCATTGCGCAGCAGGCCGAACACATCCTGCGGGTTCAGCTCCTCTATGTCCTGCCGCGTGAATGTCTGCGTGTGCGAGCGGCTGCTGGTGGCGACGCGCGCGGCATTGGCGACATTGTCGGGCTGGAGATCCGGCCGGGCGAGCTGCGGCGCCAGCGGCGCTCCCGAGGAGGCGGCGTTGGAGCCGCCCGACGCCACGCCGATCTCGATCGCCGGCAAAGCCTCCTGAGCCGAGGCGGCGACTGTCAGAACGACCGACAAAGCGAGCGCGGAGCTGGTGGAGTAAACCGCATCACGTATATGCGGCGTCGCAGCGCTGTTCTTTGTCATGACATCCCTTGGTTGCGCTCTATATGAAACGGTTGCGCCACGACTAGCGGCGGCGGCTCGCCGAACACGTGATATATTTGTAATATAGGTAGTGACCGCAGAGGTCCTCGGGCAAGCCGATAATCAAGGCAATCCGCCTAAATCCTGGTCCAATAGAGACATTTTTGTGGACACCGAAGGTGTTGGGTTCGGTATTCCTTCCGGCAGGACGAGGCGCGACCCCTGCTTGTGACTTTACTATAAGACGCCAGATTGCATTATATTCGATCAAATCTGGATGCGGCTCGAAGCGCCATAGACGAGCATGCGTTCGACATCGGGATTGCAGAAACGCCCATCGCTCCGACTCGAGAGACGATTCCACGCTTATTGGAATGCCGGGCCGCGACTCGGCCGCGGACATAGCTCATTTCTCTCGCGCCTTGCGCGCGCGATATTGCGCGACCTTGTCGCGATTGCCGCAGATCGCCATCGTGCACCAGCGCCGAATGTTATTGCGGCCGCGATCGTAGAACACCATAGAGCACGCCGGGTTGCCGCAGCGCTTGAGCCGAGCAGGCTCCGCCTCACAAACGAATTGCGCGAAATCCCGCGCGACGGTCGTCGCCACGACATCCTTCTCGATGCGCGCATCCTCGATGAGCGCCACATGGCCGTCACGCAGGTTCAATCGCTGACGAATCACCACCGCGCCGAGCAGGCGATCGATCGGCTCGAGGCGCTGGGCGGAGATCGCGCGCCCCGCAGAAAGCTTGTCGAAGAGCGCGCGTAGCGCCGCGCGCGCCTCCCACGCCGACTTCAGCTCCGCCTTCGACGGTTTCACTGCGCAATCGATTCCCGCGGCGCGCGCCCATTTGGCCAGCCCCTCCGCGTCGGAGAGAAAATCGACCGCCTCGCCGTTCATCACCGGCGTCGTATTGAGAAAGTCGATCCAGAGCGCGCCTCCAAAGAATGGCATCCCGTCTCGCCACTCGCTCACATCGGTCGCCATCTCCCCACCCTCTCCTCATGCGCAGCCGGCAAATTTTTGTAACCGGTAAAGTGAACCTTGACAGGCGTCGCCGCAAGTGTCACCACTATATATGTATAACAGTGGTTACAGGAGACCCCATGTTCCTCGCCTCCAATCCCCTCCTCACGCTCGCCGCCGTGTCGGCCGCGACGATCGCGACCGCCATGCCTCTCCAATCCAACCGCGCGCACTTCCAGAATCCCGAAGTCCGACATCGGCATCTCGACGTCATGGGACGCTCGATCTTCTTTCGCGAGGCCGGCGATCCGAAAGCGCCGGCGATCATTCTCCTTCACGGCTTTCCGACCTCGTCGCGCATGTATCGCGAGCTGATCCCGGCGCTCGCCGACAAGTTTCACGTCGTCGCGCCGGATTATGTCGGCTTCGGCCATTCGGAGGCGCCGGCGGCGGATCAATTCCCCTACACATTCGAGACGCTCACCGCCCATGTGACCGGCCTGATCGATCAGCTCGGCCTGAGCTCTTATGTGCTCTACATGCAGGATTATGGCGGCCCGGTCGGATTCCGCATACAGGCTGCGCGTCCGCATCAGGTCGCCGGATTGGTGGTGCAGAACGCCAACGCCTATCTCGAAGGCGTGGGCGAGGCGCCGCGCCAGGTCTTTCTGCCTTTGTGGGAAAAGCGCGACGAAAAGAGCGAAGCCGGCGCGCGCAGCCTGCTGCAGGCGGATATGACCAAATTCCAATATGTGTATGGCGCGCGCAATCCCGAGGCGATCGATCCCGATAATTGGACGGTCGATCAAGCCTTGCTCGATCGGCCGGGCGTCGCCGCCTATCAGATCGATCTGCTCGAAAACTACAAGACCAATGTCGCCTCCTATGACGCCTGGCACGCATCGTTCCGCGCGCATCGCCCGAAGACCTTGATCGTCTGGGGCAAGAACGATCCGATCTTCATTCCGGCCGGAGCCGAGGCGTTCAAGAAGGATTTGCCGGACGCCAAGCTCGTCTGGCTCGACGGCGGACATTTCGCGCTCGAAGAGAATGTCCCGCTCGTCGCCTCCGAGATCAAAGCGATGTTCGCCGGAAAATAGCCCCCTCCTCCGGCGAATGGGGCCGATCCGACAGCCTCTCGGATCGGCCCCGACTCTCTTTGCTCATACGAAGGAATTGGCCATGCCGAACCAGGAACGTGTCGCGATCGTGACCGGAGCGAGCCGCGGAATCGGCCGCGCGACCGCCATCCGTCTCGCCCGAGATTTCTCCGCCGTCGTCCTCGTCGCGCGCGACGCCATCGCCCTCGCGAGCGTCGCCGAGGCGGTGAGCGCAGCCGGAGCCGCGAGCCTCACGCTCTCGCGCGATTTGCGCGTCGCAGATGCGGCGCGCGAGGCGATCGAGACGACGCGTGATCGCTTCGGACGCATAGACGCGCTCGTCAACATCGCCGGCGCGGTTCCGCAAGCCGACCTCTTCGCGATGAGCGAAGAAGAATGGACAGATGGCCTCTCGCTCAAATTCCACGCTGCGCGTCGTCTGACGCTCGCCGCTTGGGAAACGCTCGTCGAATATAGAGGCTCGGTGGTTTTCATCTCCGGGACCTCGGCGCTGACGCCGAAAGCCTCGCTCGCCGCAGTCGGAACGATCAACGCCGCCATTTCGGCGCTCGCGAAAGCTTTCGCCGAGCGCGGAGTCGGCGATGGCGTGCAGGTGAACGCCGTGCTGCCCGGCCCTGTGTTGACCGATCGACGCCGCGCCATGCTCGCGCTCTATGGCCAGGCGAAAGGCCTGTCGATCGACACGGCCATGAACGCCTTCGCCGCGGAGACGAAGATCACGCGCTATGGAACGCCGGAGGATATCGCGGAGCTGATCGCCTTCGCCATTTCGCCGGCGGCGCGCTGGATGACAGGCGTGACGCTGCGGATGGATGGCGGCGAGATCAAATCGATATGACCGCGCCAGGGTCCGCGCTCGCGCGCAGCTCCTGCACTCGAGCTTCCAGCGCAGCGATGCGCGCGTCTCGTTCCGCCAGCGCGGCGGCGACGTCGGCCGCCTCGAAGCGCTGCGGAATATGGCTGGGGCAGTTCACATCCAAGGCGACAACGGAAAAAAGGATCGCGCGCTCGACGCGCGCCGCATAGTCTTTCGGCGCGAGCCGCGCGATCAGCTCGGCGTCGTCTTCCACGACGCGCGCCGTTCCCCAAATCTTCACGCGGCGACGGCGCGAATAGTCGATCAAGAAGAGATAGGCTCTCGGATTGTCGGCGAGATTGCCGATCGTCACATATTGGCGATTTCCCGAGAAATCAGCGAAGCCGATGGTCGACTCGTCGAGCGTCTTCAAAAAGCCGGCGGGGCCGCCGCGATGCTGGATATAGGGCTGCATTTCCCTATTCGCGGTCGCGAGAAACACGCTGGTCTGCTGCGCGATAAAGGCCTCTATGTCCGGCGTCACGCTCGTTCGCCACGAATGCTCCTCCTCCATGCGCGCATAGGCGCGGCGCGAGCCCTCGCGCGCTTGAATTGACTTGACGGTGGGCGTGAAGGCGATGTCGCTGGGATAGGTCATGTCGATTGCCTCCCGAGACGCGAGAAAAGGATCGACGCGCGAGCGCAGCTATCGCGCTCGCGCGGCGTTCGATCAAAGACCGAGGTCGCTTAGGCCCGGATGCTCGTCCGGGCGGCGGCCGAGCGGCCAATGGAACTTGCGATCGGCATCGACGATCGCAAGATCGTTGATAGAGGCGATGCGCAAGCGCATGAGGCCATGCTCGTCGAACTCCCAATTCTCATTGCCATAGGCACGGAACCAGGCGCCGCTGTCGTCACGCCATTCATAGGCGAAGCGCACCGCGATGCGGTTCTCGCGAAAGGCCCACAGCTCCTTGATGAGCCGATAGTCCAGCTCGCGCGACCATTTGCGCCCGAGAAAAGCTTCGATCTGATCGCGGCCGACGATGAATTCGGCGCGATTGCGCCAGCGACTGTCCGGCGTGTAGGCGAGCGCGACCTTTTGTGGATCGCGGCTGTTCCAGCCGTCCTCGGCGACGCGCACCTTTTGCGTCGCGGTTTCGAGCGTGAAGGGGGGAAGCGGCGGTCTCGACATGCTCATTGCTCCAATGAAGGCGCGCGCCTGGAACGAATCCAGACGCGCTTGCAATCTACGCCACGCGGCGCGTCTCGAGCGCGGGAAAGTCGACCAGCGTGTCGGCGACTTCATTGATGTAATTGGTCAGCGTGTTGAGCCCGACATGGAAGATGATCTCGATGATCTCTCCCTCGCCGAATCCCGCCGCGCGAACAGCCGCGAGATCGGCGTCGGAGACGTGGCCGCGCTTGCGGGCGACCTCGAGCGCAAAGCGCAGCGCCGCCTCCGCCTTGGGGTCGGCGGAACGGCCGTCGCGATTGGCGCCGATCTCCGCATCGTCGAGCTTGACGACCGCCTTGCCGATATAAGCATGGGCCGAAAGGCAATAGCCGCAGCCGTTGAACTCTGCGATCGCCACGGCGAGACGCTCGCGCGTGCGGGCGTCGAGCGCGCCCTTCGCCAACGCGCCATTCAATCCGATGAGGCCTTCGAGGCTCGCGGGGCTGTTGGCGACCAGGCGATAGAAATTCGGAACGACGCCGAGCTTCGCCTTCACTGTCTCCAGCAGCGGGCGAGCGGCAGCGGGGGCGATTTCGATGGCGGCGGGAGTGGAGATACGAGGCATGAAGCGCTCCTTTTAAGGATGATCGCAGGTCTTTCGCCTGACCAGGGGAAGATGATAGACAATGATCGAGATGATAATCGCCATCCTCGACACGACATCGTTGCAGGTAGCGCCGCAATCCCATGGACCGTTTCGACACGATCGCCGCTTTCATCGCGGTCGCCGATCATAAGGGCTTTGCGCCGGCGGCGCGGGCGCTCGGCATTTCTGCGCCTATGGCGACGCGGCTCGTCGCGGCGCTCGAGGAGCGGCTCGGCGTGCGTCTTCTGCAACGCACGACGCGCTCGGTGGGCCTGACCGATGAGGGAGCGCGCTTCCTCGAGCGCGCCCGCCATATCGTCGCCGATCTCGAGGAGGCCGAACGTCTCGCCGAGAATGAGCGGAGCGAGCCGAGTGGACGATTGAGCGTCTCCGCGCCGCTGATGTTCGGACGCATGCATGTCGGACCGCTGATCTCACGCTATATGACCGAGCACCCGCAGGTCAGCGTCGAGCTGTCGCTCTCCGACCGCTTCGTCGATCTCATCGAGGAAGGCGTCGATCTCGCTCTGCGCATCGGACATTTGTCCGATTCTGCGCTGGTCGCGCGCAAGCTCGGCGCAACGCGACGCGTCGTCGTCGGTTCGCCCGCCTATCTCGAGGCGAGAGGCGGCGCGCCCCTCGCTCCGGCGGACCTCGGCCGCTATCGCCTCATTTCCTGCTCTGCGCTGACGCCGGTGACGCGATGGCGCTTCTGGTCGCAGTCGCGAGCATTCGACGTGGAGACGCGCCCGGCCTATGTGACCAACAGCGCCGAGGCGGCGATCTGCCACGCAGAAAGAGACGGGGGGCTGACGATCGCGGTCGGATATCAGGTTTTCGATCTCGTTCGCGCCGGCTGGCTGCAGGTCGTTCTGGCCGACTATGAGCCGGAGCCGCTGCCGATCCAATTCGTCTATCCGAGCGCGAGATTGCTGTCTGCGAAGGTCCGAGCGTTGATCGATCTGGCCGGGCGGCAATGCGACTGGAGCTTCGTCGATCTTTGAGCGACGCTCGCGCGCTCCGGGCGCGAAGCCGCGCATCGAGAAGCGGATGGGCGAAGTCTCGCCCATCCTTTTGGCGAAAGCCCGATTCAGCCGAGCGCGCCGCCCTGCGCTTCGCAAGCCGCTTCGGACTTGGCCGGTAGCCAGCCATGGCCCTTGCAGGAGTTCTGCCCTTTGCAGCTATTGTGCGCCGACTTGCACGCCGAGTGACCGCGACAGGAATTCACGCCGAAGCACTGCACGGTCCTGTGCGCCTTTTTCGCAGAAGCCGGCGCCCCCGCGCCAGCGAGGACGAGCGCGACGGCCGCGGCGGCCAGCGAGCCGCCGGATATGATGCTCATTTTCATCTCGATCTCCCGAATGAGAGCCAGCCCTGTAGCGGACCGCGACAAGCCAGGACTCGGCTTGCTGAGCTCAATTCGCTTCGTCGACGATCAGCGTTACGCAGAAGGCGTGACGAGACGAAAATTTCTGCCGTCCGTCGAAGCGAAACATGTCGAGCGCGCCGCATGGCCGCGAATGACGTCGCAACGCGCGCGGCTCGAGACGCGTTTGGACAATTCGCGCGCTCGCGAGAGTGGGAGCGAATGGTCTGTCGACGCCGCGCAAACCGAAGTCTTTCAAATTGTCTCGCGCGGCGGCTGATGAGAAAGTCTCAGCGTCGCCGATTGCGGGACTCGAGCCGCGCGCCATCGATCGCGATCTTCGAAGAGCGGCTCGATCGGCTCGTCCTGGCCAGAAGCAATCCGCCTCGAGCCGCGCTTAGCTCGGCGGTCGCCAATTCCAGCAAGTCGGCGATGGCGGCGCGCTCGCCACGCTCACGCATCTCGATCGTTCCGCGCGCAGGCCGGGCGTCGCTCGATTCGGCCCTGCGCGGAGAAGTCGAAAAGGAGCGAAAATTGTCGTATCGAGGCGCGGGGCGCGCACGCGCCCGCCCATCGCCATGAGATCAGGATGACATCGCTGACAAATCGAGATTTTAGATTCTCCGTGGCCCCGATGATGGACTGGACGGATCGTCACTGTCGCTCCTTCCATCGGCTGATGTCGCGCCGCGCGCGGCTCTATACGGAGATGCTGACGACCGGGGCCGTGATCTTCGGCGATCGCGATCGGCTGCTCGGCTTCGATGCGGCGGAGCGTCCGCTGGCGCTGCAGCTCGGCGGATCCGATCCGGGCGAGCTGGCCAAGGCCGCGCGCATCGCCGAGCCCTATGGGTTCGACGAGATCAATCTCAACGTCGGCTGCCCCTCTGATCGCGTGCAGAACGGCGCTTTCGGCGCCTGCCTCATGCGGCGGCCCGATCTCGTCGCCGATTGCGTGCGCGCGATGAAGGATGCGGTCGCGCTTCCCGTCACGGTCAAATGCCGCATCGGCGTCGACGATCAGGAGCCGAGAGCCGCGCTGTTCGGCCTCGCCGAGCGCTCCGTCGCCGCCGGCTGCGACGCGCTCGTCGTCCACGCTCGCAAGGCCTGGCTCTCCGGCCTCTCGCCCAAGGAAAATCGCGACGTTCCACCGCTCGACTACGGCCTCGTCTATGAGCTGAAGCGCGCCTATCCGAATTTGCCGATCGCGATCAACGGCGGCATTGCGACGCTCGAGGACATGCGCGCGCATCTCGCTCATGTCGATGGCGTGATGATCGGCCGCGCCGCCTATCATGAGCCGGAGCTTCTGCTCCGCGTCGATCCCGAGCTGTTCGGCGAGGCGGCGCCGCTGGCCGACGGCTTCACCGCGGTGGAAGCCTTCATTCCTTACATCGAGGCGCAACTGCGGCATGGCGAGCGTCTCTCCAACATGACGCGGCATATGCTCGGCCTCTTCGCCGGCAAGCCCGGCGCGCGCGCCTTCCGCCGGCGACTCGCAGAAGAGGCGGCGCGGCCCGGCGCCGGCGTGGAGACGCTGCGCGCGGCCGTCGACGAGGTGCGGCGCGCGACGGCGCGCATGGCGGAGGCGGCCAGAGCCTGACGCCGCTTCAGCCGCCGCTCGCGAAGACGAGCAGCGCCGCGATCTCGGCCGCCTGCTGCGCGCCGCCGAGCACATCGCCGGTGAGGCCGCCGATCTGCCGCTCGGCGAGCTTGGCCGTCGCATAGGCCGCGGCGACGGACGCCGCGCCGGCCAGCAGAGCCGCGACCGGCGAGACCCCGAGCGCGATCGGCAAAATGGAGAGGGCGCTCGCCAGCAGCGCCGCCGTCTGCAGCGCCTCCTTGAACGGCCGCATGGCGGCGTGACCGGCCCCGTCCGCGCGCGCTGGCGCGAGGATCATGATCGGCAGCAGCCCGGCCGTGCGCGAGAGCGACGCCGCGAAAATGAGAATGGCCGCCGCCTCGAAGACTCCGCGCTGCGTGATGGCGGTCAAGGCGCCGAGGCGCAGAGCCAGCGCGAGCATCAGCGCGACCGCGCCATAGGAGCCGAGCCGGCTGTCGCGCATGATCTCGAGCTTTTCCTCCCGCGTCGCGCCGCCGCCGAAGCCATCGGCGAGATCGGCGAGCCCGTCCTCATGCAGCGCGCCGGTGACGGCGACCAGCGCGGCGAGCGCCAGCGTCGCGGCGAGGAAAGGCGGCAGGCCGAGCGCGCGGGCGGCGAGCAGCGTCCAGGCCGGCGCGAGCGCGATCAGCGCCCCCGCCAGCGGCAGCGCCCGCACGGCGGTGCGAAAGTCCGGCATCTCATGCCCCCGCGGCGCAGGAACCGGCAGGCGGGAGTAGAAACGCAGGCAGGCGAGGAAGTCGTCGACGAAGGGACGGAACATGCGTCCCCTCATGAAGCCAAAGAGGCGATTTGTCGAGAAGGGGCGATCCGGCCTCGGCGTCACCAGACGTAGCGGACCGAGGCGAAGATCGAGCGCGGATCATTATAGGCCACGGTCCAATAGGCAGGCAGGCCCGCGCCCGGCCGTCCCGCGGAAATCGCCTGATAGGTGTAGCTCTGCGGATAACGGTGATCGAAGAGATTTTTCACCGCGAGCTTAAACGTCCAATGACCATCGGCCGTGGTGTAGCTCGTCTGCAGATTGGCGAAGGTCTGCGGCGGTATTTTTATGATCGGGTTGTTGATGATATCCGTGTAGAGCGACGTCTGCGCCTGTACGGAGCCGCCGATCTTCCACACGCCCGGCACATCGAGCGGCACGCGATAATTGGTGTAGAGGCTGCCCTGGAATTTCGGCGAATAGGGCAGACGCGAGCCCGAATGCGCGGCGGTCGGAACGACGGCGTTGGGGCCGAACGGCGAATTGACCAGCGTCGCCCATGTCGTCGTTCCCGCGTAAGAATCGAGCACGGCGTCGAGATAGGAGCCGGTCGCGCCGATCTCCCATTCGTCGATCGGCGTGAAGGTCGCCTGCCCTTCGACGCCCCTGGAGCGGCCATGGCCGGCGCTGAAACGATGCGAGCTATTGGTGACTGGATCGATCGCCGTCGCCTGCACATTGCGAAAATCGTTCCAAAAGGCCGAGATCGCGACGTTCAGCCGCTCGTCGAGCCATGATGATTTCACGCCGAATTCATATGTCGTCAGCGTCTCCGGCTTATAGGGAACGCTCGCCTGCGTCACAGAGGCGATAGTCGGTCCCTGCGCGCGAAAATCGAAGCCGCCGTCCTTATGACCCTGCGAGAAGGAGGCATAAGCGAGGATCTCCGGCGTCGCTTGATAGGAGAGGACGGCTTTGGGAGAGCCCGTTCCCCATGACGCGCTGTTCTGGACGCTCCAATTGAGCACGCCGCGCGGATTGTAGAAGGCCGCGAGCCAATCGGTGGAAGTGAAGCCGCCGCCCAGCAACGACGAGGTCGTCTGCCCATTCACCAGCGAATAATTGTAATTATTGTTCCACTGCTTCTCGTAATTATAGCGGCCTCCGAGCGTGAGCTTCAATTCGTCGGTGAGCCGATAATTCGCTTCGCCATAGACGGCGTAAGTGTTGGTGTATTGCCACAGCTCCTGCCAATTCGGCTGGAAGGTCGTCGGAACCTGCGGAGTGGCGAAAAAGCTCGTCACTGTTCCGAATGCGTTAGCGCGTCGGCCGGAGAACCATTCGTCGCGATTGAGATAGACGCCGCCTTTGAAATCCAGGCGATCGTAATCGCCGATGACGCGAAACTCCTGCGTGTAGTTGCGATCCCAATAATGGAGCCAGTTGGAGCTGCGCGCCCACAGATCGCTGGTGTTGTCATAGAGCGCGACCTGCTCGAAGCGGCGCGCCTGGGTGATCGACTTCAGCTGCAGATTGGCGTCGAGCTGATAGCTGATCGTCAGCGCTCCGCCATATTGCTGGAAGTGATTCAGTGGATAGAGCGGATAATAGGCCGTGCTCGACGTGTTTCCAGGAATGGCGAGATTATTGTAGGACTTCGCTTGGCCGTCGTCGAACTCGCCGTCGAAGGCGAGCAGCACCTCGAGCGGCTGGATCGGCGTCCAGCGCAGCTTGGCGAGCGCATTGCTCAGATTGACATTGTTGACGTCGGCGTTGCGCAGCAGATTGCGCGTGACGCCATCGCGCGCCCGATGGCTGTAGGAGAGGCTGCCGAAGAGCTCGTCCGCGATGATAGGCCCGCTCACCAGCGCGCCGACCTTCCATTCATTGTAATTGCCGTAGCCCGCTTCCACCTCGACGCGCTTTCTATTGTCCGGCTTGCGCGTGACGATCTGAACGACGCCGGCTTCCGCATTATGCGGCGAAGACGTGTCCTGCGGCCCCGGACGCGCGTCTATACGCTCCACATCGAGCAGCTCGATGCGCGAGCCGAGGAGGCGCGGGAAATAGGCGTCGTCGAGATAGACGCCGACAGAGGGCTGTCCCTGCGGATCATATTCGCCGATCCCGCGAAAGAAATAATTGGAGTTGGACGTCGTGACGCCCGTGCGGAACTGCGTCAGGCCCGGCACATAGCCGGAGAGATCGCGCGTATTGGTGATGCTGAGGTCGCGCAATTTCTTCTCGTCGAAGCGCACGATCGTCTGGGGTGCCTTTTGGGCCTCGACCCGGTCATGCTCCGCTTGCACGACGACATCCTGCACCGTCGCCTCGCCGGCGCCGCCCTGCGGCGCCGCCAGCGCCGCGCAGGCCTGCAGCGTCAAAGCTCCGACGCCCGTCGCCACAATACGTTGTTTCTGTGAGGCTTTTGTCATGTCATAACCACTTATAAATATTAAGTCTGTAGATATAATATGTTTTAAGCTAGAACTTGGCAATCAATCGGCTATGCCGATTTGCGAAAATCATACATGTTAAATAGAGGTATCACGCTGGCGCGTGGCGGGACGGGGCAAGCAGGCCGGCCGTTTGACTGGCCGCGATGTGACGTCGAGACGGGCGAATGCGGCCCATCCCGGAGGGACAGGCGCGCATCGCTTGCCAGAAGTCGTTGCGAGAGGTCTGGATCAGTTCAGCGTCTTGCCGCCGGCGGCCTTGCAGGCCTCCTCGGACTCGACGAAGGCCCAGCCCTTGCCCTGGCAGGCGTTCATGCCCTTGCACGCGTTTTTGGGGCTGTGGCAGTCGCTCTTGCCCTTGCAGGCGTTGGCGCCGATGCACTGCACCTTGCCGGGCGTCGCCGCCATGGCCGTCGTCACGGCGCCGGCGAGCGCGAGAGACACGGCCGCTATGGCCAGGGCCGTTCCGTTGCGAATATTGTCTTTCATGTTTCCTCCCCGAGGGGTGTCCGCCTCTTTGGGCTTCGACCGCGCCTATCTGTCGTGAATCCGCCGCAGGGGCAAGGGCGCAGACGGCTCGCCCGCGTGACTTTCGCGCCGCAAAATGGCAGAACTCGCCCCGCCTGCGGCGACGGGCCGCATTCGGAGCCTCTCATCCATGTCGATCCTCGAATCGGTCCGCAAATCGCTCGTCCCGATCCATCCCGAAGGCTACATCTTCATCGCCGCCTTCGCCATCGCCGCCCTGCTGCTGCATTGGATTTCCTCGACGCTCGGCTGGGTGGGCTTCATCGCCACAGGCTGGTGCGTCTATTTCTTCCGCGATCCGCAACGCCTGACGCCTTTGCGCGAGGGGCTCGTCGTGTCGCCGGCGGATGGCGTCGTCTGCTCCATCGGCTTCTTCCTGCCGCCGGCCGAGCTCGGTCTCGGCGCGGAGCCGATGCAGCGCGTCTCCATCTTCATGAGCGTCTTCGACGTGCATGTGAACCGCGCCCCCATCACCGGCCGCATCAGCAAGGTCGCCTATAAGCCCGGCATCTTCCTCAACGCCGATCTCGACAAGGCGAGCGAGGACAATGAGCGCAACGGAATCGTCATCGACGCGCCCTCCGGCCGCTATGGCGTGGTGCAGATCGCTGGCCTGGTGGCGCGGCGCATCGTCTGCTTCGTGCAGGATGGCGAGCCGATCGGCGTCGGCGACCGTTTCGGCCTCATCCGTTTCGGCTCGCGCGTCGACGTCTATATGCCGACCGCCGCCAAGCCCCGCGTCGCCGTGGGCTCGCGCGCGATAGCGGGCGAAACGATCCTCGCCGATGTGAACTCCACCGCCGCTCCCCTGAGCTTCAAGGCCGGCTGAGCCGTCGCCGCGACAAAGGCCTCTCCGATGACCGAACCTTCGTCCTTCGACGCCGGCCCCGAGGGCCGGGACGCGCAATTGTCGCCCTCGGAACGGCGCCGGCTGCGCTTCCGCAATATTCCGATCCGCGTGGTGCTGCCCAATCTGGTGACGCTTCTGGCGCTCTCCATGGGCCTCACCGCCATACGCTACGCCACGGAAGGCAAGTTCGACACGGCCGTGACCGCCGTCATCGCCGCCGCCGTGCTGGACGGGCTCGACGGCCGCATCGCGCGCGCGCTCAAAGGCACGTCGCGCTTCGGCGCGGAGCTCGATTCGCTCGCCGATTTCGTCGATTTCGGCGTCGCGCCGGCGCTTCTGCTCTATCTCTGGTCGCTTCACGAGATCAAAGGGCTCGGCTGGTTCGCGGCGCTCGTCTTCGCCATCGCCGGCGCGCTGCGCCTCGCCCGCTTCAACGTCACCGTGGACGATCCGGGACGCCCGGCCTGGCATTCGGATTTCTTCGTCGGCATGCCGGCGCCCGCCGGCGCCGTGACCGTGCTGCTGCCGCTCTATCTCAACCTCTCGGTGGTCGATCTGCCCGGCTCCAAGGCGCTGGTTCCGCTCTTCATCATCTATGTGCTGGCCATCGCCTTTCTGATGGCGAGCCGCATTCCGCATCTCTCCGGCAAGCGCATCGGCCGCATCCCGCGCGAATATGTCATTCTCGTGCTGTTCTGCGTCGGCGTGACGGCGCTGCTGCTCGCCATCTATCCGATGGAGACGCTGGTGCTGGCGAGCCTCGCCTATCTCGCCGCCATCCCCTTCGGCGTGAAGCGCTACAAGGAGCTGGAGCGGCAGGAGGCGGAGAGAGCGGCGGAGAAGGCGCGGCCGGCCTGACGCGGCGGCTCGAGCGGCGCGACAAAGTGGCGCTTGCGCGCCGCCGCGCGCGCCGACATAGTGCCTGCGAAAACAAGCCGTCCATGGCCATGCGCCATGGGAAAAAGCGGCAAAATCGGGAGGGGAGCGAAACAGCGCTTCGAGGAGAAGCGGTTTCGCTCTAGAACGTCGGCTCGAGAGGAGAGACCGCGCCTTTAAAAAACGGCGCCGTCGCGGATCGCGTCATGTTCATCAAGATACTCGGATCGGGCGCCGGCGGCGGCTTCCCGCAATGGAACTGCAATTGCGCCAATTGCCGCGCCGTGCGCGAGGGCAAGCCCGGCTTTTCGGCGCGCACGCAATCCTCGCTCGCGGTCAGCGCCAATGGGGTCGATTTCGCGCTGCTCAACGCCTCGCCGGATTTGCGCCAGCAAATCGCGCAAGCGCCGCAGCTCTCGCCCGGCCCGCAAGATGGTCTGCGCGCGAGCCCGATCAAATCCGTCGTGCTGACCAATGGCGACGTCGACCATGTCGCCGGCCTGCTGAACCTTCGTGAGGCGCAGGCCTTCTCGATCTATTCCTCCGGCCGCATATTGAACGTGCTCGCCGGCAATCGCATCTTCGACATTCTGGTCCCTGAATTGGTGACGCGCGTCGAATTTCCCTTCGACGAGGCGATCCCCCTGCATGGCGCCGGCGTCGATCTCGGCCTCGCGGTGAAGGCCTTTCCCGTCCATGGCAAGATTGCGCTGTGGCTCGAGGACAAGAGCGTCGCGGGTTTCGGCACGCAGGTGGGCGACACGCTCGGCGTCGAGATCATCGAGACCGCGACGGGCAAGAGCTGTTTCTATATTCCCGGCTGCGCGAAGATCGACGAGCCGCTGCGGGAACGCCTGCGCGGCGCGAGCGCCGTCTTCTTCGATGGAACATTATTCCATGAGAATGAGATGATCGAGCAAGGATTGCTCGGCAAGACCGGCTCCCGCATGGGCCATGTGAATATGAGCGGCGAGGACGGCTCGATGAAAGCCTTCGAGGATTTGTCCGTCGCGCGCAAAATCTATGTGCACATCAACAACTCCAATCCGACGCTCGACGCTTCCTCCAAGGAACGCGCCATCGTGAATGCGGCCGGATGGGAGATCGGCGCGGACGGCATGGAGGTGACGCTATGAACGACTTCTCGACGGCCGAGTGGCACGACGCTCCTCCCTTGTCGAAGGAGGCCTTCGAGGCCGCGATCCGCGCCGTCGGCGAGGAGCGCTATCACGACAAGCATCCTTTCCATAAGATGCTGCATGGCGGAAAGCTGAGCAAAGGCCAGGTGCAGGCCTGGGCGCTCAATCGCTATTGCTATCAGGAGGCGGTGCCGCGCAAGGACGCCGCCTTCATGAGTCGCGTCCATGACCGCGAATTGCGGCGCGAATGGATTCACCGCATCCACGATCATGATGGATTGGGCGAGGAAGGCGGCGGCATAGAGCGCTGGCTCGTGCTCACCGACGGGCTCGGCCTCTCGCGCGATTACGTCACCTCGCGCAAGGGCGCGCTGCCGGCGACCAAATTCGCCGTCGAGGCCTATGTGCGCTTCGTCGTCGAGCAGCCGCTCGTCATCGCGGTGGCGTCATCGCTGACGGAGCTGTTCGCGCCGGCGATCCATCGCGAGCGCATCGCGGGAATGCTCGAGAATTACAATTTCGTCGATGATTCCGTGATGGCCTATTTCAAGCGCCGTCTCGCCCAGGCGCCGCGCGACAGCGATTTCGCTCTGTCGTATATTCTCCAGCACGCCTATACGCGGGCGGAGCAAGAGGCCTGCGTCGGCGCCGTGCGCTTCAAATGCGACGTGCTATGGGCGCAGCTCGACGCGCTCTATCAGGCCTATGTGACCGGCCTCATCCCGCCCGGCGCATTCACGCCGGGAGAGAAGTGAAGGACGAGAGAATGAGCGAAGCGCGTTTCATTGTGGCGCCGGAGTCGAAGCCGGCCTTCACGCGCTATTCGCGCCTGCACGAGGATGTCGTGCGCAAGCGCAAGGTGATCCTCGCGCCGGAACGCGCCTATGAGCTGGACCCGATCGGCCTCGCCGTGCTCGGCCATGTCGATGGCCTCGCCAGAGTCGCCGAGATTTCGCAGCGTCTCGCGCAGAGCTATTCGGCGCCGGTCGAGGTGATCCAGACGGATGTCGTGAAGCTGCTGCAAGGCCTCGCCGACAAGCGCCTGCTGCGCGACGGGCCGGACGCATTCTCGCCCCCTCCCCTGTCGCAGACGGCGAAATCCTATGCGCCCTTCGAGCGCGGCCCGGCGGGGCTGCTCGCCGAGCTGACGCATCGCTGTCCGCTCCAGTGCCCCTATTGCTCCAATCCGCTCGATCTCGAGCGCGCCAATACGGAGCTGACCTCCGGCGAATGGGGCGACGTGTTTCGTCAGGCCGCCTCCATCGGCGCGCTGCAATTGCATCTCTCCGGCGGCGAGCCGACCATTCGCCGCGATCTCGAGGAGATTCTCGCCCACGCCGTCGACGCCGGCCTCTACACAAATCTCGTGACCTCCGCCGTGCTGCTGACGCGCGAGCGTCTGGCGCATCTCGCCGAGATCGGCCTCGATCATGTGCAGGTCTCGGTGCAGGACGTCGTGCCGGAAAGCTCGGACCATATTTCCGGCTATGAGGGCGGCGTCGCCAAGAAGCGCGACGTCGCGCGCTGGGCGCGGGAGCTCGGCCTCGGCCTCACCATCAATGCGCCGATCCATCGCCAGAACATCGACCATCTGCCGCAGATCATCGATTTCGCGGTGGAAGTCGGGGCGCAGCGGCTCGAGGTGGCGCATATTCAATATTACGCCTGGGCGGAAGTGAACCGCGCCGCGCTGATCCCGACGCGCGAGAAATTCCTCGCCACCGTCGGCATTGTGGAAGAGGCGAAGAAGCGCCTGCAGGGCGTGCTCAATTTCGATTTCGTGATCCACGACCATTACGCCTCGCGCCCGAAGGCCTGCACGGGCGGCTGGGGCCGCAGCATCATGGTGGTGACGCCCTCCGGCAAGGCCCTGCCCTGCCATGCCGCGCAGACTCTGCCGGGCCTTTCCTTCGACAATGTGCGGGACCGCCCGCTCGCCGAGATTTGGCGCGACGGCGCGGCCTTCCAGGCCTTTCGCGGCGAGGAGTGGATGCAGGAGCCCTGCCGCAGCTGCGACAAGCGCGGAGTCGATTATGGCGGCTGCCGCTGCCAGGCGCTGGCCGTCACGGGCGACGCCGCGGCGACCGACCCCGCCTGCCATCGCTCGGCCCATCACGAGGAATTCGCCGCGCTGGGGCAGAACGAGTCGCTGCTGCCGGCGCCGCCTTTCGTCTATCGCCGCCTCGGCGGGGCGGAGCGCAAGGAGAAGGCGCTGGACCAGTAGCCGGCGTGAGGCCTCCGGTCACTCCCTGCTAATCATATCCCACGCTCGCGCTGGAGCGACGCGGGCGGCGCTCCATTTGACCCTTTCGGCCGGTTTTGCGGCCAAGGGGGTCCAAAATGTCACGAGCAGATTTGGGCGCGCGTCGGATCGGCGCGCTTTTCGTCGCCTTCTCGGCGTTCGTCTTCTTCACCATAGTGGTGATGATGGAGCGCGCCTGCGCCGCGCCGCCGCCGGCCTATCGCATTCCGCTCTTCGCCCAATGCGGGCTCGACGGGCTGACGCCGGAGCCGGGGGCGGAGAAGCTGGCCGCCCGCGCGACGCGCGAGGGACGCTCCGCCGCCTTCCAGAGCTGGGCGGCCTCGACGCGGCCGGTGACGCCGGCGCTGCTGGCTTTCGCGCCGCAGCAGAACGCCTTTCCAGCCGCGCTCTCGGCCGGAGCCGATCGCAAGGCGCGCTATTGCCCCTCGGGCGCCCGCCTATGAGCGCCGGCTCAGGCCGCCTTGCGCTCCAACGCATGCAGGCAGGAGACGATGGCGGCGATGGAGGCGAAATTGCGACGGCGCAGCATATGCTCCGGGAATTGGACGCCATAGGCGTCCTCGAGCGCGAGCATGATTCTGACCGCCGCGAATGAGGTGAGGCCGAGCTCATAGAGGTCGGCGTTGTCCGCTATGTCGCAGGCGGGCGCGGGCAGGCGTCCATTCTCGTCGATCGCTTGCCGAACGAGGTCGATCACTTTTGCTCTCCGCTTCTGGCTGCGCGCGGGGGCCTCCCCCCGCCGTCGCAGGTCACGATCATTCAGCGACAATTCGACGCGATGATCGTAAATCCAACGCTAAGATCGCGCCGTCTCGATGAATGTGGCGTGAACCAGGCGCCTCCTCCAATTGTGTAGGTTAGGAAATCCTTTCTTTTTCGGGAATTACTTATGGCCTATAGCGTGATCCGCCATTGCCCGGGGCGGTTCGGCCCTCTATGTTCCCGAGCATCGATTTTCGGCCGGCGACTTGGGCGCGCTTCGGAGACGGAGCCGCTGACGACCTCTCCCTACATCGATCGACCCGGCCCCGCGCAGGCGGGCCTTCTCCTCTATGTCTGGAGAGACAAATGGCGACTGGAACGGTTAAGTGGTTCAACGCCCAGAAGGGCTATGGCTTCATCCAGCCGGATGGCGACGACAAGGACGTGTTCGTCCACATCAGCGCGGTGGAGCGCGCCGGCCTGCGCGATCTGCGCGAGGGCCAGAAGGTGAGCTTCGAGATCGCGCAGGACCGCCGCACCGGCAAGTCCTCCGCGGACCAGCTCAAGGCGCTCTGAGCCTTTGATCTGAGCTTGAAACGAGAGGGTCGCCGCTCAGCGGCGGCCCTTTTTGCGTTTCGCATGGTCCTTGTCTCGAGGCCAGCGCCTTTGCTACAGTCGCGCTCATGCGCCTCGCGCCCTCGTCCCGCATTCTCGCCGCTTTGCTCGCGGCCGCGTTTTTCCCCGCTCCCGGGGCGCTCGCCGCCGGGGCCGAGCGTCCGCTCACCGAGCCGCAATTTCTCGAAATTCCCGGCATAGGCCGCGTGCCGATCCCACTGCCGCCGGGCGCGCGCGTGTTCTCGCCGCAGCGCCGGCCGGCCGCCCCGGCCGAGCCGGAGATCGCGCCCGAGCGGGCGCCGCAGACGGCGCGCGACTCGCTCGACGATCTCATCCGCCGCCTCTCCCTCGCCGAGAGCGAGGAGGAGGAGAGCGCCCTCGCCCAGGCGATCGGCCGGCTCTGGGCGCGCTCCGCCTCCCCCACCGTCGACCTGCTGATGCGCCGCGCGCTCGTCGCCGTCGGCCTCGGCGCGGATTCGCTGGCGCTCGATCTCTTCGACCGCATCGTCATCCTCGAGCCGGAATGGGCGGAGGCGCTGGTCGGCCGCGCCAATGTCCGCATCGCGCTCGGCGATCTCGACGGGGCGGAGCGCGATCTCGAATCCGCGGTGCGGCTGGAGCCCCGCCGTTTCGACGCGCTCGGCGCATTGGGCGCGCTACGCGAGCGAGCCGGCGCCGCGGCGCGCGCGCTCGAGGCCTATCGCCGCGCCCGCGCGCTCGATCCGCGCCGCGAGGAATGGCGCAAGGCGGAGGAGCGGCTGCGATTGGAAGTCGAGGGCCGGGACATCTGAGCGGCGCGCGCGTTCTCCCGCGAGCCGCGATGCGAGCGAGCCGAGGAGCGATGATATGGCGCAAAACGACATTTCGCAGGAAATTCTGAGCGCCGAGGCGCTCGCGCAGCTTTTCACCGAAGCGCGCACTCACAACGGCTGGTCTGATCGCGAGGTCCCCGACGCTTTGCTCCAGCAGGCGGTGCGGCTCGCGCTATGGGGGCCGACCAGCGCCAATTGCCTGCCGGCGCGCTTTCTCTTCATCCGCTCGGCGGAGGCCAAGGCGCGGCTGGCGCCGGCGCTCGCTCCCGGCAATCTCGACAAGACGCTCGCCGCGCCGGCGACGGCGATCGTCGCCCATGACACGCAATTCTACGAGCATCTGCCGCGCCTCTATCCGGCGACCGACGCGCGCGCCTGGTTCGTCGGCAACGCCCCGCTCATCGAGACGACGGCCTTTCGCAATGGCACGCTGCAGGGCGCCTATTTCCTGCTGGCGCTGCGCGCCGTCGGGCTCGACGCCGGGCCGATGAGCGGCTTCGACAATGCGAAGGTGGACGCCGAATTCTTCCCCGGCGGGACGGTGAAGTCCAATTTCCTCATCAACATCGGCTATGGCGATCCGGCGAAACTCTATCCGCGGGGTCCGCGTTTCTCCTTCGAGGAGGTCGCCTCGATCCTGTGAGGCGCGATCCTCGACAAATGAGGAAACGCCCATGGCTTCTCTGGCTTCGCCGGGCCGCGCGCAGGCGCTGCTCGGCCTTTTGCGCATTTTCGCCGCTCTGCTTTTCCTTCAGCATGGGACGGCCAAGCTCTTCGGCTTTCCACATGTGGCCATGTTCGACGGGCTGAAGCTCGTCTCTCTGCTCGGCCTCGCCGGGGCGATCGAGATCCTCGGCGGCCTGCTGCTGCTCCTCGGCCTCTTCACCCGGCTGACGGCCATCGTGCTCGCGGCGGAAATGGTCGCCGCCTATGTCGTCGGCCACGCCGCCCGCGGCGCTCTGCCGATCCACAATGGCGGCGAGCTGGCTCGTCTATGGCGTCGCCTTCGCGCTTTTCGCCCTCGCGGGTCCCGGCCGCTTCGCCCTGGATCGATCCGTTCATGACAGGGCTTGACAGCTGGCCGACAGATTCTCGCAGCCTGTGTCATTTCGGTCACAGAAAAGTAATTCAATGACAAATATATTGCAAAATACATAAATGTTTATTTGAGGCTTTAGTATAGATTACATCGAAATATTGATGCGGCATACTTGGCGTCGTGGCGCGGAACTAGGCAAAATCCGGCGCTGGCGCTCTCGCCACTATTTGATCACAACTCACCCTTACCGCGGGTCTACTCGACAGCTCGGGCCGAGCTCGGTCGGCTGTCGGGAGAGAAACGGCAAGGGGGATAGCGCATTGAAACAATGGATCATCGGAGCGGCGATTTTTGCGGGTTCGACAGCGACGGCGGCGGGCCAATCCTGGGTGGGGAAGGCCTCCTACTACGGCTATCATGGCCGGACGGCGAGCGGGGGCCATGTGGGGGCGCTGACGGCGGCCCATCGCAGCCTTCCTTTCGGCTCGCGCGCGCGCGTGACCAATCTCGGCAATGGCCGTTCTGTGGTCGTCACGATCAATGATCGCGGCCCCTTCGTGCATGGACGAGTGATCGACGTCTCCGCTCATGCGGCGGACAGCCTCGGCTTCCGTTCGGCGGGCGTCGCGCGCGTGAAGGTGGAGCGGGTCGCGGGCGAGTAGCTCGGGCTCTGTCGTTCCGGCGGGGAATCCCGAGCGATAGGCTCGCTATCGCTCGGGATTCCCGATCGCTCGCCCCGCGGCGCCGCCGACCGTGAGCTATGGTAAACGGCGATTTCTCAATTGGCCGCAAACACAGGAGTTTGGCTTAGGCAAATGTTAAATCGCCTCGCCTATAGAGGGAGGGTCGAGTGATCGTGAGAGTATGCGAGTAACAAAATGACCGAGACGCATCGTCCGCGTGTCAAATATGTCATCGGCCCCGATGGCAGCCCATTGACCGTCGCGGATCTGCCGCCGCCCACGACCAAGCGTTGGGTGATACGCCGCAAGGCCGAAGTGGTCGCGGCGGTGCGCGGCGGGCTCCTCTCCCTCGAGGAGGCTTGCACCCGCTACACGCTGACGGTGGACGAGTTTCTGAGCTGGCAGATGTCGATCGACCAGCATGGTCTCGCCGGATTGCGGACGACCCGCCTTCAGCAATACCGTATGTGATTTCGGCGCCCGATCGCGGCGCCTCTTTGAAAACGCAGAGCCGGCGCGCCTTGGAGGCCGCCGGCTCTTCGTCGTTTCAGGGCCTTTTTCGCGCCAGTTCGGCCGTCAGCTCTCGCTGTCGGCGCGGCCGCGCAAGGTCTCGGCGAGACGGCCGCGCTCGAACACCAGCACGACGACGAGCGCGAACAGCAGCGGCACGATGAGATAGAGCAGGCGGAACACCAGCAGAGCGGTCAGCACCTTGAGCCGCGGCACATCCGGCATGGCCTTGATGAAGATGAGCTCGAACACGCCGAGCCCGCCGGGCGCATGGGAGACCAGCGCCGCCGAGAAGGACAAGAGGAAAGTGCCGAGCACGACGATATAGGGCGTGCCGCTGCCTTCCGGCAGAGCAAAATAGATGATGCCGGCGGCGCCGATCAGCTCGAGGGGCGCGGCGAACATCTGCCGGATCATCACCTCGGGCCGCGGATACATCACATGGATCTTGCCGAGATCGATCGGCTTGAAGTGCATCAGCGAGCCAACGACATAGAGCGCGACGGCGCCGAGGCAGGAGAGGCCGATGATGAGCGCCGTATGCTCATTGGTGAGCATTTCCGGCAGCATGCCGGAGAGGCGGCCGAGCAGGCTCGGCTGATAGGTGAGCAATATGCCGGTGAGCAGCACTGTGCCCAGGCCGAAAGTGTAGGAGCACAGCACCACCAGCACCGCCACCTGACCGGCCGTCAGGCCCTTGGTGGAATAGGCCCGGTAGCGCACCACGGCGCCGGAGAACACCGAGGCGCCGATATTGTGCGAGAGCGCATAGGTGGTGAAGGAGCACAGCGAGATGAACACCATGGAGATGTGCTTCACGCCCAGATGCAGCAACGCGATCCGATCGTACCAGGCGAGCGCCGCATAAGCGAGCAGCGAGCAGAAGCCGGCCGCGATCCAATGGGAGACGGGAATGGCCCGAAGATCGGCCCAGACCTCCTCGCCGACCGATTCCCCGCGAAATTCGCCATAGAGAAGATAGAAAGAGGCGATGACAGCCACCAGCCCGACGAGAGGCCAGACAAATTCCAAAATTTTTTTCATGTGGCGCTGTGGGTTCGGCGCTCCCGGTGCGGAGCGCGCGCTCTCACTGGCATGGCCACGCCGCGACCGCAAGCCTGAATGCCGGCGTCGTTCCGGCGTCGGCTTGTCCGCAGCGCGGGGGCTGCTAATCTGCTCCGCAATTTCTTTTCAGCCAGCGCGGGGGCGCCTATGGCCGGCTTTTCGATCCTCGGTCTTCCGGGGCCGGAGTTTTTAGGCCTCTATGCCGGCGTGGCGGCGCTGACGCTCGGCCTGTCCTTCCTCTTCATCCGCGCGGCCGATCCGACGCGCGACATGGCCCGGCTGAAAGCGCCGAGCGAGCCCGACGCCATTGCGCTCGCCTATCTCGCGGGCGGCGTCAATAATGTCATCCGCACGCTTTTGTTCGATCTGCGCCAGCAAGGCTATGTCGGCATAGCCGATGGACGGCTGGAGCGGGGCGCCGGACCACAGTCCGGCCGCGCGCTGGACGCCCGCTCGGCGCGCGTGCTGGCGGCGCTTTCGGCGCGGCCGACGCCGGGCGATCTCTTCGCCGATGAGGCGCTGGCGGCCGATATAGAAAGGCTCTGCGCGCCGGAGCGGCGGAGCCTCGTCGAGAATGACCTGCTGGCGCCCCTCGGCGTCGGCCGGACCGCCGGCTTGGCCTTTATCCTCGGCTCGATCGTCCTCCTCGGCCTGGGGGCGAGCAAGCTGGCGGCGGCGCTCCTCGCCGGCCATCACAACGTGATCTTTCTCATCGTCCTGGCGGCGGCCGCCGAAATTTTCCTCTGGATGCTGACCTCCAAGGCCCGCAAGCGAGTCGCCAGCGCGCGCGGGACGGCCTATCTCGCGACGATCAAGCGCGCCTATGGCCGCCGCCTCTCCGAAAAGCTCGGCCAGGCGAAATCGCGCCCCGCCGGGGCTGCGGCTTTCGACGCCGGCTCGCTCTTCCTCGTCTCGATCTTCGGCTATGAGGCGCTGAAGGGCGCCTTAGAGCCGGAATTCATGAGCCTGTTCAGGAAGTCGGCGAGCGATTCCTCCGGCTCCTGCGGCTCGTCCTGCAGCAGCGGCGGCGGCGGAGACGGCGGCGGTGGTTGCGGCGGTTGCGGCGGCGGCGGCGACTGAACCACATGGCGACGCCCACAGAGCTGCGCGCCGGCCTCGGCTATCGGCCGCAATTCTGCGCCGATCTCTTCGCCAATCGCGAAAAGATCGAGATCGTCGAGATCATCGCCGACCATTATCTCGACGCCTCGTGGGAGAAATTGGCCGAGCTCGATCTCCTCGCCGATCATTTCCCCATCGTGCCGCATGGGCTCGATCTCTCGCTCGGCTCGGCGGAGGGCGTCGATCCCTCCTATCTGCGAAAGCTGGCGGCCCTCGTCGCGCGGCTCGATCCGCCCTGGTGGAGCGAGCATCTCGCCTTCACTAAGGCGGGCGGAATCTCCATCGGCCATCTCGCCGCCCTGCCCTACACGCAGGAGGCGGCGGAGGCGGTGGCGCGCAATGTCGAGACCGTGCGCCGGGCGATTTCCACTCCGCTGATCCTCGAAAATCCGACTGTCATCGCGCTCGTCCCCGGCGGCGAGATGGACGAGGCGGGCTTTCTCACCCGCGTGCTGGAGCTGACCGGCTGCGGCTGGCTCTGCGACGTCACCAATCTCTACACCAACGCCGTCAATCAGGGCGTCGATCTCGAGGCCGAGCTCGACCGCTGGCCCTTCGAGCGCGTGGTCCAATTCCACATCGCCGGCGGGCGGCGGCTGCGCGGCCTGCTGATGGACAGCCATGACGCCCCCGCGCCGCCGGAAATCTGGAGCCTGCTCAAGAAAGTCCTGCCGCGCGCGCCCAATGCGCGGGCGATGGTGCTGGAGCGGGACGAAAATCTGCCGCCCTTCGGCGATCTCCTCGAGGAGGTCGCGCACGCGCGCGCGATCAGCCGCCTATGCCGCTGAAGGAGACGCAGGAGCTGCTGGCGCTTCTCTATACGGACGAGACGTTCCGCAAGGCCTTCTTCCGCGCGCCGCTCGAGCGTGCGCGGCAATTCGGGCTCGGCGAGGCGGAGGCCGAGAGCTTCGCCCGCATCGATCCCGCCGCCGTCGCGCGCTTTGCCGATTGCCTGAAGGGAAAACGGACGCTCGACGCGCGCAAGACGCTGCCGCTGACCTATAGAGCGCTGGGCGCGCGTTTCGATCGCGAACTTCTCGCCGTTGTCGCCGGCCCGCCGCGGCCAGGGCGCCATCGCGCCGATGCGGCTGCGCTCGCAGCGCGCCTCGCGCGCGCCGAGCCCGCCTGGATCCGCGATCTCGCCCGCTTCGAGCTGGCCTTTGTCGAGGCGGGCGCGCGCCGCAATTACCTTACGCTGCGATTCTTCCGCTATCCGGTCGCCGAGATCGCGGAGCAGCTCGCATGCGGCGAGGCGCCGGGCGCGGTGCGGCGTCCCAGCGTCGGCGTCTGGCTGCGGCTTTTCGGCTCGCGCCTCTTCTATTTTCTGGCCTGAGCCAGAAAAACGTCAGACGCGCCGCTCGGCGACGAGATCGATGATGCGATCGCCGCCGCGGTCGCGGGCTTCCTGGCCCTGCGCCTTGCCCAGCTCCTCGGCCGCATCCTTCATATGCGTCTCCGCCTCGACCAGCTGGTCCTTGAGATCGGCGACAGAGCGCAGGAGATTGTCGCGGCGGGTGCGCGCGGCCTGAGCATAGGTCGGATAGGCGAAGTGATTGGGGTCGGTGATATTGGCCCGCTGCTCCTCATGAGCGATCTCGCGATCGAGATCGCCCGTCATGCGGGTGAATTCAGCGATCATCGTCTGAAGCTGCGCCACGCGGCGCCGGCACTCTTCGGCGTGAAAACGTTTCAGCCGAACCAAGGCATCTCGCGACTTCATGACACTACTCTCCGGCACAAGTTACTTACGACGCATGCGAACACAATCGCTTTTCCGCGAGACGAGCGGAAATATGGCGCAAGGAGGTTGCTCGAGTGTTACTGCCCGACATTTCTGCCGGCCAAACAAAAAAGCGCCGTAATTTCAATCAGCCCCTCGGCCAGTCGGAGCCGCGCCCTATATGAGCCGCCGCGGGCGCAGCGCCCGTCGCGAGGTTTCTGGCGAAGAGAGGAGGCGAAGATGAGACGCGCCCATGCGATCATTGCGGCGGCCGGGGTCGCCGCGCTCCTTTCGGCGGCGCCGTCGGGCGCCGATCATGTGGGGACGCATAAGGTCCTCCTGCCGGGCGACATTCCCTTCACGGCCGCGCCGCCGTCGCTGCCGGCCGGGGCGGAGGCCGCCGTCCTCTATGGCGATCCCGCCAAGGACGGAATCTTCGTGATGCGGCTGAAGGCGCCCGCGGGCTATCGCATTCCGCCGCATACGCATCCCAAGGCGGAGGTCGTCTCGATCGTTTCCGGGCGCATGCGGCTCGGCCTCGGTCCGGCGGCGGATCGGGCGAGCGTCGAGGAGCTGCCCGCGGGCGCCTTCTCCATCATGCCGCCGGGCGTGGCGCATTACGCCTTCTTCGACGCGGAGACGGTGCTCCAGATCGACGCCATGGGGCCTTGGAGCATCGATTACGTCAATGCCAAGGACGATCCGCGCAATCAGATCGCGCCGGCGCAGCGGTGAGGCGCTCGGCCGTCAGCCCGCCAGCTCCTTCAGCCCCCGGCGGATGAGCGCGCCCGTATCGGCCCCCTCCCCCATCGCCTCGAGGCTCTTGGCGACGGCGGCCGCCGCCTGCGGGCGTCCATAGCCGAGATTGACCAGCGCGGAAATCGCGTCCTGCGCCGCCTGGGGCGCCGCCGCTGGCTCCTCGCCGGAAAGCCGCGCCACTGCCGGATCGATCCCGGCGAAGGCCGGAGCCTTGTCCTTCAGCTCGGCGACGATGCGCGCCGCCAGCTTGGGGCCGACGCCGGAGGCGCGCGCCACCATCGCCTTGTCTTGGGCCCCAATGGCGGAGGCCAGCTCGCCCGGCGAGAGAATGGACAAAATGGCGAGCGCCACCTTGGAGCCCACGCCCTGCACGCTCTGCAGCAGGCGGAACCAGTCGCGCTCGGCCTCCGACGAGAAGCCGAAGAGGCGTATGGCGTCCTCGCGCACCTGCGTCTCTATGGAGAGCGCCGCCGCCTCGCCCACGGGCGCGAGCTTTTGCAGCGTGCGCGCCGAGCAGCTCACCACATAGCCGACGCCATGCACGTCGATAATGACGAAATCCTCGCCATAGGAATCGACGATTCCCTTGAGCTTGCCGATCATCTCGCCCCCGCGCAGCGCACGAGCCCGGCGCTCTTCGTCCCGTCGCTCCAGAGAAATCGCAACACGCCGCCTTCGAGCGTCAATTTGAACGCGTCTCGATGCGGCTTGCCGCCCTCCTCGCCGGAGCAGGCCCGCGCCGTCACAGAGAAGAGCGCGCGGCCGCCCTTATTCTCGGTCTCGTCATATTCGACGCCTTCGCAGGAATAGGTCGGCAGCGTGAGCTTCGTCTCCTCGAGCGTCGCGAAATAATCCTTCGCCTTGCAGCTCGCCGCATCCAGCGCATAACGCCCGATCGGCGAATGTGCGTCGAGCGAGCCCGCCTGCGCCGCGCCGGCGAACAGGAGGATCGCGAGCGCGCCAATACCGCCCCAGAGTGATAAAATGAAGCTTCCCTCATCCTGAGGAGCGGCCGCAGGCCGCGTCTCGAAGGACGAGGGAAGCGTCACGCGGCGCCCAATGGAGCTCGCCCCCGTGCTTCGAGACGGTCGCTTCGCGACCTCCTCAGCATGAGGGCGAGGGTGATTGTCCAAGGCCGAGCCGCGCCCGGACCGCGAGCCTTCAGGCTCGCACAGCGCCCCGCGCGAACCGCTCATCGCGCCCCCGCAGCGAGCTTGCGCGCGGCGATGCGGCCGGCGCGATGATGGGCGTGGCAGATGGCGACGGCCAGCGCATCGGCGGCGTCGGGACTCTCGGCCCGGCTCAGCGGCAGCAGCACGCGCACCATCATGGCGATCTGCTCCTTATCGGCGTGGCCATTGCCGACCACGGTCTTCTTGACGACATTGGCGGCGTATTCCGCCACCTCGAGCCCGGCGAGCGCCGGCGCCGCCAGCGCGACGCCGCGCGCCTGTCCGAGCTTCAGCGCCGATTGCGGATCGCGATTGACGAATGTCTCCTCGATCGCCGCCTCATGCGGCGCATGCTCCTCGATGATGCGCGCGAGCCCGCGCTGCAATTGCGCGAGCCGCTCGCCCATGGAGGCGTCGCCGTCCGAATGCAGCGAGCCGCAAGCGACAAAGGAGAGCCGCGAGCCGCGCGACGCCTCGACGAGCCCCCAGCCCGTGTTGCGAAGGCCCGGGTCTATGCCGAGAATGCGAATCGTCTCTTCCGTCATGGCGGGAGGTTAGGGGGAAAGGCGCGCGAGCGGTAGCGGCGTCTCTCGCGCTGAGCGGCGCGCCCACCTCCCCCTCGAGGGGAGAGGTCGATCGCCGAAGGCGAGCGGGAGGGGGTGATCCCCGAGTCTCGGGCGTTGACCCCACCCCGGACCGCTCCGCGGTCCGACCACTCCCCTTTAGGAGTGGGCCATGAGACAGACAGTTTTGCGTTCGTATCGAATACGATCAGAATTTTAAATCTCCTAAGGGACTCGCTTGTATCCCGATCGCTCAAACAGATCTATTATCTCTACCGCCAGCGCATGCATTAATAGTATAATACTAGATTGCAACTGAAATATATCTGCTGCCAGATCAGCATTCGACTTTGTCGTATCAAAAGTAAGTTGCTCACCATGTGCACAATCGTGCCGAAGCGCGACAATCCGGCCTATGTCTCGGCGAGCGTAAGAAAATTTGGTCGGATCCACACCAACACACCCAAGCGCCCAGTCGAAATTTTGATTATTCAAATTTCCGCAGTCTAGTATCATAGAAGCATCTGGAGGCGGCAAATCATCAACCAAGCACAATGATTTAATTGCACACGCAGATAATTCCTTGTTAGATAAAGAGGAAAGATTTTGCCTCAATCTATTTGCAAAAAGATTAACTATTATCGAATCGCAGCATTCTGACCACCTTATTCCAGATGTAAATATATCCTGCATAGCCTGCGCAATTATTCGCTTCGAAAAAGCTTCATAGTGTGCATATGTAAGCATAACTATACACCTATATGAATACGCGAATGCCATTCTGTCAATTAGAGATTTATGAAGATGGAGCTTTGCAATTGCGAGCTCACCTTCGCGCCAGCATAGTTCGCCATCGATCGTAGATATAAGCTGCTTAGATGCCATGTTAGGCGCTCTTAATAGCTTCTTCCAATATTTCTATACGACCGATTAGCTTTGTTCTCTTATTTGCGCCGGTACCAACATTGCTACGGAACTCATTTGTCTGTCTTGATGCTACCAAAATCCCATTCAAACGAATAGGATCAACAGACTCTACCTTTTCAATCTGCCGCGCAAAAGAACAGGCAACCGCCTCGAAGTAAGCAGGCGCAAGCCCACCTATGGGCAGATCGTTCTTATACTTGCAGAACGCTCCCTCACCACAGACTCGATAAACTGCATCAAAAACCCTCTGGAATAACTTACGCTCAAAATCATAGTCAAATTTACAGTTACCAAGAAAAACGGACTCCATATAACTATTTAGCCACTCCGCCACGTTTCCATGATAAAATTGAGGACCATTCTTCGCCGCAAAGAACCTGAGCACCAATTCTTCGCGCCCCCTTTTTTCCTCATCAGCATCAGCAAGCGTATTTGTAGTTGACGAAAATGTCGGAAATTTTGACAACTCAACCAAATATTCATAGAAAACAACACCAATTTCACCAAAAATTCTAGCAGAGCAATTGCGTATCTCCTGCTCACTAAGCTCAGATCCACCTGTATTTAATCGCTTGAACATCTCGTAGCGAAGAAAATTCTTACTCTGCCGCTTGATCACTACCGCACGAACTGTTGACCGCTTCAGTTGTAACCGAAGAGTCAGTGGCAGCACATCAAATGTCATCCCGTTGAGGTCCCCGACAATGTCGCACCCCTTAAGCACGAGTTCCGGCTTATCGACAGCTTTGTGATTCAGAAATTGCACCATCGAGCTTACACGTTGCAGTCCGTCAATTAGCTCGTATCGACCGTCTTCATTTTCTATAAAGAAAATCGGAGGGATCGGAAGTCGTAAAAGAATCGACTCTACTAAGCGAGATCTCTGCTCCTCCGACCAGCGAAACAACCTTTGATAGTCTGGATCGATAATAATCTCATTATCTTTCATGAGATTCATAATTTCACCAAAGCTTAAATCAATAGCTTCGGTTCTAACCTCCCCAATTTTTTTATCGATCGCCGTCAACAACTCATCTTGAGCAGCAGTTACAGCCTTCGGCTCCGGGTCGACGTTTGCACTCACTGCTTGCTCCAATCACGAGTTCGTAATAGGCGACCATCGACCGCCCAACTCACCTAAACGTGTAACGGCTAAAATCGTTCTAGCCAACCAGAACACAGCAAAGGCTTGGCTCATGGCTGTCGCTGGCCCTGTCGCACTGGTTCAATCACTCGGCAAAGATTTGAACGACCAATTTGCCTCACCTCCCCCACCCCGCACAACATCATCCCCACCCGCAGCTCCGCCGCGAAAATATCCAGCATGTTCTCCACGCCCGCCTGCCCCGCCGCGGCCAGCGCATAGGCGTAGGCGCGGCCCAGCAGAACGCCCTTCGCGCCCAGCGCCAGCAGGCGCAGCACGTCGAGGCCGAAGCGGGCGCCGGAATCGGCGAGGAGGAGGAGATCGTCGCCCACGGCGTCGGCGATGCGCGGCAGCATGCGCGCGACGGAGGGCGCGCCGTCGAGCTGGCGGCCGCCGTGATTGGAGACGACGATCGCCTCCACGCCGCAGCGGACGGCGTCGCGCGCGTCGGCCTCGTCCAGCACGCCTTTCAGAATGATGCGGCCCGGCCAGCGCGCGCGCACCCAATCCAGCGTCGACCAGTCGAGCGTGGGATCGACATTGGCGGCGATGTCGCGCAGATAATTCTGCTGCTTCATCGCGCCGCCGAGATAGGCCGCGACATTGCCGAGATCATGCGGCCGGCCCATGAGGCCGACATCATAGGCCCAGGCGGGCTTGGCGAGCGCCTGCAGCAGGCGCCGCTGCGGCGCGAATGGCCCGGCCATGCCGGAATGGGCGTCCCTATAGCGAACGCCCAGCGCCGGCAGATCGACGGTGAAGACGAGATGCTCTATCCCCGCGGCGCTCGCGCGCGCGAGCATATTCTCCATGAAGCCGCGATCCTTGAGCATATAGAGCTGCAGCCAGATCGGCCGCGCGCTCGCCGCGGCGACTTCCTCCAGCGAGCAGACCGAGAGCGTGGAGAGAATGAAGGGAACGCCCTTTTTCGCCGCCGCCCGCGCGCCCTGAACCTCGCCGCGCCGCGCGAACATGCCGGACATGCCGATGGGCGCGATCAGCACCGGCAAATCCGCCGCGACGCCGAGCCACTGCGTGGAGACATCGACGCCGGCGACGCCCTGCATCACGCGCTGGCGCAGAGTGACGCTCTGAAGTTCCGCCATATTGGCGGCGAGCGTGCGCTCGGCGCCGGCGCCGCCGTCTATATAGTCGAAGAGAAAGCGCGGCAGGCGCCGACGCGCGGCCTCGCGATAATCGGCGGCCGAGGAAATAATCATCGCGTGCCTCTCATGACTTGCGCGGCGCTCATGCGAATTTGCCGATCGCCTTGGCGGAGGCGATCGCGCGGAAAGTGTGGAAATTGGGGCTCGCGCCGGTCTCGCGGCAATAGCGGTCGAAATCCTCGGCGCCGACTTCGATCATGACCACATCCCAGCCGCTCGCGCGCCAATTGGCGATCTCCTTCGCTTGGAGGCGAAGCCATTTGTCATGCGTGTCGGCCGGATAATTCGTCACTGTATGGCGCAAGACCTCGTGATCGGCCGCGGTGACGCGCGGGAGATAGGTCGTCGGCACGCTGGGTTCCTCCTCCCTCAAGAATCGCGCGCCGACTCTTACACCGTATGGAATGGCGGTCGCCGCGCTCGCGTGAAATTATAGGTCGCTCCGCTCGCGGTTCATCCCCTGGTCATCTGCGCGGGCGCATGAAGCGAGCGCCGCTATTTTGCGGCTCACGATCAAGGGGGGAACATGGCCATCGGTCCAGATCCTCGCGGCGCGCTGATCGCTCTCAGCAGATTCGGCCTCGGGGCCAGGCCCGGCGATCTCGCCGCGGCCGCAGCCGATCCGCGCGGCTTTCTATTGGAAGAGTTGCGCCGGCCCAATGTCGGCCGGCTGGAAAATGCTTCGCTCGCCCCGTCCAATGTCGCCCTGCAGGCGTTGTTCGCCGATCAGCAGGAAAAGCGCATGGAGCGCGAGCGCGCCATGGCCGCGGAGGCGACGCGCGTCTCCATGGCCGGCGCGGCGGTGGGGCCAGGCGCAGCGATGGCCGGGCCCGGCCCCGCCGCGCCGCCGCTGGGCGCCGACGGCAAGCCCAAGCCGCAGGAGCCGCCGGTCGAGCAGAAATTGTTTCGCGCCGAGGCGATGGCGCGTTTCGAGAAGCAGGCGAGCGCGCAGGCCGGCTTCGTCGAGCGGCTCGTCGCCTTCTGGTCCAATCATTTCGCCGTTTCGGTCGCCAAGGGGCAAATCCTCCGCGTGGCCGCCGGCCCCTTCGAGCGCGAGGCGATCCGGCCGCATGCGCTCGGCCGCTTCGCCGATCTTCTGGCGGCGGTCGAGAGCCATCCGGCCATGCTCTTCTATCTCGACAATCAGCGCTCCATCGGGCCAGGCTCCGCGGCGGGGCGCTTCGCCGGCAAGGGCCTCAACGAGAATCTCGCGCGCGAGATTCTCGAGCTGCATACGCTCGGCGTCGGCGGCGGCTATTCGCAGGCCGATGTGACGGCGCTGGCGCGCATCATCACCGGTTGGAGCTTCGCCGAGGCGGAGAGCGAGATCGGCGAGCCGGGCGGCTTCGTGTTCAAGGCCAATTGGCACGAGCCGGGCGCGCCCGCTCTGCTCGGCAAGCATTATCCGCAGACGGGCCGCGAGCAAGGCGCGGCGGCGCTCGCAGACATCGCCCGCCATCCGGCGACGGCGACGCATATCGCGACCAAGCTGGCGCGGCATTTCATCGCCGACGCGCCGCCGAAGCCGATCGTCGACACGCTGGCGAAAACCTTCCGTGACACGGAAGGCGATCTCACGGCGGTGGCGGAGGCGCTGATCGCGAGCGATCTCGCCTGGAGCGAGCCGCTCGCGAAAATCCGCACGCCGGACGAATATCTGATGGCGGCGGCGCGGGCGACGGGCGCGCTGCCCAATGACCCCGGCCAATATCTCAACATGCTGAACGCCATGGGCATGCCCTTGTGGCAGCCGCCCGGCCCCAATGGCTATCCCGACAGTCTCGACGCCTGGGCCTCGCCCGAGGCGATGAAGCTGCGCCTCGACGTCGCCTGGCAGATGGCGCAGAGGCTGAAGGACATCGGCCATCCGCTGAGCGTGCTCGACACCGCCGCCGGCCTCGCCGCCTCGCGCGAGACGCGGGAGGCGGCGTCGCGCGCGGAATCGCGCCAGCAGGCGCTGGCGATTCTCTTCATGTCGCCCGAATTTCAACGGAGGTGACGATGCGCATTCCCTCTTCCTCTTCTCTCTCGCGCTCTTCTCTCTCGCGCCGTCGCCTCCTCGCGCTCGGCGGCGCCTCTCTGGCATTGGCGCATTTTCCGAAAGCGGCGAGCGCCGCGGCGGCGCGCGATCCGCGCCTCGTCGTCATCGTGCTGCGCGGCGCGCTGGACGGGCTCTCGGCCGTCGCGCCGATCGGCGATCCCGATTACGCGGCGCTGCGCGGGTCGCTCGCTCTCTCGCCCATCGGCGACAAGCCCACTCTGCCGCTCGACGGATTTTTCGCGCTCAATCCCGCCATGCCGGTCTTCGCGCGCCTCTATAAGGATGGAAAAGCGAGCGTCGTTCATGCGGTGGCGACCAGCTATCGCGAGCGCTCGCATTTCGACGGGCAGGATGTGCTGGAGAGCGGCTTCGCCGGCCCGGGACACACAGAATCCGGCTGGCTCAATCGCGCCGTCTTCGCGCTGCAATCATCGGAGCCGACGCGGCGGCGCGGGCTCGGCGTCGGCGCGGCGCCGCCGCTGGTGATGCGCGGGCCTGCGCCGGCGCTCGGCTGGGCGCCGCAAGTGCTGCCGCCGGCGGGCGAAGACCTCGCCCAGCGCGTGCTCGATCTCTACACGCATAGCGATCCGACGCTCGCCGCCGCGCTGCGGGCGGGGCTGGACGCCGACAAAATCGCGACCTCGGGCGGGCTCACCGGCGATATGGCCAAGGCGCGCGGCGGCATGGACCAGCCCAATGGCATGCGTCAGGCGGCCATGGGCGCGGCGCGGCTGCTGGCGACGCCGGACGGGCCGCGCGTCGCCGCCCTCGCCTTCGACGGCTGGGACACGCACGCCAATGAGAGCGGCCTGCTGGCGACGCGCCTCTCCGGCCTCGACGGCGCGCTGGAGGAGTTCGAGAAAGGCCTCGGCGAGGCCTGGAAGGATACGGCGATCGTCGCCATCACCGAATTCGGCCGCACGGCGCGCGTCAATGGCACGGGCGGAACAGATCATGGCACGGCGAGCGTCGCATTTCTGGCCGGCGGCGCGGTGAGAGGCGCGCGCGTCATCGCCGACTGGCCCGGATTGAAGGCGAGCCGTCTCTATCAGGAGCGAGACCTCGCCCCGACCCATGATTTGCGCGCCGTGCTGAAGGGGCTTTTGGCCGAGCAATTCGACCTTTCGGCGCAGGCTCTCGCGGAGAAGGCTTTTCCCGACTCCGCGAGCGTCGCGCCGATGAAAGGCCTCATCGCCGGATGAGAGGGGCGCGAAAGCGTCCCCCTCAGCCCTGTCGTTTCTCGATCTGCCCGATCGCGTCCACGACGGCGTCGAAGGTCAGGAGCGTCGAGGCGTGACGCGACTTGAAATCGCGCACCGGCTCCAGAATGGCGATTTCCTCCCATTTTCCATCGGGGGGAGCGCCATTCTCCTTCAACATTTTGCGGACGGTCTCGCGCAGGGCGCGCAATTCTTGCGGCGTGGAGCCGACAATATGGCGCGCCATGATCGAGGAGGCCGCCTGGCCGAGAGCGCAGGCTTTGACCTCATGTGCGAAATCCGCCACTTTTCCATCCGATAGGGTGAGATCGATCGTGACGGTCGATCCGCACAGCTTGGAATGGGCGGTGGCGCTTGCATCTGGAGCCGCGAGCCGACCGACGCGCGGTATCTGCGCGGCGAGTTCCAGTATGCGCTGGTTGTAGACTTGATCGAGCATTGTGGCCGATAAGTTGCTAGCGGGGGGTTACGTGGAATCCTTCCACTGAGTATATAATTCCGCAGGCCGCGATGAAAGCGGCCGTCTTCCCCGAAGTGGTCGGGCCAATCGTCTATCTGGAGGCGCCACATGGATGCCGTGGTTAAGTCCTTGCTCGACCGTAACGAGACGGCCGAGACGCCCGTGGAACGTCCGACCCGCGAGGAAGCGGAGGCGGCGGTGCGCGTGCTGCTGCGCTGGGCGGGCGACAATCCCGAGCGCGAAGGCCTGAAGGAGACGCCCCGCCGCGTCGTGAAGGCCTATGAGGAGTTCTTCCGCGGCTATCAGGAGGACGCCGGCGAGGAGCTGGCGCGCGTCTTCGAGGAGGTCGAGGGCTACGACGACCTCGTGCTGGTCCGCGACATACCGTTTTTCTCGCATTGCGAGCATCACGTCGTCCCCTTTGTCGGAAAAGCGCATATCGCCTATTATCCGACCGGCGGCGTCGTCGGCCTCTCCAAGCTGGCGCGGCTCGTCGACGTCTACGCCCGCAGGTTGCAGACGCAGGAGGCGATGACGGCGCAGATCGCCACCGCGATCAACCAGCATCTGACGCCGCGCGGCGTCGCCGTGCTGGTGGAGGCGGAGCATATGTGCATGTCCATGCGCGGCGTGATGAAACAGGGCTCTTCCACGGTGACGGTTCAGTTCTCGGGCGTGTTCCGCGACGATCCGGCCGAGCAGGTGCATTTCTACACGCTGCTGCGCGGCGCCCGCTGACCGCTTCCCTGGGGAAATCCAATGTCCGCTCTGCCGCCGGCCGAGGCCCATGCGCTCGAGGAAGGGCTCGCCCTCGCGCCGCGCTATGACGCCCAAGGGCTCATCGTCTGCGTCACCGTCGAGGCGGCGACGAACGAGGTGCTGATGGTCGCCTATATGAACGCTCTGGCGCTCGAGAAGACGCTGGAGACCGGAGTCGCCCATTATTGGTCGCGCTCCCGGCAGAGCCTGTGGCGCAAGGGCGACACCTCCGGCCAAGTGCAGAAAGTGGTGTCGCTGAAGGTCGATTGCGACCAGGACGCATTGCTGCTGGCGGTCGTGGCCGGCGGCGACGGCAAGGCCTGCCACACCGGCCGCAAATCCTGCTTCTATCGCCATGTCGAGAATTTGGGCGAGAGCGGCGCCGCTCCCCGCCTCGTTCTCGAGAACTAAAAGGCGCGACGTCGCGCTCTGGTAGGCCCAAGTAAGTGACCGAGGCCCAAGTGACCGAGCTCGAAACAGCCGTGCAGGAGATCGCCGCCGAAATGGCGGCGCGGCCGGATCGCGGCGAGGTCGCGAGCTACATACCGGAGCTGGCTGGCGTCGATCCCGGCGCTTTCGGCATGGTGGCGATCGACGCCGAGGGCCGCGTCGCCGCCGGCGGCGACGCCGACCTGCCCTTCTCGATCCAGAGCATATCGAAGGTCTTCACGCTGACGCTGGCGCTCGGCATGGTGGGCGATCTTCTGTGGCGGCGCGTCGGCCGCGAGCCCTCCGGCAATCCGTTCAACTCCATCGTGCAGCTGGAGCGCGAACGCGGCGTGCCGCGCAATCCTTTCATCAACGCCGGCGCCATAGCGGTGACGGATGTGATCCTGTCCGGCCATCAGCCGCGCGAGGCGCTGGGCGAAATTTTGCGCTTTCTGCAGTTTTTGGCCCAGGACGAGACGATCTATGTCGATCGGGCCGTGGCGGAATCGGAGAAACGCACCGGCTTTCGCAATATCGCGCTCGCCAATTATATGAAATCCTTCGGCGTGATCGACAATCCGGTGGATTTCACCCTCGGCGTCTATTTCCACCATTGCGCCATCGCCATGACCTGCCGGCAGCTGGCGATGGCGGGGCGCTATCTCGCCCATTCGGGCCGTATTCCCTCCGCCGGATCGTCTGTGGTCTCGCCCGAGCGCGCCCGCCGCATCAATGCGCTGATGCTGACCTGCGGCCATTATGACGGCTCCGGCGAATTCGCCTATCGCGTCGGCCTGCCCGGCAAGAGCGGCGTCGGCGGCGGCATATTGGCCGTCGCGCCGGGCAAGGCGTCCATCGCCGTCTGGTCGCCGGGCCTCGACGCCAATGGCAATTCGCATCTCGGCCGCATCGCGCTGGAGAAGCTGGCGCGGCGCATGGGCTGGTCGATCTTCGGAACCGAGCCGGCCTGAGCCGAAGCCGCGATCCGGCTCGCCGCGGCGACGCCGTTAACGGCCCCGCTACTTTCTGCGCGCAGCCTCCCGCCCAATATAAGAAAGACCGATACGGGCGGAGACGGCAGGCAGGAGAGGCGCGATGACGGCCTTTTTTCGCAATCCCTTCGACAGATGGGCGCCGGATGGCGGCGGCGGCGTCGAAGCCCCGCCCATCGCGCGCGAGCCGACGCCCCCGCCCGTGGCCGCCCGGCCCAAGATCGGCCTGGCGCTGGGCGCCGGCGCGGCGCGCGGCTGGTCGCATATCGGCGTGCTGCGTGAATTGGCGGCGCATGGAATCGTGCCGGATGTGGTCGCCGGCACCTCCATCGGCGCCGTGGTGGGCAGCTGCTACGCCGCCGGCAAGCTGGACGCCGTGGAGGCCTTCGCGCGCTCCATGACCAAAAGGCGCGTGTTCACCTTCATGGATCTGTCCTTCTCGGGCATGAGCCTGATCGGCGGCGAACGGCTGCGCGCTGCGCTCGAGAAGGAGCTGACCGACCTCTCGATCGAGGATCTGCCGGTCCGCTTCGCCGCCGTGGCCACCGAGGTCGGCACGGGACACGAAGTCTGGCTGAAGCGCGGAGCGCTGGCGCCGGCCGTGCGCGCCTCCTACGCCCTGCCCGGCATTTTCGAGCCCGTGCGCATCGGCGACCGTTGGCTCTTCGACGGCGCGCTCGTCAATCCGATTCCGATCACCGTCTGCCGGGCGCTGGGCGCCGATTTCGTGATCGCGGTGAATGTCACCGCCGACACCATGTATCGCTCCCATGTGATCCACGATCATCACGCCCATGCGGGCGGCGGCCGCGCCAAAGAAAGCGCGCCCTTCGCCGACGCCTCGGAGCCGGGCCTCGCGGCGCATCTTCTGCCGCGCTATTTCCAGCGCCGCCCCGGCGCCGCGCCCAATGTCGCGGCCTCGATGATCGACGCGTTCAACATCATCCAGGATCGCATATTGCGCTCGCGCATGGCGGGCGATCCGCCGGACGCCACCATCCATGCGCGTCACGAGGATGTCGGCATGTTCGACTTCCACCGCGCCGAGGAGCTGATCGAGCTCGGCCATGAGGCGACGAGGCGCTCGCTGCCCAACATCTTCGCCCACATACCGCTCGTCGGCGCGACGCCGTGAGCCCCATCGGCGGCATCCAAGAATTATTGTAATCTGGCGGGCGTCGTCTTGACCGCGTGATGCGCGGCGGCCATGAGTTCTTCATGGCGAAAAAATGGCGCGCTTCGACTTTCGCAGTCCGCCTGCTCGGGGCCTTCGTCGCTCTGGCCCTGCTCGTCTCGCAGGGGCTCGAGCTTCCCGCTTCGGCGCGGTCGGCCGACCTCACGGAAGGCGTCGCCGCGCTTTCCGTCGCATCGGCTGAATTCTGCGAGCGCTCCGGCAAGCGACATTCCCGCGACGACCGCCACGACGCATCACAATGCTGCGTTTATTGCGCGGGCGACGGCCGCGCCCAATCGGCGGCGCTGCTCGCGACGCCATTCTTCGTCTCCGCTTTTCTAGCGGCCGTGATCGGCCGCCGACCACAGGCCGATCGCTCTCTCCCGGCCACAACGGGATGGCTCGCCTCCTGGTCCTCGCGCTCGCCTCCCGACGACTTCTCCTGACGAATGAAACGCGCGGCGGGAAACGCCGCATTTTCTTTCTCTTCGCGCGTGCGCTTCGACGCCGCGGCAGGAGCAGTCATTCATGCAACGCACCCAACTCATGCGCGGCGTTTCCGCCGGCGCGATTTGCCTCGTCGTCATCTCCGGCGCCGCGCGGGCCCAGGACGCCCTTCCGACGATCGACGTCGCCGGCGAGCAGAAGCTCGCGCGCCAGAAGGAGGCGCCGCCCGGCTTCTCGGAAGAGAAGAAGGAGCTGCCGGTCTATCGCGAGCCTACGGGACAGACCTTCACGACCGTCCGCAGCGAGGATTTCGAGAACACGCCGCTCTTCACCATTCGCGACATGCTGCAATATAGCCCGGGCCTCTCGTTCAAGCAGGGCAATGGGCCGCGCGACATCGTCGTCTCGATCCGCGGCTCCTCGGCGCGCGGCGGCTTCGGCGTGCGCAATATCGTCGTGATGGAGGACGGCTTCTCCGTCATGCAGCCCGACGGCCTGTCGCGCACAGATCTCACCGACCCGCACGCCTATGCGGGCGTCGACGTCTATCGCGGCCCCTCCTCCGCCCTGTTCGGCAATTTCGCCAATGGCGGCGCCATCAACTTCCGCACGCGCACCGGCGCGGAGATCGACGGCGTCGAGACCGGACACGAGTTCGACAGCTTCGGCACGATCAACAACTTCACCGCCATCGGCAAGCAATATGGCGATTTCGACATGGCCGTCTTCGCCAGCGACGTGCGCAGCGACGGCTTCATCCAGCATTTCGACTCCAACACGCAGACCGTCAACACGACGGCGCGCTATCGCGTGACGCCCGACGATCTCCTCGTCTTCAAGGGCATTCACAACGAGCTGTTCGCAAATCTCGCCGTGCGCCAGTCGCTGCTGCAATATTACAACAACCCCTATCAGACCGGCTGCCGCCTCGTGCCCAATCTCGGCGCGGCGACATTCGGCGGCGCGGCGAGCCGCGCCTGGTGCGGACAGATCTCCAGCTTCCTCAATGGCGTCGGCGGAACGACGGTGCAGAACTCGGCCGATCTCGCCGGCCTGCATCGCAATGACCGCCGCGATATTTTCGGCCTGCGCTGGGAGCATGATATCGACAAGGACACCAAGCTGCGCCTGCAGGCGAGCTATGACGACAAGAACATCTTCCAGCCCGCCGGCTCCAACTTTCTGCAGGACGAGCCCGCCGTCTCCGCCTCGGCGGACATCACTCATCACGACACGCTCGGCGGGCTCGATCGGACCGATTATTTCGGCCTCTATTTCAACCGCACGCGCTATGTGAGCTATTCGGGAACGACGATCCCGGTCGGCGACGGCGCCTGGGGCGCGACGACCAACAAGCAGAACAATATGATGCAGAATTTGGGCGCGCGCGGCCGCGAGGAATTCGCGCTCGCGCCGGACGTCACCGCCGTAATCGGCCTCGACGTCGAGCTGTCCAAGATTTCCGGCTATTCGGAATCGATGAGCTATTCCAGCGCCGGGACGATGAGCTCATGGACCGGCGTCGTCGCCAATCGCGCCTTCTGGAATTTCGCGCCGGAAGCCTCCGTCGTCTGGCGGCCCTCGCCGGAATGGCAGACGCGCGTGCGCGCCTCCAGCGGCTTCGGCACGCCCAACCCCAGCATGCTGTTCGTGACCCAGCAGGGGACCTTCGGCAGCAATATCGGGCTCAAATCGCAGCGCAACACCGGCTTCGACGTCGGCGTCGACTGGACGCCGTCGGAACAGCTGAAGGCGAGCCTCACCCTCTTCCACGAATGGTATCAGAACGAGCAGCTGACGCAGACGCCGGGCGCGGGCCTGCAATCCTATACATTCAACGCGCCGAACTCGATCCATCGCGGAATCGAGGCGACGATCGACTATCGTCCCTTCGACGGCTGGCGGCTGCTCGCCAATTATTCCTACAATGATCAGAAATTCACGCGCTTCGTCGAGCAGCTCGGCCCCGGCTCCTATTTCGATCGCTCGGGCCGGCAGACGCCCAATGTCGCGCCGCACGAGCTGACCGCGCGCGTCGGCTACGACCAGCCGGACGGCGATTTCAAAGGGCTGGGCGCCTATGTCGAATACAGCTTCAAAAGCTCCTATTACCTCGACAACAGCAATCAGCTGACGATCCCCGGCTATGGGATCGTCAATCTGAACCTCCACTATGACGCCGCCCTGCCGGACAATCCGCTGCTGCTGAAGAACATCAACGCCTATTTCGGCGTGCAGAATGTCTTCGACCGCACCTATGTGGCTTCGGCGAGCAATATAACCAACACGCTCGCCGCGCCGGGCGTGGAGAACCCCTATGGCGTTCTGGTCTCGTCGACGGGCTCGATCTATCCCGGCGCGCCGCGAGCCTTTGTCGGCGGGGTGAAGTTCAAATTCTGACGACTACGAGCGTCAGGCGGTCGCGATATAGGCGCGAAGCTCCTGGCGCTCGGACTCGATCTCGTCGATACGGCATTTGACGACGTCGCCGATCGAGACGAGGCCGGCGAGACGTCCCTCGCGCAGAACCGGCAGATGACGGCGGCGCTCCACCGTCATCGCCTCCATCGTCGCTTCCAGCGAATGATCCTCGGCGATCGACATGGGATCGGCGGTCATGAAGCGCGCGACCTCGTCGCAGAGCGCCTCGACGCCGTAGCGCGCTATGGCGCCGACGATGTCGCGCTCGGTGATGAGGCCGACGACCTCGTCATCGGCGCTGACGACGACGAGCGCGCCTATGCCGCGGCGGGTCAGCTCCTCCGCCACTTGCAGCAATGTCCGTCCTGGCGCGATGGTGACGACCTCGGCTCCCTTGCGGGCGAGTATGCGGGCGACATTCATATGAAATCCCTCCCCTCTCGCTAGTTTATCTCAGCGCTCCCGACTTGCGGCTAGCTGTTGCGGTTACTCACGGCCTCCCTCACGACGGTCGAAGGCGCCGAACAGGAGAAGCCCCGCGACAAAGCCCCCGACATGCGCCTCCCAGGCGATCTGCTCCGTCGACCCCGCCGCGCCGGGGAACAGGCCGAAAATCAGATTGGCCGCGAACCAGAGACCGACGAAGGCGAGCGCGCGCCGGTTGGACCAGAGCTCGGCGAGGCTCGACGCGCGCCGTGACGCAAAAGGCGCCCCGATCCGCGAATCCTGGGCGAAAGCGAAACGCGCGCTCGCCGCCATGGTTCCCGAGATCGCCGCCGAGGCGCCGACGACCGGTCCGAGGTCGAAAGGATGGATCGAAAAATGCGCGGCGGCGCCGGCCGCCGCTGTCAGCGCCATGAAGGCGAGGAAGCGCGCCGGGCCGAAACGACGCGCGAGAGGCGAGCCGAAAGCCGCCAGCGTCACGCCATTGACGGCGAGATGCGTCCAATTGGCGTGCAGCAGCGCATAGGTGACGAAGGTCCACCAGGGCAGGCGCTCCGCGCCCAGAGCCTCGGCCACGTCGCCGGCCTCGACGCCCGGAGCCAATTGCCCCGCTATGGAGCGCATGAAGGCGTCCGGCGCCAAAACGATCGAGATTCGTCCCGGAACGAAAGCCAGCGCGGAGAAGATCTCGGAGACAGTCGCGCCGGGCAGAGCGCCGAGCGCGAATTGGATCGCCGCGAGCGCGGCGAGCAGCGCCGTGACCTCGCCGGGCAGATTGAGGATTTTCTCCCTCTGTGGCCTCGCCTCGAAACGATCGTTCATCTCAGCGCCGTCCTTCAGGCTCGCCGGAGCCATTGCGAGTGGTTACCGATTTCTTGCCGCTGGCATGCGGCCTGCTCTTCAGCTCTCGCCGCTCGGGGGCGGGCGGCAGGGCGCGCCGATTCGACGCAAAGTCCTTAACGATACGCCGTTTTGGAAACAAAATGAGACACAAGGTCAACCAGCAACTCTACGCCTATTGGAGCCGCTTGAAAGGGGCGCGATCAGCGCCCGAGCGGTCCGAGATCGACCCGGCGGAAATTCGCGAGGCGCTGCCCGATTCCTTCATCATCGAGATCGATGAGGCGGGCCGCTTCCCGATTCGGCTGTGCGGCACGAGGCTGAACGCGCTCTGGCTCGACGAGCAGAAGGGGAAGTCCTTTCTCGATCTGTGGTCTCCCGAGGACCGCCGCACGCTCGCCTCGGTCATGCTGACCGTCATCGACGGCGTGGCTCCCGTGGTCGCCGGAGTCGAAGGACGCGCCGGGGACGAGGGCGACGTTCTGGAACTCGAGCTGCTGCTGCTGCCGCTGCGTCACTTCGGCAAGACGCATTCCCGCGTTCTCGGCGCCATCGCGCCCGCGCGCCGTCCGCGCTGGCTCGGCGTCGCGCCCGCCCATCCGCTGCGGCTGACGTCCTTTCGCGTGATCGCGCCCAGCGAGGCGCATTTTCGACTGTCGGAGCCGGTCGGCCGCCGCGTGGTGCGGCCGGGCGCGCCGGGGCGGCCGGAGCTGGTTCTCTATCGCGGCGGAAAAGCTTGAAAAATCACATTCGACGGCAGCGGCGCGCCCCTGAGCGGGGGCGCGCCGGCCGGAGGCGAGAAATTACTTCGCGACCTGCTTGAGCTCCGCGTCGGCGGCCTTCACATGCTCGGCGGCCTGGGCGAGATGGTTCTGGCGGGCCTCGTCGATGGTGGCCTTCAGATGGTCGATCGCCGCGGCGAGATGCGCGTCCGGCTTGAACTTCTGCAGCGACTCGGCCTTCTCCAGCGCGAGATCGGCATGATAGGCGAGAAGCCCGGAGTCCTTCAGCTTGACCTGAGTGATCGCTTCCTCGACGTGGTTGGCGGCCTGATCGAGCCGGTCGTCGGCGCGGGCGATCGTCGAGGCGAAAAGCGCGCCGCCGAAAGCGAGCGTGAGAGCGGCGGTTTTGAGCTTCATGGTCGTTTCCTCATGATCCGGCGGCGCGCGCATCGTTACTGAACGTTTCGATTTATCGCGGCCGCCGATGATCGTGTCCGGCATTTAAATGCAAATGGGGGCGCCTTGCTAGCCCATCGGTAGGATTTTCCGCCGCGCCCCGCTCGCCTCACCAGAACTTCAACGCGGCGAGCAGGCCTTTTTGCGCGACCTGGCGGTCCTGCTCCTTGAGCTCGAGGAATATCTGCCGCGCGCTGGCCCGCAGATCGAGCAGCTGCTCGTCCGAAATGTCGAAATCGACCGACGCCGACCGCAATTCGCGGCGCGCCGAATCGAGCTTTTCCTGCAACAGGGCGATAAGGGAATTCTTTGCCATTTTCTTGCTCTCTCACTCGCTTGGGCGAGCCTGAGAGCGGGAGCGGAAGAACGCTCGAATTCCCTTTGCGGGCCTCAATCAGATTCGCCGGTCGGGCCTGCATCCGAGGCCCTCGGTTCTTTTGAACGCTCACGCTCGAGCGTCGGCGCCGATTATCTTTGAAGTTTCGCCGATCCGCAATCCGGCCGCCGAGCCCCTCGAAAGCTACGCGAAGCCCGCTCGGCGACATCACGTCGGTAGCGTATAAATATTGCACAGGCGCTTGAATCTGCTTGATGATCTAGGCTCGGCGCTGCGCAAATCCCCCAATGGCGAAGCGCCGGCGCATCGATAGATTCGCACTCGTCGATTCAACGCGTTGCGTCGCGCCTGCCGCGTTTTCGCCTATTCCCGACCAGGACCTCCCATGACATTCGCTCGCTGCGGCCTCGCCGCCGCGGCCGGGCTCGCGGCCATATTGGCGTCGCGAGGCGCGGCCGCCCATTGCATGATCGGCCCCCGCATGATCCCGATGACGCTGGCCATAGACACGCCCTGCGTCATGGATGATTTCATGCCCATGGCGATGGGAACGCGAAACGGCGATCACACGCGCGAGCTCGATGTCCCGCTGATGCTCTCCAAGCGCATCACCAAGGATTTCGGCGTCACCCTCGCCGGCACATGGACGCGCATGTGGATGCCGGAGAATCTCTCCTACATGGCCATGATCATGGATCATCACATGACGCCCGACGGCGCGATGATGATGATGCCCATGCTGATGCCGATGGGCATGTACATGCCCGGCATGACGATGGGCGGCTGGCAGAATCTGCAGACGACGTTCAAATATCAGCTGCTCACCGACAAGAAGAGCGAGCTCGTCGTCTCGGCGGGACTGTTCGTCGATTGGGGCGGCGTCGGCAATCGCTCGGCGGGCGCGCCACGCTTCACCACTCTGGTTCCGTCGCTATGGATCGGCAAAGGGTTCGGCGATCTGCCGGAAGAATTCGGCTGGACGCGCGCCTTCGCCGCGACCGGGCAATTCGGCCTGCGCCTGCCGACATGGCGGCGCACCCTCGCCTATTCGCTGAGCGGCATGAGCCCCGCCGGCGCGGACATGTCCGGCATGCTCAACTCCGTGATGGACATGTCCTGCATGAACATGCCCGCGCCCTACACATTCGACATGACGATGGCGATGCCGAGCATAGACGAGTGCCGCCACTCGCCGACCTTCGCCTATGGCGCGAGCCTGCAATACAGCTTCTCCTATTTGAAGAAGACGCTGAAGGTCGATCTCGGCGTCCCAGATTTCGTCTATGAGCTCAACCCGATCGTCGAGGTTCAGTTCCGCACGCCGCTCTCCGGCGTGCGCACGACGAGCCTGCCGCCCTATTACGGCGTGGAGCTGACGCCCAATAATCAAAGGGTCTTCGCCACCTCTCCCACTTCGGCCTCGACGGTCGGGACGGTCAATCCCGGCCTCATCTGGATGGGAGACAAGATCCAGATCGGCGCCGAGGCGATCATTCCGATCAACCGCCAGAGCGGGCGCGCCGTAGGCTGGATGGCCTCGATCGACTTCTCATTGCAGCGCTTGTTTCCAGACACTCTGGGCAAGCCGCTCATCCAAATGGCGGGCGATGAGGAGGAAGATCACGACCACGATCATGACGGCCATGAAGGCCACGATCACGAAGGTCACGATCATGAGGACCACGATCATCAGGGCCACGACCATGGCGCTCACGCGCATGGCGCCGGTCACGGTGGGCATAGCCACGGTGGACATGGCCATGGCGGAGGCGCGAAGGGCGCCGGAGGCCATCATGACCATAGCAGCCATGCCGCGCATCGCGGAACAAGCGCGACCGCAACCGGGACGGAAAGCTCAGGCCATCTTCACACGCATTGACGCCCCTACCGCGGACTGACCGCAGCGCCCAAATGAGCGCGGAGGCCGATCGCATAGCGGAGGGAAATATGGGCGATCAAATCGAGCTTTCGCTCATGCTCGAGCGCATCGACGCAGCGACGCTGCTCGAGAGCCTCGAGCGTCAGCTGGAAGCTCTGCAGAAGATCGAGCGCGCCGATGGCGACGAGCTCTATTCCGTGGCGCAACGTGAGAAGACCGCCATCATACCCGTCATAATGGCGCTGGAGAGCGCCTTGCGGGCGAGCCGCCCGCACTGACCCGCCATCACTGAATGATGAGGTCCGCCTGCAGGGCGCCGGCCGTCTTGATCGCCTGCAGGATCGAGATGATCCCTGTCGGCTTCAGCCCGATCTGATTGAGCCCGCGCACCAGCGTGCGCAATGTCGGCCCTTCCAGCGTAGCGACGCCGCCGACCTCCTCCGTCGCGGTGATGCGCGTCTGGCTGGTCACAGTCGTCTTGCCATTGGAGAAAGGCGCCGGCTGAGAGACTTCCGGCGTCTCATTGATGCGCACGGTGAGGCCCCCATGCGTCAAAGCGACGGGCGATATCTTCACATCCTGGCCGATCACCACAGTGCCGGTGCGTTCATCTATCACGACGCGCGCCGGCGTGCTCGGCTCTATGCGCAGCTCGCCGATCTCCGCGAGCAAGCGCGTCGCGCCGCCGCGCGTCGTCGTCAGCGCGATGGTGCGATTGTCGCGCTCGCGCGCAATGCGCTGATGATATTTCGCCTGCGAGTAGCGGTTGATCGCGTCGACGATTTGCACCGCCGTCTGGAAGTCGGGATTGCGCAGCTCCAGCATCAGCGCGCCATTCTCGCCGGCCGGCCGCGGCGCCTCGCGCTCGATCGTCGCGCCATTGGGCACGCGCCCCACAGTCGCGACGCCATGCGTCAAAGTCTCGTTCTGGCCGCCGACGGCGAAGCCGGAGACCGCGATCGGCCCTTGCGCGATCGCATAGACATTGCCGTCTATGCCGGTGAGCGAGGTGAGCAGCAGCGTTCCGCCCATCAGCGACGTGGCGTCGCCCATTGCGGAAACAGTGATGTCGATCGTCGAGCCCCAGCCGACGAAGGGCGGCAGCGCCGCCGTCACCATCACCGCGGCGAGATTGCGCGTGCGCAACGAGCTGTTGCGCACATTGACGCCGAGCCGATCCAGCATGGACGACACTGATTGCTCGGTGAAAGGCGCGTTGCGCAACGTGTCGCCCGTGCCTTGCAGGCCGACGACGAGGCCATAGCCGAGCAGCTGATATTCCCGCACGCCGCGCGGAAAGGTGATGTCCTTGAGCCGCACCGAAGCGAGCGCCGGCGCGCTCATCAGCACGAGCAGAGCGAGCGCGACGAGCCTGCGCATCAGCCCTCGCTCACGCGGATGGAGCCATCCGCCTGCACGCGGCCGGTGACGACAAGCCCGCTGTCCTGATTGCGCACGCGAATGAGATCGCCGATAGAGCCGGCCTGCAACGCCGAGCCGTAAGCGACGATGACCATGCCGCCTTCATCGAAAACGATCTTCACCGAAGCATTTATCGTCACGACCTTGGGCGCGTCGACGGCGATCGTCGGAACCGGACGGTCCGGCAGCAGCGTGCGCCGCGCCACCTTGCCGATGAGCGCGCCTTTTGTCTCCGCCACCGAGCCATCCGCCCCGGCGCCGAGGCCGAAGGCGCGCTCGCCGAGCATGGAGTCACGAATGACGTCGCCCGGATAGATGACGCCCAGCGGCACCGGGAGCATGCGCTCCTCTGCGCCGAGCGGCGTGGGGCCGCAGGCGACCGCGGCCAGCACGAGAGCGACGAGCCGCGGAAGGCGCATCATCTGATTCCCTTCGAGACAGTGCCTTCCATCTCGTCCACCGCCTGGATCACCTTGGAGCTGAGCTCGAAGGCGCGCTGCGCGGAGATGAGATTGACGAGCTCCTTGACCGGATCGACATTCGAGCTCTCGAGATAGTACTGGCTAATCGTGCCGAAGCCCGGATCGCCCGGCACGCCGACGACCGGCGCGCCGGAGGCGACCGTCTGGCGGAAGAGATTGCCGCCCAACGCCTCGAGGCCCGATTCATTGGCGAAATTGGCGATGGTCAATTGGCCGAGCTGCTGCGGAGTCGTCTGCCCGCCTATGGTGGCCGAGACGATGCCCGATTGATTGACCGTGATCGCGGTGGCGTTATTGGGAATGACGATGGTCGGCGTCACCAGATAGCCGTCGCCCGTCACCAATTGCCTATTGGCGTTGGTGCTGAAAGAGCCGGCGCGCGTATACACGGTCTCGCTGTCGGCGCCGACGATCTGGAACCAGCCGCGGCCCTGCAACGCGAGATCGAGCTGATTGCCCGTCTGCGTCAGCGAGCCTTGCGTCTGCAGGCTGCGGATCGCCGCGAGACGCACGCCGAGGCCGGTCTGCGAGCCTTCTGGAATCGTCGCGTCGCGGCCGCGGTTGGAGACGCCCTGAAGGCGGTCCGCCTGATAGAGCAGATCGGTGAATTCCGCGCGCGAGCGCTTGAACGCCGTCGTGTTAATATTGGCGATATTGTTGGAGAGAACTTCGATATTCTGCTGCTGGGCGTTCATGCCCGTGGCCGCGATGGCGAGCGCTCGCATGGTTCTACCGATCCTTGTTCAAATCGTCATACGGCTGATTTCCTGATAGGCGCCGACCGCCTTGTCGCGCACGGCGATCGCCGTCTGCAAGGCGCGCTCGGCGGACATGATCTCATCCACCACCTGCTGCACAGAGGCTTTGCCCTGCACGCCGGCGATAGACGTCGCCTCGCTCGACTTCACCTTGTCGACGACGCCGGTCGTGAGCTGATCGAGCACTTGCGAGAAAGACGCTCCATCGACAGACGAAGCCGCAGCGCTCTGCGCCGCGCCGCTCAGCGCCGAGACGCCGGCGCTGGAGGCGACGGAGGAGACGATTCCGGGGACGAGTCCGATCATTGGCTTCCCTTCAGCAGATCGATTGTCATGGAGAGCAGATCGCGCGTCTGCTTCATGACCTGGAGATTGGCCTCATAAGCGCGATTGGCCTCGCGCATGTCGGCCACTTCGGTGAGAATGTTCACATTCGGAAACTTCACATTGCCATCCTTGTCCGCAGCCGGATTGCCCGGATCATGCTCGACGCGAAACGGCGTGCGATCGACGCCGACGGCGCCGACGTGAACCAGCTCCGCGCCGCTCGCACGATCGAGCTCATTAGCGAAGGTGACGGTCTTGCGCGCATAAGGATTCGCGCCCGCGGTCTGACCCGTGGAGCGCGCATTGGCCATATTCTCCGCGACGACGCGCAGGCGCGACGATTGCGCCTCGAGTCCCGCGCCGGAAATTTTCATGGAGGCTTCGAGAGCGTCCATCTCGCATTATCCCTTCAACGTCGCCATCCACATTCCGTGGAACGACTTCATGATATTGGTGCTGAGAGAGAAGGCGCCGCGAATCTCGCCCGACTTCATCATCTCCTGCTCGAGGCTGACCGAATTGCCGGAGAGGCTCGTCTCCCAATTCGCGCCCTCCTTCGGCGAAGAGGCGCGCGGATCGAAAGCCGCTGTCTGAATATGCAGCCCATTGGTTCCCGCGAGCTCCAATGCGCTGTGATCCAGAACCTTGGAGAAGGGCGCGACATCGACCGCCTTGTAGCCGGGCGTGTTGGCGTTGGCGATGTTCTGGGCGACCACCGATTGACGCGCGGAGAGCCAGCTCCGCTGCTTTTCGACGAGATCGAAGAGATAAACAGGCTCGACCATGATGCCTCGCGCAGATTTGGTAACGGAAAATTATCTGTTCGGTCTTGCGTCAAGCTGGACTTGCGCCCGCGATCAGCGAGAACGCGAAGCCTGACCGCTGTTGTGCAGAAAATGAATGAGCTCTGCGATCGGACGATAGAATTCCGACGGGATCATCTTGTCGATCTCGACATGATCGTACATCGCGCGCGTCAGCGCCTGACGCTCGAGCACGGGCACGTCATTGGCCTCCGCGATCTCCCTGATCTTGAGCGCGACGAGATCGGTTCCCTTGGCGACGACGAGCGGCGCGCCGCCCTCCTCGCGCACATAGCGAAGCGCGATGGCGTAATGCGTGGGGTTGGCGATGACGAAGGTCGCACGCGGAACCGCCGCCATCATGCGCTTGCGCGAACGATCCAGCGCGATGGAGCGCAGACGCGCCTTCATCATCGGATCGCCTTCCGATTGCCGGAGCTCCTCCTTGATCTCCTGGCGGCTCATGCGCATGTCGCGCCGCCACTTCATGCGGCTCCAGGCGAAATCCGCCATCGCCAGCAGAACGACCGGAATGCAGACGACGCTGGTGAGGCGAATGACGAGCTTGAGCAGCAGGCCCGGCACCTGGCCGGGCTCGACGCGCATCGCATCGGTGATGAGGCCGCGGTCGACATTGAGCGAAAAAATGACCGCGCCGGCGATGATAATGATTTTCGCCACCGATTTGGCGAGCTCTACGAGGCCTGTGACGCTGAAGATGCGCTTCAGCCCCTCACGCGGCGAGATGCGCGAGAGATCGGGCTCGATACGCTGAAAGACGAGGCGCGGCGAGCCCTGAATGAAAGCGGCGACAATCGCCGAGACGATGAACATTCCGAGAATGGGCGTCAGAAAGCGCGCCGTCTCCAGCACCACCGTCCGCGATTGCATATAGGCGTCCGCGCCATTGGCGAGCGCGAATTGCCCGACATTGCCGAGCATGAGAGCCATGGCCTCCGCGAGGCGCGGGCCGACGGTCTGAAAGACGAAGGCGGAGCAGAGCAGAAAGGTGAGAAAGAGCGTCGCGATCGACAAATCGCGCGAAACGGGCGTCTTGCCCTGCTCGAGGGCGTCGAGAATCTTCTTCTCCGACGCCTCTTCTGTTCGTGATTCGTCGTCTTCCGTATCGCTCATCGATCAGAGGCCGTCACTCGGCGGCCTCCTCGGGAGCGGCGCTGGACAAGTCGATCTTGCCCTGCTCGGCGAGCCTCAGCACCGTGTCGGCGATGACGCGGCGCGCCTCCATGATGTCGCGACGCGGCGGCGACGCGCCGCTCGCCAGCTCGGCCTCCACCATGCGCCGCGTGCGCGCGGAGAGCGCCGCCAGCACAAAGTCGCGAACGTCCACCTCCGCGCCGCGCAGCGCCAGAATGACGCGATCGGCGGGAATGGCGTCGAACAGGATCATGCGGGCGCGGACATTCAGCTTGGTGATGTCCTCGAAGTTGAACAGCATGCCCTTCAACGCTTCGGCGTCGCGCGGGCGGCGCTCGGAGAGGCTGCGCAGCACGCCCTCGGCATGCTCGCGCTCCATCTTGTTGATGATCGCCGCGAGCTTGGCGTTCTTCGCCGCGGAGGCCGTGGCCTCGGAATTCTGCAGGAGCTCCTCCTGCAATGTCGTCTCCACCAGTCGCAACGCCTCGTCGGTGACGGGCTTCGACGACAGCATTCGCCGCATCACATCGTCGCGAAAATCAGCCGGCAGCACGGACAGCGCCTTGGCGGCGCGCGCCGGATCGATCCGCGACAACGTCAACGCCGCCGTTTGCGGATGCTCCTTGGCGAGATATTCGATGAAGGCCGGCTCCGGCGCGGCGCTGACGCGGCCCCACACGGCGCTATTGGAGCTGCCGAGAACATCCGACATGATCTCGGCGATCTGCTCCGGCGGAATGACGCCCGCCAGCAGCTTTTCCGCCTCGCCCGCCGTGCCGCGCAGATCAGAGCCGCCGCTCTCGAGCTGCGACATGAAATCTTCGATGAGCGGCTCGATCGTGCTCGCTGGAACCGCGCCGAGGCCAGCGGCGAATTTGGTGATCTGCCGCAGCTCGTTCTGATCGAAATGCTTGAGAACGCGCTGCGCCACATCCTTGTCGACCGACAGCAGCAGCGCCGCGACTTTTTCCGGGCCGTTGAGCGTGCGGCCTACATCGGCCGCAATCAGATTCGTCATCGCGGGCTCCCGCCTCCGTCACATGCGCCGCGCGCCGCTCCCGGGCTCGATGATCTCGGTGAGCGAGACCCCGAAGCGCGTATTGTCGTCCTCGACGACGACCACCTCGCCGCGCGCGATGAGCCGTCCGTTGACGACGACGTCCACCGGCTCGCCGATCTTCTGGTCCAGCGGCACGATCGCGCCGCGCCCGAGCTTGAGCAGATTGGAGACCGGCATGGTCACCGACCCGATCACCACTTGCATGACGACCGGAATACGCAGGATCGACTCGAATTTGCGCGCGTCGATCTCGGGCTCGCCGGCGCGCTCCGCCATCATCAGATCTTCGCCCATCGGGCGCGAGCCGCCGATCAGCCGTTCGAGCTCCTCGCTCTTGGAGCTCTCAAAATCGAACTCACCCATGTCGATCTCTCCATTGTCGACGCCGCAATCGCGCCAGCGCTCAACCGCGCAGCACGTCGTCGATGAATTCCTGCTGCTGATCGACGAAATCGTCGATGCGTATCGTGTAGGAGCCGTCCTTCTGGCCGATCTCGCACCAGAACAGCGACTGCCCTTCGCACATCAGCGCGACGAGACCCGTCGGCGAGACGGGCAGCTCTATGACCTGGCCGACCTCGAAGCGGGCGACGTCCGCGAGCGTGAGATCGCTCTTCTCCATCACGGCGCTCAGCGTCACCTCGGTCTCGGTCACGCGCTCTTTCATCCGCTTCGCCCATTGCGGATCCGTCGCGGTCGTCGATTTCGGCGCCTCCTGCGACAGGGCGTCGCGCAGCGGATCGAGCGTCCCCTGCGGAATGGCGATGAGCAGCGCGCCCTCTGCTCCGAAGGCGCGCAGCCGGCAACGGCAAACGACGCTGAAGCCGCCGCTCTTGCGCGCGGCGCCTGCGGGCTCCGAGCGCGCTTCCGTCGGCTCGAGCGTGAAGCGCGCTCCGACGAGCGCGACGAAAGCCGCCTGCAAGGAATTGGTCACGCGCGAGAAGGCCAGCAGGCCGACGCGCGTCTCGATCGCCGTGAGCTCGCGCTCCGCGTCATAAGGCGGCTCCGACCCGTCAGAGCCGAACAATCCCTCGAGCAGCGTGAACACGAAACGCCGGTCGGCGGCGATGATCGTCCTGGCTTCTGGATCGGCGCCCGCGACATAGGATGCGACGAGCGCGGCGCGCTCCGTCTCGAGCGCGATCTCGCCCGCGCGCGCCACCGTCATCGACTCGACGGCGAATTGCATCGCGCCTTCCGCGAGCCCGCGCATCGAATCCTGCATCTGCGATGCCATGGCGTCGAACACCGCGCGCAACAGCGGCATACGATCGAGCGAGGGGCCGCCGCCCGAGAGCAGACGCTCCCTCACTCCCTGCGAGGCGAATTCCACGGCTCCATTCATGCTCATACCGATCACGCCGCCTCGGCCGCGCCGCCGCCGGAGAGCGTCTCGTTCTCGACCTCGTCGATCGAGGGACGCTCGTAGGCGGGAATGGATTTACGTCCATGCTCGACGGCCACTTGCGGCATGGCGCCATTCATGAACGCGAGCAGCGTCTGCTTGACGATGACGTAGAGGTGGCACTCCTTGCTGCGCGCCACCTTCACCTTGAAGGCGAGCGGCGTGACAATGCCATAGGAAACGAAGATGCCGGCGAATGTGCCGACCATGGCGGCGCCGATGAGGCCGCCGAGCAGCTCCGGCGATTGATCGAGCGCGCCCATCGCCTTGATGACGCCGAGCACGGCCGCCACGATTCCGAGCGCCGGCAGGCCGTCGCCGACCGAGGTCAGCGCATGATAGGGCTTCAGCCGATCGTAGCGAATGGCGGCGATCTCCTCGTCCATCAGCGCCTCGATCTCGAAGGTGCGGACATTGCCGATGATGAAGAGACGGCAGTAATCGCAGATGAAGGTGGTCATTTCCTTATTGGCGAGCACCTTCGGAAACGCCGTGAATATCTTCGATTCCGCGGGATTGTCGACATGCGCCTCGACCTCGTTGCGCGGCTTGCTGCGCAATTCGCGCATCAGAGCGTGCAGCAGGCCGAGTATGTCGAGAAAGTCGCGATGCTTGGGGCCTTTGTCCATGACCGCCTGGCCGAGCGCCTTGCCCGTGTCCATGATCACCTTGGTCGGATTGGCGACGACGAAAGTGCCGAGCGAGGAGCCCATGATGATCACGAACTCCCATGGCTGCCATAGCACGATCAAATGGCCGCCCAGCGCCGCGAAGCCTCCGAACATGCAGCCCATCGTGATGATCAGCCCGACGAGAAAGCCCATGACGCCAGTCTCCGATGGAAATTCGTATTAACGAATTAGTCACCCTCCCTTGCGCGAGGCTGACATTTTCTTTCAGCTTCACGCAAGCAAAACCGGTCAGCTTCATGACGGAGCGGCGCGATGCGGCCGCAGCGCAGGCACGGACCTCGACGACATGCAATCGGCCTTTTACGTCTCGCTTTCGGCGCAAGTCTCCGTAGACAAGCGGATGGAGACACTCGCCAACAATATCGCCAATGCGGCGACGCCGGGCTATCGCGCCGATGGCGTGAGCTTTCAGCAGGTCGTCTCCCAAACGGACACGAGCAAGACCGCCTATGTGTCGGCGGGCAAGGATTTCGTCTCGCGCGCCGTCGGCGAGCTCACGAAGACCGGCGATCCTTACGATATCGGCATTGTGGGCAATGGCTATTTCGCCATACGGACGCCGAATGGAACCGCCTACACGCGCGACGGACGCATGCGCATGACGGAGACCGGCGATCTGCAGACCGTCTCTGGCTTTCCGATTCTCGATGCGGGCAATTCGGCCGTTGTGCTCGATCCCAATGGCGGCCCGCCGATGATCTCGCGCGACGGCATGATCACGCAGAGCGGTCGTCAGGTCGGCGCCGTCGGGCTCTTCACCTTAGACGATACAGCGGACTTGACCCGCGGCCCCAACGCCAGCCTCATTCCGTCCAAGCCCGCGACGGCGGTGCTCGATTTCGTGCGCAATGGCGTGCAGCAAGGATTTATCGAGGGCTCCAACGTCAATCCGATTCACGAGATGGCGAAGCTGATCGCCACATCGCGCGCTTTCGACAGCGTAAGCTCGATGAACGACATGCTCGACAGCTCGCAGCGTGAGGCCATTCGCACCCTCGGCGGCTCATGACCTCGCTACAGCGCCTGCGCGCCGCGGTGGAGCGCGACCAGCGTCGCATCGATCACATTCGCGTCTTCGGCCTCGTGACCGAGGTGACGCCGTCATATTGCCGCGTCAGCGGCCTCTCCGATTTCGTCGAGCTCGGCGAATGCGTGCGCATCGGCGCGCCGCCGGACGGCGCGCTGGGGCAAGTCGTGCGCGTCGGCAAAGAAGGCGCGATCATCAAATCCTTCGACAATCGCGTGCGCATCGGCCTCAACTCACCCGCCTATCGCGCCGGGCCGATCGCGGTCGCGCCGAGCGCCGATTGGGCCGGGCGCGTTCTCGACGCTTTTGCGCGGCCGATCGACGAGCGTGGCGCGCTCTCGGATGGCGACACGGCTTTCGACGTCGACGCCTCGGCGCCGAAGGCGATGCGCCGCGGCCGCGTGAGCGTGCCCGTGCGCACCGGCGTCAAGGCGGTCGATTGCTTTACGCCGATTTGCGCTGGCCAGCGCATCGGCATTTTCGCCGGCTCTGGCGTCGGCAAGTCCACCTTGCTGGCGATGCTGGCGCGCGCGCCGGGCTTCGACACTGTGGTGATCTGCCTCGTCGGCGAGCGCGGTCGCGAAGTGCGGGAATTTCTCGACGAGGTGCTGGCCGGACAAGCGAGCGAGTCGATCGTCGTCGTGGCCACAGGCGATGAAAGCCCGATGATGCGCCGTCTCGCGCCGCTGACGGCGACGACCATAGCGGAATATTTTCGCGATATCGGCCGCAATGTTCTGCTCATCGTCGATTCCGTGACGCGTTTCGCGCACGCCTCGCGCGAGGTGGCCTTGGCCGCCGGCGAGCCGCCGGTGGCGCATGGCTACACGCCGAGCATATTCGCCGATATTCCACGCCTGCTGGAGCGCGCCGGACCTGGCGAGGAAGGGCGCGGCTCGATCACCGGCGTCTATTCCGTGCTCGTCGACGGCGACAATCACAATGATCCGATCGCCGATTGCGTGCGCGGCACGCTGGATGGCCATATCGTGCTCGACCGCGCCATCGCCGAGCAAGGACGCTATCCGGCGATCGATCTCAAAGCGTCGATCTCGCGCCTCGCGCATCACGCCTGGAAGCCGGAGCAGCGGCATCTCATCCAGAAGCTGCGCGCGCTGGTGTCCCGCTATGAGGACACGCGCGATCTGCGCATGCTCGGCGGCTATCAGCGGGGCGCGGATGTGGAGCTGGACCAGGCCGTGCAGCTCGTTCCCAAGCTCTATGAGGCGCTGACTCAGTCGCCGCAATCCCCGCCGAGCGTCGACCCCTTCCGAGAGGTCGCCGACAGGCTGCAGCACGCGACGCACGGCTGAACGGGACGGCGCGCCCGCCCGGTCAACCAATCTTTCACTCCTTCGCGGTCATGATCCCGGCCCTGCCTGCGGCTCGGGACCATGACGAATTTCGCGACCATTCTCGATAGCCTGGAAAAAGCGACCCGCGCCACGGAGCGCGACGCCGGGCCTGTGCGCCCTCCCCCCATCGGGGCCCTGCTGCGCGAGGAGGCGACGCCGTCTCCGCTATCGCCGGAGGATCGCGTGGCGCGAATATCCCGCGCTTATGGAATCGATCGCGCGACACCGAGGGAGCCCGCCCCACCGCCGCCGCCGAAGGTCGCGCGGCTGCCCGAGCGCGAGGAGGTCCTCATCGAGCTGCAGCGCGCCGAAGGCTCGCTCGCGAAGCTCGGCGCGCTGCGTCGACGCCTCGCCTGGGCCTGTCACCCGGATCGGCAGGAGAAATCGCGCGCGCGGCAGGCGGAGCACCTGCTCGCGGAGTTCAATGCGCAGATCGACCAGGCCGTCGCGCGCGCCAATGCGCGCGTCGCCCGGCGCTGATCACTCGCCGATGACGACTCCGGCGCTCGAGACCAGCGCCCATTTCTCGCCGCGACGCTCCAGCGCGGTGACGCGGCCGAGCCCCTCCACGAGATCGCCCGGCGACACTTTGATGATCGCATTCGGCGTTTGCAGCAGAGCGACGCCCGAGCGGACGCTGAGCAGCGCGAAGCCGGGAACGCCGACCTCCGATTGCGCCTCGCCGATCGAGCCGACGGGCGTGAAGTCGACCTTCCCGCGCTGATCGGCGATCTGCGTCTGAATCCGCTTGGCGGCGATGACCGTGGGGCGGCTGTAGATCGCGAGATGCTCGAGACCGGCGAATTGCGGACGCCGCTCCGCATCGGAAATCATATAGCCGGCGAAACCCGTCGACACGACCGCGAGAGCGACCCCGACAGTGCGCAGGGCCAGCTCGCCGATATCGCGCGTCGGGCGCATCGGCGGCGTGCGGCGCTCCGCGAAGAGATGCGGCGGCGCGATCTTCGGCTTGCCCAGCGTCGGCGCGCGACGCGGGCCATCGGAGCGAAATGTCGGAGCGTCAACCATGCGACCGTTCCTCGAATCGATGAACTAGAAATGGATAGCTCAAAATCGAGCAAAGTTGAATCGAGCTGCGAAATTTCGACAAGCTTCGGGAAATGTTGGCTCGTTAGCTATCTGATCCGACGCGAGAGGCGTCGACGGCGAAGGATGCGCCGAGTTCCGTGCGGCGATCGGAGCGGCAGACGGTGAATTTATGCGTATCGAGCAATCGTCGGATCCCATGAACGCGCTGCCGATCGGCCTCGCCAAGCTGACGCGGCTGGCCTTCGCCGGCGTCGATCTGAGCCGAGTCGCCGGGCGCCTGCTCGGCATGTGCGAGCGCGACCCGAACCACGCCGGCGCGCTGATGGATCTCGCGGTCATCGATCAGCTCGAGGGCAATCTCGCGACGGGCCTGAAGCGGCAGGCCATGGCGCTCAGCAAGCAGCGCGTGTTCCGCAGCACCTGCTGCGGCGCCAATCCGAGATTGCGCGTGCTCGCATTCGTCGCCGCCGCCGACATAGGTGCGAACACGCCGCTCGAATTTCTGCTGGAAGGCTCCGACATCGCCTTGACGATGGTCTATGTGATGCCCGGCCGCGAGCTGCCCACCGCCTTACCGGATCATGATCTCGCCTTTGTCGCGATCGCGGCGACGAGCCTCAACCGTCGCCTGCTCGCCGAACTCGAGGATCTGCTCGCCTATTGGCCGACGCCGGTCGTCAACCTTCCCGACCGCGTCTCTATGCTGGAGCCGATCGCGCTGGCCGCCAATCTGACAGAGGCCGGGCTGCGCACGCCCATTCTGCGTCGGATGGCGCACGACGAGCTGCGCGACGTCGCCGAGTCGAGCGCGGCCGGCGGAAATTTTCCGATCGTCGTCCGCGCGATCGAGCAGCGCAACGAGCGCGGCGCCGAGAAGATCGACACGGCGCTCGGCCTCGGCCTCTATCTCGCGAAGCGCTCGGACCGGGCCTATCTCGTTTCGCCATTCGTCGATTGCCGTGGACAGGACGGGCTCTATCGAAAAATCCGCCTGCTGTTCATCGACCGACGCCCCTACGCGTGCCATCTCGCCGTCTCAGAAGGCTGGAACGGCTCCTATGTCGATGCGCGAATGGAGGCGGATCTGCGGCGCCGGCGCGAGGAAGAGCATTTTTTCGCGACCTTCGACAGCGACTTCGTGACGCGCCATTCGGACGCCTTCGAGGCGCTGGTCGACTGCGTCGGCCTCACCTATTTCGGCGTGGATTGCGCCGAGACGGAGAGCGGCGAGCTGGTCGTGTTCAAGGTCGATCACACGCTGCTGGTCCACGACATGGATCCTGTCGACGTGTTCCCCTACAAGCCGCCGCAGATGCGCAAGATATTCGACGCCTTCGCGTCCTATCTGCATCGCGCCGCGGGCGACGGCGAGCGGCGCTGAGCGTCGGCCGCGCTCAGCGCGACGCGGCTTCTCGGCGCGGGCGGCAGAAATCGCGCGAGGCGTCGGTCCAGGCGCCGAAGCCGCTGGCGATCATATTGGCGATCACCGAGCACACATAGCTCTTCTGCGCCGGCGCGTTCTTCGGCCCGGCGTGATAGCGCGCGACGGCCGAGGTCCATGTCCCTTCGCGCTTGTGCAAATCTTTGAGGAAGCGCGCCGCATAATCGACATTGGCGCGCGGATCGAACATCGCCTCGACGCTGGCGAAGCGCGCGCCGTGATAGTGATGATTGACCTGCATGCAGCCGATATCGATGAGCACGGCGCCGGAGCGTTTCGCCGCGAGAAATCGCATCATCGCCTCGCGGAAATCGGCGCTGAGCACCGCGCGCCCTTCGACATTCATCGCAAAGGCGTTGAGCGCGCCCTTCTGCCCCGTCTCAGTGAGCGCCACCGCATAGAGCACGGCGAGAGGAACCGCATTCTCATTGGAGGCGCGGATCATCTCCCTTTCGCAAATATTGCTCGACGTCGGCCGACCTTCGGCGCGCGCCTCACAGATAGACGTCGCCGCCGCGGCGATCAGCGACGCGGCGAGGCTCGCCATTCGTCCCCCGCTCGCCATTCTCCGCGCTCGCGCCTTGCCTGCGATCACCGCCCGATCCCCCATAGCCCGCTCCCTGTCGACCGACGCTCTGCTCCTCACGTCCGCCTCCGCCCGCTTGCGCGAAGCCCCCGCCATTGTCGGGCGCGGCTTGCGCATTGGCGCCGTCGGCGGCGGTCGGGCCGATCTGTATGGTGCAGGAGTCGATCGTGCAGCCGGACGATTGCATCGCCTCGACGAGCTTCTCGCGCGTCGAATCGAGCCGGCGCAACGCCTCGGACGATTCGACGCTGATGCGCATGTCTATGCCCGAATGCGCCAGCTTCATCTTCACAGTGACCGCGCCCAGCGCCGCAGGCTCGAGCTCTATGGTCAGGATTTTCGGCGCGACGCTCTGCCGTTGCCCTTCGCCGACATTCGTAGCGGGCGCCGCCGCCGGCGTCGAAGACGTCAGAGATGCAGAAGCGATTAGGCTGCGCGCTTGCGGCGCGAGGAGCTCGGCGAAAGCCGTCGGCAGCTGCGCCGCCGGCGCGAGAATAGCGAGCGTTCCGATAGGCGCTGGCGTAACCGCGCTCGTTCCGTCATCGACCATCGTCGCGCTCGGTTGCGTCGAGACGCTCGGCGCATCTGGCGGCGGCGTCACATTGTCACGCGTCTCGAAACTCGCCGATCTGGAATCGATGGATGGCCGAGACCGATCGTCGATCGCCGCCATTGAGCCGCGATCGGAATTTCTGTCGGCGCTGGACGATGACGCCTCGATGCTGCGAGCATCGGCGAATGACGCGGCGACAGAGGAGGATTCGACGGACTCCGTCACCGTCGATGCGCTCGCGCGCCGATCGTCAGCGGAAGCTCGGTCGCTCGACCGGATAGCGGACGCGCGCTCACGCTGCGGCGCGGATATGATTGGCGCGGCGCTCGACGCAGCAAAGGCGGCGCGCGACGCATCGCCGCTCGCTACGACAGCCGAGGGTTGAGCCGACGCCGCGCCGGTCGATGCGGCGGACGCTCCTACTTCGCTGCCGGCGTCATCCGGCGGCGCAGATGTGGTCGGCGCAGCTCTCGACGCAGAGAAGCCGCCGCTCTGCGCATCGCCTTTCGTTACGACTGCGGAGGGCTGGACCGGCGCCGCGCCTGTCGATGCGACAGACGCTCCGACAGCGCTGCGGGCGTCATCCGGCGACGCCGATGTGGTCGGCGCAGCGATCGACGCAGAGAAGGCGCTGCGCGGCGCACCGCCATTCGCTACGACAGCCGAGGGTTGGACCGGCGTCGCGCCTGATGCGGCAGATGCTCCGACAGCGCTACGAGCGTCATTCGGCGGCGCGGATGTGGTCGGCGCGGGGCTCGACGCAGAGACGAAACTGCGCGGCGCATCGCCATTCGCTACGACAGCCGAGGGTTGGACCGGCGTCGCGCCTGCCGATACGGCTGACGCTCCGACAGCGCTGCGGACGTCATCCGGCGGCGCAAAAACGGGTGCGCGCGCGTCGGCCGCCGCAGATCGCGAGGCGGCAGGCTCCGACGATCGCCGCCCGGCCTGCTGCGGATCGCTGGCGCTTGCGACGCTCGGCGCCGACGACTCCACGCGCGATGCCGCGACGACAGGCGTAGCGCGATTGGTGACAGGCGGCGGGCGTCGAGTTTCGCTCGAGATCTGCGAAAAAGACGTCGCAGCCGGCGCGGCGACATAATTTGACGCGGCGCTCGCATCCGCGGTCGCAGCGTCCTGCAGCGGCGTCGAGAGCGACGAGCTCGGTTGATCCGCACCCAGCGCTATTGTCCCGGCGTCGGCGGCTCGGTCGACTTGAGCGCCTCGATCCGACGCCACGCCCGTGACATTGGACGCGCGCATCGATGCGACGCTCGTCGTCATTGTTCGAGATGCGAGCGCATCGGCCGGCGTCGCCGCAATATTGCTGCGGCTACGATCGGCTTCGAAAGACCTCGATGGCCAAGTCTGCGTGGGGGAAACGTCCGCGCTCCTCGCGTCGCCCTCGACGCGGGATTGGACGAGCGTCGCGCGCGACGATGTATTCTGCGCAATCGGCGTGGCGCCGTCCGCCGTCGAGCGCGCGGCGATGTCGACGCCGGCTGTCGCGCTCGCGGATTCGACGCGCGCGAAAGCCTGCGTCGAGATCGGAACGGTTCCGGCCAAGGCGTCACGCAGATCGAATGGAGTCGGCGTCGTTCGCGTTTCGTCCGACGAGATATTCGATGTCGAAGAACCAATGTCGTTGCGCGACGACGACGCGACGAAGCTCACATTGTCTTCCGTCATCGAGACGCTGGCGAAATCGTCCGAGGGAGACCCGCGCATGTCGCGAGCCGTGTATGACGCCGAGGGCGCGACATCGAATTGCGACGAAACATTCGTCGATCCCGGCTGCGGAAGCGAATTAGTGGCCGGCTGCGCTACCTCGCCGCGAAGCTCGAAGGACGGGTACGCGTGAATGTCGGCGGTCGCGACACTCTGTGCTCTCGGGGCGGCGGCGGCGAAAGCGCCCCCCTGCGATGCGACGAACGAAAGCGCTTCCGCGCCCCGCCCGAGCGAAGATCGGTCAGCGACGGCGGGCGCTCGGTCATCGGAGGGCGCCTGCGACGCGCGAGGCGCCGCACCGGAGCGCGATAGAGCGGAGGGCGCCGGAGCGACGTCGCCTGTCGTAGCGTCGATCGGCGACGAGTCGAGCGCGGCAATGGAGCTCGTCGTCGGATTCGCCGCGCTCCCTTGCGAAGACGTCGAAGCCGACGGACGCGCCGGATCACGCAAATCGAATGGAGCGAAGTCGCTCGTGCGAGTGACCGCCGCCTCGCGGACGTTCTCGTCCGAGTTCCGCATCCGCGGCGGCGCTTGCGTCTCGGCCGCAGACGGCGCCAATGGCGAGGGATCGCGATAGGCATAGGACGCAATGAGATCGGAGCGCATATTCACGCTGGCGGCTCGCGTCGCTATAGGCGCTTGCCTGGACGACGAAGAAGAAGTGGCGGGCGGCGCCTCTCTCTGCGTCGTCGCCTCATTGCCGTCGAGCGTCGACGAAATGTCAATCGGCCCGGACTCAGAAGCCGCCTCCTCCGACACGGCGAGCGCTTCGACCGTCGATGAACGCGCGTCCCCGATCGTCACGGCCGTGGCGACCGAATTGTTCGACGAAGCAAATCTGGAGGAAGTCCACTGCGGCGTCGAAGCCGGCGTCGCTGTCGGCGATACGCCTCGCTGAACAATCGGCGTAGCGATCGAAGCGGCGGAAATCTCAGCCCCCGACGACGGCCGGCTATTACGCAGATTGTCGGTGGCTTCTGTCGGCGCCGTCGAATTCGGGACGAGGGAGTCGCTTCCGATCGCCTGCGCCGATACGCGATTGTCGAGGTCGCGCTCCACGCGCATTTCGCCGGCGGGCGGCTCCGAAACAGGCGCATAGTCAGGAGTGAAATTCACGCGCGGGGATTCCGCGCGCAACGAAGGGTCGGCGGTCGAAGTCGTGACCGTCGAAACATAGACCGGCTGCGGCGCGACCGTCTCCGGCAAGGGACCTCGGACCGAAGAGGAGACTTCGGTTTGCACATTCGCCGCAAAGGACGACGACGAGGGCGAGCGTCGCTGCGCCGCGGCCGTGCTCGGCGCCGGCGCCGACGAGACGGATGCGGTCGAAACGATGCGCGGCGCGGGCGTCGTAGCGATGGCCGCCGCGTCATCGTCGAGCGAGAGAGCCCCGAGATCGCTCGACGTCACGACATTGGATTGCGAAGCGACGGCGCGCCTACCGACGGTCGAGTCCGCAGACAAAGAGGCGGCGGGTCGTGATGCGGATGGGCGCGAAGCTTCGTCCCGCCCCTCCGACGACGCTTGCATCGCGGAAGCCGCCGACTGCGAGACGCTATCGGATCGCCTGCTGGATGCGCCAATCGGCGACGCAATCGTCGACGCCTCGCCGGATGAGCCGACGCGCGGCTCTGCGGCCTGATCGCTTTTGTCCGGCTGCGGCGACGAGGGCGCCGGATCGGAGGTCGAAGCCTCCGTCGGCGCGTCGGAACCAGCGCTCGCCGCGATGGCCTTGTCGGACCCGATCGTACGTGGTCGCGGCGAAATCGCGGGAGCCGAGAGCGAGCGCGGAATCTCGTTCGCACTGCGTTCGGCTTGCGACGCGCTCGCTTCGTCGCGCGTCGGCGCCGACGCATCGTCGGTGGAGACGGCGCCGGCCGGCGACGAGGCCGATTGCGCATCGGCGGCGGGTCGCCAGCTCATGTCGAAGGCCGGGATCGCGACGAAAGTCTGCATCGGCGCCGGCGCATTGCTCGTCGCCTCGGTGGCCGGAGCTTCCGCGGCGTCAGCCGTCCTATGATCTGTCGTCGCTTCCGAGACGGGGACGCGCGAGGAAGCGGCGCTTCGATCGTCGAGATCGGAGAGCAGCGAAGCGAATTGATCTGCGTCCGTCGCCTCGGACTCGCGCTGCCCGGACGAAGCCGCATCGGCCGATCGGCCAAAAACACGCGTGGCGTGAAGATTGGGAAAGAGAGCGTCGAGCGTCATCTGCGTGTCGCCCGCTGCAATAGCGCGTCGGCGTCGCTCAAAGCCTGCTGCGCCGTGCGCTCGACCATCGAATCGGGACGCGGCTCCTCTTGCGCCGGCGGCGTCGCCGCAGCGGAAGAGACGCCGTCCGTGACGCCCTGAAGACGGCTGATCGCAGCGGTCACGATATTGCGAACCTCGACATCGGCCGAAGGGAGAATTCTCGGGTCGATTTTCTGAAACTCCGCTTCCGCCGTCTCGAACTCGCCGGCGAGCCCGGCGATCGCGGCGCGATACAGCTCCACGCGCGCGCGCGCCGCAGGCGTGTCGGCGAGCGGACCCGCATATTGCGTCTCGGTGGTCGCGAGAGCGACCCGGCCACTCAAAATCGCTTGCCGCGCGACTCCCATATGAGTCTCGAAGCGCAATCCTGGCGAAGCGCTTTTCAGCAGACCGCGAAATTCGCTCAAGCGCGAATTATCGCCATTGGCCGACACGCGCAGCGTCGCAGCGCGCATTTCGTCCCAATAATTACGCGAGAAGGGCGATTTGGCGTATTGCGCGCCATAGCGACGGCCGAGCACGAGAAATTTGGTGGAATCCTGCATCACATCGACGATCGACATCTCGCGTCGCAGCGCGGCCTCCTCGACGAGAGAGCTCGGCATCAGCAGACGCGCGAGATCGAACAGCTCGCGCGCCTTCGCTTTATCGGAGCCGATCAGCAGCCCGCCTTGGATCAAGGCGAGATGCGCGGCGAGCGTGTCCGTCTGCGCGCGCGCATCGATCGGGGTCAGCAGCTTCGCTGCCTCTTCATTGCGTCCTTCCGCATAGGCGACAGCGCCGGCGACGAGTGGCGCGTCCGCATCGGGGATGAGATGCGCGTCGAGAATCTTTCGGATCGAGCGCGAGGGTCCGCCGCAGAACAGAAAGATCGCTGCGGCGACGGAATTGCTCTTTTGCTTCCAATCATCCGCCTCGAGCGACGCGACGACCTGCTCTATGCGCTCGATCTGCGCGGGAATGGCGCCTCTCGCGCCAGCGGCGCCCTGCACCATCGAGCCTTGCAGAGTGTTGAGCGCGCGCACCTGCTCGGTGAGCTCGCCGGCGCCGGCGCAACAGGTCGGACCAAAGACCAGCCCGGCAGCGAGAATGACGGCGCGCACGGTTATCTTCAACGCTCGCTCCTGCGCAGCAAAATTTCGATGCGGCGATTGACCGCCGCGAGCGGCTCTTTGGGAGTCTTCGGCCGGCGATCGGCATAGCCGGCGATTTTCACCACGCGCTTCTCGGGAAACCCGCCCCGCACGAGCATGTAATAGGCCATGTTGGCGCGATCGGACGAGAGGCGCCAATTGTCATAAGTGGCCGATTTGTACGATCGCCCGTCCGTGTGTCCGCGCAGCTCGATCTCGCCGCTCTGCTTGGCGAGAAGCTGGCCGATTTGGCCGATGATGCGAACCGCCTGCGGCCGCGGCTCGACGGAGCCCACGGCGAACATCGAGAAATTGACGTCATCGGTCAGGCTGATGAGCAATCCCTCGGATGTCTCCGCAACCTCGACATGCGGCGCGGCGCGCAGAGCCGCGAGCTCCGCTTTGACGACCTTCTCCACCGCGGCCTTCACGCTCGCGGCCGAAGCCTCGCCCTTCTTGTCTTCGGCAGGCGCCGAAGCCACTCCGCGCGGAGGCTGTGCCGGAGACTTGCTCTGCGGCGTCGACGGCGCAGGCTTCGCGCGCGGACCTTCCAACGGCTCGGCCGTCGTCGATTTGTCGGGCGAGCCGCTGTCCTCGATACGCTCGTCCACATAGCCGACGCCATGGGCGCTGCGATCGAAGGGATCGCCGAAGGACGAGGGTTGCGCCGACTTTTTGTCGATCTCGTCGAGAGTCGACATCGGATCATAGAGGAGCGCGGCTTCGTGCTGCGGGCTCTCCTTCTCCGCAGAAGCCGGCGGCGCCGAAGCCGGCGCGCCCTTGTCCGGCGCGGTGCTGGATTGCTGGCTCTTGCCCTGCCCCGCTTCGGCCGGATCACGCAGCCCCTTATGCGCGGGATTCGAGTCGATGAGCTGAACAGGATTGAAATATTGAACGATCGCCGCCTTGGTCTCCTTCGATGTGGAATTGATGAGCCACATCACCAGGAAGAAGGCCATCATAGCCGTCATGAAGTCGGCGAAGGCGAGCTTCCAGACGCCGCCGTGATGCCCCTCCTCCTCATCGCCATGCTTCTTGCGGATGAAGATGATCTCGCTTTCTTCGTGGTCGCTCATGCGGCGTCATCCCCTTCGCGCAGCTGCGCCATCCATTCGCCGAGCCGTGTCTCGATCGTCGTGGCGTCGAGACGCGCGCGCACGTCGACCCCGCCGACTTCCTCTATCTTGGTGGAGATGTCCTCGCCATTCAGCTTGGCGCAGATCGCCTCGAGCAGATCCACCGGCCCGCTGAGGTGAATCACCGGATTTTCGCGATCGGCGATGAGGATGCGCAAAGTGTCCATGAGAGCGACGAGCATCTTCTCTCTGATCTCGCGCACCACGAATGGCTCGAGAATGCGCTCGACATCTTCGCCGATGCGCGCGGAGTAGCGGCCGAGCGAGTCGCGAAATTCACGACCGAGCCGCTCGCCTTCCTCGCGCGACCAGCGGCGCCGCTCCTCCTCCAACCGCTGCGCGACGACGGCGCGCTCGCGCGCGATCGTCTCGTCGCATTCGGCCTTGGCGGCGGCGCGTCCCTCGGCGAGCAATTGCTCGCGCAGCTCATCGGTGAGAACGGGTCGGATGTCCTCCGGCTCGGGCTCTGGAATGTCGATCGCCGGCTCGGGCTCGTCGAATTCGGGCGCGAGCGGCGGCGGCTCGGGCGCGAGAATTTTCGGCGGCTCGTCGAAGCAAGGGAGATAGAAGGCGACCGAGCGCGCCATCAAACGCGACCTTCCGCATACATCCATTGCTTCAGAATTGCGACCGCCTGCATCTCATCGGCCTCGATCAGCCGCTCGAGCCGCTTCTGCTGGGTGAATGTCTCCTGATCGGCGATATCCTCGATCAGTCCCGTATCGACCGCCGCCGCCATTGTGAACTCTGGCGCCTCGAGCGGCGTGAAGGGTAGCTCTATGCCGCCATCGAGATCGAGCATGGGCGAGTCGTTTTCGGCGAGCGCCACGCTCGGCGTTTCCGCGAGCAGCGCGCGCGTCGCGGGACGCAAGCCGAAGATGACGAGCATCACAGTGACGGCGATCAGCGCCAGCGCATTGATGACGGAGCCGAGCTGATGGGTGAGCGCGTCGGCCCAGCCGGGCGCCTCGACCGGCCCCATGTCGTTCTCATTCGGCATGAACTCGACGGCCGAGACTTTTACCGTGTCGCCACGCTCCTTATGCAGGCCGGCGGCCGTCGAGACCAATTGCTCGATCTCCTTGATCTGCCGCTCGACGGCTTCCGGCTTCGGCGCATCCTTGCCGGGGCCGCCGAGGCTGGCGCGATTGACCAGCACGGCGATAGAGATGTTCTCGACCGTGTAGCCGCCGCTGACCGTGGTGATCGTCTTGGACGAGAGCTCGAAATTGGTGAGCTCCTCATTCTTCTTGTTCTCGTCGTTGGACTGCTTGCCCTCGGATGCGGCCTGCTTATTGTCCTGCGGGATGTTGCGATCCGCGCCGGCGGAGCCGGTGGTGCTGTTGTTCTGCGACGTCGAATTCTCCTTGACGACGCGCACCGATCTCTCAACCCGCGACTCGGGATCGAAGATCGTCTCATTGGTCTGCTTGCGATCGGTGTTGATGCGCGTTCGCACGCTCACCTGGAAATTCGACAAGCGCAGATAGGGCGTGAGTGTGCGACGGATATTGTCTTGAATATCCTTGGCGACAGTGCGCTCGAGGGTGAGCGTCTTGCCCGGCACGGCGTCGCTCTCATCGCCTTCGGAGGTGGTGAGCAGCATGCCGTCGGTGTTGAGCACCGTGACCTGATCGACCGTCATGCCGGGAATGGAGGCGGCGACGAGATGCCGGATCGCATGCGCGGCTTTGGAGTCGTCGGGACTCTCCGTGCGAATGACGACGGAGGCGGAGGGCGGCTGCTTGGCGCGGCGGAACGAGCCCTCGTCGGCGAGCACGATATGCACGCGCGCCGCCTTCACGCCACGAATCAGCTGAATCGTTCGCGCGAGCTCGCCTTCCAACGCGCGTATGCGCGTCACCTCCTGCATGAAGGAGGTGAGGCCGAGCGAGCCGACCTTGTCGAACAGCTCGTAGCCGGCGTTGGCGCTCTGAGGCAGGCCTCGCTCGGCGAGCATCATGCGCGCTTGAGCGGTCTGGCCGTAATGGACCGAGACGGCGTTGCCTTCCGGGTTGATATCGAATGGAATTCCACTCGATTTCAAGGCGGCGCCGATGCGGCTCACATCCTCTCGATCGAGGCCGGCGTAGAGCACCTCGAAATTCGGACGTGATAGATAATAGGCCCCGACCCCGGTCACCGCCAGGACGAGGACAAAGATCATGGCGAGGGCGGCGAGCTTGCGGGGACCAAGTCCGAGCAGATTGTCTCGCAGCTGAATAAGGCGATCCATCGGGGGCGTTTCATCGGGTTGACGCGATGCGATGTCCCAATGTGCCGTCGGTGGCTTGCGCGAACTTTGCCGATCGTCTCGGCTCAGAGGAGGAAGGGTCTCGCCGTCTGCGGCGAGACCCTTCCTCGGATCCTCGAAATCGTCACTGGAACAGCTTGAGGATGATCTGGCTGTTCTGATTGGCGATCGACAGGGACTGCACGCCGAGCTGCTGCTGGGTCTGCAGAGCCTGCAGGCGCGTCGAGGCCTCGTTCATATCGGCGTCGACCAGCGAGCTGACGCCATTGGTGAGCGCCTCGTTCAAGGTCTTGACGAAGGCGGCCTGGCCCGTGACCGTCGTCTGCGTCGCGCCGATCTGCGCGGCATATTTGGTGAGATCGGAGATCGCCTTGTCGGCGTTGGTCAGCGAATCGGTGATGACCGAGCTCGAAGCGACATCCGTCGCGGACAGATTGGTGAAATCGGTCGCGGCGGTCGCGCCGGTTCCCTGCGCGGCTTCCAAAATGCCCGAGCCGGCCGCGACCGCAGGCGAAGCGCCGCCGCCGCCGATCAGCGCGGTCGCCGTGAGATTGATCGTGTTGAGCGCCGAAGCGGTCGAGCCGCCGCCATCCGTGTAAGAAGCGATGAAGGCGAAGGAAGACTGCGAGCCGTCGAGAATGTTGAGGCCGTTGAAGCTCGCCGAGGCGACAATGCTCTTCAGCTGATTGCTGAGGCCGGTCAGGCTCGTGCCGATCTTCGCCGTATCGGCGCCGGGCTGCGCCGCCTGCGCGACCGCCGACTTGATGTTGTTCAGCACCGAGATCGCATTGGTGACGGCGGTCTGGGCGATATTGAGAAGCGATGAGCTCACCGTCATCGAATCGCCGATCGTCGACAGCACGCCCTGATCGGACTTCATCGTCTCGGCGATCGACCAGGTGGAGGCGTTGTCGGTGGCGCTCGAAATCTTCAGACCCGTCGAAACTTCCTTCTGCGTGTTCGCAAGCGCCTGCTGCGTCGCACGCAACGACTGAAGTGCCGTGATAGCCGAGGGGTTAGTGAGAATGCTGGACATGACTCATCGATCCCTTTTGGGGTGAAACTAGTGACGAATGGCATCCCGGAATTTCACCGGCTCGACGGAAACGGCATCATGCCTTTGGGCTCGGGAGCCCTATCCGAAGCAGTCATCGGCGGAGCGCCACATCGCGGGAGCCAATCCACTCGACGACCCGTCGAAACCGTTGCGGTCTCGACGGTTACAGCACAGCCTGCACGGTGGTTAACCTAACTAGATAACCTTAACAAAGGTCTAAGCGGGCAAAAGCGCCGACGCTGGCGCGAGACAAAAAAAGCCGCGCCCCGAAGGGCGCGGCTTCCAGCCGGAGATAAGGAGGAAGGCGGCGTATTACTGGAACAGGCGCAGGATGATCTGGCTGTTCTGATTGGCGATCGACAGCGACTGAACGCCGAGCTGCTGCTGCGTCTGCAGAGCCTGCAAGCGGGTCGAAGCTTGGTTCATGTCGGCGTCGACCAGAGAGCTGACGCCCTGCGTCAGACCGTCGTTCAGTGTCTTGATGAAGGCGGCCTGACCGGTCACGCTCGTCTGCGCGGCGCCGATCTGCGCGGCGTATTTCGTCAAATCCGCGATCGACTTGTCGGCGTTCGACAGAGTGTCGGCGATGTTCGAGGAGGAGGAAACGTTGGTCTGCGACAGGTTGGTGAAGTCCGTCGCCGAGGTCGCGCCGGTGGCCTGAGCCGCCTCCAATATGCCGCTGCCGGCCGCGACCGCGGGAGAAGTGCCGCCGCCGCCGATCAGCGCGGTCGCGGTGAGATTGATGGTGTTCAGCGAAGAGGCCGTGCCGCCGTTTCCGTCGCTGTAGGAAGCGATGGAGTTGAAGTTGCTCCGCGAGCCGTCGAGCAGATTCAAGCCGTTGAAATTCGCGGAGGTCACGATGCTCTTGAGCTGATCGCTGAGGCCCGTGAGGCTCGTGCCGATCTTCGCCAGATCCGCGCCCGGCTGGGAAGCCTGCGCCACCGCGGATTTGATGTTGTTGATGACCGAAATGGCGTTGGTCACCGCCACATTGGCGACGTTGAGCACCGAGGAGCTGACCGACAGCGAGTCGCTGATCGTCGAGAGGACGCCCTGGTCGGACTTCATCGTTTCGGCGATCGACCAGGTGGAGGCGTTGTCGGCCGCCGACGAGATTTTCAGGCCCGTCGAAATCTCTTTCTGGGTCGAGGCGAGAGAGGACTGGACCGTGCGCAGCGACTGCAGAGCGGTGATGGCGGAGGCGTTGGTCAAAATGCTGGACATGACTCGTCGATCCTTGGATGAGGTGAACGCGACATCCCGGAAATTCACCGGCTCGACGGAAGCGGCATCATGCCTTGGGCGCCCGGCCCTATCCGAAGAACTCTGTCGACGGCGCGCCCGCGGTTTCGCACGGCGGCGCTCGACAATCGGATATTACACGCAGGGAGGAGGATCGCCACAAAACGCGGAGAATGCGATTAATGAAGGGCTAACAGGGATTTGGAGCCGCGCTGCGCGGCCGGCGCTCCCTGGGGCGCGCCTCAGCCATAGGAGCGGATGAGGCTGCCGACGAGGAGATTCCACCCGTCGATGAGAATGAAGAACAGCACTTTGATCGGCAAGGAGATGGCCGTCGGGGGCAGCATCATCATGCCCATCGACATTGTGATCACCGCGACCACCATGTCGATGACGAGAAAGGGCAGCACGATGAGAAAGCCGATCTCGAAGCCGCGGCGAAGCTCGGAGATCATGAAGGCGGGCGCGAGAACCTGGAGACCGATCTTCTCATAGTCTCCGGTCGTCCCTTTGTCCTTGGTCAAATTCTCGAACAGCTTGATGTCCTTGTCGCGCACATTGGCGATCATGAACTTGCGGAATGGCTGCGAGATTTTCTCGAACGCCTCCACCTCGGTGATCTTATTGTCCATCAATGGCTTCAGCCCGTCCTTCCAGGCCGTGTCGAAAGTCGGCGCCATCACATAGAAGGTCATGAACAGCGCGAGGCTGATGAGCACGAGATTGGCCGGCGTGCTCTGCAGCCCCAAGCCGCTGCGCAAAAAAGACAGCGCGATGGCGAAGCGGGTGAAGCTCGTCACCATGATGAGCAGGCCGGGCGCGATGGAGAGCACCGTCAGCAGAACGAGGATCTGCACGATCCTGCCGCTGGCCGCGCCGCCTCCTGCAGGCAGCAGAGCATTGAGATCGAACCCCTGCGCCAGAGCGGCGGTCGGCGCGAGGAGGAAGAGAAGAAGGATCGCGGCGGCGCGCTTCATTGAACGACCAGGGCTTGAATGATGACCTCCTGAATATGTCCTTCGGACCGTGTCGCCGCCCGATCGGTCAGATCTTCGTGCAGGCGCCGCAGTCCGTCCGAGCCTTCGAGCGAGGCGAGCGTCATCGTCCGCAGAAAGGCGACGATGTCCGCCGTCACTTGCGAGATCAATATGTCCGGCTGCGGCACGGCTTGGGAGTCGTAGACGATCGACGCCTGCAGACGCACCCATCCGGTCTCCGGCGAGGCCAGATTGGTGACGATCGGCGTGAGCTCCTTGAGCTTCATCTTCGCCTGCGGCGCATCCTTCGCGCCTTCGGCAGGCGCAGCGGCGCCATGTCCGCCATGACCTTGCGCGCCATGTCCCTTATCCGCAGGCTCCGCGCTTTTTTTCGGCGCCGCGCTCTCGGCCGGGACGGGCTCGCCAGGCTTGGCGGCCGTGGATGGATCGCCGGTCAGCGTGAAGCCGAGGAAGCCCCCGCCTCCGGCGCCGAGAACCGTCGCGACGATGAGCGCGAGCGCCAGCTGGCCGGAGGAAGACGAATGCGTTTCGGCGGCGGTGGTTATGCCAGGCGGCGCGGCCACGATCCTTCCCCTTCCTGTCTCAGAACGGCGCGAATATGTCGTAGGCCTGCTGGCCCCATGCGGGCTGCTGCACCTCCGTCAATCGCCCACGCCCGCCATAGGAGACGCGCGCCTCGGCGATTTTGTCGTAGGAGATCATATTGTCCTTGCCGATGTCGCGCGGCCGCGCGATGCCGGCGATGGTCAGCACGCGCAGCTCGTAATTCACGCGGATCTCCTGCGATCCGCGCAGCATGAGATTGCCGTTGGGCAGAACCGCGGTGACGACGGCGGCGATCGAAAGCCTTATCTGCTCCGAGCGATTGATCGACCCCTGCCCCTGCGTCGAGCTGCTCGACTGCAAATCATTATTGACCGTGCCGGTCCATTTGCGTTCCGGCGGAGCCGATGACGCGCCGGCGAGGAAATCGAACAGGAAGGACCAGGTCGTCTTGACCTTGGAGTCGCGCGAGCGATCGGTCGAATTACCGAGCACCGCCTTGTCGTCCATAGAAATGTTGACGGTGACGACATCGCCGACCGTCATCGCGCGAACGTCGCGATAGAGATTGACCCTGTTCTCGTCGAGCCGCATCTGCGGCCCGAGGGCCGGCGGGCGCACCGAGCCGGTCGGCAGCTGATCGTCATAGGCGGAAAATCCGCTGCCCACGGGACTCATATGCGGCTCGCGCCCGATGTCGCGCGGGTCTGCGGCGCATCCAGCGAGCGCCAGCGCCGAGCCGATCGCTATGGCGAGACGCTTCATTGCTTCTTCCCGCCGCCGACGAGGCTCGACAGAGCGGCCACCTTCTTGGTCAGCACGACGGCGCGGGAGGCCTCCATCTCATTGAGAATCGCGCTGGACTGCTTGGGCTGCAGCCGCATGAGCATGGCCGCCGCCATGTCCTCCTCCATATTCGCGAATTGCGCGGCGGCGGCTTCCGGCCGCATGCGTCCATAGATAGAGACCAGCCGCTCGTCCGTCTGCTTCAGCAGCGTGTCGTAGCGGTCGAGCACATCCTGCAGCTCCGCGCGCTTGGCTTCGAGCTCGGCGGTGCGCTTGGCGATTCGCTGCTCTATGTCGAGCAGCTCCTTCTCCTGCCGCGCATTGCGAGCGGCGCCGGCCGCGGCCGCTATGTCCGAGCAATATTGCCGCGCGTCGGGGGGCGGCGGCGCGGCGCGCGCCTCTCGCGTCCGCGGCGGCTCCTCCTTGGCGACAGGCTCCGCCTTCTTCTGCTCCGCCCCGACAGCAAAGGCGCATGAGACGAACGCCGCCGCGGCGACGAGCGGGAGCGCCTTTCGCAAATTTGACATTGGATCTGGCCCGGGATCTGGCTCGACGCCTATCTTCGACAGACATCAGGCTGACCGATCCGCCTTGCGTGTGGCTTGCACGCGTCGCGCCACGCCGCGGGCGCGGCGCGCAAGGCTGATTAAGAAAGCATTACTTTATATGGTTACTATTTCGTTGACGCCGCGGAATCGATGCGGCTAAGTAGTCCATATAATGATTCGCGCAGATTGCCAGGGCGAGACAGATGTCAAGGGGACGGCAATGTTCATAATCGTCGATGAGCGTGAACTGGTGACGAGTGGGTATGCGCGCCACTTCGGCCAGGAGGGAATCTCCTCGGCGGGGTTCTGTTCCGGGCAGTTCATCGATTGGGTCGACTCCGCGGTCGAGACCGACATGCTCGCGGTGGAGGCCTTTCTGATCGGGGAGTGCCCGGAGCGCGAGGAGCTGCCGAAGCTCATTCGCAAACGATCTCAGGCGCCCGTCATCGCGATGAACGAGGCGCCGTCGCTCGAGCAGACGCTCGGCCTGTTCACGGCCGGCGTCGACGATGTCGTGCGCAAGCCGATTCACGTGAAAGAGATTCTCGCGCGCGTCTACGCCATTCGCCGCCGCGCCGAGACGCGTCGCGACCATGCGGTGGTCGGGCCTATGCAGGTGTTCTTCGACGGGCGCGATCCGCTGGTGCGCGGAGAGCCCTTCAACCTGCCGCGGCGCGAGCGCAGGATTCTCGAATATTTCGTGATGAATCGCGGTCGCCGTCTGACCAAGTCGCAAATCTTCAACGCGGTCTATGGTCTCTTCGACGATGTGGTCGAGGAGAATGTCGTCGAGAGCCATGTGAGCAAGCTGCGCAAGAAGCTGCGCGCGCGCCTCGGCTATGACCCGATCGATTCGCAACGCTTCCTCGGCTATATGATGGTCGGCTGAAACAGCGTTGCAAGCTTCGATAAATGAGAGAAAAAAGGCGCAGGCCGGCGTTTCGCCGGCCGGCCTTTTTTTTCAGTGCGGGATGTCGTCTTTCGGGACAAAAGCGAAGCTCTTGACCAATGTCTCGCGCACGAGCTCGCCGCCGAGCCGCTGATTGATGCTCTTGGTGAGCTCCTTCGTCAGCGAATTGAGATCGTATTTTTCAATTCGCCGAAAATCGAGATTATTGTCCGCATAGAGCCGACGAAACGCCTCGTCCATCACATAGCTGTCGGCGTCGACCGACGCGCCGCCGCCGCCGTGCCCGCCCTTGTTCGACGCCTCGACGACATAAGCGAACTCCGCCGAAACATAGCCCTTGAGCGTCCCTTCCGAAATGATCGGAACGGTGATCGGCTTGACCTTCTTCACCTCGAGCTTTTCCGCATGCCGCGCGGCCTCGCCCGGCGCGCCGCGATGCGACTTCCAATAGGACGCGCCGAAAGTCGAGCCGAGCGTCACCACGCAGGCCCATATCCCGATCAAAACCATGCGCATCATCGATGGGGCTCCAAAATCAGCGTTCCACCGACGCTCTCGTGGAATAGGTTCCGTCGGATTCCGCCAGCTCGATCGTGCAGATCATGATTCCGGCGATTTCCCGCATCGCGCGAAGGCGCCGTTCCAGCAGCTTTCCATTTTCGACGAGCGTTTCGCGCAGCAGCTCGATCTTGGCTTCGATCGCCGGCGAACGAGGCGCCGCATAGGCTCTCGAGGCGCGCGAAAACTCCAGCAGCGCGTGCGTCTTGCGTGCGTTGAAATCCTCGAAGTCGACATTGGCGCGTGATCGTAATGCTTCGGTCTCGCGCTCGATCAACCGCGTCAATCGATCGACGCAGCCGACGAACGCCGCACGCCGCGCCTCCTGAGCATGATCGCTCCGCAACGGCGCTCCACTCATTCTCTCATCGCTATATCGATGCGCAGCCATGTCCCATATCCATTCGAACCGAGTCCAATCACAGTCGCCGAGAGAGTCGGCGGCCTCATGATGTCTTTGTGCGCTCGCCGCTCGAAGCCAAATTGTGATCGAGCAGCTTGCGCAGCCCGAGACCGCCCGCCTTCGCGATCTGATCGCCGATCTGCTCGGCGATCATCGAGCGCCATACATCGCCCGCGGTCCCATGACCGAAATAGCCGTTTTCCGATTTCGGCAGCATCGCCTCCAGCGACGACTGAATAACGAAGGCCTCGAACTTCTGCGTCGCCTCGCCAGGCCGAATCGTCGCCCGCGTCGCCGCCGCTGTCTCATCCCGAACCATCGGCGCAGCGACGAACGGCTCGACCGATTTCGACGCCTTGCCATTGTCCGCGACAATGGCCGCGAACCCATCGACATTGCTCGGCGTGGCGTTAGAGACGTCGCTGAGGCGCGTGACTGCGGCATTGCGACGAGCAGGATCTGCGGCTCTGGCGACTTCCGTGACGAGATCGGTAGCGGGAAAAATCGACATCGGTCTCCAATCCTTCGACTACGACTTTTCTACACGCGCAGACTTACGGCGCGCTGAAGTCGCGCGGCGTCGCGTAATGCTCGATCACCTCGCGCAACGCCTCGAGCTCCATCGCTTTGTCGCGCTCCATTTCGGCGTCGGCGACGAGCCGCTCCGCCTGCTTGACGCGCGTGGCCTGCTCCAAGGTCACATTCGTCTGCCGATCGACCTCCGTGCGAAGCTCCTGCTGCTGACGAATATTGGCCTTCAGCCTTTGCAGCACCACTTCTGGAAAGAGGGTGATCAAATTGCGATTGCCGTCGAGGCATTCGACGATCCGCGTCTCTTCTTCCTTCAGCTCGCGCGCCCTGCGCTCGAGCCGAGACAGGCGTCCCACCTCTATGCGATGCAATTGCTCATGAACTGCGAGAATCCGCCGCTGATTTTTCCAATTCATCGCCATTATCCCGACAAGAGCCAAGCGCCGAACGCTGAGGCGAAAGCCGTGAAGAAATCATCCGCCATCACATAGAACCAATAGATGCCGAGCCCGATCAGCAGCGGCGTCGAAACGAAATAAACAGGCACCGACGGCGTCATGCGATTGAGAAAGCCGAAGGCCAGATTGACGATGAAGCCGAACAAAAGAAACGGACTGCTGATGCGCAGCGCGAGCAAAAACGACTGCGACAGCACATTCGAATATTCCCGCAACAAGCCATCCGCCGGCATTCCGTCCCTCACGGGAATAGCGGAATAGGAGGCGAAGAGGCCACGTATCATCTCCCAATGCTGATCCATCACAAAAATCAGCGTCGTGGCGCCGAGCATGATGAAGGAGCTCATCGCCGGCAGCGTCTCGCTTTCCTCGATCGCCGCTCCCAAAATATTTCCGAGCCCGGTCGTCATCGCGGCCGCCGTCGTCATCGTCTCCAGCGCGAAGAAGAAGAGCCTCGCCATCGAACCGATCAGCACGCCGATGACGAGCTCCCCGAGGACGACGAAGAGAACGCCGCCCGGCGTGGCGTTCGCCACCACAGGCGTGACGACGTCGGCGAGCGCGGGCGCCAATGCGACCGTCAAGCCGATCGCGATGAACAGCCTCGCGCGCACAGGCACCCTTTGGCTCGCGAAGCCCGGTATCGTCACGATGCAGCCGCCGATCCTGCAGAACAGCACGAAGAGCGTCGTGACGACGCTCGTCAGCCCCGTCACGAAATCGTCCCGAGCGATTTGATCTCGACGCCGCGCGCGATCTCGAGATGCGATAGAATAGGAAGCGCCGAAAAGAGACGGCCGACGATCATCTTCACATAAGGCCGCGCTTCCGGCGTCGTCACCACCGCGAATATGTCTCCGCGCTCTATACGTTCGCGAATTGCAACCCCCGCCTCCTGGCCGAATTGCTCGATGAGCGACGGATCGGCGTTGAACTCCACGATCTCGCCTTTGGCGTCACGCCGCAGGCTCTCATGGAAGAACAGATCCCAACGCGCGCCGAGACGCAGCACGCCGAGCGTGCCATTCACCGCTATCTCGCCGCAAATCTGCGGCGCGAGGCGCGTACGCACATGCTCGACGATCGGCTCTGCGCGCCGTGCATAGGGAACCACCTCGCTGACCGCCTCGAGAATTAGATCGAGATTGCGGATCGAGACACGTTCTGCGAGCAGCAGCTTGAGCACGGAATGCAGGCCGGAGTTCGAGATGAGATTGGGCACCATCTCCTCGATCAGCTTGCGGTATTCCGGCTCGAGACGATCGAGCAGCATGCGCGCGTCACGATAGGACAAGAGCTGCGAGAGATTGTTGCGCAGCACTTCCGAAAGATGCGTCAGCAGCACCGAGATCGGATCGACAGGCTCGAACCCTTCGCGACGCGCCTCGGCGACGAGCGCATCGGGGATCCAGAAGGATTTGAGACCGAACGCGGGATCGACGGTCTCATCGCCCGGCAAATCCGGCTGGCGTCCCTGCCCGACGATGATGAGATGCTGGCCGAGCTGCAATTCCTGCGTGGTAACGACGGTCCCATGAATCTTGATCTGATAGCTCTTCTGCTTCAGCGCGAGATCATCGGTGAGCTTGATCTCGGGAATCACGAATCCGTATTGGCGAGCAAAATTGCGACGCATCTTGCCGACGCGATGCGCGAGCTCGTCCTGCGACATCAGCAGGCGGGCGGACAGCTGCTTGCCGAGACAGAGCTCGACCCCGGGCGTCTTCAAATATTCGCGGATAGAATCCTTCGCCTCCGCCTGCGCGCGCCTATCGTCCTCGGCCTTCTTCGCCTGCTCGCTGGCGCGGAGCTTCGCCGCCTGCTTCGGCATGGAATAGGCGACGAACGCCATCGCGCCGCCGAGCATCATGAAGGGTGTGAGCGGAAGCCCCGGCATCATCGCGAGCACGAACAGCAGCGACGAGGCGACATAGAGCGCCTTCGGATAATTGCCGAGCTGACGAACGATGTTCTGCTCGGTCGATCCGCGCGTGCCGCCCTTGGACACGAGCAGACCTGCCGCCAGCGAGACGATGAGCGCCGGGATTTGCGAGACGAGACCTTCGCCGACCGAAAGCTTGGTGAACACATCGGCGGCGTTCGACAAAGGCATGCCGTGACGCGTGACGCCGATGACGATGCCGCCGAAAATATTGACCGCGAGAATGACCAGGCCAGCGATCGCGTCGCCGCGCACGAATTTCGACGCGCCATCCATGGAGCCGAAGAAGGAGCTCTCCTCTTCCAGCTCACGGCGCCGCAGCTGCGCTTGCTTCTCGTCGATCAGCCCCGCCGAAAGATCGGCGTCGATCGCCATTTGCTTGCCGGGAATCGAATCGAGCGTGAAACGCGCGCCGACCTCGGCAATACGAGTCGCGCCCTTGGTGATAACCAAAAAATTAACCGTTACGATGATAGCAAAGACCGTCAGGCCGATAACGAAGTCGCCGCTCATCACCAATTTGGAAAAGCCGGCGATGATATATCCTGCCGCCGCGGTTCCCTCCGCGCCATGTCCGAGAATGAGGCGGGTCGTCGCTATGTTGAGCGAGAGACGCAATATCGTCGCGACGAGGAGAATCGTCGGAAAGGCGGAGAATTCGAGCGGCTTCTGGATCCAGAGCGACACCATCAATATCAGCACGGCGAGCGCAATGGAGAATGCGAGACCGATGTCGATGAGGAATGGCGGGATCGGCAGGAAGAAAATGCAGAGGATGAAGATGATCGCCAGAGCGAATCCGACGTCCTTCGCGCGTCCCTCGGATGCGCCCCCTGCCAATGCGACGTCGGTCATGTTTCGCTCCTAGCGGCGCCCCGCGACGTCGCGGGCGCTGCCGCCTTCAGAATCCCTTCTCGATACGCGAATACGCATAATCGGTGAACGCTTGAATCTGCGCGCCGACGAATGGCGCGGAGAGACCGAGCGCAACGAAGATCACGATGATCTTCGGCACGAAGGTCAAGGTCATTTCCTGGACCTGCGTGAGGGCCTGAAGCAGCGCGATCACGATGCCGACCGCCATTGCGGCGCCGACGACCGGGCTTGAGACGATGAGCACGGTGAAGATAGCGCGCTGCATGATTTCGAGCGCGTCGGCCTCGTTCATCCGCTCACCGTGACGCCCGACCCGAGCGAAATGGTCGAACCATCGGTCAGCGTCGCAGTTACGCCAGAGCTCGATGTCGACACCGAGGAGACGACGCCCGAGGTGGAGCCGTCGGAAGACGACACTGTCTTGCCGATGAAAGAGCTGGCCTGCGTGAGCAGATTGGAGTTCAAGATCGAGGTCAGCGTCGTGTTTGTCTTGACCGCCTGCTCGACCGACGAAAACGACGCGAGCTGAGAAACCGTCTCGGTCGGATCCATCGGCTTGGTGGGATCCTGATACTTCATCTCTGTGACGAGAAGAGTGAGAAACTGATCGTAGCCCAGCGTCTGCGTCGAGCTGCTAGAAGACGACGACGAGCTCGAGCTCGTGCTCGACGTCGCGGTCGCATTGGTGACGGAGGTCGTCGAGGTCACAGTCACTGTATCGCCCTCCTCAGGCTGCTTTGCCGCTGTCCTGCGCCGCGCTCGGCGCCAATATCTCGGACTCGAATGGGAACAGCGTGCGGATCGTCTTCAACGCGTCGAACATGCGCTTGTCCTCCACATATTTCGCGGCGAGCGCCAGCCCGTTGAGGATTCGCGGATCGGGAAAAGCGGCGGTGAGCGAAGCGAGCATGCTGCGGCACATGTCTAACGCCGCCGCAGTGTCGTTCGGCGACATCAGCATCAGCTGCACGACGAAGTAGAGCTGTCGCAATGGCGAGGTCGCATCCTTCGCCTGCATGACATGATTTTCGAGCAGGAAGGTCACGTCATTGAGCAGCTCGATGCAGACTTTTCGGTCGGCGCGAATCACTGCGCCGTTGAGATAGAGCTTTTCGCCCCGCCGTAACGAAATATTCATGCCGCCCTCAGCTCAGCCCATCGGCGATCATCTGATTGATTTCGATGACGCCGTCGAAATTGTCCGACCTGCCGCAGTCGATCGCCTCGAGCTCGCGAAGAATCCATAGGCCGATCGAGATGAGCGATGCGCGCAAAGCCTCGGGAAGCGCGTTTCCATCGCTGCCGAGATCCTCGATGAACACGGTCCAGATGCGGCGCATGTTCGCTGTCGCCTCGAAAGACTCGCTGCTCCGCACACCTTTGACCTTGGCGACCGCGAGCAGCCGGATCGCCCGCTCGAGCAGGGCGCGCTCTCGGCCACGCGCCACGGCGGGGGAGTCTTCGACCGTCTGAGCATAGACATTACGATACATGCGGTTCTCTTCGGGTCATTCGTGCGCTCAGATATATTTCGACAGCGTGAGCTGCTGAATCTTTCCGGTCAACGTGTACGACGTCTCGAGCTGAGTGGTCAGATTGTTCAGCCGCGTCGACGCCTCATATGGGTCGACGTTTTCGAGAGAGCCGATCTGCGTCGTGATCATGTCGCGTTGCGCAGAAAGCGAGTCGTTCGCATCCGAGACTCCCTTCTGCATCACGCCGACTGTCGCTCGCAGGCTGGTCAACCCAGAGATAGCGTCGGACATTGTCGCCGATGCAGTCTTGAGAATCTGTTGATATGCGGAGCTGCTCAGAGAATCGACGCCGAGATCGGCGACCATAGTATAGGCCTGAGCGAGCTGGCGCAGAGCTGTCGCGTTGGCGGACACAGAGGTCTCCGATGTCTGCGACAAGGAGATTCTGTTCGTCGCCGTCTCATTCGTCGCGCTCGACCAATTGCTGCTCCATCCCGACGAAGAGAACAGATCGGCGAATGACCCCGAGAGAAAGGTCTGCATCTGCTGATCGGTGATCGCGCTCGCCCCAGAGTCTCCCTGCGCGATTCCGAAGGCGCCGAAGAAGGCCTGATCGACGGACTGCTTGGCGGTGGACGTCGGAGTGGAGAAATAATCCGCGAGCGGCGCGACGCCGGTGTTGACGCCGCCGAATATCTGCACGCCGTCGACGCTGGTGTCGAGCGCGGAGATCAGCGACTTCAGGCCAGTCTCCGCATAGCCCTTTATGGCGCCGGGATCGCTGCCGGCGCCAGATTGCGCGCTCACCAGCGTCTGCAAAAAACTCTGGGCAGTGCTGGCGATCGAGCCGAGGGCCGTATCCGTCGCGCTGAGGCGCGTCGTGATCACATTATTGCTCGCGGTCAGGGCCGCGAGGTCATCGGCGTGAAAGCCGTAGGAATAGTCCTGCTGTATCGCCGAGCCGAGACCAAGGCCGATATCCGCGAGGCGTCCAGTCGAGACTTCCGATTGAGTCTTCGAGAGCTGCGTCTGAACGTCGAGAACGGACCGTCGCAACGCGTTGGTGAGCGATTGGGTCGAAGTGATCGAGACCATTTGTCCGTCCGTTCGTCAGACCGCCTGAAAGAGCGCGGTATACATGGCGTCTATCGCCGAGATGAGCTTCGCCGACGCTTGATAGGAATTTTCCAGATCGAGCATTTTCGACATTTGCTCGTCGAGATTGACGCCGGTCGCATTGGAGAGCGCGTCGGTCGTCTGCGACAGCAGCGTCGACTGATAGGATTCGGTGTCCTTCGCCTGCTGGCGCTGCGCCTCGAACCATCCGAGGGAGGAGGTCGCATAATCCTGGAGAGACAGGCTGGAGCCGAGACCAGAGGAAGGATCGAAGCTCTGCGTTGTCGAGAAGGATGCGACGAGCTGATTTATGCGATCCGTGTAGCCCGCGGCGCCGGTGGTGTTGTAGAGATAGGCGGCGTTGGTCGGATCGGAAATGCCGCCGTCGCGCAGCCTGTCGAGATTGCCGCCCTGGCTCGGATCGGCATTCGGATTGACGATGATCTGGCCCGCGAGGCCCGGCACGACGCTCGCGCTCGGCACGGACGTCGCGCCAGAGTAGGTGAACAGCCCCGGCGCCGTGGTTCCGAATCCAGATTGATCGCTCTCTGCGAAAGCGGCGATCAGCCCGCGCGCAGTTTCGTCGACCTGGCTTTGATATTGCGGCGCGACGACGTCGCGAAGCTGCGTGAGGCCTTGCAGCTTGCCGGATTGAATCGCCATCGACGCGGATGCGCCCGTCACAGGCACGCCATCGACATAGACAGCATTGCCAGTCGTCGAGGCCGTGTAGGCGCCGGTCGGCTGAAACGTCACCGATCGCGCCGTCGTCTCGAAGAGCGTCGCGCCGCCGTCAGCGTAGATCACCATATCATTATTGGCGCGCGTGACCGTGGTGACGCCGATTTCGGACGACAGCGACTTGAGAAGAGATTCGCGCTGGTCGAGCGCGGAAGAGACGTCTCGCCCGGCTTGCGTGCCTGCGACGACGTCGGCGTTGACCTGCTGAAACTGCGACAGGATCGAGTTGATATTGGCCACTGAGGACGCGATCTCGCCGTCGGCCTGCGTGCGCAATTGCTGCACGGTCGAATCCGCAGTGTTGAGCGCCTGCGCCACCGCCTTGGCGCTCGAGAGCACGTTTTGCGCGACGGTCGTGCTCGAGGGCGAGGCGCTATAGCTCTGCAATGCGCTCTTCAGCGCCGAGAGCAGAGACGCCGGAGACCGATTCGTGGTTGTGTCGGACGCCGTGCCGGAGGAGAGCCCGAGCGCTTGATCGATCTGATCGAAGCCGGAAGACAACGCCGCGGCCGAGGCCTGCGTCGCCGTCGCCTGCAGAGAGTTTTGAACGAGAGCGGCGTTGGTGGCGCGCGCGACGCCATCGATCTGCACGCCGCCATTGGAGGTCGTGGAAACCAGAGCGGTCTTGGTCGCATAGCCGGAGACATTCACTCCGGCTATGTTGCGTGACACGACATTTATTTGCGCGGCGATCGTTCCGAGCGATTGATTGGCGATCGCTCCGGCATTCGTGAGTGACATGGCGACCGCCTATCTTTTTATATCGCTTATTTCAGATTGTTCAGCACTTGCATCACTTCCGAAGCGACCTGGAAAACCTGGCTGTTCGCAGTGAAGGAGCGCTGCGCGACGATCATGTTCGACAATTGGGTCGCGAGATCGACAGTGGAGCCCTCGAGCTGATCGGATGCGATCGAGCCCATGCTTCCCGAATTGGCGTCGCCGAGATAGGCCGCGCCGGATTCCTTGGTGACGGCGAATGTGTTGCCGGAGAGCGCCTGCAGATTGCTCGGGCTCGCGACGGTGCCGAGCGGAATCTTATAGGCGGACACCGACTTGCCGTTGCCGAGCACATAGCTGAGCGTGCCATCCTTGGCGATGCTGACGCTGCTGACTTGCGAGGCGGCGTTGCCGTTGATCGTCGGATTGGAGACCGAGAAGGAAGATCCGAGCTGGGTCAGCCCGCTGAGATCGAGCGCGAGCGTGGAGCCATTCGGCACGTCGATCGAAGCGCTCGAGCCGCTGGTGATGCTTCCATCGGTGGAGGAGAAGGTGAGCGACTGAGTGGTGATCGGCCCGGACGAATAGGGGAATCCGCCGCTCGTCGCGTCTGCGGCGTTGTAGACCGACATTTCCCAAGTATTGGAGGACGTCTTCGAGAAGTAGACGTCCAGCGCCACCGCATTGCCGAGATTGTCATAGGCGGTGACGGAGGTCTTATCCGTGTAGGTCGACGTCGATGCGTTCGCGGAAGGCAGATCGGCGGCGGCGATCGTCGAGGCGGTGGAGGGAAGATTGGCGGTCAACGAGCCCGTCGTCGAAGCCGTGCCGATCTCCTTGCCATAGGGAATGGTGACGGCGGTGAGTCCAGAGGGATCCGTCGGCGCCGAGGCGGCCGATGAGCTGTAGCCCATGAGATAATAGCCGGCGGTATTGACGAGCCGACCTTGCGAGTCGGGAAGGAAAGAGCCCGCGCGCGTCAGGTAGCTGTTTCCGGTGCTGTCGCTGACGACAAAAAACCCATCGCCCTGAATGGCGAGATCGGTCGCCGACGTCGTGCTGAGCGTGGTGCCGGATTTGGTGACTTCGATGACATTGCTGGCGCTGACGCCGCCGTCGGCGTCATTGCCGCCTTGAAAGCTCGTCAGCATCGTCTGGAATTGAGTGGTCGCCTCTTTATAGCCGACTGTATTCGAGTTCGAGATGTTCTCCGCGACCGCGCTGAGCGCCGTGGTCTGCGCCGACATGCCCATAACCGACGTGTTGAAAAGCGCGCTCGCCGTCATCTGTCATTCCTTCATATCCGTGAGACGCCGGGATTAGAAGTCTCGAGGCTTGCGTGAGGCTGTCGGCTGCGCGCGAGTGAAGCTTTCGGTGAAAACGGTTAACCTTGAAATAATATCGCGCTCCTATCTTTCATGCGCCGACGGAGATCTCGACGTCTCGAGATGTTCGGCGCGACTGACAGAGGGGCGTTGGAGTTGACGAGACGAGATGCGATCAAGCCGCTTTTGAATGGCATGAAAGCGCGGGACATGGGCGCGGGCGCATGGCTTCGCTCGGTCACGTCGCGCGTGCTCCCGCGCGAGGGCGTTGTCACTTATTCGGTCGTCGTGGAAGAGCCGCCGTCCTTCATCGAGCGTCGCCGGGAGGCGCGGCGTCCGGTGCATTTGCAATCCGGCAAGATTCTCGACGGCGATGAACGCTTTTTGACGGAATTTCTCTATCGAAACCGAACGGGCGGCGGCATTCGGCTGCGCCTCGCCCAGCGCGTGCCGCTGCCCCGCTCCATCATTCTCTATGACGATCAGTTGGGCGCGCTGCTCTCGGCCAATGTGATATGGCAAAATGGCGTCGACGCCGGCTGCCGGATGAAGGGCCGCTGGCCGCACAATGAGAAATTGCTGCTGCGAATGAGCGGCCCGTACTATTCACTTCAATGAGTAGCGCAGGGACGGCGTAAGGCTCGCACCAGATTTGATTACTAATTTCTTAACGACCCGCCGTTCCTGGGAGACTCCACAATGCACCCGATCAATGAATTGAAGCAGCTTCGCGAGCAGATGATCGAACAGCTCACACAGATTCCCGAGTATCAGGCGTTGAAAGCCATGGAACGGTTCATCGGCGAGCTGTCGAGCATTTATGACAGCTCCAATGGTCAAGCGAGCGAGCCGGCGATGCACAAGCCCTCGGTCGCCGCGCTGGACGCTCGTCACAAGAGCGACATTGCGAGCGCTTCGCCGCGCGTCACGCCTTATATTCCCGCGCATCGCGTGGCCTGATCCATCGGTGGAGCGATGCGCCGAATTTTCGGCGCAGCGGCGTGTCCATTGTCTCGAATCATGGCGCCCGCCTGCGGCGGACGCCCTCTATTGCCCGCTAATGAAGATTTAACTGCCCATCGCTAGGCTTTGAGCATATCGGGTTGACCGTTCGAGCATCGGTCAAAAGCATGAAGCTGCCTCGATATGCCGGCGATCCGGCATGTCCCCGTCGGGGGCGCCTCCTTCCGCACGATCAGTCGAACCAACGCGACTCCGCTCTCCGCGCGAGAGCCATGCGCGCGTGACGGGACCTCGCGTCCTTTCGCCTGCCTAGCGATCACGAGGTCGTCCGTCACGGCGGAAGCCGATCGTCGTTACATCAGCAGCGGGGGCAGAGCGGTGAAGATATACGCGACACTTGTTGCGCCCGTCATCGGGATCGCGATCGGACCCATAGTTTCGCTCGGTCCGCGCCTGCTGCAGGGCGGAGCCTCCTTCGATCCATTATGGGGAGCCGCTGGAGCGAGCGTGTCGCTCATCGGCGCGATCGCCGCTTATCGCGTGATCTCGAGCCGCATATCCCGTCCGGCGACGGCCCTCGTCGCCACGCTCGATCGCATTCGCAATGGCGATCTCGAGACTCCGGTCGCAAGCAGCGGCAAGAGCGGCGAGCTGAGCGCCGTCTTCGACGCGCTGGAAAATCTTCGCGCCACATTGCAGAGCGACGTTCGTCGCCGCGCCGACGCGGCGAGCGCGGAGCAGCGCGCAGCGGCCGAGCGCCGCGCAGCGCAGGACGCCGAGTCGCACGGCTATGTCGCGGCGCATGAATTCTTCATGAAATCCTTCACGGAAGGGCTGGAGCGTCTCGCGGTCGGCAATCTCAAGCACCGGCTGAACGATCCTTTCTCGTCCGATTACGAGAAGATCCGTCATTGCTACAATGTCGCGCTCGACAAGCTGCGCGGCGCCTTCGCGGATATGCTCGGCCATATAGATGGCCTCACCTCGCGGACCGGCGAGATCGCCGGAGCGGCCGATGCGCTGGCGCAGCGCACGGAGCAGCAAGCGGCGAGCCTCGAGCAGACATCCGCGGCGCTCGAGCAGATCACCGCGACGGTGCATAAGACATCGGATGGCGCGCAGCGCGCGGCCGGCGTCGTCTCGGAGGCGCAGGCCGACGCCACGCGCAGCAGCGAGATCGTGCGCAATGCGATCGAGGCCATGGGGCGCATCGAGACCTCCTCGCGCCAAATCGGGCAGATCATCGGCGTCATCGACGAGATCGCCTTTCAGACCAATCTTCTCGCGCTCAACGCGGGCGTCGAGGCGGCGCGCGCGGGCGAGGCGGGACGCGGCTTCGCCGTCGTCGCCTCCGAGGTGCGTGCGCTCGCGCAACGATCGGCGGATGCCGCGCGCGAAATAAAGAGCCTCATCTCGACATCCTCCTCGCAGGTCGAAGATGGCGTGGCTCTGGTGGCGCAGACCGGCAAGTCGCTCGATCGCATCGTCGATCAGGTGGTCGAGGCCAATAAGGTGGTGGTCGAGATCGCCAATGGCGCGCGCGAGCAAGCGACAGGGCTCGCCGAGGTCAACACGGCCGTCGCCCAAATGGATCAGTTCACGCAGCAGAACGCCGCAATGGTCGAGGAGACGACCGCCGCGAGCCATGGCTTGAAGAGCGACATAGAGCGGCTGGCCACTTCCGTCGCCGCCTTCGATCTCGGCGAGCGTGGCGACCCCGCGGCTTTTGCGCCCAAGCGGCAAAAGCCGCTTTCGACGAACAAAGCGCCGGCGCAGCCGCGGCGCGTCACGACGCGTGGCGGCGCGCTTCCGAAAGAGCAGCCTGCGCAGGTCGAGGAAGGCTGGGAGGAGTTCTGATCATGGCCGAGACGTTTTCCCGCGTGGCGACGAATGAGGCGAAGGAGTTCATCGCCTTTCACATCGGCGCCCAGACTTTCTGCATCGACATAATGGCGGTGCGCGAGATTCGCGGCTGGACGCCGGCGACGCCCTTGCCGCATGCGCCGAGCTTCGTGCGCGGCGTCATCAATCTGCGCGGCGCCGTGCTGCCGGTCATCGATCTCGCCACGCGTCTCGGCCTGATGCAGAGCGAGCCGACGGCGCGTCATGCGGTCATCGTCGTGCAATCGGCCGGACAGGTCGTCGGCCTTCTGGTCGACGCCGTGTCGAATATTCTGACGCTGACGCAGGACGCGATTCAGCCGACTCCCGAGGTCGCCTCCGAGATCGCACGGACATTCGTGAAGGGCGTCGTCGCCGCGGGCGACGAGATGATCAGCGTGCTGACCATTCAGAATCTTCTGCCGGAGCCGGTTCTCGACGCGGCTTGAGCCATAGCCTCGCCCTCCCTCGCAACGACATAGAGACGAGCCGATGGTCACTGTCAGCCTACCCGAGATCCTCGACATTCGCGCGACCTCTCCGCTCGCCACGGAGCTTCTGCACGCGCGCGGCAATCCGCTGATGATCGACGCCTCGAGCGTCGCCAAGGTCGGCGCGCAATGCATCCAAGTCCTGCTGTCCGCGCATGCGACATGGACGGCGGATGGATTGCCCCTGAATGTCGTCCATCCGTCCGAGCCTCTCCTCGACGCCCTGGAGACGCTCGGCATTCCCTTCACCGATATTTCCGAACAGGAAAGCACGAAATGAGCAAGACTATTCTGACCGTCGACGATTCTCGAACCATGCGCGAGATGCTGATGCTCGCCCTGTCCGAAGCGGGCTTCAGCGTCGTGCAGGCCGAAGACGGAGTGCATGGGCTGGAGGTGCTCGAGAAGGAGACGCCCGATGTCATCGTCACCGACATCAACATGCCGCGGATGGACGGGTTCGGCTTCATCGAAGGCGTGCGCCGGCACGAGAAGCATCGCGGCGTTCCGATTCTGGTGCTGACGACCGAGAGCGACGGCGAGAAGAAGGACCGCGCGCGCCGGGCCGGCGCGACCGGCTGGATCGTCAAGCCGTTCAATCCTGTGAAGCTCGTGGACGCGATTCGCCGCGTGGCTGTGTAGAGCGTAGCGTTGCAAGGGAGATCGCCCGTGGATCCGATGGCCGCCATCAAGCAGACATTCTTCCAAGAATGTGAGGAGCAGCTCGTCGAGCTGGAGAGCGGGCTGCTCCGAATGGAGGATGGAGACGACGACCTCGAGACCGTCAACGCCGTGTTTCGCGCCGTTCACTCGATCAAGGGCGGCGCGGGCGCCTTCGGCTTCGACGAGCTCGTGGAATTCGTTCATGTCTTCGAGACCACGCTCGATCTCATAAGGTCCGCCAAGCTCGCCGCGACGCCGGCCGTCACCAAGACTCTGCTGCGCGCATCCGACGTGCTCGCCGATCTCGTTCGCGCCGCGCGCGAAGGCGGCAGCGCCGACGCCGGCGCGGTGAAGGTCATCGCGGACGAGCTCAGCGCTCTGCTCGGCGGCGCTCCGCGACATGGCGACGATGATGGCAAGGTCAGCGTCGAGGCGCTCGATTTCCAGCCTGTCTGCATCTCGCTCGATTCCATCTTCGACCTCGGCGAGCCGGAAGCGCCGGCGACGCAGGATTTCATCGTTCGGTTCAAGCCGAGCGCCGGCCTCTACGCCAAGGCCAACGAGTCGCTGCGCCTGCTGCGCGAGCTCGGCAGCCTCGGCGAGATGAGCGTCGAATGCGACATATCGGAGATTCCGCTGCTGACGGAGCTCGACCCGGAAGGCGCCTATCTCAGCTGGACGATTCGTCTGACGACGAGCGCTTCCGAAGCGCAGGTGCGCGAGGTGTTCGAATTCGTTGAATGGGATTGCGAGCTTTCGGTCGAGACGGCGGATGTCGGCAAGCTGCTCGAGGCTCTGCAGGAATCGCTCGAGCCGCATGAGGCGCCCGAGGAGCCCGTCGCCGTCGCGGAGCCCAAGCAGGCGAGCGTCGCCATCGATCCTGCGCCGGCGCCCTTCGCCGCGCCGAGCGACGATCATCCCGCCGCAGCGAAGGCGGAAGCGGCCAAGGGCGACGGCTCCGGCTCGGTGCAGGCGACGATCCGCGTCGATCTCGATCGCGTCGATCGCCTCATCAATCTCGTCGGCGAGCTGGTCATTAATCAGGCGATGCTGTCGCAGCGCGTCTCCGAGGCCGGCCTCTCGCGCGCCTCCTCGGTCGTGATCGGCCTCGACGAGCTCGAGCAGCTGACGCGCGACATTCAGGACAGCGTGATGGCCATTCGCGCGCAGCCGGTGAAGCCGGTGTTCCAGCGCATGTCGCGCACGGTGCGCGAGGTCGCGTCGATGACCGGAAAGGCCGTGCGCCTCGTCATGGACGGCGAGACGACAGAGGTCGACAAGACTGTCATCGAGCGCCTCACCGATCCGCTCACCCATATGATCCGCAACGCCGTCGATCACGGCATTGAGAAAGCGGAAGACCGGATCGCCGCCGGCAAGCCCGAGGAAGGATCGCTGCGACTCTCGGCGACGCATCGCTCGGGCCGCATCGTCATAGAGGTCGCCGACGACGGCGCCGGCATCAATCGCGCGCGCGTGCGTCAGATCGCGGTGTCCAAGGGACTCATACCGGCGGAGGCCAATCTCACCGACGATGAGATCGACAATCTCATCTTCCTGCCCGGCTTCTCCACCGCCTCCTCCGTCTCCAACATCTCCGGGCGCGGCGTCGGCATGGATGTGGTCAAGCGCGCGATTCAAGCGCTCGGCGGCCGCATCTCCATCTCCTCCGTTCCCGGCCGCGGCTCCACATTCTCGATGAGCCTGCCGCTCACCCTCGCCGTGCTCGACGGCATGGTCGTCACAGTCGGCGGACAGACTCTGGTCATTCCGTTGACGGCGATCATCGAAACGCTGCAGCCCAAGAAGGAGAGCGTGCACGAGCTCGGCACTGGCTCGCGTGTCATCGCCACGCGCAACACTTTCACGCCGCTGATCGATGTCGGCGCCGTGCTGCTCTATCGCGACGAGCCGATCGAGCCGACGTCGCAGGTCGCGCTTCTCGTCGAGTCGGAGAGCGGCGCCAAATGCGCGCTGCTCGTCGACGCCATCCAGGGTCAGCGCCAGGTCGTCATCAAGAGCCTCGAGACCAATTACGGCCATGTGCATGGCATTGCGGCGGCGACGATCCTCGGCGACGGCCGCGTCGCGCTCATTCTCGACGTCGATGCGATCGTCGCGCGGCCGCGCGCCGATATGATCGTCGCCGAAATGCCTGTGGCGGCGGAATAGTTCGCCTCGACGCCAGCATCGCGCCACGCCTCGCGTGGGCCGCCACTCCAGATAGAATCGCAAGCAGCCGCATGAAAACCCGCCAACTCGCCTCGGCTCCGCTCGTCCCTGGGGAATTCCTGCTGACTCAGGAGGATTTCCGGCGCATCGCCTCGATCCTGCACGAGGACGCCGGCATCTATCTTCCCGACGCGAAAGCCACGCTGGTCTACTCGCGTCTGGCCAAGCGGCTGCGCAGCCTCGGCCTCGAGAACTTTCGCGACTATTGCGCGCTGATCGTCAGCCAGGAAGGCGTCGACGAGCGGCAGAAGATGATGGCCGCGCTCACCACAAATGTGACGCGCTTCTTCCGCGAGCCGCATCACTTCAAGCATCTCGAGGAGAATGTGCTGGCCAAGCGCGCCGCCGCCGTGCGCAAGGGCGCGCGACTGCGCATCTGGTCGGCGGCCTGCTCCAATGGCCAGGAGCCTTATTCGATCGCCATGTCGATCCTCTCCGTCATACCGGACGCGGCCGATCTCGACGTCAAGGTTCTCGCCACAGATATCGATCCGAACATGGTGGCCGCCGGCGCCAATGGCGTCTATGGCCGCGACATAATGGAAGCTGTGCCGTCGCATCTGCGCAGCCGCTGGTTCACGCCGCTCGGCGGCGGCCGCGACGAATGGGGCGTGACGGAAGAGCTCGCCTCGCTCGTCTCCTTCCGCGAGCTCAATCTCATCGGACATTGGCCGATGAGCGGCCGCTTCGACGCGATCTTCTGCCGCAACGTGGTGATCTATTTCGAGGAGAAGACGCAAGAGAACATATGGAGCCGCTTCGTTCCTCTCCTCAATCCAGAGGGGCGTCTCTACATCGGCCATTCCGAGCGCGTGTCCGGCGCGGCCACATCCGCCTTCGAATATGACGGCGTCACCACTTATCGGCTTCGCTCCAGAGGAATTTCGTAAGATGTCTGTTCGTGTGCTGATCGTCGACGATTCCGCAACCATGCGCGGCCTCATCGCAGCGACGCTCTGTCGTGATCCCGCGATCTCCGTCGTCGGCGAGGCCGCCGATCCGCTGGAGGCGCGGCAGGCCATCAAGACGCTCGATCCCGATGTGGTGACGCTCGATGTCGAGATGCCGAATATGAACGGCCTCGAATTTCTCGAGAAGATCATGCGACTGCGTCCGACGCGCGTCATCATGGTCTCGACCGTGACGGAGCGCGGCGCCTCGACGACGATCAAGGCGCTCGAGATCGGCGCCTTCGACTGCGTCGCCAAGCCGTCGTCCAAGGATCCGCGCTCTTTCGACGAGCTGCCTGCGAAGATCAAGGCGATCGCCGCCTCTCCCATCGGCCGCCTCGAGCCGCTGCGCAGCGAGCCGGTCCGCGTCGAGCCCGCCGCGTCGCGACGCGAGGCGCCGACCGCTGCATCGCGCTATGCGCCGGACGGACGTCTCGTCGCCATCGGCTCCTCCACCGGAGGCGTCGAGGCGCTGCTCACCATACTGTCGCATTTTCCCGAGAATTGTCCGCCGACCATCGTCACCCAGCACATGCCGCCGGTGTTCACGGCGAGCTTCGCCGCGCGCCTCGACCGCATGTGCAAGCCGCAGGTCGCCGAGGCCACGGATGGCGCGCCGATCCTCCCCGGCCGCGTCTATCTCGCGCCCGGCGGCGCCGCGCATCTCGAGGTGGTGAAGAGCGCCGCCGGCGGCTATCGTTGCCGCCTCACCAATGCGGAGGCGGTGAACGGGCATCGTCCGTCGGTGGATGTCCTGTTCAATTCGGTCGCGCAGAGCGCGGGTCGCAACGCGCTCGGCGTGATCCTCACCGGCATGGGCCGCGATGGCGCGCAAGGCCTGCTGGCCATGCGCCAGCTCGGCGCCGAGACGATCGGCCAGGACGAGGCGAGCTCGCTCGTCTATGGCATGCCGAAAGCCGCCTTCGAGATCGGCGGCGTCGGCAAGCAGCTCACGCTGCAGCGCATCGCCGCCCATATCCTCACTTCGACGAACCAGTAACAGTACGGGGGAATTCCATGTCCATCGCCGACCAGTTGAGAGTCTTGATCGTGGACGACACGAGCACGAGCCGCATGCTCATTCGCGACGGTCTCGAGGAGCTCGGCGTTCGCAACATTTTTTTCGCCGGCGACGGCGAGCAGGCCCTGCAATTCATGATGGCCACTCCCGCGCATCTCGTGATTTCCGACTTCAACATGCCCAAGCTCGACGGGCTCGGCCTGCTGAAGGCGATCCGCAATTACAATCCGACCAAGAAAGTCCCCTTCATCATGCTGACGGGACGCGCCGACAAGGCGTTGCTCGAGAATGCGGTGAAGCTCGGCGTCAACAACTTCCTCACCAAGCCCTTCACCGTTCCGGCTCTCAAAAAAGCGCTCGAAGCGATCATCGGCAAAATCGCGTGACGCAAATGAACGCAGCCATGAAACGAGTCCACATCATCCAAGGCGAGTATAGGGTGGTCGACGATCCCAGCGTCGTCCTAGCGACGGTGCTCGGCTCCTGTGTCGCCGCTTGCCTCCGGGACGCCGGCGCCGGCGTCGGAGGAATGAACCACTTCCTCCTGCCCGGCGACTTCACCTCGTCGCGCAATGGCGAGGCCGAGCGTTACGGCGTGCATCTCATGGAGCTGCTCGTCAACGGCCTGCTGAAGAAGGGCGCGCGCCGCGACCATCTCGAAGGAAAGCTGTTCGGCGGCGCGCGCATGATGGAAGGCCTCTCGGACATCGGCGCCCGCAACGCCGAATTCGCGAAGCGCTTTCTGAGGAACGAAGGCATCCGCCTCGTCGCCGAGCATCTCGGCGGCGACCGAGGGCGACGCGTCGAATACGAGCCCGTTTCGGGACGCGCGCGGCAGAGCCTTCTCTCCGGCCCGACGCCCAACGTCGCTCCGGCGCCGGTCGTCATGCCGAAGCTGCCGGCCGCGGGCTCACTGGAGCTGTTCTGATGACAGAGCCGAAGACGACCTCGCCCTGCGGCGCGCATGAGCGACCCCAACCGCTGGTCGAGGTCCTCTCGCGGCTGGCCACAGAGCTGCGCAACGCGGCCAAGGAGACGGACCGCCTCCATTGCCTCGTCGACGGCGTCGAATGGAGCAATATCGAAGAGAAGCACGAGCTCATCCACTCGGCGCAAGCGATCGACTCGATCGAGCAGACGCTCTCGGGACTATCGGATTTCGTCTGCGCCCTCGCGGAGCTCGCGCCGGCGGAATGGCAGGTCTGCGGCGGCGCGGCGGCGCGCAGCGTCAAGCTCGCGGAGCTGGCGGCGCGCCTCGGCGATCACGACGACGACGGACGGACGGATCACCCCGCCGGCGAGCTGGAATTCTTCTGAGCGCGGCGCGCGCGCTCAATCGTCGTCGGCGAGCAGATCGCGCAGCTTGCGGCTCTTCGCCCATTGCGCTGCGTCCTCGGCGGCGTTCTTGAACGCGCCGACGTCGACAGGCTCGCGCGCGCGATCCGAAGCGGTCTCCATCAGCCCTGCGGCGACGGACAGCAGCACGGTCGTCGCCGCCCGCAGGAAGGTCGCCCCGTCACCCTTGGCGTCGTCCACCTCGGCCAGCAGGCGATTGGCGGCGCCGCGCAGCTCATAATCGAGCGTCTCCAAATCGCGACGCAGCTGCGGCGAGAGCTCGCGGCATTCGGCGATGGATATAGGGCCGAGCCCGCCCTGAGAGGGCGCCTCTGCGTCGCCGCCCGGCGAGGACGGCGGATCGACACGCGTCACGGCGACCTCCAAACGCTGACTTGCGACAGCCGCTCAATTCGAGCCCTATAGCATGGCTCCGCCAGAATCAATCCGCTGGACAACCGGTCGTTGCAGCCGCGTCGCCGCTTCGCCTCTCGCGTCATCGGAAGTCGGGTCCGCAGCGCTGCGCGTCCATCTGCGCATTGACCGCGTGCAGCTCGCCTTTGAGCCGCGCGATCTGCGGCTCGCGATCGTCGTCGAAGGGCGTGCCCATCGGCGTCGGAACGCCGAGCGTGCGCGTGCGATCGTCCGCGGCGAGCTGATCCTGCGCCGAGCCGGCGAAGATCAGCGCCTGCGAGATGCGCGCGCGCCGCGCCACGAGCTGCGCGCAATCGACGCCGACGAAGAGCGCCGGATCGACCGGCGCCGGCTCTATCTCCAACGTCGTCTTGGCGCAGGCCGAAAGGCCGAGCGCGGCCGCCAGCGCCACAGCGGCGCGGCGCGGAAGGATGCGGAGGAATGGCTTCGCTCTCATTGTCATGCGCGTTCAAAAATCCGTCCAGGCTCTGCTGCGACGGTCGCTCGCGCCGTGGCGCCGGTCGGGCGCTCCGACGCGGCGCGGCTCGTAGACGCTTTCGCCGCCCGAGGCGACGAGCCGCGGCCCACTCGCGCGCGCGTCCATGTCGCGGGCGATGCGGAAGCGCGAGATCATCTCGATCAGCCGCCGGGTCTTCTCGCTCAGCCCATGGCTGACGGCGGTAGTCTGCTCCGCCATCGCCGCGTTCTGCTGCGTGATCATATCCATCTGGCGGACAGAGCCATTCACCTCGTTCAGCGCGGCGGCCTGCTGGCGCGCGCGATCGGCGATCTCCGCCACCACGCCGTTGACGCGCGCGATCTCCTCGACGATATGCGACAAGGCTTCGCCCGTATCGCCGACGAGCGAGACGCCGCGGCCGATCTGCGCATTGGAGACCGAGATCAATGTGTCGATCTCCTTGGCCGCCTTGGCGCTGCGGCGCGCGAGATCGCGAATCTCGGCCGCCACCACGGCGAAGCCGCGTCCCGCCTCGCCGGCGCGCGCCGCCTCCACCCCCGCATTCAGCGCGAGAAGATTGGTCTGCGTCGCGATCGAGTCGATGACGCCGATGATCTGCGAAATCTTCTTCGAGGATTGCTCGATATCGCCCATGGCGCCGATGGCCTGCTGCACGATGCCGCCGCTCGCCTGCGCCTCCGAGCTCATGTTGGAGACGATCTGCCGCGCATTGCCGGCGTCCTCCGCCGTTCGCGTGACCGTCTCGGTGATCTGCGCGAGAGCCGCCGCGGTCTCCTCGAGATTCGAGGCCTGGCTCTCCGTGCGCCGCGACAGATCATCGGCCGCTGCGACGGTCTCCTGCATGCCGGCGCCCAGCAGCCGCGTGCTGTCGGCCATCTCGCCGATCGCCTCCGACAATTGGCCGACGGCGGTGTTGAAATCCGTCTGCAGCCGGCGATAGGAGCCGGGAAACTCGTCGTTCAGCCGATAGCTCAGATCCTTTTCGGCGATCTTGGCCAGCCCGTCGCCGAGCAGCTGGACGATGCGCGCCTGGGTGGCGTTGGCCTCGGCGATGAGATTCTCATTGGCGCGATGCGCGAGAATCACTTGCCGAAGATTGACGAAAGCCTCGGCGAGCCGCCGCACGCTCTCGGAACAATCCTCGATCTCGAGCCGATAGGAGGTGTCGCCATCGGCGAGTCGGCGGACCGCCTCGGTGACGGCGGCGAGCGGGCGGACGATGCGCGTGCGCACGGCCACGCCGCCGAGAATGCAGAGCAGGCCGATGAGAACCGGCCCGACGAAGAGCGCCGCCAATCTCGGATCGCGCGTCGCCTCCAGGCGACCGGCGAACAGGCTCCAGCTCGCGACGGCCTGCGCGAATGCGATGGCGGCGATGGCGGACAGCAGCACGGCCGACCGCATTCGCAACCCCCTCGGAATAATAGCGCGCAAGCCGATCACCCTTTTAATTTGCGCTCATCCGCAAGCAATTATTCGCGACGCGCCGGAAGCGCGCGCAGACGCGGCCATTCGACCGCGCACCGCGCGACATGGCGCGGGCGACAGAGAATCCTGACCCGCCGCCAAAAGCCAAAATGGCTCAGCCGACGTTAAGTTAAGGTTAATAGAAGCCTACTTCTGCGTGTCGGCCAGCGCCGCGGCCCGCGTGCTCGCGAGCGCCTTCTCGATCTCGGGAAGCAAGGTCTCTTCCAGAGCCTGCCGGGTCAAAGGCCCGACGAACTTATAGGCGATGGCGCCGTCGCCGCGAATGATGAAAGTCTCCGGCACGCCATAGACGCCGAAGTCGATCGCGACGCGCCCGGCGAGATCGACTCCGATCGCCGCGAAAGGATTGCCGACCTCCTCGAGGAAGCGCAGCGAATTGGCCGGCTCGTCCTTATAGGCGAGGCCGGCGAGCGCGACGCCCTTTTGCGCGAGCGCGGGATCCTTGGCGAGGGCCAGCAATTGCGCATGCTCCGCCCGGCAGGGCGCGCACCAGGAGGCGAAGACATTGACGACGCTGACGCGGCCCTTGCGCAGATCGTCGCCGGTGAGGCCGCCGACGCCCGCGAGTCCCGGCAGGGCGGGAAGCGTGAATTGCGGCGCCTGCTTGCCGATGAGCGCCGAAGGCAGGCGCGAGGCGTCGCCCGCGAAGAGGCGCGCGAGAAAGAGGCCGGCCAGCGCCACGAAGACGACGAGCGGCAGGAACAGCGCCAGCCGGCTGCGCGGCGCGGACTCTTCGGCGCTCACAGCGTCTCCCCTCGCGCGGCAGAACCGTTCTTCTCAAGCCGCGCCAGCTCGGACGAAAGGCGTCGATGCTCGAGCAGAATGCGAAAGGCGATGATGAGGATGGTCGCGGCGGTCAGGCCATAGGCCAGGAGAATATAGCCCCAATGCTCGTCGTTCACTGCGCCGGCTCCAGCAATTGTCCAGAAGCGCCGCCGTCTTCTCCGGCGGCGGCGATCTGCAGCGTCAGCCGCGCGACGCGGCGGCGCAAAATCTCGTTGCGGATCGCCATCAGATGCAGCGCCAGGAACAGCGCCGTCGCGCCGAGCGCCATGATGAGCAGCGGCCACAGCATGGAGGCGGCGATGGTGGGGCCGCCGGCGCGCAGCACAGAGGCCGGCTGATGCAGCGTGTTCCACCAATCGACGGAGAATTTGATGATCGGAATATCGACGAAGCCGACCAGAGTCATGATCGCCGCTATGCGCGCGCCGCGGGGGCTGTCCTCCATCGTCTGCCGCAGCGCGATGAGGCCGAGATAGAGCAGAAAGAGGATCAGCATGGAGGTGAGACGCGCGTCCCACACCCAATAGGTCCCCCACATGGGCTTGCCCCAGAGCGAGCCGGTCACGAGGCAGATGAAGGTGAAGGCGGCGCCCAGCGTCGCGGCGGTCTTTTGCGCGGCGTCGGCCAGAGGATGGCGCCAGACCAGCACGCCGAGCGAGGCGGAGGTCATGACCACATAGGCGAACATGGCGAGCCAGGCGGCCGGCACATGAATATACATGATCTTGACCGTCTCACCCTGCTGATAATCGGCCGGCGAGACGAAGAAGACGAGATAGAGGCCGAGGCCGAGGAGCAGCGCGCTCACGCCGCCGAGCCAGGGCAGGACGCGCTGCGTCAGCCGCAGGAAGACGGCGGGATTGGCTAAGGACGAAAACGCGATCATGACGGCCTGCGGAACGAGACGCGACGGGCGGACAGGGAAGCGCCCTCTCCGCCCGATCGATCAGTTGGAAGTCGATCAGTTAGAAGCCTTGGGCTTCGACGAGTCGGACGGCTTCGACTGCTCGGCGGCGCTCTGCGGCTTGAACTTGCCGTGCAGAATCTCGACCGCCGCGATCAGCTGCTTGTCCTTCTTGGGGTCCGGCGGCACATAGGCCTGCGAGCCGCTCTTCTCGTCCTCGCCATTCTTCAGATGGCCCTTGAGCGAGGCCTCGCCCTTGGTGTCGTCCTTGCCCTTCAGCTCGTCCGGCACGTCCTGCAGCAGGTTGATGTCGGGATCGATGCCCTTGGCCTGGATCGAGCGGCCGGACGGCGTGTAGTAGCGCGCCGTGGTCAGGCGCAGCGCGCCATTATTGCCGCCGAGCGGAATGATGGTCTGCACCGAGCCCTTGCCGAAGGAGCGCGTGCCGAGAATGGTGGCGCGCTTATGGTCCTGCAGCGCGCCGGCGACGATCTCCGACGCCGAGGCGGAGCCGCCATTGATGAGCACGACCACCGGCTTGCCGCGCGAGATGTCGCCGGCCGCCCGCGCATTGTAGCGCTGCGTCTCATCGGCCGTGCGGCCGCGCGTCGAGACGATCTCGCCATGGTCGATGAAGCTGTTGACCACCTGGATCGACTGGTCGAGCAATCCGCCCGGATTGTTGCGCAGATCGACGATATAGCCCTTGAGCTTGTCGCCCGGCATCTCCTGCTGGAACTTCTGGATCGCGGTGCGCAGCCCGTCCGAGGTCTCCTCGTTGAACTGGGAGATGCGGATATAGCCGATATCCTCGTCCTCCTTATGCGAGCGCACGGATTTGATATGGATCTCGGCGCGCGTGAGCTTGACCTCGATCTTCTCCTTGTCCTTGCCGCGCAGGATGGTGAGCTTCACCGGCGTGTTGATCTGGCCGCGCATCTTGTCGACGGCCTGATTGAGCGAGAGCCCCTGCACATTGTCGTCGTCGATGGCGAAGATGAGATCGCCGGACATGACGCCGGCCTTGGACGCGGGCGTGTCGTCGATCGGCGTCACGACCTTCACCAGGCCGTCCTCCTGCGTCACCTCTATGCCGAGGCCGCCGAACTTGCCCTCGGTCTGCGTCCGCATGTCCTTGAAGCCCTTGGCGTCGAGGTAGCTCGAATGCGGATCGAGCGAGGTGAGCATGCCGTTGATCGCCGATTCGACGAGCTTCTGCTCGTCGGGCCTCTCGACATAATCGGCGCGCACCTTGTCGAAGACATCGCCGAAGAGGCTCAGATTTTTATACGTGTCGGCGGCGGCGGCGAAGGCCGGGGAGCCGATCAATACGCGCGCATGCTGTCCGAGCGTGGCGCATCCCGCCCCGATGACGATTCCCGTTATGATCAATGAGGCCTTGCGCATCATCCGCCAACCTTCTGAAGTTCCGGCTTCGCCCACCATGGGCCCGGATCGATGGACGTTCCGTCCTTGCGAAACTCTACATAGAGAATGGGCTGTTTCGCGCCGATAGCAATGGCCGCCGCAGTCCTGACGGCGCCGCCGCCCATGTTCGCCACCGGCTCGCCGGCGAGGACGAATTGTCCCACGGCGACGGAGATCTGGTCCATTCCGGCCAAGGTCACATAATAGCCGGCGCCGGCGTTGATGATCAAGAGTTGACCGTAGGATCGGTAGCGCCCCGCAAAAACCACCCAGCCGTCGCTGGGCGCCGTCACGACCGCGTTTTCGCGCGCCGCGATGGAGACGCCCTTCTCGGTCGCGCCCTGGCCGTCCGAGGCGCCGAAGCGCTTGACGATGCTCCCCGCCGAAGGCAGCGCCAATCGACCTTTCAGATCGGCGAAGGCGACGGCTGGAGCGAGACGGGCGGGGTCCTTGAAGGGCGCCGCCAGCGCCTTGGCGCGGCTGTCCAGCGACATTGCGGCGTCGGCCGCGGCGCGCTCCGCGTCGGCCCGCCGCGCCGCTTCCGCCGCGCGCTTGGCCGCATCCACCTCGCTCTCCATGCGGGCGATCAGCTCTTTGAGGCTCGTCGCCTTGGACGCCAGATTGCGCGCGCGCTCGGCCTCGAAATCCAGCGCGCTCTGCGCCAGCATCAGCGCCTTCTGCCGCGTCTCCACCAGAGCCGAGAGGCGGACGCGCTCCTCCTTCAAATGCTCGAGCTCGGCGATGAGGCTCGTTCTCTCCGCCTCTATGCGCCCACGCAGCGCGATGAGATCGGAGAGGTCGGTCTTGAGCGTCTCCACTTCGGCGCGCATCTGCGGCAGCACGGAGCCGAGCAGCATGGCGGCGCGAATGCTCTCCAATATATCCTCGGGCTTGGCCAGCAGCGCCGGCGGCGGCTTGCGCCCCATGCGCTGCAGCACGAGCAGCACCTCGCCGATCAGCGCGCGGCGGCTGGCGAGTGATTTGACCAGCGCCTGCTCGCTCCGCACCGAGGCCTCGAGCTTGGCGCTGACCTCCTCGACGCGCTTCTCCAGCACGCCGACCCGCTGCGCCGCCTCGATCAGCGCGGCGTTGAATTTCGTGCGATCGGCGCGCAGCGTCTCGATTTCCGTCTCGATCTTGCGACGGCTCTCGGCGGAGACGGTGATCGTGTCCTCGAGGCTGCGCAGCTCCGAGCGTTTTCCAGAAATATCGGGAGAATCCGCATTGTCGGCCGCATCCCGCGTCTCGACGACCGGCGTCGGCTTCAGCGTCGTCGTCGCTATGGCGCCGCGCAGATGCTCGCCCCGCGCGGGCTCGGCGACAGCCGTCAATGCGAGACAAAGGGCGGGAAGACAGACGACGGGAAAAGAGGCCCCCGGCTCCCGACGCTCCGCTCTCCGCATAATCCCGCCGCTCGCCCCATGCCTCATGAACGGCGTTCCGCTCCGCCCGCAACTCTTTGCGCCCACCGGAATCCGGCGTGCGAATCTCGTTGCAGTTTGGCTATTCAATAGAGTCCATATTGCGGCGAAGCCGGCGCCCGAGAGCGCTATCCGATCCAATCGGATCGGATAGCGCTCTGGATTCTTTCGTCGGAAGCGAATTCCGATCGATCGAACGATTCCGTTCGATCGGAAAGCGCTAGCGGCGCGGCGACAGCAGGAAATCGACGCCGCTCCCGCTTTCGCCCTCCGGCGCACCCTTGGCGACCGGCTTGCCGCTCTCGCCGGCGACGGAGAGGCGCCCGCGCTCGACGCCCATGCGGCCGAGATAATCGACGACGCGGGCGGCGCGGTCGCGCGCCTTCTCGCGCGCCGCGCGGTCGCCGCCCTCGGCGCGCACGCGCACGTCGACCTCGGTCTGCGGGCAGCGCTGCAGCAGGCCGACGGCCTTGTCCAGCGCTCCGGTCGCGCCGCGCCGCACGCCGGCGCCACGCTTGGCGAAGCGCATAGGCTCGCTGGCCAGCGCGGCGCTCAGCGCTTTCTGGCAGCTCGCGAGGTCCAGCTCGCCGCTGGCGGGAACTGCGGCGCTCGGCTCCTCCCCCGCCGCCGGCTTCGGCAAATTGGACGGCTTGGCGAGGTCTGAAGGCTTGGAGACCTCCGAAGGCCTGGCGATCTCCGACGGCTTGGCGGGTCCAGAAGGCCTGGCAGGTTCCGAAGGCTTGTCGGACAGCTCGGCCGGCGCCGAAGGCTTGCCCATCTCCGCCTTTCCGCCGGCTTCATATTTCTTGCCGGCTTGCGCCGCGCCGGCCGGCTCGGAGGGCGGCGCGCCTATGGAGGGTCGCGCCAGCTCCGGCGCGACGGCGGATGGCGTCGAAGGCGCCGGCTTCACCCCTCCCCGGCCCTGCTCCTTCGGCTCGAGCGCGGGCTTAGGCGCCGCGGCGGGGCCGCCATTGGACGCTCGCGGCTGACCATTCTGCGCCGGCGGCCCGGCGGCGCCATTGGGCGCGGCCGGCTCGTCCTCGCGGGCGGCGCGGCGCGCAATGGCGGCGTTCTCATAATTCTTGGCGGCGGCGCCCGTCAGCGCGTCCACATCGGCGATTCCCCGCACGCCGGGAATATGGGCGATCTCCTCCGCCGCGGCGGCGCGATTGGGCGCATTGCGCGGCAGCAGGACATCGCGGCCGGCGACGTCGAGATAGGCGGGATCGCCGCCGATCTTCTCGATCGCGCTCGCCGCCTTGCGCCGCAGATCCTGCTCCATGGAACGTCCGGCCAGAATGCCGGCGCCGAGCCAGATGAGCGCCAGCGGAATGAGGCCGAGCGCCCAGCCCTCATTATCTCGCAGCGAATGCCGCCCGATGAGCGCGCCGACCAGCGCGCCGAGCAGAAAGGCGGGGAACAGCAGCAGCGCCGTCTCCAGCCAGAAGCCGGAGCGCCCCGGCAGCAGCCCTAGCATCGCCACCGGCAGGCCCGCGGCGAAAGCGAGGGCGAACCACACCAGCCAGCCGGCGACCGGCCCGCGCTCGGAGCGGCGCGCGATGGAGAGCGCCGTCGCGATCCCGACCGCGAAGGCCGAGACGCCCCAGGCCCAGAAATGCGTGAGGAGATATGTCATGGCGCTCGCATGGTCCGGCCTGCGCGAGATTGCGTCACGGCCCTATCTTTGGCAAGGCTCGGGCTTTCAACGGGAGAGGCGCGTGACACGGACATTTTCATTCCCCCTTCTGCTCGTCGCGACTCTGGCCGCCGCGCCGGCCGCGGCGCTCGACGCGGGCGGGGAAGCGCGAGCGCAAATCCTGCCCGTCGAGCGGACGCCCTTTCATGTGCCGGCCTTCCACAATGAGGCGGTCGCCATGCTGAATGTGCTGCTGCCGCCGCATCGCGTCGCGCCCTATCACGAGCATTCGCGCGATTTCGCCTATGTGGTGGTGCGCGAGAGTCCGACCCTCGTCCAGAATTGGGGCGACCCCGCGCCGACGTCGATCCATTGGTCCCGCGGCGCGGTGGGCTTCGGCGCTTTTTCCAAACAGAGCCTCACTCACAGAGCCGAAAATGTCGGGGATGCGCCGCTGAGCATCGTCGGCTTCGAGATTTTGCAGAAGGCGCCGCTCGGCCGCGCGCCTTCGGAACGGCCCGCCGCCTTTGCGCAGATCATCGACAATGAGCGCCTGCGCGGCTGGCGTCTCGCGCTGAAGCCGGGCGAGTCGACGCCCGCCTTCACGCAGACCGCGCCCGGCGTGCGGATCGTGGTGGAGGGCGGCGAGCTGATCGAGACCGATGCGGAGGGCGCCGGGCAGAACATGGCCTTGCAGCCGGGCGATTTCCAATGGCGCGACGCCGGCCCGGCCCGCGCGCTGCGCAACGCCGGCGCGACGACGATAGAGATGGTGGAATTCGAGGTGAAGTGACGCCGTTTTGGCGTCGGAGGCGGCGAGGCCCCCTCCCTCACCCTCCCCCGCTCCGCGGGAGAGGGAGGCGGCCGGCGTTACGCAAACATCTCGATGAAGCGCGGAATCTACTCCCTCTCCCGCGGCAGCGGGGGAGGGCTGGGGAGGGGGCCTGCGTGCGAAACCTCACACCCGCATCGGCATCAGCACATAGAGCGCGCTCGCCCCGTCGCGGTCCTGGATCAGCGTCGGCGAGCCCGGATCGGCAAGGCGGAACAGCGCCGTGTCGCTGTCGAGCTGATCGGCGATATCGAGCAGATAGCGGGAGTTGAAGCCGATATCGATCGGCGGGCCGTCGTAATCGGCCTCGATCTCCTCCACCGCCGAGCCTTGATCGGGATTGGTGACGGAGAGCACCAGCTTGCCTTCCGAGAGCGCCAGCTTCACCGCGCGGCCGCGCTCGGAGGAAATGGTGGAGACGCGATCCACCGCCTCGCGGAACACGCCGCGCTCGACGGTGAGCCGCTTGTCGTTATTGGCCGGAATGACGCGGCCGTAATCGGGGAAAGTGCCGTCGATGAGCTTGGTCGTCAGCACGGTCTCGCCGAAGGAGAAGCGCATCTTATTGGTCGAGAGCTCGATCGCCACCGCGCCATCGGCGTCCTCGACGAGGCGCAGCACCTCGGCCACCGCCTTGCGCGGCAGGATCACGCCCGGCATTCCCGCCGCGCCGGCCGGCGCCGGCAGCTCGACCCGCGCGAGGCGATGGCCGTCCGTCGCCACGGCGCGCAGCAGCTGATGGCCCTCCACCTCGGTCGCATGCAGGAAGATGCCGTTGAGATAATAGCGCGTCTCCTCGCTGGAGATGGCGAATTGCGTCTTCAGAATCAGCTTTTTGAGGTCCCCCGGCGCGAGCGAGAAGCTGTGCGTGAACTCGCCCGAGGTGACGTCGGGAAAATCGCTCTCCGGCAGGCTCTGCAGATTGAAGCGCGAGCGGCCCGAGCGCAGCGTCAGCTGGCCTTGCTCGCCGCTTCCCTCGATAGAGACCTGCGCGCCCTCCGGCAGCTTGCGGACGATATCATAAAGCGTATGGGCCGGCAGAGTGGTGGCGCTCGGCTGGCCGACGTCGGCGGGGACCTTCTCGGTGATCTCGAGATCGAGATCCGTGGCCTTCAGCAGCAGCGTTCCGGCCGAAGCGTCGATGAGCACATTGGCGAGGATCGGAATGGTCGTGCGCCGCTCCACCACTCTGTGAACATGTCCGAGGGCGCGCAATAGCGCCGCTCTCTCGATGGTGACTTTCATTGCGCTCGATCCATGCCGCGTTTTTCATAGCAAGGGCGGGATTTTCGCAAGCCGCGGCGAATAGCGCAAGGGCCGCGGCGCTCTGTGCATAAGTTCCTATTGCGGCGAAGCGCGGCGCCCCTCTTTGCTTAACCGGCCCTTAAATCGACAGCATTAAAGCTAGTGTCGGCGTCGGCCGCGCGCATTACGGCGCGGCGCAGAGGAAAACCGAGGCGGCGGACCCCATGGCGCGCGAGAAACAACGCCGCGAACCGCGTTTCGACGGCGACGGGAGCGGCGAGCTTCGCGCCGACCCGCGAGAGGATCGCATGGCGAAACCCAAACGCAAGGGCAAAAGCGCGCCGCCGGAGGACGATCCGGGCGACGCTCCGCCGGCGCGCGCCGCCAAGCCGAAAAAGGCCAGGAGGGGCGGCGGCTTCGGCCTCGGCGGCCTCGTCTATTGGGGCGCCGTGCTCTCCATCTGGGGCGCGATCGGCGTCGGCGGCGTCTTTGTCTATCATGCGGCGCAGCTGCCGCCGATCGACACTCTGGCCGTGCCCAAGCGCCCGCCCAATATCGCCATTCTGGCGTCGAACGGCGAATTGCTGGCCAATCGCGGCGACACGGGCGGCGCCGCGGTTCGGCTCGGCGATCTGCCGCCCTATCTGCCCAAGGCCTTCGTCGCCATAGAGGACCGCCGCTTCTATTCCCATTGGGGCGTCGACCCCATCGGCATCGCCCGCGCGCTGACGCGCAATGTCACCGGCCGCGGCGGCATGCAGGGCGGCTCGACGCTCACCCAGCAGCTCGCCAAGAATTTGTTCCTCACGCAGGAGCGCACCATCACGCGCAAGATTCAGGAGGCGATCCTCGCCCTCTGGCTCGAGCACAAATATTCCAAGGACCAGATTCTCGAGCTCTATCTCAACCGCGTCTATTTCGGCTCCGGCGCCTATGGCGTGGAGGCGGCGGCGCAGCGCTATTTCGGCCATGGCGCGAGCCAGGTGACGCTCGCGGAGGCCGCCGTTCTCGCCGGCCTGATGAAGGCGCCGAGCAAGCTCGCGCCGGATCGCAACCCCGAAGGGGCGACCGAGCGCGCGGCGCAGGTGGTGACGGCGATGGCGCAGGAAGGCCATATCACCGAGGCGATGGCCAAGCTCGCCCTCGGCCGCCCGGCCGTGGCGCATCGCGAGCGCGGCGCCGGCTCCATAAATTACGCCGCCGATTATGTGATGGACATGCTCGACGACACGATCGGCGCCATCGACCAGGACATTGTCGTGACGACGACGCTGGATCGCAAGCTCCAGGAGGTCGGCGAGAAGTCGATCGCCGAGGAGCTCGACAAGAAGGGCGACAAATTCGGCGTCAGCCAAGGCGCGCTGGTGGCGCTCGACCCCAATGGGGCCATTCGCGCGCTGGTCGGCGGCCGCAATTACGCCGAGAGCCAGTTCGACCGCGCCGTTTCCGCCAAAAGGCAGCCGGGCTCGGCCTTCAAGCCTTTCGTCTATCTCGCCGGGCTCGAGCATGGCCTCACGCCGGACACGGTGCGCGAGGACGGGCCGATCAATGTGAAAGGCTGGCAGCCGGAAAATTACAGCCACGAATATTTCGGCCCGGTCACGCTCACCAAGGCGCTGGCGCTGTCGCTCAACACAGTGGCGGTGCGCGTCGGCCTCGAGGTGGGGCCGAAGACGGTAGTGAAGACCGCGCATCGTCTCGGCGTCGCCTCCGAGCTGCAGCCCAACGCCTCCATATCGCTCGGCACGTCGGAGGTGACGCCGCTCGAGCTGGTCACGGCCTACGCCCCCTTCGCCAATGGCGGCGTCGGCGTGCAGCCGCATATCATCGTCAAGGTCCGCACCGCCGGCGGCAAGCAGCTCTATGCGCGCAAAGGCTCCAGCAATGGCCGCGTGATCGAGCCGCAATATGTGGCGATGATGAACACGATGATGGAGGAGACGCTCTCCACCGGCACCGCGCGCAAGGCGGAGCTGCCGGGCTGGCGCGCCGCCGGCAAGACCGGCACCAGCCAGGATTTTCGCGACGCCTGGTTCGTCGGCTACACGCCGCATCTGGTCGCCGGCGTCTGGCTCGGCAATGACGATAATTCGCCGACGAAGAAGGTCTCGGGCGGCAATCTGCCGGTCGAGGTCTGGAGCCGCTTCATGAAGGCGGCGCATCAAGGCGTGCCGGTCGCGGCCCTGCCCTCCGGCTCCTGGCGCTCGCCCTCCACGGCGGAGAGCGCCTCGCCCATCGCGCCGCTGCTCGATTTCTTTTCCTCCGATCCCGAGCCCGAGCCGCCCAAGCCCTCGCGTCGCCGGCAGGCACGCGACGAGGAGGACGACAACGCGACCGGCTCGGTCCATGGGCTGGAGGCGCTGCTGCCGCCGGCCGATATTCCAAACCAGAACCAAGCCCCGGCGCGCCGGCGCGCGCCCGCCCGCGAGGAGAAGAACATATTCGAGAAGCTGTTCGGCGGCTGAGGCTTATCGACCTCCTCAAATTGTGAGACGCGCGGCACGACAATTGCGAAGCTCGGGGCGAGAACCTGTCCCGCATGTCGCTTTTGTCGCAAAAGCGGCGTGCATTTCGCAAAGTGGAGAAAGCGATATGAGACTGGCGGAGGCTTTCGCTTCGGCGACGCTCGACGATATCAAGGCGGCGCTCGATGGCGGCAAACTGGTTCTGTATTCGACCGGACGTCCGATCGGACCGGACCATAAGATCACCCGTAGCGAGGTGATGGCGACCTTCACCTTCCAGTCTCCCGCTTTCGGCCCGGACGCCGCCGACGGCTCCGCCGCGCCGCTGTTCGCCGAAGCCACTGTCATCGCCAGCGGCATTGGCACGCCCGGCTGGGCGCGCCTCTCCAAGGCCGACGGCACGGCGGTCGTCGATCTCTCGGTCGGCCCCGGCAATACGGAGATCAAGCTGGCGAGCGTTTCCGCCACCAAGGATTTCCCCATCACCATCACGGCGCTGAAATTCCTGCCGGCCGAGTCGGTCGAGTGGAACAAGACCGAGTTCGGTCACGCCTTCCTGACCAATCACGAGAATCCGTTCCGCAAGGTTTCGGTTCGCGGCTGATTTCCGCTTGAAAGGTAGCGACGCCGTCTCGGCCCGACGGCGTCGTTCTCGCGCGGTCCACCGACGCATTCCCGGCGTCCGCGGACCGCGCCTTTTCGTAGCGCCTATGCGTCTATGTCGGCGAGCCAGCGCGCGATGAAACGTCGGCTGCGCTCGGCGAGGCCCGGCGCTTTGGCAGCAGCGGCGGCGCGCAGCCCGGCGATCGAGACGCCGGCGGCGGAAAGCTCGGCCGTATGGCCGATGAGCCAGCGCTCGAGCCCGTCCTTCTCCGCCTCTGGATGAAACTGCAGAGCGAGGCCGCGTCGCCCCACGGCGAAGGCCTGATGCGGATAGAGCGCTGAAGAGGCGAGCAGAGCCGCGCCATCCGGCAGGTCGAAAGTATCGCCGTGCCAATGCAGCACGTCCGCCTCCGGCTCGACCAGAGCGGCGAGCGCGCTCTCGCGTCCCGCCTGCGTCAGGCTTATCGGCGCAAAGCCGATTTCCTTGCCGGCGCCGCCCGGATAGACGCGGGCGCCGAGCGCCGCCGCCATCAGCTGGCCGCCGAGACAAACGCCGAGCGTCGGCGCGTCGCGCCCGAGCCGCCCGCGCAGCAGCGCCGCCTCATCCGTCAGAAACGGATAGTCTTCTGTCTGATAGACGCCGATCGGCCCGCCGAGCACGATGAGGAGATCGGCCCCGGCCGCCTCGGCGGGGATCGGCTGCATCCCCGCCTCGACATAGCGGATCGAATAGCCCGCCGCGGCGATCGGCTCGGCGAAGCTGCCGAGATCCTCGAAGGCGAGATGGCGTATGGCGAGCGCGGTCTTCATCGTTTCCTCGCGGGACGAAATGCCGATCGGCGCAGTCTAAGCCGCCGCCGATCGAGCAGAAAGGTCCAGAATGGAGACGATGACGGGACCTGTCGATCTCAGTCAGCGGTGATGACGACCTCGGGATAGACGTCGTTCTCCTCGCGATCGAGGCCGTCCTCCTCGGCAATGGTCACGCCGGCGAGGCAGACCTCATTGTCGTCTATGACCACCTCGACCTTCTCGAGCTGCGCGCCGACGCAGGGACCGTCGTTGCAGACGCCGGTCGGAATGTCGAATTGCGCGCCATGCTTGCCGCAGAGCAGGAAGCGCTGCGTCGGGTCCAGGAAGGATTTCGGCTCGAAATCGAGCCGGCTACCCTGGTGCGGGCAGCGGTTGACGTAGCCATAATATTTGCCGACGTGACGCACGATGACGACCGGGAAGGGCACGGTCTTGCCCTCGTCATTGACGCGGGCCAGCACATAGCCGACGGCCCGGCGTTTTGCGACATCATTCACATGGCAAACGGCGAAGATTTCGCGTGTCGGCTCTTCCATACCGTTCCTCCTCGGAATCGCTACAAAGTCGGGAAGAGCGAAGCAATCTCGGCGCCGGAACGGGCCTCAGCCCTGCCGGCCGTCGGGAAGCGGCCGCGGGACCGGCGCCTCATTCGGCCCCTCTCCTCCTCCGCGCCGCGCATATTCGGCCGCAATGTCGGCGACCGCGGCATGGAGCGCCTTTTCGCTCAGCACATTCAGCCGCGACTCCAGGCCTTGGATTCTGGCCTGCAGCTCGGCCTCGGCCTTTATCCTCTCCCGCTCGATGCGATCGATCTTGTCGCTCTGCCGCTCGAGCAAGCGCTTGAACTCATCGATCGATTCTTTCGTGTATTGCCGCAACCCGTCGAATTGGACCCTCGTCGTCACCATGTCGGCATAGAGATCGGCGAGCTTCTTCGCGCCTACGAACACCCGGCCAAACATGTCGGCGCTCTTTCGATATCAATTGAAATTCTTTGCCCAATTAATTGAAATTCTTCGCCCAAGCCGCGTAGCTGCGCAGCTCCTCTCGATATTCCTGCATCGATTTCGCGAGCTTGTGCACTTGATCGGAGATCGCCGCGATTTCCGCCTTGCGGATAGGCGTCGGCTCATTCAGACGCTCGGGCGCGCCGACGGCGGATCGCGCGATCGCCAGAGCGAAGCCTTCGCGCTCGAGCCGCTGCGCCTGGGGAAACACACTCGATAGGAGTCGCACGGAATTGGCGGTGTCGACCAGCATGGCGAGCAGGTCGGGGGCGAGCTCCTTGCGCCCCTCATCCGTATCGTAAGCCCGGCGATCCGCCTCGAGCGAATGGAAAGAGGAAAGGAGAAGACCGATACGGACGTCTTCCAGACAATCGCCGAGATGCTTTTCCAGCTGCTCGATCGAGCGAAGCAGACGAGGGGCCGACGCGGTTTCGACGAGACGCTTTCGAAGCTCTGCTGTCTTGCGCTTCGCCTCCGCGTGCAGATCGATCGCCATTTCGCGGTCGACCGACCATGCGTTGTCAGCGGGCGCCGTGACCGTGAAATCCCGAAAAGCGGCCTGTCGCGAGGCGTTGGTCATGAAACTACCCTTTGGACCCTCGGGCCAAAAACGTCGCTTCAGATAGGCTACACCAAGCGAGCGTCAGCCTCAATGGAGGCTGACGGTCTGCAGCTGCTGCTGCCAGGCGTTGGCGAGGGCGCCCTCTTCCGTGTCGGCGAGGACGATCGGCGTGCCGTCCGCGCCGAGCAGCGCGAAAAGCGTCAGGCCGGGCTCTATGGCCGGAGCCTGAGGGTAGAGCCGCTTGACATCCTCCGAGCTCATCGTCCGCACATAGGCGATCGCTCCATCGCCCAGATGCGCGAATTGCTCGGGGGTCAGCAGGGGGATTCTTCTCTCGGTCGCGGTCTTGACTTCCATCTCACCTCCTCGGCGGTCGTATCGACCCGCCCGGCGGACGCCTACTCATCGTAGCACGGGAGATATCTGTGCATCGGGACGGCGGATTTTGAGGGTGCCGTCCCAGATTTTTTCGCGAAACCGTCACAAATCAAGGACGAGGCGCGAAGGGTCCTCGAGCTGCTCCTTGACCCGCACCAGGAAGGTCACGGCCTCCTTGCCGTCGACGATGCGATGGTCATAGGAGAGTGCGAGATACATCATCGGGCGGATCTCGATCTTGCCGGCGATGACGACCGGCCGCTCCTCGATCTTATGCATGCCCAAAATGCCGGATTGCGGCGCATTGAGAATGGGCGTCGACATCAGCGAGCCGTAAATGCCGCCATTGGAGATGGTGAAGGTGCCGCCGGTCAGATCGTCGAGATCGAGCCTTCCTTCGCGCGCCTTCCTGCCGAAATCGCCGATCGCCTTCTCGATCTCGGCGACGCTCATGCGATCGGCGTCGCGCACCACCGGCACGACGAGGCCTTTGTCCGTGCCCACGGCAACGCCGATATGGCAGTAGTGCTTGTAGATGACGTCGGCGCCGTCGATCTCGGCGTTGACGGCCGGCACTTCCTCCAGCGCCTTGCAGCAGGCCTTCACGAAGAAGCCCATGAAGCCGAGCTTCACCTGATGCTTCTTCTCGAACAAATCCTTGTAGCGATTGCGCAACGCCATCACCGCGGACATGTCGACCTCGTTGAAGGTGGTCAGCATGGCGGCGTTGGACTGCGCTTCCTTGAGGCGCTTGGCGATGGTCTGGCGCAGGCGCGACATGCGCACCCGCTCCTCGCGCGCGGCGTCGGCCGGTGGGGCGGCGGGGCGCGGCGCCGGCGGAGCGATCGCCGGCTCGGGAACGGGCGCGGGGCGCGCCGCGAGCGCGAGAACATCGCCCTTCAGCACCTGCCCCTGCTTGCCGGAGCCGATGATTCCCGAAAGATCGACGCCCTGCTCTTTCGCGATCTTGGCGGCGGACGGCGCCGGCGGACGAGCCGGCGCGGCAGCGACAGGCGCGGGCGCCGGAGCGGCTGGCGGCGGCGCGACGATGGGCGCGGCGGGAGCCGGACGCGGCGCGGCGGCCGTGGCGCCTTCGGCGATCTGCCCCAGCAGCGCGCCGGGCGTGACCGTCTCGCCATCCTTGGCGACGACATCGGTCAGCACGCCGGCGGCGGGGGCGTTCACCTCGAGCGTCACCTTATCGGTCTCGAGCTCGACCAGCGCCTCATCCGCCGCGACGGCGTCGCCGGGCTTCTTGAACCAGCGGCCGATCGTCGCCTCGCTCACCGACTCGCCCAGGGTCGGAACGCGAATTTCCGTCATGATCACTCCGCCGCGAGAGAAATGCGCGTCGCAAAGGCCTCGTCAAGAAAGGCCCGCAGCTGCGCCTGATGCTTGGACATAGTGCCCGCCGCCGTGGAGGCCGAAGCCGGCCGGCCGATGTAGCGAGCGCGTTTGGACTTGCCGCCGACCTGCGTCAGCACCCATTCGAGATAAGGCTCGACGAAGGACCAGGCGCCCATGTTCTTCGGCTCTTCCTGGCACCAGAAGATATCGGCCTGCTTGAAGCGCGACATCATCGTCACCAGCCCCTTCAGCGGGAAGGGATAGAGCTGCTCGACGCGCAGGAGATAGACGTCGTTGACGCCGCGCGACTCGCGCTCCTCGAGCAGATCGTAATAGACCTTGCCGGAGCACAGGATCACGCGCGCGATCTTGTCGTCGGGCGCGAGGCGGAATTTGTCGGAGGGCTGCAATTCCGCGTCGTCCGAGATGAAGCGATGGAACATCGTCCCCTCGCCCATCTCCTCGAGCCGCGAGACGCAGCGCTTATGGCGCAGCAGCGACTTCGGCGTCATCAGCACCAGCGGCTTGCGAATGTCGCGATGCAGCTGCCGACGCAGAATATGGAAGTAGTTCGCCGGCGTCGAGCAATTGGCGACTTGCAGATTATCCTCCGCGCAGAGCTGCAGATAGCGCTCGAGCCGCGCGGAAGAATGCTCCGGCCCCTGCCCCTCATAGCCATGCGGCAGCAGGCAGACGAGGCCGGACATGCGCAGCCATTTGCGCTCGCCGGCGGAGAGGAACTGATCGAAGACCACCTGCGCGCCATTGGCGAAATCGCCGAATTGCGCCTCCCACAGAACCAGCGAGCGCGGCTCGGCGAGCGAATAGCCATATTCGAAGCCGAGCACCGCCTCTTCCGAGAGCATCGAATTGATGACCTCGAAACGCCCCTGCCCGACGCCGACGTGATCGAGCGGCAGATAGCGGGCTTCGTCCTCCTGATCGATCAGCACGGAATGGCGCTGCGAGAAGGTGCCGCGCTCGCTGTCCTGGCCGGAGAGGCGGACATTATAGCCTTCCGCCAGCAGCGAGCCGAAAGCCAACGCCTCCGCCGTCGCCCAATCTATGCCGGCGCCGCTCGAGATCGCGGTGCGGCGCGCGTCGAGAAAGCGCTGAATGGTGCGGTGAATGTGGAAATTCTCGGGAACCGTGGTCAGCTCCACGCCGATGCGGCGCAGGCTCTCCACCGGCACGCCGGTCTTGCCGCGCCGCTCGTCCTCGGAGGATTGATAGCCGGGCTTCACGCCCGCCCAACGCCCGTCGAGCCAGTCGGCCTTATTGGGCTTGTAGGATTGCGAGGCCTCCATCTCCTGCTCGAGGCGCTGGCGCCATTCGTTCTTGACCGCGTCGATCTCCTCGCGCGTCATCAGCCCTTCGGCGATCAGCTTCTCGCTATAGAGCTCGAGCGTCGTCTTATGCGCGCGGATCTTTTTATACATCAGCGGCTGGGTGAAGGCCGGCTCGTCGCCCTCGTTATGGCCGAAGCGGCGATAGCACCACATGTCGATGACGACGGGCTTGTGGAACTGCTGCCGAAACTCCGTCGCGATGCGCGCGGCGTAGACGACCGCCTCGGGATCGTCGCCATTCACATGGAAAATCGGCGCCTCGACCATCTTCGCCACATCGGACGGATAGGGAGAGGAACGCGAGTAGCGCGGATAGGTGGTGAAGCCGATTTGATTATTGATGATGAAATGCACCGAGCCGCCGGTGCGATGGCCCTTGAGCCCGGAGAGGCCGAAGCATTCCGCGACGACGCCCTGGCCGGCGAAGGCCGCGTCGCCATGGATGAGCAGCGGCATCACCTCGCGCCGGTCGGTCTCCGTGCAGCGATATTGATCCTGCTTGGCGCGCGCCTTGCCGAGCACCACGGGATCGACGATCTCGAGATGCGACGGATTGGCGGTCAGCGAGAGATGCACCTTGTTATTGTCGAACTCGCGATCGGACGAGGCGCCCAAATGATATTTGACGTCGCCCGAGCCCTCGACCTCGTCCGGCAAAAAGGAGCCGCCCTTGAACTCATGGAACAGAGCGCGATGCGGCTTCGCCATCACCTGGCAGAGAATGTTCAGCCGGCCGCGATGCGCCATGCCGAGCACGATCTCCTTGGCGCCGAGCGCGCCGCCGCGCTTGATGATCTGCTCAAGCGCCGGAATGATGGCTTCCGAGCCGTCGAGGCCGAAGCGCTTGGTGCCGGTATATTTGACGTCCAGAAATTTCTCGAAGCCTTCCGCCTCGACCAGCTTGCGCAAAATCGCCTTCTTGCCCTCCTCGGTGAAGACGATCTCCTTCTTCGGACCCTCGATGCGCGCTTGAATCCAGGCCTTCTCCTCTGGATTGGAGATATGCATGAACTCATAGCCGATGGGGCCGCAATAGGTGCGGCGCAGGATCGCCACCATCTCGAAGACGCTGGCGTATTTCATGCCCATCACGCCATCGATGAAGATCTTGCGATCATAATCCTCATCGGTGAAGCCATAGGTCTCTGGATGCAGCTCGCCATGGTCATGGCGCTGCTCGAGGCCGAGCGGATCGAGATTGGCGTGCAAATGGCCGCGCATGCGATAGGCGCGGATCATCATCAGCGCGCGCACGCTGTCCCGCGCGGCGCGCTGAATCTCCTCCGCCGAAGGCGCGCGCTCGGCCTGCCCGCCCTTGCCTTCCGCGGATTTGCCTTGCGTGGATTTGGCCGTCTCGCGCGGGGCCTCGCCGCCCAGAGCCGCGACCAGCTCGTCCGCGGGCGTCGCCGGCCAGCCCGGCCGCGCCCAGGACGGTCCCGCAGCCGCGCCGGCGTCGGCGCCGAGGCTCGCGAAATAGTCGCGCCAGGCCGGGCCGACCGAGGACGGATCGGCCTCATAGGCTGCGAGCAGATGCTCGAGGTATCTCGGGTCGACGCTCTGCAGCAGTCCGTTCTGGGCAGAAGCGTTCCCGCGCGGCGAGGGCTGCTGTTCGCCGCCCGCCGGTCCGCCATTCGTCTCGAGACGCGCCATTCTGTTCAGTCTCCCGAGCGCCGAAACTTCTCGAAGTTGAGCGAAATCATTTTAACAATTCTTTAAAGATTTCGCCCCGCGCTCTTTTTTCGGGGGACGCGCCGGCGATTCGCCGACGCGCATTGTCGCCGAACCTCAGCGGCTCAGCGTTTCGACCAAAGTCTTGCCGAGCCGAGCCGGCGACGGCGAGACGACGATCCCGGCCGATTCCATCGCCGCGATCTTGCTCTCGGCGTCGCCTTTGCCGCCGGAGACGATCGCGCCGGCGTGACCCATGCGGCGACCGGGAGGGGCAGTGCGGCCCGCGATGAAGCCGACCATCGGCTTCTTGCGGCCCCGCTTGGCCTCGTCGATCAAGAATTGGGCCGAGTCCTCTTCCGCGGAGCCGCCGATCTCGCCGATCATGATGATGGATTTGGTGGCGTCGTCGGCCAGAAACAACTCCAAGATCTCGATGAAGTCGGTTCCCTTGACCGGATCGCCGCCGATGCCGACGGCGCTGGTCTGGCCCAATCCCTCGCGAGTCGTCTGGAACACGGCCTCATAGGTCAGCGTGCCGGAGCGCGAGACGACGCCGACGGAGCCCTGGCTGAAAATATTGCCGGGCATGATGCCGATCTTGCTCTGGCCCGCGGTGACGACGCCCGGGCAATTGGGGCCGATGAGGCGGGACTTGGAGCCCGACAGCGCGCGCTTGACGCGAATCATGTCATGGACCGGAACGCCCTCGGTGATGGCGACGATGAGCGGAATCTCGGCGTCGATCGCCTCGCAAATGGCGTCGGCCGCGCCCGGCGGCGGCACATAGATGACCGAAGCCTCGGCGCCGGTCTTCTCCCGCGCTTGCGCCACAGTGTCGAAGACGGGAAGATCGAGATGCGTCGAGCCGCCCTTGCCGGGCGAAACGCCGCCGACCATGAGCGTGCCGTAACGCACCGCCTGCTCGGAGTGGAAAGTGCCGGTCTTGCCGGTAAAGCCTTGACAGATGACCTTGGTGTTCTTGTCGATGAGGACGGACATTCGAGCCCCTGGGGCGTCGGGGCGCAATAGCGCCGCCAGTCATATTCGGGAAGCGCGCCCGCTCGAAACACGGGCGGCGCGACGATCTGCTCGCTCGGAACGCGCTATTTGCCGTTTCGAAGAGCGGTAAACGCAAATTATTGAGAAATGGCGCGCGCATCAAGGCTGACTGGCGCGGAAGCGGGCTCGGCTCCTGCGCGAAATAGCGGCAGAATGCGCAACTGCCGCGAAGGTCGGAGAATTTCTAGGCGCCGCCCGGGCGGGGGAAGACATTCCGGCGCCGCGGCGCCTATATCCGCGAAAGGCCGGCCGCGCCGGCGAGAGGCCGAAACAGAGGACGCGGATGGCGGAGCAGAGCGTGCGGCGCGAAAGCCGATATCTCACTGCGGGCGACGGGCTGCGGCTCCACTATGTCGATTACCTTCCGGCGGGCGGCGGCGCGGCCATTCCAGTCGTCTGCCTCGCCGGACTGACGCGCACGGCGTTGGATTTCGACGCGCTGGCGCGAGCGCTGGCGAAGCGCGGACGCCGCGTGCTGGCGCTCGACTATCGCGGTCGCGGCCTCTCGGACTGGGACGCGGACTGGACGCATTACAGCCTCGATGTCGAGGAGGCCGATATTCTGGCCACGCTCGCGGCGGCCGGCGTCGAAAAGGCGGTTTTCGTCGGCACCTCGCGCGGCGGCATTCATGTCATGCGCTTTTCGGCGCGAAGGCCCGAGATTTTGCAGGCCGCGGTCGTCAACGACATCGGCCCGGTGATCGACGCCGGCGGGTTGCGCCGCATAAAAGGCTATGTCGGCCGCCAGCCGGGCTCGGCGACGATGGCCATCGCTCTCGCCGCGCTGAAGCTCATCGCCGGACCGCAATTCACCAGCCTCGGCCAGGCGGAATGGGAGGAATGGGCGCGCACGACCTTCGTCGAGACCGACGGACATCTGCAGCTGCGCTATGATCCCGCGCTCTCGCATACGCTCGACGAGGTGGGGCCGGAAAGCGGGCCGATTCTTCTCCACGACGAATGGAAGGCCATGGCCGCCATTCCGACGCTGGTGATCCGCGGCGGCAATTCCGATCTGCTCTCGGAGGAGACCTTCGCGGCCATGGCCGACGGCCATCCGCTGCTCGAGCGCCTCACCGTGCCGGGCCAAGGCCATGCGCCGCTGCTGCTGGATGAGGGGACGATCCGGGCGATAGGGGATTTCGTGGAGAGAGTGGGGTGAGCGAATAGCGAGTAGCGAATAGTCGCCCACAGGCGACCGCCCCTACTCGCTACTCGCTACTCGCTATTCGCCATGTTCAACGGATGCAGGTCGCGCACCATGGCGCGGATGCGCTCGTCCAGCACATGCGTGTAGATCTGCGTCGTCGAAATATCGGCATGGCCGAGCAATTCCTGCACGACGCGCAAATCCGCGCCATTTTGCAGAAGATGGCTGGCGAAGGCGTGGCGCAGCCCATGCGGGCTGATGTCGCGCGACGGAAGCCCCGCGGCGGCGGCGGCGCTTTTGAGATCGCGCGCGAAGGCCTGGCGCGTGAGATGCCCTTCCGCTGCATCGGACGGAAACAGAAAAGGCGAGGCCGCGAGCCCCGGCGAATGCTTGGCGAGCAACGCGCGATAGGCGTGAAGCGCCGCGCGCGCCTGCTCGGAGAGCGGCACGAGACGCTCTTTCGCGCCCTTGCCGCGCACGGTGACGAAAGGCTCGCGCGCGCGCGCCGCGCTCGCCGGCAGAGAAACCAGCTCCGACACGCGCAGGCCGCTGGCGTAGAGAGTCTCGAGCGCGGCGTGGAGGCGCGCGGCGCGCATGCGCTCGCCGAGAGGACGCGACTCGTCGTCTATCCCCTCCCGCGCGGTGTCCAGAAGGCGCGTCACCTCGTCCACCGAGAGAATATCCGGCGCGCTGCGATGGCGACGCGGCCCCTCGAGCGCCGCCGCCGGATCATCGGCGCGATAGCGGTCGACATAAAGGAATTTATGAAACTGCTTCAGCGCCGAGAGCCGCCGCGCGGCCGTCGCGCCGGTCATGCCGCGCGCCTCCAGCGCCGCGAGATAGGCGCGCAGGCCGTCCGTGTCGGCGCGCAGCGGATCGGCGCCGGATGTCTTCAAAAATTCGAAATAATCTTTAAGGTCGCGGCGATAGGCGTCGAGCGTGTTGCGCGCGGCGCCGCGCTCGGCGGCCAGCATGTCGAGAAAGGCGGCGATCAGCGGATGGCGCTTGCCGTCGCCCATTCTGAAGGTCTCACTTGTTGAGGCGCTGCGGCGCGATCGTCTGCGTCATCTCGCGCGGCTGCGGCGAGACATAGGCCACGATCGCCAGCATCCCCGCATAGGCGAGGGCGACGAGCACGCCGACAATGACCAAAAAGCGGATGAGGCTGGGCAAGAATCGGCCCCTTTCGAAGAAAACGAATGGCAGCTATCGCCCGAAGCCGGCTGTTTTGCAACCGTCTGCGCGCCTCGTGAGATAGGCGCGCGACGGCTGTTCCGCCATGGGCAATCGCTCGCCAGAGTCAACGAACCACAACCTTGGTTCCGACATGGACGCGATCATAGAGATCGGCCACGTCGTCGTTCATCATGCGGATGCAGCCGGAGGAGACGTTCTGGCCGATCGTGTAGGGCTCGTTGGTGCCGTGGATGCGGTAGAGCGAGGAGCCGAGATACATTGCGCGCGCGCCGAGCGGATTGGCCGGCCCGCCGTCCATATGGCGCGGCAGATCGGGGCGACGGGCCAGCATCTCGCCGGGGGGCGTCCAATCCGGCCACTCCGCCTTGCGGGAGATGGTCTTGACGCCGGCCCAGGTGAAGCCCGGGCGGCCGACGCCTATGCCATAGCGCAGCGCGCGCCCGCCTCCCTGCACGAGATAGAGAAACTTGTTCTCTGAATCGATCACGATCGTGCCGGGACGCTCGGCGCCGGCGTAATCGACCTCGGTGCGGAGGAAGACCGGATCGATCTGGCGCTGGACAATGGCCTCGCCCGCGCCGAGGGCCGCGACGCGACGACCCGCTTGCGGCTGCGGCGTCTGGCCGGTGACGAGCAGCTCGATGAAGCCGCCGCCATAGGCGCCGGGAGCCGCGGGCGGCTCGGCGCGCGCCATCGCCACGCGCGGCTGCGGCGCGACATAGGCGGGAGCCGGCGGCGCGATCGGAGCGACCGGCTGCGGCGCGACATAGGCCGGCTCGGGCGCCGGCTCCTCGACCGGAAAGAGCCGGCCGGCCTCGCGCTCGCCGATTCCGGTGATGACGCGCGGAGCCGCGGCGGCTGCGCCGACCGAAGACGAAAGAAGAATGGCGAGGAGACAGGAGACTCTTTTGGACATGAAACGCACCGCCCGTCGCGCCGCCCGAGGGCCGGCGCGCTCATCTTGCTCTAGCTGAACCGGGCGAAGAATAAACCCTGAATTTTAATCGTAAATCTGAAGCATTTTTTATGGTTGACGAATAGAAAACGCCCGCGTTCACGCTGGGCGGGGGCGAGGCGGCGCCCATTCGCCGTCCGGCGCGCTTCTTTTCGCCGGCCGGCGCGGTTCTTGCCGGGGAATTCCGACGCGACAGTCTGTAGCAAGCTCGAGACAGCGCTCGGACGCCGAAAAAGAAAAAGAGAGAGCCCCGCCCATGCCGCAAGCGATGGCGCAGCGCGCCTATTCCCTCGCCGCCGATCCCCTGCCTCTCGTCGAGGCGCTCCGCCGCTTGCGTGAGCAGGGCTGGAGCCCGCAACTCCAGCTCGCCGTCCTCGCGGCCGGCGATCCAGAATTCGCCTATCGGCTCGCCCATGAGGCGCCGGAAGCCGAGCTGGAAAGCCTGGAGGCGATCATATTGCGCTCGGACGATCTGCGGATCGTCTTCGATTTCGCCGTGGTCAAAGGGGAGCGCGGCGGCGATGTCTCACGGCTCGAGGATGCGATCGTCGAAAGCGGCGACGGCGGCCTGATGGTGCTGTTCGCGGCCGATGTCGAAGGCGCCGACATAGATCGCATCGAAGCGGCGCTGCGCGCGCTGCCGGATGCGAAATTCCTGCGCCATCTCGAATTGGAGCTGCATCAGCGCGAGTGGAACAGATAGGCTGTCGGGCTGCGAAGGGGCGAGCCTGAAGGCTCGCTTCCCGAGAGCAGACCACTAGACGTCGATCTCGGCGAAGATCGCCGCATGATCCGAGGCCGCCTCCGAGGCTTTGGTGATCTCGGGGTAATGCGGAAAGAGCGTCCCGTTCTTGCCGCCCCACACGCCCTTGCGGAAAATGCCGCCGCCCTTCGTCGCGGCGAATAGCGCGGGCGAGAGAAGAATATAGTCGATCTTGTTGGACGCCGCGCCGGCGGCGAAAGTGCCGGGCCGTCCGCCGTCGTCGAAACGCGCGTGCTCGCTGATATCCTTCAAATCGGTCTGGAGCAGCAGCGGCGCCAGCGGCGCGCTGTCCGGCGTGTCGTTGAAATCGCCGATGACGGCGACATGCTCCGCGCTCTTGCGCAGCGCGTCGTAAATCTCCTTCACCCGCGCCGCCTGCCGCTCGCGCTTGGCGTTGGAGGTCGTCTGCGAGCCGAAGCCCTTGCTCTTGAAATGATTGATAAGGAGATGCAGCAAATTGCCCTTGGGCGTGCGGATTTCATAATGCGCGCAATCGCGGCTGAAGATGCGGCCGGTGTTGTCGGCGTCGTCGACATGGCTGTGAATGGCGACGATCTCATAGCCCGCGCGCGCATAGAGGCCGACATCTATGCCGCGATCGTCATTGCCGTCGATCAGCATGGCGTGGGCGTAGGGCTTGCCGCCCTCCCCTTTGACGATATTGTCGTTGAAGCGCACCAGCGCCGGCCGGCTCTCCGCCTCGATGACGCCGAGCACATCGGCGTCGACATCGATGATGACGCGCGCCGTATTGCGCGTCGCCTCCTCATTCACTTCCTCGCGTTTCAGCTCGACCCAGCCGATCCAATCATTGCGGCCGCCGGCGACGACCTCGATTCCGGTCTTGGCGCGCTTGACGAGATGGCCGCGATTTTGGCGCAGGATCGCGAAAGGCCCGCCATCGTCGGATTTCTCGAGCTTCAGCTCGCCGAGCAGCTTGATGATCTTCTTCTTATCGGCGGCCGTATAGACCGGCTTGCCGAGAATGGCGGAGAGCTCGGCCTGCGCCTCCAGCGCCTTCTTGCCCTCGGACCAGCTTTCGCCGTTCAGCGCATGCGCGCGCAGGAAGAGATTTTCGAGATTATAGGATGCGAGCTTCATGGGTGCGCCCGGAAGAAGGCGAAAAAGCCGTTTCACGCAATGGCCGGCGGCGCCGGCGTCGTGAAGTATAATCACTGCACGACGTTTGTTTCAATGATGCGACAGCGCTTCGCGCGGACGAATGGGGGGCTTCCTATGCCGCCGAACCGAATTCTGATCGTCGGAACCATTCGCATCCCGCCGGGCTCGCTCGAGCGGGCGCGCCCGGCGATGGCGACGATGATCCATGCGAGCCGCGCGGAGCCCGGCTGCCTCGCCTATTCCTATGCAGAAGACGTGCTGGAGCCCGGGCTCGTCCGCGTGACGGAGATATGGGAGAACCGCACGGCGCTCGCGGCGCATTTCGCGTCCGACCATTTGCGCCGATGGCGCGACGGCTGGGAGGCGCTCGGCGTCGGCGATCGCCGGCTCGTCTCCTATGAGATCGGCGCCGAGGAGCCGATATGACCCGACGCCCTCAATGGGACGCGTCGATGATGAGAATATCGAGGTCGCGCATCGGCTTGAAATCGGTCTTATGGACATCGAAACGCGTCGGGCCGGTCTTCGTCACGCCGGTCTCGCAAAAGCTGACCAGAGCGGCGGGGTCGCCCTTGTCGATGGCGAGGTGAAAATCGCCGATCGGCCCGGCCCAATTGGCGCCCGTCTTCAGCACATAGGCGATGCGTTGCTCCGGCGGCGGCGCGCCATTCTTCTTGGTCATGGCGACGACGGCGGCGATGAAGGATTTGTCGGGGCAATAGCGCGTCCGATAAGCCTCGATTTCGGCGGGCGTGCGGGATTTGTCCGCGACGCCCGTCTGCACCGAGCCGCCGACGCTCGGCGCGTAAGCGTGCTCGACGATGATCTCGCGGCCGGCCGGAAAGGTCTGCTCCCAATAAAAGCTGGTCCGCAGGCTCCATTCCGGCGCGACATGATGCTCCATGCCCTTGCCCTGGTCGTAGTCGTCCTCGCGGACGAGCTTTTCCTTCAGCAGCTTTTGCCGAATCTCCTTCGGCAGCGCGTCCAGCGTCGCCAGCGTCTTCTTGGCGCGCGGCTGCAGCGGAACGCCGAGCGCCCTCAGCCGCTCGCCCACCTCGCCCCCGTCGAGAAAAGCCTTCTGCTCCATATGCGCGACGATTTCTCGCCCGTCGACGAGGGTGCGAAACTTGAGGAAATTGTCCGAATCCTCGTCCGGCACGGAGACATTGACCGACTCTCGAAATTCGATCTCCGGCATTGGAAAGGCCACCGTCACCGTGCGATCGACGGCGGAATGGTTGAAGAAGCGGTAGCGGACCGCGATCCGCTCGCGCGAGATCGACAAATCTTCCGAGCGCATCTCTATGTCGGCGTCGGCGCGCAGGACGAGACCGCCGGTCGTCAGCGCCGCCGTCGAATCATTGGCCCGCGCCGCTGCGGCGCCGAGACAGAGCGTGACGAGAAAAACTCCGGTCGTTCCGCGCATCGCATCCTCCGCCGGGCTCAGCGGGCGACAGGCTGCGCCAGCGAGAGCTGATAGCCGCTGTCGTCCAGCAGGCCGAACTCGCGCACGCCATAATCCATGGTCGCGATCGGATAGACGATGCGCGCGCGATCCTTCAGCCGTTCCCATAATTCGTCGATATTGTCGACGCCGAGATAGACGGCGCCGGTGAGCTGCGGCCCTCGCCATTCGCGATGCGCATTGGGGGAGACGAGCATTATGTCCGCCGCGCCCGAGCGCACGCGCGCGAATTCCTCCAATTTGAGCAGGCAGACGAAGCCGAGCTCCTCGACATAGAATTTGACGGAACGGGAAATGTCTTCGGTGACGAGAGAAATGGAAATGGTGCGAATGGTCATGGGAATGTCTCGGCTGGAACGGAGCCGCAATCTGCGAGAGATCGCCCGCAAAGTCGAGAGCGGCGCCGCGGGCTCAGCCGCAGGCGGGCGCATCGCATTTGCGGCTGGCGGCGATCATCCGCGCGATCGACTTGGCGCCGGGATAGCCGAGAACGCCCACAGAGCTGATGACGAAGGACGGCGAGGCCGCGAAGCCGAGATCGGCGGCGAGCTGGACATGGCGCTTCACCACGCCGCCGATCATGTCCGAATTCGCCGATTCCTCGATCTTGGCGGCGTCGAGCCCCATGGCTTTGGCGACCGAGAGAGCGGAGATCCCGTCAATGGCGCCGCGATGCGCGAATAATTGCTTGTGGAGCTGATAGGCCTTCTCCGGCCCGTAGAGGCGCAGAACCGCCTGCTTCACCCGCGCCGCCAGAAAGGAGCCGAGGCCGAGGACGGCGTTGTCGGCGAGGCCGAGCCGGACATTCTTGTCCTTGCCGAGGAGCGCATCGAGATCGCCTGCGGCCTTGCGGCAATAGGGGCAATTATAGTCGAAGAACTCGAACACGACCACATCGGCGGTGGCCGGCCCATGCCAGAGCAGGCCGGGAAGATCGGCCGGCGAGAGTTCCGACGGCAGGCGGTAATTGGCGATCGGCTGACCGTCGTCGGCCATGATCGGAAAGAGATTATTCTCCTGCGCCCGAGCCGGGCGGAAGGCGGCGGCCCCCGCCATTGCGGCGAGCGAGCCGAGCAGGACACGGCGGCTGAGCGACGAAAGCAATTCATATTCGGCCATGAGAATGCGCTCCTCATCGAGATCGCATCCCGGCTAGCACAGAAAGAAGCGATTTTGGGGTGCGCTTTCAGCCGCACCAGCCGCCGCCGCAGATCACCGAATGAACGGCGCCGGCCGGCGCAGAGGCGATGGCGGCCTCGGCGTTGAAGAGCGAGAAAACGGCGCCGATGACGATCGCGGCCAGAAGAGCGGCGAAGAGCTGGACGAACTCGGTCATGGCGGGCTTCCTTCTCGTCGGAAAAGCCGCATCGGCGGCGAACGCCATGAGAATTAGCGCCGCCGTCCGCGGGCGCCTGTGCGAGACCGCACAAGGCGCGCCGGACGAGAAAGAGCCGGAAATCAGCAGGCCGAGATTACGTCAGAAATGGCTGTCCGGCTCCTCGACCGCCTCTTCCTTCAGCTCATGGCGCATCATCAGCGGGATTTGCGACAGAGCGTAGAGCAGCGTCAGCGGCAAAATGCCGAAGACCTTGAAATTCACCCAGACGTCGGTCGGAAAGCCGCGGCGCACGAATTCGTTGAGCGCGGCGAGGAAGAAGAAGAAGAGCGCCCAGCGCCAGGTGAGCTTGCGCCAGCCGGCGTCGTCCAGCCGAAAGGCGGATTCGAACACCGCCGGCAGCAGCAGCTTGTCGAACCACAGCGCGCCGAGCAGCGCCGAGCCGAAGAGAGCGTAGAGGATCGTGACCTTCAGCTTGATGAAATTCTCATCCTGCAGAAAAAAGGTCAGCGAGCCGAAGACGAGCACGAAGATCGCCGTGACCATCGGCATGGTCGGCAGATGGCGCGTGATGGAATAAGAGACGGCGAGCGTCGCCACCACGGCGACCATCAGCGCCGCCGTCGCCTGGAAGATGCCGAACTTCTGATTGACGATGAAGAACAGGACCAGCGGCCCCATCTCCAGCGCGAATTTCAGTCCCGGGTGAAGGCGCCTCTTGGCGGGCGCTGCGGTCTCTTGTGTCATGATTGCTGCTCGCCCGCCTCGGCGTCGGAGTCGAGCCCGGCGATGGCGCGGGCGAAATCGCGTGCGGTGAAGGGCTCGAGATCCTCCGAGCCTTCGCCGACGCCGATGAAGTGAATGGGCAGGCCGTATTTCTCGGCGATGGCCACGAGAATGCCGCCGCGCGCCGTGCCGTCGAGCTTGGTCATCACCAGGCCGGTGACGCCGGCGGTCCGCTCGAAGGCGTCGACCTGGGCGATGGCGTTCTGGCCGACGGTCGCGTCCAGCACCAGAAGAACGGCGTGCGGCGCCTCGGGCTCGGCCTTTTTCATCACGCGGACGATCTTGGCCAGCTCCGCCATCAGCTCGGCGCGGTTCTGCAGCCGGCCGGCCGTGTCCATCAGCAGAATGTCGGAATCGCGCTCGCGCGCGGATTTGATGGCGTCGAAGGCGAGGCCCGCGGCGTCGGCGCCCTCCGGCGCGTAACAGACGGGCGAGTTGAGCCTTTCGCCCCAGATGCGGAGCTGCTCCACGGCCGCGGCGCGGAAAGTGTCGCCGGCGGCGAGCATCACCTTCTTGCCCTCGCCGGTCCATTTGGCGGCGAGCTTGGCGATGGTCGTCGTCTTGCCGGAGCCGTTGACGCCGACGACGAGCACGATGAACGGCTTCTTCGTCTGGTCCATCTCGAAGGGGAGCGCGACGGGCTCGAGCACGCGCTCGACCTCCTCCGCCAGAATGGCGCGCACCTCGTCCGGGCCTATGTCCTTCTCATAGCGCGCGGCGCCGACCTTGCCGGCGATGCGCTGCGCGGCGGCGACGCCCAAATCGGCGCGGATCAGCACATCCTCGAGCTCCTCGAGGGTGAGCGCGTCGAGCTTGCGCTTGCTGAAAAGATCGGAAATGCCCTGGACGATGGCCTGCGAGGAGCGCGACAGCCCCCCGGTCAGCCGCTCCCACCAGGAACGCTTTTTCGGACGATCTGCGCCGGCTTCTTCGGCGGGCGTTCCTCCACGGCCGAACAGCCGCGCGAAGAGTCCCTTTTTTTCTTCGGCTTCGCTCATGGTACCTCGCGGTCGCGGCCGATTGCTACACCAGGGCGCGACGAAGGGCCAGCGGCGCGTTTCGCCGCCGCGGGGTTGAAGCGGCCGAATGGCGGCTCGATATGACACGCGGGGGGCTGGCCTCGAACGACCCGGGGTCGTCGCAGTGACAGCCGGCGCAGCCTGGATCGACGTCTCGGAGAGGCGATCCGGCCGATTTTTCTTCGGAGACGGCGAAACCGCAGCGGCCATCGCCGCCGCCAATTGGGCGCGGTCGCCGCTCGGCCTGCCGCAGACTTGGCCGAAGCGCCTGCGGGTCGCGCTGGAGATTTGCCTCAACAGCGCCTTTCCCATCGCCATCTTCTGGGGCGCCGATCTCTGCCTCCTCTATAACGACGCCTATCACGGCCTGCTCGCCGACAAGCATCCGCGCGCGCTCGGCCGGCCGGCCCGCGAGGTGTGGCCGGAGATTTGGGACGTCATCGGCCCCATGCTGGAGGGCGCGCTCACCAATGGCGCGCCGACGCGCTCGGAAGATCTGCAGCTGCACATGATCCGCAACGGCCGCCGGGACGAGGGCTATTTCACCTTCTCCTACAGCCCGATTCCCGATGACGATGGCGGGATAGGCGGCGTCTTCTGTCCGGTGGTGGAGACGACGGACCGCGTCATCGGCGAGCGGCGGCTGCGCACATTGCGCGACCTCGCCGCGCTGAGCCGCGCCGAGGACGAGGGCGAAGCCTGCCGACTCGCCGCCAGCGTGCTCGCCGTCAATGGCTACGACCTGCCCTTCTCCGCCATCTATCGCTTCGATCACGAGCGCGGCGAGGCCGAGCTGATGGCCGCGACCGGCGCGCGGCCGGGCGGCCGCGTCGCGCCGCTGCGCATCCCGCTCGGCGATCCCGATCCCGTCCGCGGCGACATATGGGGCCTCGCCGAGGTCGCGCGGCTGACGCCGGGCCGCGTCGCGATACGCGCGATCGACGCGCGTTTCGGCGAGCCGCCCTGCGGCCCCTGGGCGGCCGCGCCGGACGAGGCCGTGCTCTTTCCCATCGTGCTGCTCGGCCAGGACCGCGCGGCCGCGGCGCTGATCGCCGCCATAAATCCGTTCAAGCGGCTCGACGCCGCCTACGCCTATTTCCTCGATCGCGTCGCCGCCAAGATCGCCTCCTCCATGACCGACGCCCGCGCCTATGCGGCCGAGCGCGAGCGCGCGGAGGAAATCCGCGTGCGCGAGCTGGCGCTGCAGCGAACCGAGGCGGAGCTGCGCGAGGCGCAGAGGCTCGGCCGCATCGGCAGCTGGCGCTGGAGCGGCCGCCATGACGATCGCGGCGGCGCCTCGCCCTATATCGCGCATATTTTCGGCCTCGATCCCGATACGCCGCCGCCGAGCTTCGCCGAGCAGAAGGGCCTGCTCTACGCGCCCGCCGATTGGGATCGGCTCGACGCCGCGACCCGCGAGACCTTGCGCACCGGCGAAGGCTTCGAGCTCGATCTGCCCGCGCATCGCGCCGATGGCGTCGCCATTCATGTCACCATTCGCGGCGAGGCGGTGCGCGACGAGCGCGGCGCCATCGTCGGATTGCGCAGCACGATTCAGGACATCACCGAGCGCAAGCATGCGCAGGAGCGCGTCGAGCTGCTGCTGCGCGAGGTGACGCATCGCGCCAAGAATCTCCTCACGGTCGTGCGCGCGGTGGCGCGGCAGACGGCGCGGCGCGACTCTCCGCTCGCTTTCTCGCAACGCTTCGACCAGCGCATAGCGGCGCTCGGCGCGAGCCATGATCTCTTGGTGCAGAACGAATGGCGCGGCGTCGAGCTGCATGCGCTGACGCGCTCGCAGCTCGCCCATTTCCGCGATCTCTTCGGCTCGCGCATCTGCATCGAGGGGCCGACGACGGTGGTGAGGCCGGCGGCGAGCCAGGCCATCGGCATGGCGCTGCACGAGCTCGCCACCAACGCCGGCAAATATGGCGCGCTCTCCAATGACACGGGCGTGGTGCGCATCGCCTTCGGCGTCGTCGGCGACGGCGATGCGCCGCATTTCGAGATGGAATGGCGCGAGAGCGGCGGCCCGCCCGTCGTCGCGCCCAAGCGCCACGGCTTCGGCCACATGGTGATTCTGCAAATGGCCAAACACGCGCTCGGCGGACAGGTGACGCTCGATTATGCGCCGAGCGGCGTCGTCTGGAAGGTGAGCGCGCCGCTCGACAATGTCATCGAGCCCGCGCAAGGAGAGGATTAGATGAAGGGTAACGAGCCCATCCGCATTCTCGTCGTCGAGGACGAGCCGGCCATCGCCGCCGATCTCTGCTTCGTCGTCGAGGAGGTCGGATATGAGATCGGAGGGACGGCGAGCTCGGTGGACGAAGCCTTGAAGCTGCTCGAGGACGCGGACATAGACGGCGTGATCCTCGACGCCAATCTACGCGGCGCCAGCAGCGCCGCCATCGCCGACGCACTGAATGCGCGCAATCTGCCCTTCTTCGTGCTGTCGGGCTATCTGCAGCGGCAATTGCCGGAGCCGCTCTGCGGCGCGCCCTTCCTCGCCAAGCCCTATGATCAGGACGAGCTGACCTCGCGCATACGCGCCCTCGGGCAGTAGAGCGAAGATGAGCCCGGGCGCGGCCGAGGCGCCCGAAACCGAGCGCCTCGCGCCATGATCGTCAATGATGATGATGGTGGTGGTGGTGGTGATGATGGTGGTGGTGACGGGGACCCGGATGGGCCGAGGCGGCGAGCGGAGCCATGGCCACGGCGAAACCCAGTGCCAGCACGGCGATCAGCTTCTTCGTCATAATCGATCTCCTCTATGAGGGGCGTCCACGGCGCGGGACGGCCCCATGACAATGCCGCGGCCAAGATGAATAAATGCCGAACGAACCGCCGCGGCGCCCAACATACCGGCGCCGAGCCCGAAACCAAAGCTTGTCGCAGCGCCGGCCGCCGTCCCAAAATACGCAGGCCGATCCCCTATCGCGCACAATCGGGAGCTTCTATGACGAGCGGAGCTCCAATGCCGCGCCCCAAGGATTTATCGATGCCGATCTGGAAGCCCGACCTCGATCGCCAGAAAAACGCCATTCTCACCCGCTTCGCGCAATCCATCGAGGCGACGCGGCCCTTCGCCGAGAGCTTCGACTATGACGGGCTCTATCGCTGGAGCCTCGCCCATTCGCCCGAATTCTGGTCTGCGATCTGGGACTTCTGCGGCGTCGTCGGCGAGAAGGGCGAGCGCGTGCTCATCGACGCCGACAAAATGCCCGGCGCGCGCTGGTTCCCCGACGCGCGGCTGAATTTCGCGGAAAATCTGCTGCGCCCGCGCCCGGCGGAGACAGAGGCCATCGTCTTCTGGGGCGAGGACAAGGTCGAGCGGCGTCTCGCCTTCGGCGAGATCGTCGCAAAGGCGGGCGCGCTCGCCGCCTTCTTCCGCGCTCAGGGGGTCGAGCCCGGCGACCGCATCGCCGCCTATATTCACAATGGGCCGCAGGCGATCATCGGCATGCTGGCCGCCGCCTCGCTCGGCGCGGTGTGGTCCTCCTGCGCGCCGGAATTCGGCGTGCAGAGCGTGCTCGACCGCTTCGGCCAGATCGCGCCGCGCATTCTCATCGCGGTGGACGGCTATTTCTACAAGGGCAAGACACTCGATCGCGCCGATAATATTCGCGAGATCGCCAGCAAGCTGCCGACCGTGCAGAAAATCCTCGTCGTTCCCTATACGAGCGAGTCGCCCTCGCTCGACGGCCTCGCCGATGCGCTGCTGCTGCCGCAGGCGATCGCCGCGCATGAAGGCGCGGCGCTGCGCTATGAGCGCCTGCCCTTCGACCATCCGCTCTACATCATGTTCTCCTCCGGCACGACGGGCGCGCCCAAATGCATCGTGCACGGCGCCGGCGGCACGTTGCTGCAGCATTTGAAGGAGCATCGGCTGCAGAGCGACATAAAGCCCGGCGATCGTTTCTTCTACGCCACCTCCACCGGCTGGATGATGTGGAACTGGCTGGCGAGCGGCCTCGCCAGCGAGGCGACGCTGCTGCTCTATGACGGCTTCTTCAACGCCGGCAAGGATGGCGCGATATTGCTCGACTTCGCCGCCAAGGAGAAGGCGACCTTCTTCGGCACCTCGGCCGGCTATTTGAAGCAGATCGAGAAGCAAGGGCTGAAGCCGCGCGAGAGCCACGATCTCTCCGCCGTGCGCAGCATCGCCTCCACCGGCTCGCCGCTGCTGCCGGACAGCTTCGATTATGTCTATCGCGACTTCAAAACGGATGTGCAGCTCGCCTCGATCAGCGGCGGCACCGACATCGTCTCCTGCTTCGTCGGCGGCAATCCATGGAGCCCGGTCTATCGCGGCGAGATTCAATGCGCCGGCCTCGGCATGGCGGTGCAAGTGTGGGACGATGAGGGCAAGCGCGTCGCCAACCATGAGGGCGAGCTCGTCTGCACGCAGCCCTTTCCTTCGATGCCGATCTATTTCTGGAACGACGCCGACGGCGAGAAATATCGCAAGGCTTACTTTTCGGAACATCCGGGCATTTGGCGCCATGGCGATTTCGCCACCGAGACCGAGCACAAGGGATTCCTCATCCATGGCCGTTCGGACGCGACGCTCAATCCGCAGGGCGTTCGCATCGGCACGGCGGATATCTACAATATCGTCGAGCGCCTGCCGGAGATTCTCGAATCTCTCGCCATCGATCAGGAATGGGAAGGCACGACGCGCATCGTGCTGTTCGTGAAGACGCGCGAGGGCGCGGAGCTGGACGACGCGCTCGCCGCGCGCATCAAGCGCGAATTGTTCGAGAAGGCCTCGCCGCGCCATGTGCCTTCGGTCATCATCGAGGCGCCCGATCTGCCGCATACGCGCTCCGGCAAGCTCGTCGAGCTCGCGGTGAAGGAGATCGTGCATGGGCGGCCAGTGAAGAATGTCGGCGCGCTCTCCAATCCCGAAGCGCTCGAATTTTTCGCGAATTTGCCGCAGCTCGCGGACAAGGGCCGATAGGACCGTGATGCAGACATTGGGACGCATCGTCATTCTGGTGAACGACTATGACGAGGCCGCGAATTTCTATCGGGACAAGCTCGGCCTCGACACGCTCTTCGATGCAGGCGAAGGCGCCCAGCGCTTCCTGCATCTTGGTTTCGGTCAGGGCGGCGTCTGGCTGCTGCTCGCCGATAGCGCCGAAGCGCGCGCGAGAGTCGGAAACCAGACTGGCGGTCAGCCCGTCGGAGTGGTCTACACCGACGACATTCATGGCGATTTCGCACGTCTTGCCGACAAGGGCGTGAAGATCGCGGAAACGGTCCAGAGCGACGAAGGATCGTTCCATTTTCGTTTCCACGACCTCTACGGCAATCAATGGGTGCTCGTGCAATTGGACGCCTCGGCGCGTTGATCGACGGCGCGCGAGCGTCGGATCGTCACGAAAGCGCGCTATCTACGCCTCATTGCCTCGAATACGATGGCCTCGAATCTGATGGACAGGAGCCGCGAAGATGAAGATCGACGAAGTGCTCGAGACCGCCTATGCGATGCCGCTGACCAATCCCGCCTATCCGCGCGGACCCTATCGTTTCTATAATCGCGAATTCATCGTCATCGCCTATCGCACCGACATCGACGCGCTGCGCGCGGTGGTGCCGGAGCCGCTCGAGGTGGACGAGCCCATCGTCAAATATGAGTTCATCCGCATGCCGGATTCGACCGGCTTCGGCGACTATACCGAGAGCGGCCAGGTGATACCGGTGCGCTTCAACGGTCAGAAGGGCGCCTATGTCCACGCCATGTATCTCGACGATGACGCGCCCATCGCCGGCGGCCGCGAGCTATGGGGCTTTCCCAAAAAGCTCGCCTCGCCCAAGATCGAGCATGACGGCGACGTCATTCTCTGCACGCTGAAATACGGCCCCGCCCTCTGCGTCGAGGCTTCGGTCGGCTACAAGCATCGCATATTGGAGACGGCGCCCATCGCCGAGGCGATCCAGCAGCCGAATTTTCTTTTGAAGATCATTCCCCATGTCGACGGCTCGCCGCGCGTGCTGGAGCTGGTGCGCTATCACATGACCGATGTGGTGGTGAAAGGCGCCTGGGCCTCGCCGGCGGCGCTCGCGCTGCATCCGCATGTCGCCTGCGACGTCGCCCGCCTGCCGGTGCGCGAGATTATTTCGGCGACGCATTTCACCGCCGATCTCACGCTCGCGCTGGGCGAGGTCGTGTTCGATTATCTCGATCAGAAATAGCCGCGCTCAGGCGTCTTTGCGCTCGGACGCGCGCGCCAGCAGAATTTTGTAGGCGATATCGAAATAATCGGGGAGCGGGCAGCGCGCGACGCTCTCCCCGCGCAGGAGGATCGCCGGAATCCAGGCGGCGCCGAGGCCGGCCTCGACCTGCGCCAGCAGCGCTTCCGCCGAAGCGCTCTCGCAGATCGGCGGATCGCGCAATCCTATTCCATGCGCGGCGAGCATTGCGGCGATGCGCGCGCCATAATGCGTGCCCGGCGCATAGACCATGAGCCGCCCAATAAGCGAGTCGCCCTCCAGCGCTACGAAGCTCTCGCCGCCGCGGCGCTGCGCGAGGATCAGGCGATCCTCGCCGATCGCCTCGAGCGCGAGCCCGGCAAGATGATCGGCGTCGCCGAAATCGGGAACCATCGCGAGATCGCCATGGCCGCGCTTGACCGCCTCTATGCAGCCGGAGACGGAGGCGACGACGACGGAGTAATTGCGCAGTTCATGTTTTATCAACCAAGGCGACAGAAAGGTCGCCGCCAACGTGTTGGTCGCGTAGATGCGCAGCGCCTTCTCCAAATGGCTGGACACGGAGAGCACGGCGCGGCGCGCATCATAGATTTCGTCGCGCAGACGATGCGCGCGCGCCAAAAACTCCTCGCCCGCCGGCGTCAGCGTCACCGGGCGACGCTCGCGATCGAACAGCGGCGCGCCGAGCCAATCCTCCAGCCGCTGCATGCGACGGCTATAGGCGGATTGCGTCGTGCCGCGCGCCTGCGCCGCGCGGGTGAAATTGCGCGTCTGGCAGAGCGCCAGGAAATCGTCGATCCACTGCAGCTCCATGATGCGAGAAATGCATCATCGGATCGAAATTGACAATTGGACCGTCCCACAGCTCCGCGCCATATGCTCGGCATGGCGAAGCAGGGGCGGAACATGGAAGCGCTGCTGACGATATTGGAGAAGGACGATGGCGCGGGCTTCGCGCTGCTGCCGCGCAGCGTGCGCCTGCTGGCCGCGCCACAGGAAGCGCGCGCCTTCTGCGAGTTCGAGGTGGTGAGCGGAAACGCGGCCTATCGTGAGGGCGAGCGCTTCTATCTCACGCAAGCGAAAGCGCGGCGCGCCTATCCTTCGGCTCCGCTGCTGGAGCAAGGCCGTGATGCCGCTCCCGCGACAATTGAGCGCTCGCGATAGCGCCCGGCGCAACTGGACATGCGCGGATCAAATTACAATTATCTCTGTCGATGAGACAAGTTCACCGCCTCGGGCGCGCTCAATGACGAGCTTTCGCTTCACGCTGCAAGCCCAATTGACGCTGTTCATCGGCGCGTTTCTGGCGATCGTTCTGGGACTGGCGCTGCTGTCGGTGCTGAGCCTGCGCGCAGTCGACGCCAAGACGGACGCGCTCGCCTCGAAATGGGTCGACGGAACGCGCATTCTCGGCGAATTGTCGGATCGCGTGTCGGAGTTCAGGATCGCCGAAGCCTATCGCGCGCTGGCGGAAACGGAAGAGGACCGCGTCGCCGCAGAGCGACGCGGCGCCGAGCATCGCCGCGTCATCGACGCGCTTCGGCGCGAGTATCTCGATCTGTTCGGCGCGGAGCCGCGTCCCGACCTCGCCAAATTCGAGGCTGCGCTTTCCGCCTATCTCATCGCCCATGACGCCTGGATGGCGCGCGCGCCGGACGCCGCCTCGATCCGCGACGCGAGCGACGTCATGGCTCTGCACGAGCTCTACAGGACGACGGACGAAGCCGCCGACGCCACGATCGACGAGCTTCGATGGTCTGCGCATGCGGAGGCGGAGACCGCGGCGCGCGTGACCGAAGGCGCGCTGAAGGTCACGATGCTCGCCTCTGCGCTCGCCTTCGCTCTGGCGATCTGGCTGCTGTTTCGCATCAAGGAGCGGATCACGCGCCCGCTCGCCGCGATCACCGCCGCGCTCACCGAGCTGGCGGAGGGGAAGCGCTATGTCGAGGTTCCCGAGATCGGCCGCGACGACGAGATCGGCGTGATGGCGAAATCGCTCGACGTGTTCCGCGCCAATGCGCAGGCGCTGGAGCGCGCGCATGAGGCGACGCGCGCCGCGCAGGAGCATGCGCAAATTCTCGCGCGGCAGGATTCGCTCACCGGCCTGCCCAATCGACGCATGCTGGTCGCCGATCTTCACGCCGCCATAGAGCGCGTCGAGGACGGCGCCACCTCTTGCGCTCTGCTCTTCGTCGATCTCGATCGCTTCAAGCCGATCAATGATCTCGAGGGCCATCGCTTCGGCGACGCCGTGCTCTGCGAGGTGGCGCGACGCCTGCGCCAGGCCTCACGCAAGAACGACGTCGTCGCGCGTCTGGGTGGCGACGAATTCGCGATTTTGATGGAGATGACTCCGGCGACTCATGTCGATCAGGCGATGCGCGTCGCCGGCCGCGCGCTCGCCGCCATAGCGGAGCCGATCGAGATCGGCGAGCGGCGCGTGGAGCTGAGCGCCAGCGTCGGCGTCTCGCTCTGCCCGGAGAACGGCCTCGACGTCAGCACTCTGCTGCGCGCCGCGGATATTGCGATGTATCACGCCAAGCGCGACGGACACGGCCTGTTCCGCTTCTTCGAGCAGAGCATGGACGAGGATCTGCGCCGGCGCGCAGAGCTCGAATCCGCCTTGAAGAAAGCCGTGGCCGCCGGCGACATCCGCCCCTTCTATCAGCCGCTCGTCGATCTGCGTGACAATCGCGTCTATGGCTTCGAGGTGCTGGCGCGCTGGACGCACGACAAGCTCGGCGCCATCCCGCCGGACGTCTTCATTCCGCTGGCCGAGCAGATCGGCGTCATCGCCGATCTCACCTGGTCGGTGGTGCGGCGCGCCTGCCGCGAGGCGCTGCAATGGGGCGAGGCCGTGCGGCTATCCGTCAATGTCTCGCCCATGCAGCTGAAAGATCCGCTGCTCGCCTCGCGCCTGCTGTCGACGCTGGAGGAGGAGATGTTTCCGCCGTCGCGTCTCGACGTCGAGATCACCGAGAGCGCGCTCGTCGACGATGTCGACACGGCGCGCGCGACGCTCGCGGCGCTGCAGGCGGAAGGCGTCCGCATCTCGCTCGACGATTTCGGCTCGGGCTATTCGAGCCTCTATCATCTGCGCGCCTTCCATTTCGACAAGGTGAAGATCGATCGCTCCTTCGTGCTGGCCATGCAGCACGACGAGGAGGCCGGACGAATCGTCGACGCGATTTTGAGCCTGCTGAAGCATCTCGGCGTGACGACGGTGGCCGAAGGCGTCGAGACGGCGGATGTGCTGCGGCGCCTCGCCGAGAATGGCTGCGAGATCGGCCAGGGATTTTATTTCGGCAAGGCGATGCCGATCGGCGACGCCAGCAAGCTGCTGCGCCGCCGACGCTCCGACCGCCGCGTGGCCTGACGCCCTTCCTTTTTTTTAGTCTCGCGGAATGACGCCGGTCGCCATGCGGCCGAGATCGCCGACCGCGCCCGTGACCGTATCGACCGCGCGCTCCATGAAGCCGGGCTGCTCTCTCGGAGGGGCGGGCGGCGGCGGAGCGGCGGCCGGCGCTTCCGCCACGGGAGCGGGCGCGACGATGGGAGCGGCGGCGGCGGGAGCAACGCTGGGCTTGGTCTCGGGCTTGGCCTTGGCGGGCTTCGCCTGAGCAACCGGCTTGACGGGCCCCGCGGCGGGCGGCTTGGCCTGAGCGGCGGGCTTGGCCGGCGGCGGCGCAGGCTGCGCGGTATGGGACGGCTTGGGCTGCGGCGCCGGCTTGGCGGCATGGGCCTTGGCCGCCGGCGGCGGCGCGGCGACGACAGGCTCGGGAGCCGGCGGCTCGGCGACCGGCGGTTCGGCGACCACAGGCTCGACGGCGACGGGCGCGGCCGGCGGCGGCGCCTTGGGCGTCGGAATGACGCGAATCGGCGCAGCATTCGGAGCGGCGAGCGGAACGGCGTTGGCGGCCGGCGGGCTCAACGCCCCCTCCGGCAGAGCCGATGGCGCACGCGCCGGGGCGGGCGCGGCGGCGGCCGGCTCCTCGGCGGCGGCGGGCGCCTCTGTCTCCGGCGCGGCTTCCGCGGCGGCGGGGGCCGGCTCGGCGGTCATGGCGCCCTCGGCCTTGTCCGTGGCGGCGGGCTCGGCGGGATCGATGGAGTCGCGCTGGGTCGCCGAAACGAGAGGTTCGTCCTCTACATCGCCGGGCATGAAGACCATGGCGATGGCGCCCAAGCCGACCACGAGAATGACGACGGCGACGGCGATCAGCCAACCGCGCCCACTTCGGCGAACCTCGCCGCGCGCGCTCTGCGAATCCTCCGCCTTCGGCCGGCGCCGCGCGCGCATCTGCCGATCGACCTCGCTCGGCGCCCTCACGGCCTCCGGCTGGGCGGCGGCGGCCGGCGGCGGGTCGGCGGGATGATCCAGCCGAAGATGAGCCGGCGGCTCCTCCTCCGGCTGCGGGCCGGTGTGACGCAACAGCTCCTTGAACTCCTCGAACTCGGCGATGAGCTTCTCGTCGGCGGGCGCGTTCATCTTCCAGTCCTCCGATTGCATCGGCGCGTCGGTCCAAAGCCCGCGACGCTCGACGCCATCATTCGCGATTTTCGTCGATCGCGGCCTTCACGAATATTCGCGAAACACCCCTCTCGGCATGAAATTTCCATTGCGGCCTTCGCCGCGCTCCACCAGGAATAGAGAAAAATGTGGCCGATCTTTGCCACGAGCCGTCGATCGCCGCGGCGCCCGCGGGCGGCACGGAGCAATTTCCTGCGAAAAACAGCGCGGGGGCCGGTCCGCTCAGACGAGCTGCTCCTTCAATTGCGCCGTTCCCGTGACGCCGATCGCATCATAATGCTCGTCGAGAAACGCCTTGCCGGCCTCGCGGCCGATATCGAACAGCGAGCGCAGGAAGTCATAATCGGCGTCGAGCTTGGTGTCCGCGCCGAAGCGCTTCATCGCCGCGCCGCCCTCGACCAGATGCAGCAGCACCTTCTTATAATGCGTGCCCTTCAGCCGTCCGGCGTCGATGAGGCGGGCCACGAAGTCGATGGCGCGAAACTCGTGCAGGAGCGAGGCGTTGAAGGTGATCTCGTTCAGCCGGTCCATGATCTCCTGCGAGGTGCGCGGAATCTCGTCGCGCTCGACCGGATTGATCTGCACCAGAATAATGTCGCAGCAATCGGTCTCCGTGTAGAGCGGAAACAGCGCCGGATTGCCCATATAGCCGCCGTCCCAATAGGCCTCGCCCTCCACCTCCACTGCCTGGAACAGAGTGGGCAGGCAGGCGGAGGCCATCAGCATGTCTATGGTGAGCTCCGGCCGGCGGAAGATGCGCACCTTGCCGGTGCGCACATTGGTGGCCGAGATGAACAGCTTCAGATTGTCGGTGGCGCGCAGCGCCGGAAAATCGACGAGCCCCTCGATGAGATCGCGCAGCGGGTTTATGTCGAGCGGATTGAACTCATAGGGCGAGAAATAATTGGCGGCGTTGTGGGCGATCGTCTTGCGCAGCTTCAACGGATCCCAGAAGCCGAACACCATGTCGCAGAGATCGCGCTGCGCCTTGCTGAGATCGCCGCCGACGCTGACCGTCCGCCAGAACTCCTGGAGCTGCGCGCGGGCGCGCTCCGGCCCGCCCTCGCGCAAACCATCCGCATAGACGACCGCGTTCATCGCGCCGGCGCTGGCGCCGCTGATGCCGACGACGTCCAGCCGCCCATCCTCGAGAAAGGCGTCGAGCGCGCCCCAGGTGAAGGCGCCATGGGCGCCCCCGCCCTGCAAGGCCAGAGTGACCTTCTTCTTCTCCGTCATCCCGCGGTCCAGCCGCCGTCTATGGAGATATTGGAGCCGGTGATCTGCGCCGCGGCGTCCGAGCACAGGAACAGGACCAGCGCCGCGATCTGATCGACGGTCACGAATTCCTTGGTCGGCTGCGCCTGCAGCAGCACATCATTGATGACCTGCTCGCGGGTGAGGTTGCGGGCCTTCATCGTGTCGGGAATCTGCTTCTCGACCAAAGGCGTCCACACATAGCCGGGCGAGATGCAATTGGCGGTGACGCCATAAGTGGCGAGCTCCAGAGCGACCACCTTGTTGAGCCCGGCTATGCCGTGCTTGGCGGCGACATAGGCCGCCTTGAAGGGCGAGGCGACCAGCGAATGCGCCGAGGCGGTGTTGATGATGCGGCCCCAGCGACGCTTCTTCATGCCCGGCGTCGCCGCGCGAATGGTATGGAAGGCCGAGGAGAGATCGATCGCGATGATCTGATTCCATTTCTCGATCGGAAAATCCTCGATCGGCGAGACAAATTGTATCCCGGCGTTGTTGACGAGAATATCCACCGAGCCGAGCTTCGCCTCGGCGTTCTGGATCATAGCCTCGATTTCCTCGGGCTTGGTCATGTCGGCGCCGTCGTAAATGGCGGTGACGCCGAACTCCGTCTCTATGGCGGCGCGCTCCTTCTCGATCTCGGCGGCGTCGCCGAAGCCGTTGAGGACGACATTGGCCCCCTCCTTGGCGAGGGCGCGGACGACGGCGAGGCCGATGCCGCTGGTGGAGCCGGTGACGACGGCGTTGCGTTTGGCGAGAGACATTCGCGCTCCTTGGTGAAAACGCGCCGACCAATGGCGCCGGAACTCATGCGTCGGGACGCAATCTAGCGTCTCGACGTCGATGGAACATGACGCCGCGCGCCGCTCACTGGCTCGCCCATAATATGCGGGCGATCCAGCTCACCTCCTCCTTGGGCAGCACGCGGTCCGGGTAGGCGGGGTTGAAGGATTTCAGCTCCACCGTGCGGGCGGTCTGGCGCTTCAGCTCCTTGGCGAGCACTTCGCCGGCAGTGGTCTTCACCACCACGCGGTCGCCGCGGCGCACCGGCGCGGCCGGCGAGACGATGACAATGTCGCCGTCGCGATAGAGCGGGGCCATGGAGTCGCCGGAAATCTCGAGCGCGTAGGAATGCTCGTCGGCGTCGGCGAAGACGTCGATCTCCTCCCAGCCCGTGCCGGTGGCGAAGCCGGCGTCGTCGAAATAGCCGCCGACCCCGGCCTGAGCGAGGCCGATGAGCGGGCGGGCGCTGCGCGTCGGCCGCTGCCCCTTGGCCATGACCAGAGACATGAACTCGTCCAGGCTCGCGCCGGTCGCCTGCAGAACCTTGGCGATCGATTCGGTCGAGGGCCAGCGCAGCCGCCCATCGGCGGTCTGCCGCTTGGAGCGGTTGAAAGTGGTCGGGTCCAGCCCGGCCTTGCGGGCGAGGCCGGAGGCGGTGAGGCCGTAGCGCTCGCCGAGCGCGTCCAGCGCCGCCCAGATTTGCGCATGCGTCAGGATCTCAGCCATTGGCGGACCTCATTCCTAGAACTAGGAATAGAACAGTCGCCCGCGCTCCGCAATTCGAGATTTGCCCGGGAGCCAAATCTCCCTCGCTGCGCGCTGCGGACTTTTTTTCGCCGGAAACTCTCGCATTTTCAGCAAATTCCATGAGCCGCCCAGCGAGGCTCCATTGACCATGTCGCGAGGCCCGCCTATCTTGGAGCGATCGTGACCCAGCAGAGCGACAAAACACGGCAGTATGGACAGACGGCGGCCACGCTGCTCGTCGCCTATCTGCTCGTTCTGCAGGGACTGGCCGCGGGCCTCGTCGTCGGCGCCCGCGCCGGACAGAGCGCCCTCGGCAGCGCGATCTGCGTCACCGCCAAGGTGGATGAGCGCTCGCAAGGACCGCGCGCGCCCGCGCATGGAATGGACGCCTGCTGCGTCCAGCATTGCACGGGGCTCGACGGCGGCGTCATCGGCGGCTTCGCCGAGCTAGAGCCGCCGCGCTCGCCCGAGGTGGGAATTCTCCTGCCTCTGCGCGAGTCCGGCGGTCATAAACGTCTCGCCCAACTTCCTGTCGGAGCGCGCGCTCCGCCCGTCCTCGCCGTCTGATCGCAGCCGAGAGGCTGCGCCGCTGGCGCGCACTCTCGCTCCCGTCCCCTGGGCGGAGCGAAGGCGCATCCCCCAGAAGACAATAGCGAATTCGGATCGATTCCACATGCGCCGCGATGCGCGGGGATCGGCTCGAAAATCGCTCGAGAGGCCGAGTCGAGACAATGGATTACGATATTGCCCCCCGTGAGGGACGACGCGCCGCGCGAGCCGCGCCCACGCCCGTCCAGGACCAGCCCAATACGCCGGCGCGCCGCCGGATCGAGGTGCTGGAGACTTATTTCGGCGCCGATGGCCGCCCGGTGAAGCGCAAGAGCATTGGCGCGGCGCGCGTCGCCCGCCGCTATGACGAGCGCGGCAATAAGGTCGAGGAGGCCTATTTCAACGCCGACGGCAAGCCGACCCTGCGCAAGGGCCTCGGCGTCGCCAAGATCGCCTGGCGCTATGACGAGAGAGGCCGCCAGATCGACGCCTCCTTCTTCGACGCGGCCGGCGAGCCGGTCCAAAAGGGCGCCGCGGCGCGCGACCGCGCGCTCGCCGACGCCTGAGAACCGATCCCAAAACTAGGGTGGACCCGAGACGCAGGGCGGCCGAAAGGCCGCCCTCGGCGTTTTATTTCAGCGCTTTGGCGCGGGCGCGCAAAGCGCGGGGCGCGATGATGGGCGCGCAGTCGAGTATCGCCAGAAGATCGGGCTTGCGGATTTTTCCGGCGATATCTTCCGAATAAAAGGCCTCGCCCTGCGGTAGATTCGACGCGAAGCGCGCGCCGACGCCGATCGAGGCGGCGAAATCGTCCCATTTGAACGGAACATCGATATAGCCGCTGTCGAAATAGCCGAAAGGAAGATCATAGGCGCAGCGCAGGATAGCGGCGTGCAGAGCGCCGCAGAGAACGAAGCGCGCGCTCGCGATCTGGTCGATCGCCCGCCGAATGGAGTCGAAGCTCGCGGCGATATTCGGCCGAACGACGAGATCGACGCCGGTTTCCTCGATCAGCCGCCGATCGCTTTTCGGCTCGAGAAAATGCGGCACGCAGATCGCCTTGTCGGCGAGGCCCGGATCGATGCGCGGCGCATAGAGCAAGGGTAGCAGCAATGCGGGATCGCCGAGCGGCGTCTCCGCCGGCAGGCCCAAGGCGTCGCGCGTGAGCGGTCCGCGCGCGCCCAGAAAGACGCAATGCCGCTGCAGCTCCTCGCTCAGCGGATGCGGATCGCGCTTGCCGCAGCACCAAAAGGCGATCTTCGGCGCACGATCGGCGCGAGAATGAGTGAGATCGATCTCGATCTGATGGTCGGAAATGACGCTGCCGATCAAGCGAACGACGTCGAAGTCGCGTTTGTAGCGTCCGGCGCGGCGGTCGCGCATGCTGCGCTTGGTCAGCTCTCGATACAGCAGCTCGGACAGCGCATCGCCGAAATTCAGCTCGCGCATCCCCTTCCGCCAATAGCCGACCCTCTGGTCGCTGTAGAGGCGCGCCGCCTGCATCCGTCGGGAACGCCGCGTCAGCCGTTCACGATCGCGATGGCGAAGCCGTCCCAGCCCTTGGAGCCGACCGTCTGAATGGCGGTCGCCGTGACGCGAGGCTCGGCGGCGATCGCCTCGAACAAAGCGCGCGCGCCGGCGGCGTTGGCGTCCGTCCCGGCGAGCACAGAGCCCTCCCGCACGACATTGTCGACGATGATGAGGCTCCCCGGCCGCGCGAGCGTCAGCGCCCAGGCGAAGTAATTGGCGTTATTGGGCTTGTCGGCGTCGATGAAGGCGAGGTCGAAGGGATCGGCCGCCTCGGCCGCGAGCTTGGGCAGCGTGTCCAGCGCCGCGCCGACGCGAATCTCGACGCGGCTCGCGAGACCGGCCTTCGCCAGATTGGCGGCGGCGACATCGGCGTGTTTTTGCTCGAGCTCCAGCGTCACCAGCCGGCCGCCCTCGGGAAGAGCGCGCGCCAGCCATATGGTGCTGTAGCCGCCGAGCGCGCCCACCTCGAGAATGCGCTTCGCCCCGATGGAGCGCGCCAGCAGATTCAGCAGCTTGCCCTGCGGCGGCGAGACGTCGATCGCCGGCAGGCCGGCGGCGGCGTTGGCGGAAAGGGCCGCATCGAGAGCGGCGTCGGCGCCGATCAGCCGATCGGCGATATAGGCGTCGACCTCACCCCAGGCTTGCGATGACATTCGCCCCTCCTCCGCGCGCGACCAAAGGACGAGGCTCGGGCGTCAGACGCCGAGCTTCTTCTGCAGATTGGTCGAGGACGTCGTGTATTGGAACAGCAGCTTCTTGTCCGGGAAGATGTAGCGATGCGCCTTCTGCGCCGCCAGCGCCGCCTCGTGGAAGCCGCACAGAATGAGCTTCAGCTTGCCCGGATAGGTGTTGATGTCGCCGATGGCGAAAATGCCGGGGTGATTGGTCTCGAATTTCTCCGTGTCCACGGGAACGAGATTCTCGTGGAGGTTGAGACCCCAATCCGCCACCGGGCCGAGCTTCATCGTCAGGCCGAAGAAGGGCATCAGGCGATGCGCGGACACCACCGTGTCGACATTGTCATTGCCGCGGATCGTCACCGAGGAGAGCTCGCCGTCGGCGCCTTCGATCGCCGTGACCTGGCCGAGACGGAAGTCGACCCGCTTGGCGGCGATATGCTCCTGCAGCGCATTGACGGAATGCGGCGCGGCGCGGAACTGGTCGCGGCGATGGACGAGCGTCAGGCTCTTGGCGATGGGCTGCAGATTGAGCGTCCAATCCAGCGCCGAATCGCCGCCGCCGACGATGACGACGTCGCGGTCGCGGAAATCCTCCATGCGGCGCACCGCATAGAAGACGGATTTGTTCTCATAAGCGTCGATGCCGGCGATCGGCGGCTTTTTCGGCTGGAAGGAGCCGCCGCCCGCCGCGACGAAGACCACTTTGGCCTTGAACTTCGTTCCCGCGTCGGTCGTCACCTCGAAAGAGGGCTGCTCGGGCGTGCCGGTGGGCGTCAGCGTCTCGACCATCTCATTGAAATGGAAGGTTGGATTGAAGGGCTTGATCTGCTCCAGCAGATTGTCGGTGAGGCCCTGGCCGGTGACGAGCGGATGGCCCGGAATGTCGTAGATCGGCTTCTCGGGATAGAGCTCGGAGCATTGGCCGCCAGCGCGCGGCAGAATATCGATGACATGGGCTCGAATATCGAGAAGGCCCAATTCGAAAACCGCGAACAGACCGGCCGGGCCGGCCCCGACGATCAGCGCGTCGGTCTCGATTGTCTCAGTCATTGTCCATCCTTCGCCGCGTTCGAAACGAAATTTCGCGAGGGCGGGGCGACTCTCGTCGGATCGAAACGCGCCGAGCGCGCTTCGATCGACCATGGCCGCCGCCATCGAAACGGGCCGTCCGGCAGCCTGCCCCGTTCGAAGCCCGATCCCTTCACGGCCATGGTCTATAGCATCCGCGCCGTCATGCAAATGTCTTCGGGAGATCGAAACCGACGCAAAAAAACGCCGCGGCGAGGCGGCGCTTTCATTCGTCGAATATCAGCGCCCCCGCGGAGCCCTCAGCCCTGCTGCGAGGGCGTCGTCACCACGAGGCCGTCGAGCTCCGGCCGTACGGTGATCTGGCAGCTGAGGCGCGAATTGGGCTTCACGTCGAAGGCGAAGTCCAGCATGTCCTCTTCCATCTGCGAAGGCTTGCCGGCCTTCTCGACCCAGGCCTCGTCCACATAGACATGGCAGGTGGCGCAGGCGCAGGCGCCGCCGCATTCGGCCGGAATCTCGGGGATATCGTTGCGGCGCGCCGTCTCCATGACGGTGGAGCCCGTCTCGCCCTCGACCGTGCGGGCCTGACCATGCGAATCGACGAAAGTGATCTTCGCCTTGGTCGGAGCGCCGCCGCCGGGCTCGGCGCCATAGCGGGTCGCTTGGTCGTAGAGGCTGGTCTTCACCATGGTGCTCTGTCTCTTCCGTTGACGTGTCGGCGCGCCTGCCGCTGGCGCAAGTTTCGGCGGGCCGCCGAAGTCCCTCGCCCGAAGCTTCGGCCCGACGCTCGTCCTGTCGCGCGATCAGTTATCATCGGCAGAGCGGGCGCGCTAGTGTTTCCTCGAGCCTGCGACCGGGTGATGTCAAACCTGCGCCGCGGCCCAGCGCACGATCTGCCCGACGGTCGCGGTCAGCGCCTCGTCCAGCGCCTGCGTCGCCGCCGCGCCAGTGGAATGGGGCGCCGGCGCGCGGCTCGAGAAGACGCGGCCCTGGCCTACCGGCGCGCCGCGCGAATCGAGCATTCTGGCGGCGATCTCGACCACCGCCTCGGAGGTCGTCACATCGATCTCGAAGCGGCGAATCTCGGTCGAGAGCACATGGTCCGCGATCATTCCGGCGCGCACGACAGAGCCGGCGCGACGGCCGATGTCGAAGCCGGCGATGAGCCGCGCCTGCACGAGCCGCGGCAACCGATCCACCCATTGCGCCTCGGCGAGATTGGCGACCTCGTTCGGCCCGGTGCGCACGACGATGCGATCGGAGTCGATGGGCTGCACCGCCTGCGGCTCTGCGACGGCGAGCGTGCCGCGCAAGGGCCGCGCCAGCGCGCGCGCCACATCGCCGGGACCGCCGAGATCGAAGCTCTCGCGCTGCGGCGCGCCGCCGCAAGCCGCGAGCGCCAGAGCGGCGAGCAGAATGAGGGAGAGCGACGCTCTCGACGGCGTCATGGACCGATCCTTCCCGCTGATCGCGCGCGACGCCGCGGCGTTCTCGCAGTGATTCTGAAGATTACTCGAACGTCGCCACCCATCAAAGAGCAACGCCTCTTATTGCCGCGCAATGCGTGACCGCGAAAGGAGCGCGCTCACCCTCCCCTTCAGGGGGAGGGTCGGCCGGCGATAGCCGGACGGGGTGGGGTTCAACTGCGAAGACTCGGGGCGTCACCCCCTCCCGAGCGCCTGCGGCGCTCGACCTCCCCCCTCGAGGGGGAGGTGGAAAACGCCTTTTCTGGCTCGTCCTCTCGTTCACCTGATCGCGCATTCTCACCCGAGCGCTCGCTCACTTGCCGCGATATTCCGGCAGAGCTGGGCTCGCGCCGAAAATCACCTGCTGCGGATTTTTCTCCAGCGAGCGGACGGCGCGCTCCACCGTCTCCAGCGTCTTGCGGGCGTCGACGGCGAGCTGCTCATATTGCTTCAGGCCGACGCCGGAGAAGTTCTTCAGATTGGCCGAAGCGCCAGCGATGTCGGTCGCTATGCTGTTGAGCTTCTTGGGGTCGATCGCCACGAGAAGCTTGTCGATGCGCGCCGGCAGCGGCTTCATCGAGGCGCTGATCTCCGACATATCGTGAATGAAGGAGTCGATTCCGCCGGAATTATCGGCGAGCGCCTTGGTGAATTTCTCGGTGTTCCTCAGCGTGTCCGAAATGGTCTGCGAATTGGCGTCGAGCAGCTTGCCCACCCTCTCGAGAACTTCCGTGGCGGTGGACGAGAGCTTCTGCACATTCTCGAGAATATTCTGAAACTCGGAGCGCTCGCCCTCTATGACGGGATAGGTCTCCCCCGTCCTCGCGCGCAGCTCCTCCGCGCCCGGCGTGCCGCCGGTGAGCGACACATAGGAGACGCCGGTGAAGCCGGCCTGCTCGAGACGCGCGCGCGTGTTGGTTTTGACCGGCGTCTTGCGGTCTACGCTGACGAGCACGTCGACGCGGCTCGGATCCTGTTCGGAAATGGCGAGCTGCGTCACCTCGCCCACCTTCAGCCCGTTGAAGCGCACGTCGCCGCCGCGCAGCAGGCCGCTGACCGAGCCGTTGAAATGCACCTCATAGGTCTTGTATTGCGCCGTCTGGCTCGCTCCCGAGAACCAGAAGACGAAGCCGAAGGCCGCGAACACCACGGCGAGGGCGAAAGCGCCGATGAGGGCGAAATTGGCGCGGGTTTCCATGGGGCCTACTCTCGTCCTCGCAGTTCTTTCGTCTTGCGCTCCTCGAGCGCGCCGGAGAGGCGCGATCCGCGCACGCCGTGGAAATAAGCCTTCAGCCAGGGATGCTCGCAGGCGAGCATCTCCTCCATCGGCCCCGCGGCGATCACCTTTCCCTCGGCGAGCGCGGCGATGCGGTCGCAGATGGAATAAAGGCTGTCGAGATCATGCGTCACCATGAAGACGGTCAATCCGAGCGTATGTTGCAGAGTGGCGATCAGCTCGTCGAATTCCGCCGCGCCTATGGGATCGAGACCGGAGGTCGGCTCGTCGAGAAAGACCAGCTCCGGGTCGAGCGCGAGCGCGCGGGCGAGCGCCGCGCGCTTGATCATGCCGCCCGATAATTCGGCCGGAAATTTGTCCGCGGCGCTCGCGGGCAGGCCGACCAGCTCGAGCTTCAGCATCGCCAGCTCGTCCATCAGCCGCGCCGAAATATGCCCGGTCTCGCGCATGGGCATTTGGATATTCTGCCGCACGGTGAGGCTGGAGAACAGCGCGCCATTCTGAAACAGCACGCCCCAGCGCCGCTCGACGCGACGGCGCTCGGCGGCGGAGAGCTTGTCGCGATCCTGCCCGAACAGCTCTATGAGACCGGAGCGCTTGTCGACGAGGCCGAGAATGGTGCGCATCAGCACCGATTTGCCCTGTCCCGAGCCGCCGACGAAGCCCAGCACCTCGCCGCGATAGACATCGAGATCGAGGCCGCGCATCACCAAAGTCTGCCCGAAGGCGACGAAGAGATCGCGCACGCGAATCACCGTCTCGCGCGTCGCGGCGGGCTTTTCGATCGTCGGCGAGGCGAGGTCGGTCATCGGGCTAATATTTGATCGAGGCGAAGAAGATGGCGAAGAAGCCGTCGAGCACGATGACCATGAAGATCGCCTTCACCACAGAAGCCGTGACGTGGCGGCCGAGCGATTCGGCCGAGCCTCTGGTCGCCATGCCCTCCATGGCGGCCACCATGCCGATGACCAGCGCCATGAATGGCGCCTTTATGAGGCCGACGATGAAAGTGTTGCGGCCGATCGCCGCCTGCAGCAGCGAGAGATAGGCCGCCGGGCTGATGCCCTCATAGACCCAGCACACCAGAAGGCCGCCGAACAGCGCCGACATATCGGCGATGAAGGTGAGCAGCGGCAGCGACAGAACCAGCGCCAAGACGCGCGGCGTCACCAGCACCTCCACCGGCGAGAGGCCCATGACGCGCAGCGCATCGACCTCCTCGCGCATTTTCATCGAGCCGAGCTCGGCGGTGATGGCGGAGCCGGAGCGGCCGGCGATCATGATGGAGGTGAGCAGCACGCCGAGCTCGCGCAGCACCAATATGCCGATGAGATCGACCGCATAGGCGCCCGCGCCGAAGCGTCGCAGCTGGAATATGCCCTGCTGCGCGACAATGGCGCCGACGAGCAGATTGATGAGCGCGATGATGGGCAGGCTGCGAAAGCCGAAGCTCTCCATATGATAGACGAGCGAGGTGAAGCGGAAGCGTCCCGCCGCCATGAGCGAGACGCCCGAGGCGACGACGAACTCGCCGAGAAAGCCCACGCCGCTATAGGCGTCCTGCGCCGCCGCGACGACGGAACGGCCGAGATCGGCGAGAATATCGACGACGAGCAGGCGACGGCAGCGCGACGGCGCCTCGAAGGGACGAAACTTCGTCTCCTGCAGCAAGATGACATGCTCCGGCCGCGCGCCCTCCAGCGAGACGGCGACCCCGGCATGGGCGAGCTCGTCCATGGCGCGGCCGATGATCCAGGCGCCGGCGGTGTCGAGCCGGACGATTTGCGCGAGATCGACGATAGCGCGAGCGGCGCCGCGGGCGGCGGCGGCCATGCCGGCGGCGTCCTTCTCCAGGGCGGCGGAATCGGCGAGCACCCATTCGCCGCCCAGCGCGAAGCGCGCGGTCTCGCCCTCGCGTCGCGACGAGAGGCGGGCCGTATGGTCGAGGTCCGTGGACATGCCTATTTTCGGCCCTATGGGCCGGCGGCTCCCTTTCTCCGCGCCCCGCAGCGTCTTAACTTCCGCCGCAGCCAGAGTCGAGCGTGAGCCTGGCTGCGGCGCGCCTAGTCTCTCTGTTTCAACTGGAAAAATCGCTATGGGCGTCCAACTGACCATTTCCGTCGAACGTTTCCCCATCGCCGGGCGATTCGTCATCTCCCGCGGCGCCAAGACCGAGGCCGTCGTCGTCGTGGCGCGACTCGCCGACGGCGAGGCCCTGGGCCAGGGCGAATGCGTGCCCTACGCCCGCTATGGCGAGAGCGTGGAGAGCGTCGTCGATCAGCTGGAGAGCGTGCGCGATCTCCTCGAGGCCGGCGCCGACCGCGCGGCCCTCGCCGCTCTGCTGCCGCCGGGCGCCGCCCGCAACGCCGCCGATTGCGCGCTCTGGGATTTGGAGGCCAAGCGCACCGGCGTCGCCGCCTATCGGCTCGCCGGGCTCGAGCGAATGGAGCCGCTCGTCACCGCCTACACGATCTCGGTCGGAACGCCGGAGGAAATGCGCGAGGCCGCGGCCAAGGCCGCGCACCGCCCGCTGCTGAAGGTGAAGCTCGCCGGAGATGGCGACGCCGAGCGCATTGCGGCCGTGCGCGCAGGAGCGAGCGATTCGGCGCTGATCGTCGACGCCAACGAGGCGTGGCGCGAAGAAAATTTCGTCGCCAATAGCGAAGCCTGCGCAAAAGCCGGCGTGAGGCTGATCGAGCAGCCCCTGCCGGCGGGCGAGGACGAAGCGCTCACGCGCCTCCCCCGCCTCGTGCCGATCTGCGCCGACGAGAGCGTGCACGACCGCATCGGCCTTTCCGCTCTGGTCGGGCGCTATGACGCCGTGAACATCAAGCTGGACAAGACCGGCGGCCTCACCGAGGCGCTCGCGCTCGCCGCCGAGGCGCGGCGGCTCGGCTTCTCGATCATGGCCGGCTGCATGGTCGGCACCTCGCTGGCCATGGCCCCGGCCCTGATCGTGGCGCAAGGGGCGGAGTTCGTCGATCTCGACGGACCGCTGCTGCTGGCGAAGGACCGCGAGCCGGGGCTGCGGTACGAGGGGTCGCTGGTGTATCCGCCGGAGAGGGAGCTGTGGGGGTGAGCGAGACGAATGGCTTGAATTTCGGCCAGACTAAGCTCCGAATCCAATGGTCAAGGCAGATCGCTTCTTCCTCTTTTTCGCCGCAGAGCTACGCCGCCGAGCGAGACCAGAAGCATCGAGAACGCGCCAAAGAGCACGATCAGCGAATAGAGCGCTCTATGCTCGGACACACTCTTGCTCACCTCGGCCCAAATCGACGCCCCAATGGCGTTCCAAAACGCCGAGAGCAAAACCAAAAAAAATATGAATATGAATGCTCCGATCCCTTCAGGCCAGAGTTCTTTCAAAGTCGAGAAGAGCAGTTCGACCACTGCCGTCACGCACCTCGTCGCGCCGCGACCGATAGCCTGGACGACGACGTTCGCCAGCGGCCGATCGCGATCGGCTCCCGCGAAAACCCACCCATTGTCGCCTCTGATCCGGTCGCGAAAGCCTAGCGCAAAGGCATAAAGAGCGAAGCCGGCACCGCCCGCGGCGATACATCCCGTGAATATGGACGGCGCTGCGTCGAGGATGCGACCCATGAGCGGCGATGAGTTGCCGATTACATTTATCAGCACGCTGACGAAGACCATACCGCCGACGAGGCCGCCCGACATTCCGCCCAGGATCAATGCGAGCGCTTGCAACGGCGGCACATTGGTCCATCGCGTGAGCTCGCGTGCGTAGACCAGCCAACTGCGCAAAGGGCCATAGGACCAAAACAGCGCCGCGGCCGCCACGCACGCGATCGCGGTCATCGCCAGAGCTCCGATCTGCGGCATGAAGCCGACGATCACGCATAGGAGTCCGAGCTCGAGCAGATGAACAAGTTCCGTGATGCCGGTCTGATCTAGCCTGCCGCTCGGCAACCAGTTCGAGGCCCCGTACATCACTATTGCGGGACCGGCGACGAGCGTCGCCCAATTCGACAACGTTCGAAAGAGGAGCTTCGGCTCGGATAGAACGCGCGCAATGACAGTAAGGACCGCGATCGACCCGAGTATAGCCGCCCAGCGCATTTCCGACAAAGGCAGGCCGGAGGTCTCGACGAGCCATGGCGTGATCGTCGGATAGCACCGCAGAGCGAGCCAGCCCAGGCCGAAGGCCCCGACACTATGGACGATTGCGAAAACATAGAGACAAAAGACGCCGAGCGACAGACGAGCGCGCAATCTATTCCGCTGGAGGAAGTTCGATGTCCGCCGCAGATCGAGGAATAGCCTCCCCCGCAGGAACTGGCTTGTGAGCATAGCCGCGCCTGCATGAACGCGCTCGCGCCCTCTCCGAGCTGCGCGAGCGGCTCCATTCGGGGCGACTCCTGACCCCGACGACAAATCCAATCGCGGATCGTCGATTTTCATAACCATTGCAACCGATGTATTTTCAGGGCGAGCGCATCCATCTGCTCGGCCATGGATGCGAGGCGCTCGTCCGGGACTCGAAGAATATCGTCACGATTTATCTGTATTCGAATCAATTCGATTTGCGACATCATCTCCAAGAGCTTGCTATATTCGGTCCATGCGGCGATCCGAACGCCGCTGGGGGACCGCTCGAGCTGATTGGCGAGAAGGCTCGTGGCGCCTCCGAGCATGCTCGCAAGCGGCGCGACGACGCCGATCCATTGGCTGGCGACGCCGAGCGCCGCCAGCAGCGCGCCCAATCCCCCGGATAAAGTCGCTACCAAAGCGCCGAAAAACGTCACTTTCGAAACCAATTTCATTCTCTCATAAATTTCGCGAGCGAGCCGCTCCGCGTTAGTATTCACATTCTCAGAAGTCGTGAGAATAATGTCGACCAGCGCAGCGCGATCCACTATGGTCTTCGCCTCCGCTCCTCCGAGGGCTCGGGAGCTGGACAACAAAGCGCCAGCGTCGGGATGCCGTTTTCGTAGCGCGGCTAGCGCATCCGGATCCGAGAGTTCGAGAAGCCCAATAAGATTTTCGTAAGCCATGGAAATCTACTCGCTGATGCCGGAGTCGACGCGCGCTATACGGCTGCTTTTGGTCCAAGCTCCGATATAGAATAATGCGATGAGCGCAGTGGCGATCACGGCCCCGCCGAGCCAATCGACGGCAAACAAATAGACCGCCGAGACCAACATGATCGCCATGCCGACCCACGCGCATCCTAGAGCCGTTGTTTTTATGAGCTTGGCCCATTCAGTGCGCAATTTCGTGACGAAGAACCATTTGCGCGACGGGATCTCATCAAAGTATCCGCCGACGGTCAGGATGGCGAAGCCGGCGAACGCGATCCAACCCCACGGCAGATCATGCATGAGGTACTGCGCGGCTCGATTTTCGATCGCTTGTTGGAACTCTTCGAATGTTTGAAACTGCGACGGACCTGATGAAGCGCTGCTGGACGAGAAAGTCGAGAGGGGAATCTCGGCGCGCACCCCGGGCTCCCGATTGCCTGGCCCAGTGAGCACAAGCTCGAGCATGTCGCCGACGGCCGCCAAATCGATCCGCAACGGCGCTATCGTTTGTAGGGCGAACAGCAAATCGCCAAAGGTCGCATTCGATTCGGGAAGAGTTCTCAGGAAACTTGCGACCTGGTCTGTTTGAATATTATCCACGAAGCCGATCGGCGCGCCGACATCGCCGGTCCTGCAGCCGATGGAAACGAGAAGAACATCATGCGCGCGCGCCTTCTCGACGAGGTCCGAAACCTCATACGACCCTCTTGAGTTTTCGTCGGCCCCCTGCTTGACGAAGGCAGTCCCTTCCACATGTCCAACGAGTAGAAGCGTTTTCCCACGATAGCTTTCCAGAAAACCCTCTAAAAGCGTTTTGTCTGACGGCACTTCGGCATAGCGCGGCCGTCCGCCCCAGGCGTCGATGATCTTGATGCGCAGCGCACCGAACTCGCCCGGATCGAGAAAAATCGCGAGTTCGGGAGTGGGCAGAAGGTTGCCGAACATGTTCAGGAAGCGAAATAATTCTTTCGTCTCTACCGGCTTTCCGCCCCAAACCCATTTGGATATTTCGAGGCGTGACCATTGAGGCGCATCCGCGAGAATATCCAGCAGACCACGATACTGGCTCTCCGTGAGACCGCTACGCAGCGAATAGGCGCTCGTCTTTCCGCCGACCTCGCCCCCGTCAACGCGTGTCTCTTTGTCGGAGTGCGACTCATTGCGTCCCGGGGCCTCCATAGGGCGCGGTTCCACTCGAGGAGCCGAAAATCGCATCGGAGGAGCGTAAGCAAAATTCGTCGCGCCGATGAGAATCGCCATCGCCGCGAAAAACCGAAATAGATTGGGTCCGCCCAACCGTGACATCGCCGTCACCCTGGTTCGCCAAGAAAGCTCAAACTCAAATTATGCGCCACCGCATCATTGATCATTCGACGCACCGAGGCAACGCCCATGAAAGACAGGTCCATGTGAAAGACTAATTACGGCGCCTGCCTACGCTGGACCACGACCCGACCGTCGCGAACGACAGTTCTGGTCCTGGAGCGGACCTGGGCGATGGCGCGTTCGCGCCTCACTGCGAATCCGGTGACGAGGCGGCAACTTCATGATATGAATGCCGCTTCGTCGAAGCGACGCGCTCTCGCCATCCCCTTCTGAAATTCCCGAGGCCCACCCATGCCCACCAAGGCCTATGCGGTCCAATCCGCCACGGCGCCTTTCGCGCCCTTCTCCATCGAGCGCCGCGCGCCGGGACCGCGGGATGTCGCGATCGACATTCTCTTTTGCGGCGTCTGCCATTCCGATCTGCATACGGCGCGCAGCGAATGGCCGGGCACGCGTTACCCTTGCGTGCCGGGCCATGAGATCGTCGGCCGCGTGACCGCCGTCGGCGCTGAGGCGACACGGTTCAAAGTGGGAGACATCGCCGCCGTCGGCTGCATGGTCGACAGCTGCCGCCGCTGCGTCTCCTGCGACGATGGGCTCGAGCAATATTGCGAGCATGGCTTTGTCGCCACTTACAATGGCGCGCTCGACGGCTCCGGCGAGAACACTTACGGCGGCTATTCGACGGCCATCGTCGTCGATGAGCATTTCGTGCTCGCCATTCGTCACGAGGAGGCGCAGCTCGCCGCCGTGGCGCCGCTGCTCTGCGCCGGCATCACCACATGGTCGCCGCTCAAGCATTGGGGCGCCGGGCCGGGCAAGAAGGTCGGCGTCGTCGGCATTGGCGGGCTCGGCCATATGGGCGTGAAGCTCGCCCATGCGCTGGGCGCGCATGTCGTCGCCTTCACCACCTCGCCGGGCAAGCGGGAGGCCGCTCTCGCGCTCGGCGCCGATGAGGTCGTCGTCTCTCGGGACGCGGACGCCATGGCGGCGCGCGTCGGCAGCCTCGATTTCATCCTCGACACGGTCGCCGTCTCTCACGATCTCGACGCCTATGTGGCTCTGCTGAAACGCGACGGCGTGCTGACTCTCGTGGGCGTGCCGGAGACGCCGCATCCCTCGCCCTCGGCGGGCGGGCTGATCTTCAAGCGGCGGCAGATCGCCGGCTCGCTGATCGGCGGCATCAAGGAGACGCAGGAGATGCTCGATTTCTGCGCCGAGAAGGGCATTGTCGCCGATATAGAAACGATCGCCATGCAGGAGATCGAGACGGCTTACGCCCGCATGGTGAAGAGCGATGTGAAATATCGCTTCGTCATCGATATGGCGACGCTGAAAGCGGCGTGAGCCTCACGAGGGCTCGCTCGCTCTTTGTTGCGACGCGTTTCCAACGCCGAACCGGCGTCCGCTTCGGCTGGAAACGCTAATGAAAATCGAGCAGCGAGCCCTTGTCGATCTTGAACAGATTGGCGTCCGGCGCGCTGCTGCGGTCGATGTTGAACAGCGACACCAAGGTCTCATAGCCCTGCGGGTCGGAGACCTGCCATTGCTTGAGCAGGAAGGTCTTGGAATCGAAGATCAGCTTGATCTTCGATGTGCCGCCGAAGGTCGCCTTGTCTTCTATCGAGATGGAGGCGCCGGCGTCGTCGATCACGACATCGACGAGCTTCACGTCCTTTTGCAGATCGACTTTCTCGTTGAGCAGGAATTTCAGCGGCGTCTGATTGATGAAATAGAGGTCCTGCGTGTTGAGCTTGCGGTCGCGCACGGCGACCTGCACGCCGTCGGAGACGACCTCCATCGTGGCCGGCTGCGCATATTCGAAGCGCATGCGCCCGACCTTATGCACATAGAGCTTGCCCTCCGCCCTGCGGCCGTCGCCGCCGATCTGCACGAAATCGGCCGTCATGACGGGCGAGGAGTTCAGCGAGGCCTCGGCGCGCTTGATCGCCTCGTCACGAGTGAGCGGCGCCTGCGGCTGCGCCGCCACTGCGACAGCGGCCGCGGCTCCGCCCACGGCGGCGGCGCCCACTGCCGCTTTGGCGGCGTCGGCGGCGGGCGCGGACGGCTTGGGCGCGGCGGGGGGAATCGTTTTGGCGTCGCCAGGCTTGGCCTGAGCCGCTTTGGTATCGGCCGCCGGCTTCGCCTTGGCGTCGGCCGCGCCCAGCTTGCCCTTGGCGGCCGCCGCAGGCTTGCCCGCCTGAGCCTTGGCGGCCGGCGCCGGTTGCGGCTTTTTCTTCGGCTCCACGGCCTGGGCGCCGGAGGCGGCGAGAAGGGAGAGGACCAGCGCGGCGGCGAGAGGCGATTTCACGGGAATTTGTGCTCCGGGACGATTTCGGCGCGGCTGATCGGAAGCCGTCCGCCATCCTCACTAGGACGGCGATATGGCTAATGTTGGATCATATTCGCCGAGCACGATTGCGTCGCCCTGACGTTCGGCAACGGGCCGCCGTCCATGCGCGAGCGTGCGCTGGCGCACAGTCGGCGACGCATCGACGCGAGACAATGCCGCCAAAACGAGAATGCTCCTATTGCCGCCGGAGAATTTCATGGATTACGAAGCCATTGCCAGTCGCAGCCTGCTCGACGCGACCTTATGGGCCCGGCAGGAATGGGTGACCGTGGGCGACAACGCCCATGGCGGCCGGTCCCGCGTGCCTTTTCAAAATTCCGTCCAGGGCTTTCAGCTGCTTCCATCGCAACTGCGGCCTTTGGACCTCTATCGTTCGCCGAGCACGAAATTCGAGGATTTCGCGACGAGGTGGGAGAAGCGCTACAGCCTCCTCTTCGCCAACCGCAGCACGACGATGTCGCTCGCGCCGGTCGTCGATCGATCGCCCTTCTATGCTTACGACTATCCGATCGTCGGCAAATTCGCCGCCTATCCGGTGATCGGGCATTACGGGATCGTGCCGGTCGAGAACATCATCGTTCGACGAAATTTCGCCACGCAGAACGACCGCGAGGAGCGCGTGCGTGAGCTCCAGGCGATATTGGATCACGATATCGCCTATGTGGAGGAGGACTATCCGAATGCGGGCGATTGGGGCCCGTTCGCCCGCTACAACAATCTGGGGCCGAATTATTTCGAGCTGCTGATCGACCCAGAGGGCCAAATACTGGCGATCCGAGGCTATGGCGGCAGCGAGCCCGGCCTCGTTTCGGAAGACCCGCTGAGCTATGTCATAGCGGGCTACGGACTGGTCAAGCTCGCGACCGGCGGCGGCCGAGTTCTCCTCAAGCTCCTGGCGAAGCGGGCCGCCCGCAAGGCGGCGGAGAAAATCGCGTCGCATCCGGCAGTCGTTCGCCTCGCGAAGACGGCGGTCGATCTTCAGGGCAAAAATCCGGTCAGAACAGTGGAATTGCTGACTTCGCCGAAAATCTTCCGACATTCCATCACTTCGGAGCTGAAGGGCGTCAGCTATGCGCGCATCGAGATGGAAGGCGCGCTACGGCTCTCGAAGGGAGCGGCGGCGCATTATGGCGAGGGCGTCTACGCCTGGCACGCGGGAGCGACAGGCGTCGGAACCTATATCGACATAGAGGTCGCCGCCGGAGCGGCCGTCGAGACGCTGAAAGTCGGCGCGCAGAGCTGGGTTCGGATCGTGCCCGCGCAAGGCGCCGTGCTGAGCGTGCGAATCGTCGCGACGAACCTTCCCGCAGAAATGATCGCTATGGGCCGACAGCTCGTACGATGAGCGTCTCGAAGCGCGAGGGGAGTTCCAGACGGCGCAAGTGAAGGCTTCCTCGTGCTTCGAGACGCCCGCTTCGCGGGTTCCTCGAGATGAGGAAAGCTTCACCCCCACGTTCGCCGAAATCCCTCAAGCAGCGTCTATGTCGAACGCCCCGCGATCTATCCCGCCGCCGACGAGAATCTCGCGCTTGCCGGCGTGATTGGCTTGGCCCACCACGCCTTCGCGCTCCATCTGCTCGACCAGCGAGGCGGCCTTGTTGTAGCCGATCGACAAGCGCCGCTGAATGTAGCTCGTCGAGCATTTGCGGTCGCGCAGCACGATCGCCACGGCGCGGTCGTAGAGATCGGCGCCCTCCTCCGCATCCATGGAGCCCGGCGCGGCGCTCTCCGCGGCCTCCTCGGAGAGCTCGTCCTCCGTGGTGATGGCGTCGAGATATTGCGGCTGCCCTTGCGTCTTCAAATGCGCGACGATCTTCTCCACCTCGACATCCGAGACGAAAGGCCCGTGCACGCGCGAGATGCGGCCGCCGCCAGCCATATAGAGCATGTCGCCCTGCCCCAAGAGCTGCTCGGCGCCCTGCTCCCCCAAAATGGTGCGGCTGTCGATTTTCGACGTCACCTGGAAGGAGATGCGCGTCGGGAAATTCGCCTTGATCGTGCCGGTGATGACATCGACCGAGGGACGCTGCGTCGCCATGATGAGATGAATGCCGGCCGCGCGCGCCATTTGCGCGAGGCGCTGGATCGCGCCTTCGATATCCTTGCCGGCGACCAGCATCAGATCCGCCATCTCGTCGACGATGACGACGATGAAGGGCAGCGGATGCAGCTCCATCTCCTCGCGCTCGAAAATCGCCTCGCCGGTCTCGCGATCGAAGCCGGTCTGCACCGTGCGGGTGATGACCTCGCCCTTGGCCTGCGCCTCGACGACGCGCTGGTTGAAGCCTTCGATATTGCGCACGCCGAGCTTGGACATTTTCTTGTAGCGGTCCTCCATCTCGCGCACCGCCCATTTGAGGGCCACCACCGCTTTTTTGGGGTCGGTGACGACGGGCGTCAGCAGATGGGGGATGTTGTCATAGACCGAAAGCTCGAGCATTTTCGGATCGACCATGATGAGGCGGCACTCTTCCGGCTTCATCCGGTAGAGCAGCGACAGAATCATCGTGTTGATGGCGACCGATTTGCCGGAGCCGGTCGTGCCGGCGACGAGAAGATGCGGCATGCGCGCGAGATCGACGATGACCGGCTCGCCGCCGATCGTCTTGCCGAGCGCAATGGCGAGGCGATGCTTGGTCTTCTCGAAATCCTCGCAGGCGAGAAGCTCGCGCAGGAAGACCGTCTCGCGGCGATGGTTGGGCAGCTCTATGCCGATGGCGTTGCGGCCGGAGACGACGGCGACGCGCGCCGAGACCGCCGACATGGAGCGGGCGATATCGTCGGCGAGGCCGATGACGCGCGAGGATTTGATGCCGGGCGCGGGCTCCAGCTCATAGAGCGTGACCACCGGGCCGGGACGCACATTGATGATCTCGCCCTTGACGCCGAAATCCTCGAGCACGCCCTCCAGCAGGCGGGCGTTCTGCTCCAGCGCATCCTGCGAGATTTTGGCGGCCGCGGCCTGCTTCTTCGGCTCGCTCAGCAGCAGCAGCGGCGGCAGCTCATAGCGCAGAGATTCGTTGCGGCTCTCGAACAAGGTCGGCTGACGCTCGCGCATCACGCGCTTGCCCTGCTTCAGCGGGCCGGCGGGCTCCATCACGCGGGCGGAGGCCGGCGGCGGCTCGTCGTAATCCTCCTCGCGCGGCGCGGCGGCGGCCGCGGCGGCGCGCGCGGGCGCCGGCGGCGGGACGAAGGAGAAAGCGTCGAAGACCGGCTCGCGGCGGGCGGAGAGCAAAGGCGGGCCGGAGGGCTCCTCGATCTCGACCGGCTTACTACGGCGCGCCAGCAGCGCGGCGAAACGACGCGTCACCAGCGTCTTTATGGTGAGGCCGGCGTGAATGAGCGCGCCGAGCGAGACGATGGCGACGCCGGGCTCGTCATCCTCTTCCTCCTCATCGATTCGGCGCCCCGCGGGCTCGTCCTCGCCATGGGCGGATGCGGCGGCCTCGAAGCCGAAGCCGGCGGCGCCGGTGAGGGCGAGAATGGCGGTTCCGGCGCCGACCAGCGCCACCAGCGCCATGGCCGCCGCCGAATCGCCGAAGAAGCGGCGCGGCAGCGCCAGCACGGCGTCGCCGAGCACGCCGCCGAGCCCGGTGGGCAGCGGCCAACGGTCGGTGACGGGCAGGAGCGAGACGACCGCCGCCGCCGCGAGCGCGCCGATGATCCACAAGCCGAAGCGCAGCAGCGGCCGATGCAGCGCGCGCTGGGTGACGAGCCGCAGGCCCTGCGCGGCGATCGGCAATATCGCCGCGATCGCCGCGAGGCCGAACAGCTGCATCAATATATCGGCGGCGACCGCGCCGCCGGAGCCGAGCAGATTGCGCACCCGCCCGGTGGTCGCGTGATTGAAGGAGGGGTCGCGCGCCGACCAGGAGACCAGCGCCAGAGCCGCCGCGACCGAGGCCGCTATCAGCGCCGCGCCGGCGAGCTCCGCGGCTCGGCGCGCCGTGAACTCGCGCACCGGCTCGGAAACGTGACGGAATGCGTTGCTGCGCATCATGACGAATGAGCCTACTCGTGCGGCGATTTAGAAATGCAGCGAAGCGCGCCGAAAAAGGGCGCGCTCGGCTGACGTGACGGCCGAGGGTAGGCAGGCGGGGTTAAGGGGCAATTAACCCTGACGCCCGCCCTGCCGCGCCGCGGGTTCCGGTCGCCGCGCTCAGATCACGCCCGACTCGGGCGGGCCATAGCCCATCTCCGGCAGAGCGTAGACCTGATAGCTATAGACATTTTTCAGCGCTTCCTCCGGCGTCATGCGCCGGTAGTCGTGCTTTCCCGCTTCGCGCGCCGCGCCATTGGGCTTGGGATGCGGCGTGCTGACGTGGTCGATCTCGCGCCCGGATTTGAAACGGCCGCCGCAATAGTGGCCCAGCTCGTGAATGATGACCGGGAGGCTGCCGAACCGCTCGTTGGCGACATAGATATAGGCGCCCTGCTCGCCGGTTTCGATTTCTGCGATGCTGAAGGAATATCCGCCGACATGCGCATAAGCGAGAGCGTCCTCGCGATAGTGGTCCGACAATTGGAAGAGCGGGAAGCTGCCGGCGATGAATTTACTCAAGGCGGCGTTCATTCGCTGGTAGATCGTCGACACCGCGTCGATATCGTCCAATGGATAGGCCGATTTGTGGAATTTGAAATGCCAATCCGCTTCGCGTTTCAGCTGCGCATTGGAGAATAGCGGGCTCGGCAATGCGTAGGAGGACCGCACGACCGAAAGACGGTGGAGCGCGTTCATCACCCGCGCTCGCGCGAGCGGAGCCTGTTTCCGCGCGATCTCCAGCAAATCGGTTCGGCTCCCCCAATTGGCGATGACATTCATCTTGTCGATCGTCCATTTTCCTGGATCGACGCGCCCATCCGGGCGCCAGCCGTCATGGAATTGCGGATTTGCCGGGAACTGCTTCTTCTGGAAGTCGAGAATGGCGCCACGCGTCAGCGGCCCGCATATTCCGTCTGTCGCCAATAGCGGCGCGGGACCGCCGTTGATCTTCGGAATCTTGTCGAGAAGCTGCTGAATCTTCAGCACGTCCGAATAGGAATTGACGCCGCCGAGGCCGACGGATTCGGAAATTCGAACCTCGTCCGGCTTGCGCGCCGGCGGAGCGTCCGCGGAACGATAGTCGATAATGCCGTGCGATTTGCAAATACACCAACGCATTCGCGGCCCCCGCCCCCGATTGAAAAAACGATCACTCCAATACCGCTTCGATCGCCCCGCAAATCGAAGGAGGACGATCCGAGCGTCTCGGGCCTCTCGCAAATCGACGTCGATCGCCGAGCGGCCTTCTCGCCCGCCATAATGGAAAATAATGTGCGCCCGCGCACGGAAGGACGCAAGGACGCCGCCCCGGAGGCCGATCTCGCCGCGCGACAGCCTCGCGTAAGGCGCGAGGCTAGACTGCGTGGATGGCGCGTCCCGATTCGCCGAGGAGCGCCCTCGCATTCTCGAGGAGACCGCGCGTGAAGGCCGTAATATTCGCAGGCGGTCTCGGCACGCGCCTCAGCGAGGAGACCGACAATCGCCCCAAGCCCATGATCGAGATCGGCGGCAAGCCGATCCTGTGGCATATAATGAAGATCTACTCGCAGCACGGGGTAAACGAGTTCGTCGTCTGCCTCGGCTACAAAGGCTATTTCATCAAGGACTATTTCACCAACTATTTCCTGCATATGAGCGACGTCACCTTCGACCTCGCCGAAAACAAGACCATCGTCCACAACAAGATGGCCGAGCCCTGGCGCATCACGCTGGTCGACACAGGCATAGAGACAATGACGGGCGGGCGCCTGAAGCGCATCGCCGATTATCTGCCCGACAACGAGCCTTTCTGCCTCACCTATGGCGACGGCGTCGCCGATATCGATATAGCGGGCGAGATCGACTATCACCGCGCCCATGGCCGCCTCGCGACCATGACCGTTGTGCGTCCGCCGGGCCGCTTCGGCGCTGTCACAATGGATGGCGACGACATTCTCTCTTTCGATGAAAAGCCGCGCGGCGACGGCGGCTGGATCAATGGCGGCTTCTTCGTGATGTGGAAGAAGGCGCTCGACTATATCGACGGCGACTCCACCGCGCTCGAGCAGCAGCCACTGACCCGCATCGCCGCTGACGGACAGCTGCGCGCCTATCGCCACGACGGCTTCTGGCAATGCATGGACACGCTGCGCGACAAGCGTTTCCTCGAGCAATTGTGGAGCGGCGGCGAGGCGCCCTGGAAGGTCTGGGCGTGAGCAGAGTTCGCGGCGATCGAGGCGAGCCTGAAGGCTCGCGGTCCAGGGCGCCGCTTGGACCGCGAGCCTTCAGGCTCGCTCTTCCACAATCGGCGAACGCCCGATGACGCCGCAATTTTGGGCCGGCAAGCGCGTCCTCGTCACCGGACACACCGGCTTCAAGGGCGGCTGGCTCTCCTTATGGCTCATGCGGCTCGGCGCGAATGTCGCGGGCTATGCGCTCGCGCCGCCGACCGAGCCCAGCCTTTTCGCGCTCGCGCGCCTCGACCAGAAGATGGAAAGCGTCATCGGCGATATTCGCGACGCCGAGCGGCTGACGCGCGCCGTGCGGGAGCTCGAGCCGCAGATCGTCTTCCATCTCGCGGCGCAGCCGCTCGTCCGCTACTCCTACGCCAATCCGATCGAGACCTTCGCGGTCAATGCGCTCGGCACGGCGCATCTGCTGGAGGCGCTGCGCGGCGCGCCCTCGGCGCGCGCCATCGTCATCGTCACCAGCGACAAATGCTATGAGAATCGCGAATGGCCCTGGGCCTATCGCGAGAATGAGGCGATGGGCGGCTTCGACCCCTATAGCGCCAGCAAAGGCTGCGCGGAGCTCGTCGCCGCCTCCTTCCGCAATTCCTATTTCGCGACGACCGAGCATCCCTCGCGCGGAGCGGCGCTGGCCACGGCCCGCGCCGGAAATGTCATCGGCGGCGGCGATTGGGCGGCGGATCGGCTCGTGCCGGATATTTTGCGCGCGCTGGAGCGCGGCGAGACGGCGCAAATACGCTTTCCGCGCGCGGTGCGTCCCTGGCAGCATGTGCTCGAGCCGCTCGCCGGCTATCTGACGCTCGCCGAGCGTCTGTGGAGCGATGGCGCGCCCTTCGCGGAGGCCTGGAATTTCGGTCCCGATCCCGCCGGCGAACGCACGGTGGGAGAGATCGCCGATGCGCTCTGCCGCGCCTATGGCGAGGGCGCCGGCTGGACGAAGAGCGGCGGCGACGAGCCGCATGAGGCGCATTTGCTGAAGCTCGATTCCGCCAAGGCGCGCAGCCGGCTCGGCTGGCGCCCGCAATGGTCGATTTTCGAGGCGCTGGAGGCGATCGTCGATTGGGAATCGCGCCGCCGCCAGGGCGAGGATGTGGCGACCACATCGCTCGCCCAGATCGACGCCTATGAGAGACGCATGGACGCCGCCGAGCGCGGCGCGCGCACGCCCGGAGCAATGAGATGACCCCGCCCGCAGCCGCCGCCCTGCAAGCCCCCGCCGAGACGGCGGATGAGAAAGAAGCGCTGCGCGCGCAGATTTTGGCGCTCGTCGGCCGCTACGCCGAGATCGCCCATGCGACGCCGGAGTTTCGCCCCGGCGCCTCCGCCGTTCCGGTGTCCGGCAAGGTCTATGGCGCGCGCGAGATGCAGACGCTCGTCGATTCGGCGCTCGACTTCTGGCTCACCACCGGGCGCTTCAACGATGCTTTCGAGAAGGCTCTGGAGACGTTCATCGGCGTCCGCCATGCGCTGACCGCCAATTCCGGCTCCTCGGCCAATCTTCTGGCGCTCACCGCGCTGACCTCGCCGCTGCTGAAGGAGCGCGCGCTTCAGCCCGGCGACGAGGTCATCACCGTCGCCGCCGGCTTTCCGACGACGCTCAATCCCATTTTGCAGAATGGGATGACGCCGGTTTTCGTCGATGTCGACATACCGACCTACAATATCCGCGCCGATCTCATAGAGGCGGCGATCTCGCCGCGCACGCGCGCCATAATGATCGCCCATACGCTCGGCAATCCTTTCGATCTCGCCGAGGTGACGCGCATCGCCGAAAAATATGGCCTGTGGCTGGTCGAGGATTGCTGCGACGCGCTCGGCTCGCTCTATGACGGGCGCCAGGTCGGCACATTCGGCGACATCGGCACGCTGAGCTTCTACCCGGCGCATCACATCACAATGGGCGAAGGCGGCGCCGTCTTCACCTCGCGCTCGGTTCTGCGCCGCAGCGTCGAATCCTTCCGCGACTGGGGCCGCGATTGCTGGTGCGCGCCGGGCAAGGACGACACTTGCAAGAAGCGCTATGAGTGGCAGTCGGGCGATCTGCCCTTCGGCTATGATCACAAATATGTCTATCAGCATCTCGGCTATAATCTGAAGATCACCGATATGCAGGCCGCCGTCGCTCTGGCGCAGATGGAGCGCCTGCCGGCCTTCATCGCGGCGCGCAAGCGCAATTTCGCGCTGCTGAAGGAAGCGCTGCGTCCCTATGAGGATATCTTCCTGCTGCCCGAGGCGACGCCGCGCAGCGATCCCTCCTGGTTCGGCTTCGCGCTGACGCTGCGCGAAAATGCGCCTTTTGGACGCGAGGCGCTGCTGCAGCATCTCGCCGAGAAGCGCATCGGCTCGCGGCTGCTGTTCGGCGGCAATCTCTTGCGCCAGCCTTATATGAAGGACCGCCCGCATCGCATCGCCGGCGCGCTCTCCGCCACCGACGCCATCATGCGCCGCACTTTCTGGGTCGGCGTCTATCCCGGCCTCGGCGAAGCGCATATCGCCTATATCGCCGAGTCGATCGGCGCCTTCCTCGCGGATGCAGGACATTGGCGCGCCGCCTGATACGACTTCCGATCGATCCATTCGGATGAAACATCCGTCCCTCGCCCTGCGGAGCCCGCAAAATGCGTCGGGCTCCGACGACACGAGATTGTAATAATTCTGAATACACGTATTAGTTGTATTTCCGCGGCGTCGATGCTAGTTTCGTCGATATGCAGCGTATCTTCGGCCGATTGTTCCTGTCTCGCCGCGCTTCGCGAAATATCGCGATGCTGCTCTGCATTCTCGTCTTTCAATCGCTGTTCGCGCTCGTCCCCGCGCCGCGGCCGGAGCATGACGCTCTGGCTTCGACCTGCGCGTCGAGCGCGACGGAAAAGAGCGACGCGCCTCTAGATCGTCATTGCCGAACGCTCGATTGCTGCATGTTCGGCTGCGCATCGCATGACGCGTCTTGGCTCGAAACGGCGTTCGCCTCAGCGTATCTCGTCCCCTGGTCGAAGCCGACGCCGACGCGCCGTCCGGGCGATGCGCGGTCGCGCCTGCTGATCGCGCATCTTCTCTTCGTCGCGCGCGGGCCGCCCGCCGCGATCTGATCTCCATCTACCGTTCATTCTCGATTCCCTTCGCGCATCGCCGCTCGCCGAGGCCCGACATGTCGCGCCGCGAGCCGAACGCGCGGTCAGAGATTTGTCGCGCGCGACGCTCGTCGCACGCAGCGCCCGACTTCGCTTTTTTTCCAAGACATCGGCGGCTCGACGGAGCCTCGCCCTCGATGAAGGGATTTTCCAATGCCGAGACTGAAATCCACGCGCGGCCGCACCGCGAGACTTTCTGACATCGGGACGCAGGAGGGCGTGCGATGACCGCCCCGGACAAAGCCCTCGGCGCGCTCTATCAGGATTATGCGCCGGCGCTGCGCCGCTTCGCGCGTCGCCGCGTCGGCATGCAAGAGTCGGAAGATATTGTGCAGGACATTTATCTCCACGCGCTGCAGCGCGTCGATGTCGCCAAGCTCGAGAGCCCGCGCGCCTATCTCTTCCGCATCGCCGCCAATCTCTCGGTCGACGCCATGCGCCGGAATCGCATCCGTTCGCGCTACGCCGAGGACGCCGCGCGCGACGCCGATCAGGCGGAGATGTCGAATTCCGGCGACGCGATCGCCACGCTCATGGAATTTCAAAAGCTGCGCGCCGCGCTGGAGCGGCTGCCGCCGCTCTATCGGGAGATACTTCTGCTGAAACGCCTCGAGCATCTGACCAGCGCCGAGATCGCGGCGCGCGTCGGCGTGTCCCTGCGCACTGTCGAGCGTCATCTCGCCCGAGCCAATGACGAGATCCGGCGCGATCTCGGCGCGTGAAGCAAAATCCAAGACGGAGCGCCGGGAAACGGCTCGGCGCTCCGCTACGAAAGTGATGCTCAGACGCTCGACATGCCGCCATCCACGAGGAGATCGGCGCCGGCGACATAACCATTGGTCGCGAGGAACAGCACAGCCTGCGCGACCTCCTCCGGCCTGCCGATGCGCCCCAAGGGGGTACGCGTCGTCAGATATGCACGCAGCTCGGCGACTTGATCCTCCGTCAGACCTAGCTTGCCGTAGATCGGCGTCTCCGTCGCGCCTGGACTGACGACATTGACGCGAATTCGGCGATGCGCGAGTTCCTTCGTCCAACTGCGCGCGAAGGAACGGACGGCGGCCTTGCCCGCCGAATAGACGCCGAAGGCCGGAGTTCCCTCGACACTGGCGTTCGAGGAATCTAGAATGATCGCGCCGCCCTCGACCAGCAGCGGCAGCGCCTTTTGCACGGTGAACAGCAGGCCCTTCACATTTATGTCGAACAGCCGGTCGAAATGCTCCTCGGAAACCGCGCCGATCGGCGCGAATTCCGCGATCGCCGCATTGGCGAACAAAATATCGATGCGACCGAATTTTCGAGCGACCTCTGCATAGAGCGCATCGAGATCGGCGAGCTTCGAGACGTCGCCGCAGACGCCATGCGCTTTCGCACCGAGTCGCGCGACGGCCTCCTCCAGCTCGCGTGCACGACGCCCCGTCACGATGACCTCCGCGCCGCGCTCGATGAAGAGCGCGGCGGTCGCGAGCCCTATGCCGCTCGCGCCGCCGGTGACAACGGCGATTTTTCCGTCGAGCTCCGACATCGCCTCGTCCTCCGCTCGTCGATCAGACCGCCACCATCCCGCCATCGACATAGAGATCGACGCCGGCGACATAGCTGCTCGCATCGGAGGCGAGGAACAGTACAGCCTCCGCCACTTCCTCCGCCTTGCCGAAGCGTCCGAGCGGAACGCTGGTCGCCAATTGCCCCGCCAATTCGTCGTGCTGCTGCTCGGAGAGGCCCATCGTGTCGAAGATCGGCGTCTCGATCGGGCCGGGGCTCACCACATTGACGCGAATCTTGCGGGCTTTCAGCTCGGCCGTCCAGGTGCGGGCGAAAGAGCGCACCGCCGCTTTGGTCGCCGAATAGACGCCGAAGCCGGGCGTGCCGACCGTATTGGCGATCGATGAGTTGAGCACGATCGCGCCGCCGTCCGAAAACAGCGGCAGCGCCTTCTGCACGGTGAACAGCAGGCCTTTGACGTTGATGTCGAACATATGATCGAAGAAGGCCTCGTCCACCTGCTCGATCGGCGCGAGACGGACGACGCCGGCGTTGGCGAAGAGAATGTCGATGCGACCGAAGCGCTGCTTCACCTCGGCAAAGAGCCGATCGAGATCGGCGAGCGACGAAACATCCCCCTGCACGCCGACGACGCCGGAGCCGATGCGCGCGACCGCGGCGTCGAGCTCCGCCTTCCGCCGGCCGGTGACGACGACCTGCGCGCCCTCCTTGGCGAAAAGCTCCGCCGTGGCGAGGCCTATGCCGCTATTGCCGCCGGTGACGACCGCGATTTTTCCTGAAAGACGACCCATTCTCGCGCTCCTTTCGCGCTAAATTCATTAGTTCAGGAATACGGAACTACTGAATGAATGTCAATCGTGCTAGTGTGACGCATGAGGAAGCTCCACCATCCGCGGTCGGAAGAGATCACAGTCGAAGGGATTCTCTACGCCCTGGCCGACCCTGTGCGGATGCAGATATTCACCCGGCTGGCGGCGTCGGAATGCGCGCAGAACTGCTCGCAATTTTTAAATGTCCTCGACCAGGCGCCGCTCGCCAAATCGACGCTTTCCCAGCATTTTCGCATTTTGCGGGAGGCCGGGCTCATCCGCAGCGAGCGCCGCGGCGTGGAGCTCATCAATTCCACGCGCTGCGCCGAGCTGGCCGAGCGCTTCGGCCCCATGGTGCAGTCGATCATCTCCGCCTATGAGCGGCAGAAGATCGAGGCGGCGGCCGAATCGGCGCCCCGAACGGCGATTGACAAAGACGCCGCGCCCGTCTAGGGCTTTCCCGCTTCGTCGCGGCGGTTTCGCCGCGATTTTCTTTTTGCGTCGACGCTTCGGCGCGAGGAGCGGAGCGAAAACCGGTCTACTGCAAAAAAGCCGGCCGGCGCATCGTCGCCAGAGCCGGGACGAACACAGGAAAAAGAGATGTTCGCAGTCATCAAGACCGGCGGGAAGCAATATAGCGTCACCGCCGGAGACACGATAACCGTCATGGCCCTTGAGGGCGTGGCGGGCGACAAGATCACCTTCGACGAGGTGCTGTTCGTCGGCGCCGAGGGCTCCGCCAAGATCGGCGCGCCGCTGGTCGCGGGTGCGAGCGTCACCGGCGAGATCGCCGAGCAGGCCCGCAGCCCCAAGACGCTGGCCTTCAAGAAGCGCCGCCGCCAGAACTCCAAGCGCAAGCGCGGCCATCGTCAGGATCTGACGATCGTGCGCATCACCGGCATCGAGGCCGGCGCCTGAGAATTGGCGTGACGCCGCCCGGCGGCGTATAGAAGAAGCCAAGCGCGCCGCGCGTCCGGCGCGCGCACCAATTCAGCGGCCGCCCTGCGCGGCCCCCCGAGCGGCGAGCGCCGGCTCGGCGTGAAATTCGAGGAGCAGGAACAATGGCTCACAAGAAAGCGGGCGGCTCGTCGCGCAACGGTCGCGACTCCGACGGTCGCCGTCTCGGCGTGAAGAAGTTCGGCGGCGAGGCCGTGATCAGCGGCAACATCATCGTGCGCCAGCGCGGCACGAAATGGCATCCCGGCCGCAATGTCGGCATCGGCAAGGATCACACGCTGTTCGCTCTCGTCGACGGCGTGGTCCTGTTCAAATCCAGCGGCGGCCGCGCTTCGGTATCGGTCGTCGAGCCGGCGGCCGCAGCCGCCGAATAGGCGGAGGATCTGCGAGGACCTTCCGCCGGCGTTTCGATCCCCGGCGGATTTGGTCCTCGAGCGACCGCCATTAAGGCGACGCTCCAGGCGCAAAATCCGAAAAAAGGCCTCAAAGGGTCGATAGGGGAAGCGGAACGCCCGCTTCCCCTTCGTCTTTTTTTCGGCCCTTTTTCGCATCGGCCGCCATGGAGCCTCGGATGTTTCCCGAAATTGCCCGCGACGATATTTTCAGATTGGAGACCTCGCGGCTGTGGCTGCGCTGGCCGCGCGCCGCCGACCAGGGCTCGATCTGCCGTCTGGCCGGCGATCCCGAGGTCGCCCTGAAGACGGCGCGGATTCCGCACCCATATGAGGCCTATCACGCGGAAGGCTTCATTCTCGCCGCGCGCGCCGAGAACGCCAGCGGCGCCGGCCTCACCCTCGCCTTGACGCAGAAGCGCCAGGCGGACGAGGCGATCGGCGTGATCGGCGTGCATGGGGCGAATGCGCGCGGGGCGGGCATGATCGGCTTCTGGCTGGGACGGCCCTATTGGGGGCGCGGATTGATGAGCGAAGCGGCGGGCGCCTTCATCGACATGGTGTTCGGCATGACGGGGCTGGAGCGAATCGTCTCCAGCGCGCTGCCGAGCAACGCCGCCTCGCTGCGGGTGCATGAGAAGCTGGGCTTCACCCGCGCGGGCCAGGGCAAATTCCCGGCGCCGGCGCGCGGCGGCGAGGTCGATGTGGAGCTTTTCGACCTGCGGCGCGGCGCCATTCCGACGAGCTTCGGCGCCAAGCGTCCGAAGCTGCAAGCGACATGAGTTCGAAACAGCCATGAAATTCCTGGATCAGGCGAAAATCTACGTGCGCTCGGGCGATGGCGGAGCCGGCTGCGTCTCCTTCCGTCGCGAGAAATTCATCGAGTTCGGCGGGCCGGACGGCGGCGACGGCGGCCGCGGCGGCGATGTGGTGGCGGTCTGCGTCGACGGGCTCAACACGCTCATCGACTATCGCTACCAGCAGCATTTCAAGGCCAAGACCGGCGTCCATGGCATGGGCAAGAACCGTCATGGCGCCAAGGGCGCCGACGCCGTGCTGAAAGTGCCCGCCGGCACGCAGATCCTCGAGGAGGATGGCGAGACGCTGATCGCCGATCTGACCGAAGTCGGGCAGACCGCCATCATCGCGCGCGGCGGCAATGGCGGCTTCGGAAATCTGCATTTCACCACCTCGACCAATCGCGCCCCGCGCCGCGCCAATCCCGGCCTGGAGGGGGTAGAGCGCACGCTGATTCTGCGGCTGAAGCTGATCGCCGACGCCGGGCTGATCGGCCTGCCCAACGCCGGCAAATCGACCTTTCTGGCGACGGTCAGCGCCGCCAAGCCCAAGATCGCCGATTATCCCTTCACCACTTTGCATCCGGGCCTCGGCGTGGTGCGAGTGGACGATCGCGAATTCGTGCTCGCCGACATTCCCGGCCTCATAGAGGGCGCGCACGACGGCCACGGGCTCGGCGACCGTTTCCTCGGCCATGTCGAGCGCTGCCGCGCGCTGCTGCATCTCGTGGACGCCACCGGCGAGCACGCCGGCAAGGATTACAAGATCGTCCGCCGCGAGCTCGCGGCCTATGGCGCCGAGCTCGACGAGAAACGTGAGATCGTCGCGCTGTCGAAAATCGACGCCGCCGAGCCCGAGCATTTGAAGAAGCAGAAAGAGCGGCTCAAACGCGCAATGGCCTCCGCCGGCCCTACGGGGGCCACAGAGCGCCCTCCCCTGCTGCTGCTGTCCTCCGCCACCAAGGAAGGCGTGACGGCGGCCCTGCGCGCGCTGGCGGCCGCCAAGGAGACAGCGGCGCATGAGGAGGCGACGGCTGCCGAGCCCGCGCCGGAATGGCGGCCGTGAGGCGAAGAGAGATCGAAACAGAAATGTGACGATTTTTTCTTTTCAGAGCTGGACATGAGCGGCGTCATTGGGTATTTGCCACCTCGTTCCGCTCATTCAGCGCAAGCCGAAGCGACGGACGGGCGCATAGCTCAGTTGGTAGAGCAGCTGACTCTTAATCAGCGGGTCCAAGGTTCGAGCCCTTGTGCGCCCACCATCTTATCCCACTTAGGCGAATGCTTCGCCGGGACGAACCTGCCGGGGACACCGGCGGGGAAACCTCCATCCCGGCTTAGGGCGCGCGTGCATCGCGAGAACGGCTTCTGGGCTCCATCCGCGCGTAGGCGCGGGGCGCCTCTAGTCTAGTTGGGCTCGGACCGCCGAGATAGGCCTAGCCTCCGGCGCCGAGCGTATTCTCAATAGTATATTTGCTGCCGACGACAGTTGGACACGCCGGTTCGGCCTCCGCGATCCCCGCTCATCGACCTTCCGGCAATGGATCAAGATCAGCGCGGCGCCTCGGGAATTTCGACAATCTCGTCACCGTAGCTATGCCTCGATGACCAGCCTCCCACAAAGGTTCAGCTCGCCACAGCGCAGGGAAACAAGAGGCAGTTCTTCGCCAGCGGGCCCCGCGTCCTCATTACGGCATCTGGCCTCCAGCGCGCGTCGACATGGACGAGCTACCTTTGAAAGGCCACTGAAAATGTCGCTCCGCCGCCCAGCGTCTCATCGACGGAGATCTTGCCGCCCTGAAATTCCACAATTTCCTTGACGATGGCGAGCCCCAAGCCGGTTCCGGGCGTCGCCTCGCTTTTTCGCCAGAAGGGTTCGAAAATCATGCTCCGATCCGATTCCGCGACGCCTTCGCCGTGATCGATCACCTCCAGAGTCGCTTCAGAAGTCAGGCGCACCTGCACGGTTCCGCCTTTCGGTTCGGCCCGCAATGCATTGTCGATCAGATTGGCGACGACGCTCTCCAAAGCGCGACGATCGCCCCGGACCATGACGCCGGTCGAAGGTCCCTCGAAGGCGATCGCGCGTTCGTTTTCCATTATGAGGGGCGTATAGTCCGCGACCTTCGCCAGAACGAGCGCTGCGAAATCGAGCGGCGCCTCGCTCTTCGGCGTCCTTCCAGAAAGACGCGCCGATATGAGCAATTGCTCGACGATATTTTGCAAATGGTCGAGATGACGTCGCAGCTCGCGGGAGCTCGCGTCGTCGCGCATCGTCTCCACACACGCCACCAATATGGCGATCGGCGTCCGCAATTCATGCGCGGCATTGGCGTTGAAGCGGCGCTGCCGCGCGACTCCGGCGTCGACTCGCGCCAGCGCGTCATTTATCGCGACCACGAAAGGGGCGACCTCGTTCGGCATGTCGCTTTCCGGGAGCCGCTGATTGAGCGACTCGGCGTCGATTCCTCGCGCCTGATCCGCGGCCTTGCGCAAGGGCTGCAATCCGCGCCGCAGCGTGATCCAGCCGACGGCGACCGTAACGCAAAACATCGGAATCATTTGCTTGAAGACTCTCACGATGTCTCGATACAGGTCGAGAACCACCTGCTTCCACGCAAAACGATATCCTTAAGCGGCGATAGAGTATTTTCCGAATGGCGTCGCAACCAATTGTTCGACGCCGCGCAGATCGTCCTCGACCTCTCCAGAGATGCGGAACTGATAGAACAGCGTCGTCGTGCGATCCCGGCCTCCGAGCGCGACCACGAGATCATGCGACGATCCCGGCAAGGCGGCGTTGGTCTTTGGATCGAAAGCCGCAAATTTCAGCGTAGGGGTTCGAAGCTCGAGGTCGCGCAACTCGACTGTCGGCTCGATATGCGCGGCGCCATCCGCCCCGATCGCCAATGACTTTTCGATCAGCTGAAGCGCCTCCTCCTGGCCGAAATCGTTCCACGATTCCTCTGGAGCAGACAAGGCTCCAGACATGACGAGCGCCAAATGGCCCGTGAGCGTCAGCGCGTAAGAAATGAACTGGCCAGCCACCAAGAACGCCGCCAAACGGAGCGCGAGAGAGCGCGTCGCGATCATGCGCTGGACTTTGCGATGAAATAGCCGATGCCGCGGGCGGCGTGAATTTCGACTCCGGCCCCACACTCCTTCAGTCGTCGCCTCAGATGCGAGACAACGACATTCAAATTATTCACATGCAACTCGTCCTTGTCGCCGTAGAAATCTTCGAGGAGCCGATCGCGCAGCGCCACCCGCCCCGGCTTTCGCATCAGCGTCTCGAGAAGATCGAGCTCCCGCCTCTGCAAAACGATCGCCTCGCCGCGCACCGCGACCTCCCGACTGTCCGGCGCAAACGATAGCTCCCCTAATCGGATCGATGGGCTACGATCGCCATCCAGACGACGCAGATTGGCTCGAATGCGCGCCGTCAGCTCTTTTGGATTATATGGCTTGGTCAGATAGTCGTCGGCGCCGGCGTCGAGCCCGGCGACCATCTCTTCCTCATCGTCGAGCGCCGTCAGCATCAAAACGCGCATCCGCGGCCGCAATCGTCGAATCTCCGGCACGAGGCCGATGCCGTCGCCATCGGGCAGCCTTCGATCCAGCACGACGAGCGCGAAATCGCGAGAGTCGATGATTTCGCGCGCTTCTCTTATCGAACCGGCGCGATCGACATCGAACCCGCAACTCGTCACCTGCTCGGCCAGCTTGGTCGCCAGGTCGACATTGTCTTCCACGATCAGAATATGCATCGAGCGTCCTTCATCTCCGGTCCGTCGCAGCCGGGCAAGGATCGAGGGTCGGCGAGCGCGCCCTGTGGCGCTTATGTCACAGGTCGAACCAAATCTTGGCCTTTTTCGAGATTTTTTTCAAATTGCCCGCCGCAACTTAGTTTCAACACAGGCAGTTAATTTACGTAAGGCTCGAGGAGCGGCCACTCGCGGGTCGCCTCGGCGCCATTCGACGGGTTCGCGGCGTCGCGGGCGTTCGCGTCGCGGATGAATCCTCTCGAACGGAGAGCGCAAGAATGAGGGTGGCGGGTCTTCAATCGCGTTCCGCGCATCGGCTGCTCGGAAGCATTGTCGCGCTGCTGATGCTCTTTCAGAGCGTCGGCGCACTCGCCGCGGCGCATCGGCACTTCGCCCACGCCGACCCCGCTCCGGGCGTCGCCACGACGCCTTCATTCGATGTATCCTGCCTCGGCGGCGGAGAGACGCCTTCCCAAGATCGACACGATTGCTCGGATCGCTGCGTTCTCTGCTGCGTCCGCGATTGTCACGCGCTGTCTTTTCATAGCGTCGCGGACATTATCGACGCCTATTTCGAGACGTTCGGCTCCCCCGATCCCGCTGCTCGGGCCCGGCTCGCCGATGACGACGGCGACCCGCTCGGTTGGACGAGCTCGTGGTCGTCCAGAGCGCCTCCTTCTCTCTCCTGACTGACTGCCGCTCTCGAGCGGCATTTGTTCGATCCAGTCTCGACGGCCGACGCGCCGTATCAGGAGAAGTCTCATGTTTCGCTCGGCCTTGCTGCGCGGCGCCTCCGCCTGCGCGCTCACTTTCGCATTTGCTCCCGACATGACATGCGCCCAAGAAGCGCTGCCGACAATCGATATCGGAGCGTCGCGGGGCGCACAGCCGGAAAAGCCGGAGTCGCCCGGAGCCGCCGACAAATTCGGCAATCTCCCAAAAGAAACCTATGTCACCCCGAACGCCTCCACGGCGACGAAGATGGACGTTCCGCTGCGCGATGTGCCGCAATCGGTGAAAGTCATAACGCCGCAATTGATCGAAGATCAGGGCCCGCAGCTACAGGTATATGACCTCGCCAACCAGGTCAGCGGCGTCATCGGCGACCCGCAAGGCGGCGGCTCCGGCACACACAACACTCCTCTCTTTACAGTCCGCGGATTTCCGACCGGGGGACCGATTTTACTAGATGGAATGCCGCGAAACTACGGCTATGTCGGCACAGATCTCAGCGACATCGATCATGTCGAATTCGCGAAAGGACCGAGTTCGACGCTTTATGGAGCCGTGTTCGGATTTGGCGGCATCGTCAACTTCATCACTAAAAAGCCGACAGATAGATTCTTCGCGATTATCAGCGAGGGCATAGGCAGTTTCGGCTTTCATCGCACGACGATCGACCTCAATACGCCCTTGCGCGAGGACAAGAGCGTTCTTTTTCGGCTCAATGCCGCATTCGAGGAACGTGGGTTCGTCAACCATTATGATTACCATGACGGCATCTCGATTGCGCCGGCTCTAACCTGGATTTTCGACAATGGCGACAAACTCAGCTTTCATGGAAAATATGGAGTCAATCACGATCGCGCTAGCGGCGGCTTGCCGCTCTATCCAGTATTTCAATACCTGCCCCGCGAGCGATATTTCGGAGATCTAAGGGCCAATCAAAATAATACGCTCGCCAATGCGACAATTAAATATGAGCATGCATTCGACGAGAACTGGAATATCACCGCGATAGCCGACTATGGGCGCACCGGCACTCTCGGGCCGGGCTTCGCCCCCTTTTTTGACGGCGTCTCTACGATATATGAAAACCTCGGAGTCAATTCCTCGGACACCACCGATGGCCTCGTTGGCCAGGTCGATCTCAGAGGAAAGTTTAATACCGGCCCCGTCAAGCACAATATATTGTTCGGACTGTACAGGCAAAATAGCTGGGACAAATATTACAGTACGATGAATTTTTCTTCGACTCCCGAGTCGATCAATATTTTCTATCCCATCTATCCGGCAGATCAATGTTTCGTTCCGACATCTGGCTGTTCCGCGACTTGGCTCGGCCAGACAACGACCACGTGGCTCAGCGCTGTCTATGGCCAGGATCTCGTAGAGGTAACGGATCAGTTTAAATTGCTAATTGGCGGTCGCTACGATCACGAAAAGCAATGGACAATTTCGCGTGATCCGGCAAACCTGTTTGGAAACGGGGATAATTATTTGACTACTCCCCAAAAATATAGCCATTTCTCTCCGCACATCGGAGGCGTATTTCAGCCATTCGAGGAGACCTCGATCTTCGCCGCATGGGGCCAGACATTCAATCCCAACAACGGCAACCTCACCCCAGGCCATCCGGCGCCGCCGCAATTCGCCGACCAATATGACGTCGGCGTGAAGCAGGAGCTCTTCGGCGGCAAGGTCCAGGTCGGAGCGACAGCTTTCGACATCACCAAGAAAAATCTTTTGACTAGCGATCCGACCGACCCTTCGGGTCAACGCAGCATCTTGATCGGTAAATATCGTAGCCATGGACTCGAGTTCGATGTGGGCGGCGAAATCTTTTCCAATCTGCGTGTGAATGTAGCGGCGACCTTCATGCACGGACTCGCGGGGAAGGATCTCAACAATTTGAAGGGACTCCCTACGTTCGAGGGCAGCGAATTGTCGCAGTCGCCGCGTCGCTTTTACAATTTTTCGGGCGTCTATGCCTTCAAGGACGGCGCTCTGAAGGGATTGGAAGTCGGCGCCAGCTTCTATTATGCGAGCAAGACCCCTGCGCTATATCCAAACAGTCCAGAGGCCAACGCCTATGCGGTGGCGACGGGCGCTTTGTTCGGCCCCAATCAATATCCGTTCATGATCGCCCCGATTTATAATGTTGGGCTGCTGGCGTCCTATCAGGTCAACGACCGGCTGAAGATACAAGTCAACGCCAATAACCTTCTCGATCGCGCCAATTGGAAATCGAGCGGTGGGCAGCAGCAGCGTGGCGAACCTCGTTCGATCTTCGCGAACATCACCTACAAATTCGAGTAACGGCGGACGCAGATCGCTCCCCTCATCCCGCATGCGGTCGAGGGGAGCCGCTCGCTTCTCAAAATGGCGGACAATCGATGATAACCCGCTCCTTCTGGGTATTGCTGCATCGCTGGTCGGGACTGGCGATGGGTGGATTTCTCGTCATCGTCGGTCTCACCGGCAGCGTCATCGCCTTCAGGGAGGAGCTGGATGTGTGGCTCAATCCCGAATTGATGACAGTTCCGATCCGCGACATGAGCTTGCTGGACCCCCTGCAATTGCGGGAGAAGGCCGAAGCTCTCGAGCCGCGGATTCGTGTCGACGGCGTATCGCTCGCTCGAGCGCCCGGCCGCGCGATGTCGATTTCTTTTGCGCCACGCATCGATCCGCAGACCGGCAAGCCTTTCGAGCTTCCGTTCAATGAAATATTTCTCGATCCTTATACGGGCGAAAAGCTCGGCGAGCGGGAGACATGCGCGGTCTCGCTCGCGAAGGAAAATCTCATTTGCTTTATCTATCGAATTCATACGAGCCTGGCGCTGCCGGCGAGCGCTGGAGCGGTCGGCGGATGGCTTCTCGGCGGGACGGCACTCATCTGGACGATCGATTGTTTCGTTTCTTTCTATCTCACCTTTCCGCTGCGACGACGCGACCGCGCCTCCACTTTCTCCAAATCCTGGTGGGGCCGGTGGAAGCCAGCGTGGGTCATCAAGCTCGGCGCCGGCGCCTATCGCATCAATTTCGATATTCACCGGGCGTTCGGCTTGTGGACCTTCGTCATGCTGTTCGTCTTCGCGTGGTCGAGCGTGTTCTTCAATCTCAATTTCGTCTACACGCCGGTCATGAGGCTCGCGTTCGATATGACGTTGCCGGCGGCTTTGCCCGATCTCGAGACGCCGCTGGAAAGCCCCGCTTTGGGCTGGAGCGAGGCGCTTGCGCGGGGACGCGAACTGGTTAAGGACGCGGGCGCGCAATATGGCTTCACGACGTTGAGCGAGCAATCGCTCAGTCTCGAGCGCGCCAAGGGCGTCTATGCCTATATGATCCGAAGCTCGCGGGATTTCGGCAGACGCGGCGACACGATTGTCGCCTTCGATGCGAACAGCGGCGCCTTCAAATCCCTGACGGCGGCGAGCACCGTTGCGACCGGCTGGGTCGTGACGCAGTGGCTCGTATCCCTCCACATGGCGCAAATTTTCGGACGTCCGATGCAGATCTTCGTCTGCGCGATGGGCCTTGTGATCACTGCGCTGTCGGCGACGGGCCTCGTCATTTGGTGGAAGAAGCGCGCAGCGCGCAAATTTCGCGCGCGGCAAGATGCGGCGGCGGCGCGATGAGCGCTGTTCAGCTCGGAGCGCTTCCTTCAGAGGCTCATCGCCTGCGCGAGACCGGGCATCCCTCAGAAGCGCTGGCGCGCCGTCTGCGAGGCTTCTTGCCACTGTCCGCTCATTGTCGTTCGCCATTGCTCAGAATGCTTAGAGGATACGCGCCGAACGTCGCGGCGTCGTCCCATGTGCTCGTAACGTACATCTACGACATGGGCGGGAGCGTCGGCCTGATGTGCAGGATCGACCTCGGAGGCGAAATAGCGACTTCGGCCGTATTGGTCGTTCCGATCACGCATCTCGCTTTCGATCGACGGCATCCGATTTCGCGCGATTTGGCGCATTATCGACGCCTCCACGCCGGCCGCCTCGAAGCGAACGGCTCACCGGAATGACGCCGCGTTTCACGACGAAAGGAGGCGCGCGTCTCATATTTGTCGCCGTCGGCGTGACTGTCGTCGGCGGTCTTGCGTTGCGCTTTTTCTCCCCCTCGTCGCCGCCACAATATTCGACCGTCAAAGCCTTGCGCGCAGATATAGAAAATAGCGTGCTGGCGACGGGGACGTTGCAGGCCATCCGTCAAGTGGATGTCGGCACAAGAGTGACGGGACAGTTGAAGTCGCTCGCCGTGAAGCTCGGCGATCACGTCCGGGCCGGCGATCTCGTAGCGGAAATCGACCCGCTCCTGCCGGAAAACGAGCTGAAGGGGGCGCAGGCCAATCTCGCCAATCTCGAAGCGCAGAAGCAGTCTGCGGTGGCGAAGCTGTGGCGATCGAAGCTCGAGTTCGAACGACAGCAGGGAATGATCAAGGGCGCAGCGACGTCGCGACGCGACCTGGAGAGCGCTGTCGCGCAGTCGCGCGCGGATGAAGCGAGCCTCGCTGCGCTGGACGCGCAGATCGCTCAGGCCAAGAGCCAGATCGACATCGCCAACGCCAATCTCTCCTATACGAAAATCATCGCGCCGATCGAAGGAGAGGTCGTGGGCGTCCTGACGCAAGAAGGGCAGACAGTGGTCGCCGCGCAAATCGTGCCGGTGATCCTGAAGCTCGCCAAGCTCGACGCGATGACGATCAAGACGCAGGTGTCCGAGGCCGACGTCATCAATGTGAAAATCGGCCAGCCGGTGTCCTTCACCATCATGGGCGACCCGGACAAGCGCTACTCTGGAGTTCTGAGAGCGGTGGAGCTGGCGCCGCAAAATTATTCCGATCCGGCCATGGGGCAAAGCGGGCAATCCGCAGCGTCGATGAGCGGAACAGCGGCCGCCGTATTCTACAATGCGCTTTTCGACGTGCCGAACCCGGATCACGTCTTGCGCATCGGCATGACGGCTCAGGTGTCGATCGGGCTGGGCGTGTCCAAGGGAGCGCTGGCCATTCCATCCGCTGCATTGAAGGAGCAGGCGATCGACGGGCGCTACGCCGTGCGCGTTCTCGGCGCTAAAGGCGTGGCCGAAGCGAGGCAAATCCGAATCGGCGTCAACAATCACATTCTGGCGGAAGTCTTGGAGGGCATCGAAGAGGGAGAGAGCGTCGTCGTCGGAGACGAGGCGCCGTCTTCGTCGCCGCCATCCCATGGAACGCGGTAATGGGAGCAACGATCCGCGCATCCTTGCTCGAGCTCCGCGGAGCAAAGCGCCGATACGCGGCCGGCGCACAGGAGATCTACGCCTTGCGCGGAATCGATCTCGATATCCGCGAGGGCGAGATGGTCGCTCTCGTGGGCGCCTCCGGCTCGGGAAAGTCCACGCTGATGAATATTCTGGGCTGCCTCGATCGATTGAGCGACGGAAGCTATCGAGTCGCGGGGCGAGACACGTCGACGCTCGTCCCGGATCAGCTCGCCGAGCTTCGACGCGCCCATTTCGGATTTGTGTTCCAGCGCTACAATCTGCTGCCTCAACTCTCCGCCAGAGCCAATGTCGAGATCCCCGCGATCTATGTGGGAATGGAGGCGAAGCAGCGCCATCAGCGCGCGCGGGTCCTGCTGGAACGCCTAGGCCTCGAGGAGCGCCTGGACCATCGCCCCAATCAACTCTCGGGCGGACAACAACAGCGTGTGTCCATCGCGCGCGCCCTGATGAATGGCGGCCAAGTGATCCTCGCCGATGAGCCGACCGGCGCGCTCGACAGCGCGACCGGCGCCGAGGTGATGAAGCTGCTACTGGATTTGAATCGGCTGGGCCATACATTAATCTTGGCGACGCACGACCCTGTGGTCGCCGCGCATGCGCAGCGAATCATCACGGTGGCTGACGGCCGTATCGTGTCAGACGTGATGAAGGATGCGGCGGAAGGCGTAGTAAGTCGGCCCGCGACGGCCGGCGTCGAGACGTCTCGGGAAGCCGCAGCCGGCCCTGGCGTCGCTGCGCCGGCCGAACAGACCGACGAACGGCCGCGATCGGCTACGCCTTCGAGGGAGGGCGTTTGGCCGCGCTTCCTCGATGCGGGTCACATGGCGGTCGTCGCGCTCCTCGGCCATCGCCTGCGCACGGCCCTCACTTTGCTCGGCGTCGTCATCGGAATCGTATCTGTCGTCACTATGGTGGCGCTCGGCGAAGCCGCTCAACGCTTCATCGCCGACGATCTCAAGGGCGTCAGGACGAACACGCTCGAGATCTATCCGGGCAAGGACTGGGGCGACCCTGACGCCACACGCATTCAGACTCTGACCAGCGCGGATGTCGAAGCGCTACGTCGACAGGACTACGTCGAGGACGCCAGTCCGCAAATGGCGCAATCTGCGTTGTTGCGCCATCGCGCGTCCAGCGGTTCGGCCAGCGTCACCGGCGTCGGAGTGAATTATTTCGAGATGACCGGCTTGCCGATCGCGCAGGGAGCCGGCTTCAACCGCGACGATATTTCGAGACAGGCGCAGGTCGTGGTGATCGACGCCAATGTGAGGCTGCGATTCTTTGGAAGCGCCAACCCGATCGGCCAGACGCTCTACGTCGGCAAGCTGCCTTGCGTCATCGTCGGCGTCACCGGCAGGAACTACCAGCAGGAGAGCCGGGGCGGCTCCAAGCTCAATGTGTGGGTTCCCCACACCACCGCCGGGGCGCGACTGATCGGACGCAGCTATCTCGACAGCATCGTCGTGGCTCTGCGCGACGGCGAGCCGCCGGCCGTCGCCGAGGAAAAGATGACGCCATTTCTCACCCGTCGGCACAGGGTCAAGGATTTCGTGGTGTTCAATTTGGCCGAGCGCATCAGGTCCGGCCTCGCCTTCTTCAATTCCATGTCGCTGCTTCTCGCCGCGATCGGCGTCATCTCGCTCACGGTCGGCGGCATCGGCGTCATGAACATCATGCTGGTGTCTGTGTCCGAGCGCGCGCGCGAAATCGGCGTGCGCATCGCCGTGGGCGCGCGGCAAGGAGACATCCGACGCCAATTCCTCATCGAGGCCGTTGTGGTCTGTCTCGTCGGCGCCGCGATCGGCGTCGCGCTTTCCTATCTGGCTTGTTGGGGCGTCGGATATTTCCTTCCGCCGAAATGGGAGTTGCGCCTATCTCTTTCGGCGATACTCTCTGCGGTCGTCTGCGCCACGGCGACTGGCATTATTTTCGGCTATTTTCCGGCGCGCAGCGCGGCGCGGCTCGACCCTGTGGAGGCGCTCGCCCGTGATTGAGCGCGCCCGTTCCTCCATGTCGATCTTTGCCCGTCCCGGAGGAAAGCGCGTAATACGGCGGCGCAGCGCCAACGGCGCGCTTCCGCGAATGTTTCTCGCCTTCTTGTTTCCGGCGTCGCTCGCGGGTTGCGCAATCGGCCCCGATTTCGAGGCGCCCATCGCGCCTGCGGTCGAGCGCTTCACGCCGGAAAAGACAACCTCGCCCGGCAACGGCCAACAATTCCGTGAAGGCGCGGAAGTTCCAGGTCGGTGGTGGATGGCTTTCCGTTCCAAGCCTCTGAATGACCTCGTCGAAGAGGCGATTTCCCACAGTCCGACATTAGAGGCCGCCGAGGCGGCGATCCGCGTCGCTCGATACGATGCCGACGCGGCGAAGGGCTCGCTCCTGCCGCAGGCGAGTCTGAATTCGAACTCGAATTATACACTCGCCTCGGGCGACTCCACCAGCACGAGCGTGACGCAGCAGGCCTATTCCTTTTTCACCAAGCAGGTGCAGATCAGCTACGCGCCCGACTTTTGGGGAGCCAATCGACGCGCCGTCGAGTCGTTGGAGGCCCAGCGAGAGATCCAGAGCTGGCAAAAGCAGGCGGCCTATCTGACGCTGGCGGCCAATGTCGCCGAGGCGGCGATCGAGGAGGCGTCGCTGCGCGGCCAGATCGCGGCCACGCGGCGGATCGTCGTTCTCGAAGAGGAGCGCTCGGCCCTGCTCGAACGGCAATTCGCCTATGGCGCCGTCGCTGGAACAGATATTCTTTCGCAGCAGTCCGCCGTGGCGCGGGCGCGTCAGACTCTGCCGCCTTTGGAAAGCCGTCTCGCGCAGCAGCGCAATCTGCTCGCGGCGCTCACCGGTCGCTACCCGTCACAGGCGATCGCCGAAACCTTCGAGCTTTCGGAGCTGACGCTTCCGCGCGATCTTCCGGTCAGCCTGCCTTCGCGACTCGTCGCGCAACGTCCAGACATCAAGGCGGCGGAAGCGAGCGTCCACTCCGCGAGCGCGCAGATCGGCGTCGCCGTCGCCGCGCGACTGCCCAATGTCGTGCTGACCGCCAATGGCGGCGCCAGCGCCTTTACGCTTGCGCAGCTCTTCACGCCGGGCGCGGGTTTCTATACGCTCGCAGGCACTGTCGCGCAGCCTGTCTTCGACGGCATGACGCTTCTGAACAAGCAACGCGCCGCCGAGGCCGAACTCGCCCAGGCCGACGCGCGATATCGCTCGGCAGTCGTCAATGCATTCCAGAATGTCGCGGATTGCTTGCGCGCCTTACAGGGCGACGCGCGCGCTGTTCGCGAGGCTCGCATCGCCGAAGCCGCGTCGAGAAAGTTTCTGGACAAAATTCGTTCGCAGCAGCGATACGGCGACGTGTCGCGCCTCGCCGTCGTCGATGCGCAACGCGCCTATCTCGACGCCTCGATCTCTCGCATTCGGACCGACGCCCAGCGACTCGTCGACACTGTCGCTCTCTACATGGCGCTCGGCAGCGGAGAAAAAAGCTCATTTTAGTGAATTCGCACCGAAGTCTGGTGGCGATTTCGAAAGCGGGGATCGGAAAGAGCTGTGAAAATGTGCTTTTTTTCAAAATCCCGGCGACGTCGATGAAGCTCTGCAAGGCGACAGCGCAGTCGGCGCGAATGAGAAAGGCTGTCTCCGGCGACACGCCCGCGAGCCGGCCCGCCAGCTCATCCTTCGTCGTCGCGCGACCGTCGAGATAGACGCTCCCGTCGGCGACGATCTCTATCGTCTTGTCCTTCTGCTTCTCGACCTTCGCCTGTGTCGCCTGCGGCGGCGAAGCGGGAACACGCCCCGTCGCGTTGAAATTCGCTGTCGTCAGCACCATTGTGAGCGACGCCGGCGTCACATCGACGAGCAGAATGACATTGAACGTCTCGAAGGGCTTCTCATCCACAGGCGCATGCGAACGCCGCGCAGACGACCGTCTATTTATTTTTCGGCCTTGGCCGACGCCGCCTCAGGATTTTGCTGACGCATTTTGGATGAGAACATCGTTACGACACTGGTGCGCGTGTCGCGGCCGATGACCATCCGCTGCGGCCGGATCTCCACCACAGTCCAACTTTCGACCTGTTCGCCTTGCCGCAGAATACGGATTTTGGCTGTAGGACTCGTGCGGACGAAAGCGCGCGGACCTTGATCATCCGCCAAGACGCCGACCAGCGCCAAAGGAGGCGGGTCCGGCGGAGGCGCCGGCGGCGGCTCCCGATGCACGACGGCAGGGGGTGATGGAGGCGGACGCCGCGTCGCCGAGAAAAGCGGCCGCCGTAGCGTCTCGGCGAAATTCTTCAGTTCGAGACGCGCGAGCGGATTGAGCTTGGCGCGCGCGTCGATCTGCTCGGAGTTGGCGACGCTCCCCACCGAGACGAGAAGGATTATGGATAAACGCCACGCTTTCATGTGCGAGTTCTGCGCCATAGGGCTTTCAGATCCAAGGTGACGCGCAAAAGCGGCTGCTCCGCCGCGCCTCGAGCGCCGCGTTGCGGCGAAACGACGAATGAGTCGACGAACACATAGGGAGCCCCTGTCTCCAGCTCGTACAGCATCGCCTGCAAAGCCGAAAGCTCCATGTCGAACATCACCCTGAGTCGTATGACGTCGGGGACGTCATCGCGCGTCGCCGGCTGCGTCGTGGAAGACGCGACGCTGGCGCGCCTCGCGGTGACGAGCCGGGTGACATGCGCCTGCAACAGGGCGCTCGCCTGCCCTTCGGTCGGCGCCGCTAGAAAGGCCGCCTCCGGCGCGATCGCGGCGTGCGTTGCGCCCGGCCCGCTTCGGCGCTGCGCCGCCTCCACCTGCGCAAGGATGGCGCGTCGCTGGGCGGCCTCTTCGGCGGCGTCGTTCCCGGCATGAATCGAGACGGCCGCCGCCACACTGCAAAGGAGAAAGAGCAGCGCGAGCCCGCCGAGCGCGAGGCTCTGTTCGCGATCGAGCTCGAAATCGAAGTCGATGGACACGATCATTTTCCCTTCTTCGTCGCGCCCGCAGCGAGATTGGCCTCTATGCCGAAACGGAACAGCCTGCCGTCGGAGGCGCGCGTCGTCGGGGCGGAGAAATGCGCATCGAAGAAGCGGCCGGTTTTCTCGAGGGCGTCGATGAGCGGCGGCGCGTCGTCGGCGAGTCCTGAAATGCGCAGCTTGCCCGCCTCCACAGACAGGCTTTCCAGATAGGCGTCGTCGGGAATGGCGTGCGACAATGCGTCGACGAGCGCGACGACGGGCGTCGACGCCTCTTTCCAAATCCAAGCGCGCTCGGTGGGAGGCAGCGCCTGGATCGCGCTCGGATTTTTGGCGGCGTCGGCGCGTTTTTGGAGTGCGCGCGTGCGAGCCGTGAGCGATTCCGTCTCCTCCTGAAGCGCGTTCGTGACGATCGAGCCCGCCACGACGATCAGCATGCAAACCGCGACATAGGCGGCGACGCCGGCGCCGATAAAAAGGCGCAAGCGCCGACGCGACGCCGCGTCGGCTTGCGACGCGCTACTCGACCAGAAGGCGACAGGCTTATCCCCGGCGTACGGAGCGCTCTCGACTCGATCGACCTTCAGGCCCATTTCGGCGAGCTCGGCCCGCACGGCGTCGACATCGGCCTTCCTCACGATCAGCACCCGCACGGCCAGTCGGCTCGCATCCGCCAAGGGCGTCGCCGCATGGCCGTAGAGAATCTGATTGAGCGGCCATGGCGAGAGACGATCGAGCTGGTTGGCGATGACGCCGGCAAGAAAATCTCGTGCTTGCGCCGGCAGCCCCAGGGTACGCGTGATGGTCTTGTCGCGCGGCCATTCGAGCACGAGGAAGCCGTCTTTCGCGCGTCGCAGAACCTCGTCCGGCGGCCTGTGGCCGACCGTCACGGCGGCGACGAGCGACGCCTCGGGACCAGCGCCCGCGCGAACCGAAACCTGTCCCTCGGAGCGCGCAACACGCAACATATTGCGATTGCGCCGCATTTCACCGACGCGCAGGACGAGGCCACATAGGACATCCAGCCAGCGGACGAGAAGACCGAAGCGCGGCATTCATTCTCTCCGGGAATAGGCCTCGGCATAGGCCGTGGGCCGAGGCGATTGCCGAAAAGCAAGAACACGAAATGGCTCGCTGTCTTTCGGCAGAGCGACGATGATCGCCTCGGCCACGGAGGAAAAGCCGTCGGCGAGCGCGACGGCGATTTCCAGCCGAGCGACGTTGTGGCCTGCGGATTTGGCATAGCGCGCCGCGGGGCCGAGAATTTGCTCGATCTCCGCCGCGTCGAGCCGTGCGGTCGCACGCGCCTCCAGCAGCCGCTCGACGCGAGCCTCTGTCATTTGCGGCAACAAGCGCAACACTTCTGCCGAGGCGGTCGCCGCGTTCACCGTCTCCTCGCCGAAGACGGTGACGAAAGGCGCGACGAGGGCCGCATATTCGGCGGGAACAGCGGGAATCTGCGCCAACTGATCGACATTGGAAAATGTCTGCTCGAAACAGCGCGTTTCGGCAGTTTCGGGCTTTTGCGCCGGCTTCGGCGCCGGGGACGCATCGGTCGGGTCCCGCCAGCGCACGATGGCGCGCGCCACCGTCCCGGCGTCCTCCACGCCGAGACCGGCGAACAGAGACGTGAGCGTTTCGACGGGCGCCTTGTTGATGTCGATCCGGCCGAGCTCATCGCTCATTCGGACGCGCCCCTCCCCGCTTCGCAACGAAAAACGCGTCTCCACCGGGAGCAGAGGCCGGCGGTTATATTTGAGCAGCAGATCGCCTCCGACCTCGACGCCTGCGCCGATCAGCGCCTCGGCCTGAACGCGGTCGCGGTCGATCGCCAGCAGTCCCGCGAAGCTGCGCAAGCTCGTCGAGGCCGCCATGGCGAGCGCCGAGAGCAGCGCGATCATCCACAAAACGGCGACGAGGACGACGCCCCTGCGCGATCGAAGACAGCGAGCGTTCTTCACGTCGGCGTTCGCCGCGGCGGCGCCTCCGGCTCTCTTCCCCTGGCGGGAAGACATTTCGAATCCGCACTCGCGCAGGCGGCCGGCGCGTCGGCGCGCAGAACGAACTCGGCTCCCGGAAAGAGCCGTTCTCCCGTGTCCTTGTCCCGCAGATCGAGGCGAACGAGGCGCGGCAGCTCGGTCTCGCCGCGCCAGTCGGCGCTCCAGCTCGTAGCCCCTTGCTCGACGCGCCCATAGGCGAAGGATATGTCGAAACGCCCCTCGAGCAGAACGACGAGGTCTCGCGCCGGCCCGTCGTCGACGCCCACGCGCGGCCCGAGCCACGGCGTGCGCCGGCGGACGAGACGCGCGCCGTCTTCGCCCATGGTCTCGACCGAAAGCGTGACGATCTCTTCCCGCGCCGCCCGCGCGCCGACCGCGCTCGACGTCACGAAGACGAGCCTTTCGGCGGCGCCATCGAATGCGACCAGAGCCAGCGGCTCCTCCGGCGTCTTGCCCGGCGCGGCGCCGGGCGCAGGGGCGATGCGCGTCGCCGCGCCGGTCGGCGTCGACGTCGCATAGCTCGCTGCGCCGAAATCGCGGGCGAGACGCTCCATGGCGAGGGCGAAACGTTCGGCGTCATCGACGCCGCGCACGCCATGGTCGAAATGAAAGACGACATGGTGGATCAGCGTTGCTGCGCCGACGATGATCGACGTGGTCACCGCGAGCGCGGCCAGAGTCTCGACGAGAGTGAAACCTCCGCGCCGTCCTTTGTCCGCACGAGCTTCCAAGGCCTTCCTCCCGAATACGCCTAATGAACGAGCGCGAGACGGATCGTCTCCGCCGCGACCGACTGACCGCCCCAAGCGACGCGCGCCTCGACGCGATAGGCCGACCATTTGCGTGCGTCGGCTCCGTCTTTGTCCTTCGCCGCCGACGCTTCTTCAAGCACGGGCGCCTCGAGAGAGATGGGCTCGACGATGACGCGCCAGCGAAAGCCGCCGGTTTCGCCTTCCCGCGCATCGAGCGACCCGGCGCGATCGAAAGGCCCCTCGATGAGCGAGCGCAGCAGCGCATCGGCGGCGACGCGCCCTTTGCCTTTGACGAGCGCGCCGCGCGCGTGGAAAAGCTGCGGGCCGAGCGCGGCGGCGAAGGCCGTCAGAATGGCGAGCGCCACCAGCGCCTCGATGAGCGTGAATCCCGCCCGGCGTGAGATTCGGTCACGGCGCATCGACCGAGACCTTTCCGCTGAACCAGTCGACGCGCACGTCATAGCGCGCGCCCTCCCGCACGAAAGCGAGAATGGCGCCGGTGGAGGCGCCGTCAGGCTCGAAGCGCGTCACCGCCCGCAAGGCGCCATTCTCCCCATCCGCGGCAAGAAGGTCGAGCGTGACATCCTGCGGCGCCACGACCTTACCCCCGCTCTCGCCGACCAGCAGGCGCGCCGAGACGTCGAGGGCGACGTGGCGAGGATGGCCGCTCAACATGGCTCCGAGCCGCTCGCGCCTGAGCAGAGCCGCGGCTTCGAGCGCGACCGCCTTCAATTTCGAGCGGCCGGAGCCGAAGGTCCATGCGAGGGCGAGACCAGAGACGAGAGCGACGATCATCATCACGGCCATCGTTTCCACGAGAGTGAAGCCCGCCCGATCGATGAGAGGCCGCGGCCTCTCGGCGCTTTCCCGCCCGCTTCGAAACAGCGGCTTCGCGCGCTTCTCGGCGTGAACGCGAGACTTCCGGCCTTCCCCGCGATAATCCTGGCGATCAGCGCTCGACATTGGAAATATCCGCCGCCGCGCCGACGCCGCCCTCTTGTCCATCCGAACCGAGCGAGCTGATTTCGTAAGGCGGCGCATGATCGACGGGGAAGCGGTAGATATAGGGCTTTCCCCATGGATCATTGGGCAGCCGCCCGCCTTTCACATAGGGCCCGTTCCAGATGTCCACGCCGCTCGGGCGTTCCACCAGCGCGGCGAGCCCTTCGGAGGAGGAGGGATAGCGGCCCGCGTCTATGAAGAAGAGGTCGAGGGCCGAGGCGAAGCTCTCGATTTGCAGATGCGCCGTCTTTACGCGCGATTCGCCCAGATAGTTCAGCACACGCGGGCCGACGAGGCCGATGATCAGGCTGATGATGGTCAGGACGACCAACATCTCCACCAGAGTGTAACCGGCCCTCCCGCCGCGTGAGGGACGACGGCGGCCGAGGCTCGGCGGGAGGGCGTTTGTCATTTGGCGAGGTCCGTTATGCTGAGGAGGGCGCTCATGATCGAGACGACGAGGGCCCCGACGAGGATGCTGACGACGATGATAGCTGCCGGACCGATCGCCCCCATGAGCCGATCGAGGCCGGCGCCGAGCCGTTGCTCGTAGAATTGGGTCGCATGCGCGGCGATCGCGGGCAGGTCCCCGGTTTCCTCCCCGATGCGCAGCATGCGCACGGCGAGCGGCGGCAGCAGCGCCGTCTCGGCGAGAGCCTCGGCGAAGCGGCGCCCGCTGCGCACCTGCTCATGAATCCTGTCGATCGCCGCGACGGCCTGCGGCTCGACGACGATATCGCGCAGGATCTTCAGCGTCGTCGGCAAGGGCACGCCATTGCCGAGAAGGAGTCCCAGAGCGCCGACGACGCGCGTCGTGCGCCAATCCTGCATGGGGCCTGCGACGCCCGGAATGCGCGCGATAGCGGAGACGAGCGCGGCGCGCGCCTCCGGTCTCGAGAAGACGTAAAAGAGAAAGAGCGAGATCGCCGCGCACGCGGCGAGAAAGGGATAAAGGTTGGCGTGCAGCCAGGCGGACACATCCAGAACGAAGGCGATTCCACCATTGAGGCGATCGCCGAGGTCGTGAAACACGGGCTCGAATTGTGGCACGACATACAGAAGAAAGAAGAACAGAACCAGCAGCGCCGCCCCTATGAGAAACAAAGGGTAGCGGATGGCCGAGCCGACCCGTTCCGAGAGCGCTTCACGCCGCACGCGATCCTCGACGATGGCCCCGAGCACGGCTTGCAGCTTGCCGGAGGCTTCGCCCGCGCGGGCCATGGCGACATAGGCCGGATCGACGATGTGGGGATGCCGCTCCAGCGCTTCGGCGAAACTGTCGCCCGAGGATATCATCGATCGCAGCCCTATCGCAAAGCGCTGAATCGGCTTGGTCGCATCCTCCGCGAGAGTCTGCAACGCCGCGTCCAGCGTGAGGCCGGCGCCGACGAGCAGCGCCAATTGCCTGAGAAAAATGGTGACGTCGCGCGCGGGTGGGCGCGTGCCGCCGGCTCCCCCGCCGATGACCTTTTTCGAAGCGATCTCTGCGTCTATCGGCAGATGGCCGAGATATTCGATGCGGCGCAGCACCTCTTCGCGCGTCGCCGCTTCGACCTCGCCGGAGACCATTTCTCCTGCCTGCGTCACTGCGCGATAGCGAAACTGGGGCATGATTTCACAAGCTCATGGTGACGCGGAAAATCTCGTCGATCGTCGTGAGGCCAGAGCGGCATTTGGCGACTCCGTCGTCCGTCATCGACGTCATGCCTTCGCGCTTCGCGACCTTTTCTAATTCATGCGCGTCCACCTTCGGCCCGATGGCCTCGCGAAGCGCGGCGGACGCTTCGATGACCTCGAAGACGCCTTTGCGTCCGCGAAAGCCGGTGAAATTGCACCATTCGCACCCCTTGGGGCGATACAAAGTCTCGCCTTCCACGAAGCCGAGCGAGGCGTAGCGCGCGTCCGCCGCGAGATCGTCGCAAGTCAGCTCGTGGGATTGTTTGCAATCCTGGCACAAAATGCGAACGAGGCGCTGGCCGACGACGGCCCGAACACAGGAAGCGAGCAGAAAGCTCTCGACGCCCATATCGATAAGGCGCGTGATCGCGCCCGCGGCCGTATTCGTGTGCAAAGTCGTCAGCACGAGATGACCGGTGAGCGCCGCATGGACGCCTATATGAGCGGTTTCCGCATCACGCATCTCGCCGACCATGATCACGTCCGGGTCCTGGCGCAGAAAAGAGCGCAGCGCCGCCGCGAAAGTGAGGCCGATGCCCGGATGGACCTGCATCTGGTTGACGCCGGGAATTTGATATTCGACCGGATCCTCGACGGTCAGGATCTTTCGTGTCGGCTCATTGATCTCGGAGAGCGAAGCGGCGAGCGTCGTCGTCTTTCCAGAGCCGGTCGGCCCGGTGACGATGATCATGCCGAAAGGCGCTTGCAGCGTTCGCCGTAAAATTCCGCCGTCGCGCTCCGATAGGCCGAGCTCGTCGAGGGCGACCACCCCTGCCCCTTTGCGCAGCAGACGCACCACCGCTCCCTCGCCGTAGAGATTGGGAGAGGTCGCGACGCGCAGATCGATTTCCGCGCCGCCGATGTTGATGCGCGCCCGCCCGTCCTGGGGAAGCCGGCGCTCGGTGATGTTCAGCCCGGCCATGATCTTGAGGCGTGAGAGCAGGCCCTTGGCCATGCTGGCCGGCGGCGCAGGCGCCGGCTTCAATAGTCCGTCCACTCGAATCCGCACCTGCAAGGCGCTCGCGAAAGGCTCGATGTGAAGGTCGGTCGCGCGCTGCTCGACCGCGAGACGAAGCAGATCGTCGAGCGCCCGCACGACAGGCGCTCCGCGCGCGAGATCGCGAAGATCATCGAGATCGTCGGAAGCTGCTTCGGCATGCGCCGCCTGCGTGGGCTCCGACGTCGCGTGATCCTGTATCGAGCCGAGCGCCGCGTCGATCTCCTCCGCCATCGCGACGACGATGCGCGCGCTGCGTCCGAGCGCGATCTCCACAGCGGAGCGTATTTCCTCGTCGAGCGGCGCGGCGACGGCGAGCATCAGCTCATCGTCGCCCATAAAAGGAAACAGGCGCGCGTCCTTGAGAAAGCGCGGCGACAGCGGCGCGCCGCCAAAAGTCAGACCGGCAAGTCCGCCACGCGCGACGCGCTTGCAGGAATAGAATTCAGCGAGCGCGTCGGCGAAGGCGGACGCGGATAGTTTTGTCGCGCTCGCCCAGTCGAATTCGCCGCCGGCGTCGCCGCCATTGGCGCGCCACGCGGCGTCCAGCGCGTTGGCTTCACTCAGCCCGCCTTTGCTGACGAGATATTCGAAAAACGCCTCGCGAGACATCGGGCACACATCATCGAGGAACGCGACATTCTTGCTTTCGTGCGTGTTTTTATTTATACAGCGCTATAGCCGATATGCAAGTGAATTGGAGGCGCGAATCTTGCAAATGTCGGCTTTTGACCCACAAATATCGCGGCTTCGTTTTGATATGTAAACGGTCTATATAATTGTATCGGAGTGCGTGGAGTGGCCTGTAAGTTTTGGCATCGGACGTATCGGCGCCCATCGGGCTCGCCGATCAAATGGACGCTCCTGGTCTTGGCGTTCGCAACGACCTTGCAGGGATGCTCGTCATCCGAGCAATTGCTAGGGATCGGCCCCGGAGACAGCGTCGACGCTGCACGAACCAAAGACTTCTCCGCCTATTTCCCGACGACGAACACGGGGCGCTCGAGCCTCGACAAGCGAGCCGGGCAGCCTCTTCTCTTTCCCGGCGCGTCGGACGCTTCGCCGAAGCGCTCTCCCGGCGAAGCGGCGCCGGCCCCGCCCGGCATAACGTCGCGCGGTGAAGACATCGAGATCAATTTCGATCAGATCGAGATTCAGGCGGTCGCCAAAGCCTTGCTCGGCGACACGCTCGGTCTGGACTTCAGCGTCGACCCTCGCGTCCATGGCGCGATCACCATCGTCTCCGCAGGCCCTATTGCCCGCAAGGATGTTTTGCCGACATTCGAAAACGTGATTCGTATGTCGAACGCCGCAATCCTTCATGATGGCCGGCTCCTCCGCATCGTTCCTTTGGCGGAGGCGAATGGCGCGGGCTCGGTGACGCTCGGGGCTGGCCAGCCGGGATTTGGCGTCACCATCATCCCGCTCCGCTACACATCCGCCGCGATGCTCGCCAAAACGGCGGAGAATTTTCTCGCGCGCGGCGGCGCAATCCGCGCGGACACGGCCCGCAATTTCATTATGGTCCAGGGGACTTCGAGCGAGCGTCGAGCCGTTGTCGATATGGTCTCCAGTTTCGACGTCGAGTGGCTGCGCAACCGATCCGTTGGCATCTATCCGCTGAAGTCCGTCTCTCCCGACAATATCGTTCGCGAGCTCGAACGCATATTCGACACGGGCGAAAGTGGACAAGGAGCCGGCACGATCTCGTTTCAGCCCATGGCGAGGATGAACGCCGTCCTCATCGTGACCCGCAGTCCGAAGCTGCTCGAGCGGGCGACGCTCTGGCTGCATCGCCTCGATCGCTCCGATATGAGTGGATCGACTGTGCGCGTCTACCAGCTCGCCAATGGCAATGCGACACGGGTCGCGAAGATATTGAACGAGATTTTCGTCGGCAAAGGCGCTGGTTCGGCGACGGATTCGGCGGCAACCCAACTTGCGCCGGGAACCAGCGCCGCGCAATCCAAGCTCGATCAGCTTTCGACTGGCAGCAGTTTCGGGGGAGGCGGCGGCGCATCGGCGAACGGAACGCAAGGCGGAGCGAACGGTCAACAGAACGGCTCCGCCGCCGGGGCGAACAATGGCAATCAGATCGCCTCGGCTTTCGGCAGTTTCGCCGAACAAAAGAACGCTGATGTCGAGGCGAAGGGCGATGGCGTCGGCTCCTCCGGCGCGCTTCCGAAAGGAGTGTTCCAGAATGTGCGCATAACCGCCGACAGCGCCAACAACTCGATCATCGTCTTCTCGAACCAGGACGATTATCTCGTGATCGAACGATCCTTGCGGGCGCTCGACAAGCCGCAGATGCAGGTCTCGATCGAGGCGACCGTCGCCGAAGTCACACTGAACGACGATCTTCAATATGGCGTGCAATATTATCTTGGAAACGCTTCGAGAGCCAACGGCTCCTTGACCAACGGAACGACCGCCGCGGCGGCTACGTCATCGAGCTCCTCCTCTTCGAACTCCACGGTCGACGCCGTATCGAACCTCGTCCTCCAGAGGGTGCTGCCCGGCTTCAATCTTCTGCTGGGGCCGGAAGCGCAGCCACATGTGGTGCTGAATGCGCTGACGACGTTGACCAGCGTCAAAGTGCTGTCCTCGCCATCTCTCGTCGTCTCGGACAATCAGCCGGCGCTGCTGCAAGTCGGCCAGGAGGTGCCGATTTCCACAGGATCGGCGACGGTGCTGTCGACCTCGAACACAGTTGTCAACACGATTCAGATGCGCGATACCGGCGTCATTCTGAAAGTGTGGCCGCATGTGCACGCCAATGGCGTCGTGCAGCTCGAGGTCGAGCAGGAGATTTCCAATCCGGTAAACACGAGCCTCACTCCGACGATCTCCCAGCGGCGCGTGCATTCGACGGTCTCGGTCGCAAGCGGGCAGACCGTGCTGCTCGGCGGCCTCATCAGCGAGCAAGAGAACAACACCAAGGACGGCATTCCGGGCCTTCGGCATCTCGCCTATCTCGGCGATCTGTTCGGCAGCACGACCCGGAACAAAGACCGCTCTGAGATCATCATCTTCATCAAGCCGCGTATCATCCGCGATTCGCTGGACGCACAGGGCGTCGCGGAAGAATTCCGATCCCGCCTCGACATGATACGCAGCGCGCCTATGGTTGTGACGGGGGCCGACACGACGAAGATCCGGAAGTGAACCTGCGCCGTGTGCCGAACGAACGGATCTGGCGTTTCGAATTGCGGTTTCCGTATCGAGCGCCGATTGAACAAATATCGGCTAACCTCGACGGCGTTTTTTTAACGGCGTCCGCTCGGCTCGGCACTGGAATCGAAAAAGGTTTTTCATGGCCGAGAATTTTGCCGACAGCCAGGCGAGAACGCACCTCTGTATTTCCTCCCGAGCCGGCTCATGCTCGGAATTTTGGTGCGGGAGCGCGCGCGAATCCACGCCGTATGGATAAGCCGTATGCGCCGCCGCGACCGATATCGGTCGCGGCGGCGCAAATATAGCTAATTTCCACGAATTAGGTCACACCGCTGAGATCGAGAGGTCGGCGATCTATCGTGACGAATTCGTCAAATTCATCATCGCCGCCATAGCGCCTTCACGGCGTCGGGATCGTGTAGCAGTAGGAAAGGATGATGTTCTGCGCATCCGTGCTGCTCAAGAAGCTCACAAAATCATCCAAAAGATTCGATTCCGCGGTCGTGCGGGTCGTTCGATTGATCTTGACAGCTTTCTGAATGATGTCGCTGTAGCCCGAGTTATAAGGGTAAGCTCCGTTGGAGCCGCCGTTGGTATAGGTTTTCGTGCTGGTGTTCGGGTCGTAGGTGCAGACCTGCGACGCCGCCACGAATCCATAGGCATAAGTCCCATTTTGGACCGCAGTGAATGTCGTCCCAATCGTGCTCGCCGTATGGACATAGCCTCCCGGGATCGTGGAGCTGTAGTACCAGGGAGACCCACTCATCAACTGTTGGGCCGCAGTGCCGTAGGGCGCCGTGGTCGGATCGGCGATCACGAAATTGGCGTTGAACGGATTTGGTAGCCCGCCGCTGACGTTCGTGCCGTTATTCGACCACAAGACCAGATAGCCTTGCGCATATCTCCAAGAATATTGGAGCGGCGAGCTCGTGTAGGGCACAACCAACGTGTGATTGGGAGAGTTGTAGTTCTCCACGGCTTCCGCATGCGATGCGTCCGCCGAAAAGAAAAGATCCGCCTGCCCGGTGCCGGTGTTCCCGAGACTGATGATATTGCTTTCCAAGGTCGCCGTCGCGCCCGAGGTCACTGTAAACGCCGCGGTGGCGTCGATCGTCGCCTGATATTTGGAGATCAATGCGCTCAGAGTGCCATTGAAGTTCGCAGCCGTGTAGATCGCTATCGTCGTCGCGTTGGCGGACGAATACGACGTCAGAACCGCCGCGAACACCGCAGATGTCAGCTTAGTAAACTTGGTTATCGACATGATCCAGTCCTTCTCTAGGCAAAACACCAGCCACGCCAAACAGGACGCCTCCTGGTTCGCGAGGTAAAATATAGAAGTTGTTATCTTGACATTCGTGGAGGCGCCCCCTAGCCGAGGCCCGTCAATAAATAGAATTCACATGCCTTCGGCTGTCAAGACAATAAATATGTAACTCGACAATATAACGATACGGCGACGCGCCGTCGACGCGCGGGGCTGTTGTGCCCGCGCAAATTCAGCTTCCTCGATCGTCGGCAAGAACTCGGGGACGACCGGCCGCGCAACTGGCGCGCCATGGGCGATAGGCGCCGAGCTGGGGATCGCGCGATCTTTCCGCGCCTCGCAGTCTAGACGCGCCGCTCGAGCAGCAAATCGACGCGTTCGAGCCCTCGCCGCCGCCGAGAATTCGAGGAATTTCTGTCGTCCAAATTTCCGCAACGTGCTCCGGCCCCACTGTTTGTTGCCGGCGCGCATGAGCTGGTTCGGCGAACTCAGCGAGGCGGCAGCTCGAGATCCGCGGATGGCGCTGGATCGAAAATATGGCCGGCGCCATGCCCGCTTCGGCGGGTCGTCGAAATGGGCATGGTCCGGGCCGCCGCCGCGATGATCTCGCCGGTATTCGGAGAGACGTGGAAATCCGTGATTAGGCGAGCGGCACGACGCCGAGCCGACTCCCGAAGTTATAATATGGAGGGTGTTGTTTCCGATCTATTTCAGGGCTGATTTGCGATAAAAATAGGCTGATCTTCACATTTTTTGGCATTGCAAAATCAGCGGACCGTAATGTAAATGCAATTAAGGTTACGCCCAAGCCGGTTGAAGATTCCTGAAAGCGCCACGAAGCGTCGGGACCGATGCTCGGAGACTGCTTGCATTCAATTCGGCTCGCATTGGGAACGAGGGGGATTTTATGCGCTTGAGCCGCGACTTGAGACCGAATATCGAAGCCCGCCTGCGCAATTCGGTCTCGCGACCCTCCCGACGTCCTCTCCTGCGGGCCGTTTTCTCCGCCACGACGGCGATCGCCGCAGTCCTCGCCCTGCCCAGCTTCGCGCTCGCCAATCCGACCGGCGGCGTCGTCGTCGACGGCGCGGCGACCATCTCCTCCACGACCAACGTCACCAATGTCGTTCAGTCGACCAATCGGGCCATCATCAATTGGCAGAGCTTCTCCATCGGCCTCGGTCAGACGGTCAATTTCCTCCAGCCGTCCTCACTCGCCGTTACGCTCAACCGGGTCATCGGCAATGAGCAGAGCATCATCGCCGGCGCGCTCAACGCCAATGGCAAGGTGTTCATCATCAATTCCAATGGCATTATGTTCACCAAGGACGCCCAGGTGAATGTCGGCGGCCTCGTCGCCTCGACGCTGGATATCTCCAACTCCAATTTCATGGCCGGGAATTACACATTCTCGGGCTCCTCCGCCGCCTCCGTCGTCAATAAGGGAACGATCAACGCCGCCGATGGCGGCTATGTCGCCCTGCTCGGCAAGACGGTTTCCAACGAAGGGACGATCAACGCCAAATTGGGAACGATCGCGCTCGCCTCCGGCGATGCGATCACGCTCAATTTCAGCGGCGATTCCCTGCTCGATGTGACGATCGACAAGGGAACCTATGACGCGCTCGTCGAGAACAAAGGGCTGATCCAGGCCGACGGCGGCAATGTGGTGTTGACCGCCAAGGCCGCCGACGCGGTTCTCTCGGCGCAGGTGAACAATAGCGGCGTCATCCAGGCGCGCACGCTCGCCGATCTGACCGGCGGCTCCTCATCCACGGGAAGCGTGAAGATCGGCAAGATCAAGCTGCTGGCTTCCGGCGGCACGACCAAGGTCTCCGGCACGCTGGACGCCTCCGCGCCCAATGGCGGCAAGGGCGGCACGATCGAGACCTCGGGCGACAAGGTGACGATCGCCGACAGCGCGGTCGTGACGACGGCCTCCTCGACCGGCGACACGGGAACATGGATCATCGATCCAGACGGCTTCACCATCGGGACGAACGGCGATATCACGGGAACGCTGCTCGGCAGCCTGCTGGCGAGCAATAATATCGCCCTGTGGTCGACGAGCGGCAGCGGCGCGGATGGCAACATCAATGTCAACAGCGCGGTGAGCTGGTCCGGCAATACGATCCTGACGCTGAATGCGACGAACAACATCAATATCAACGCCTCGATCACCGCGACGGGCGCGAGCGCTGGCCTCGTGCTGAATTACGGCAACTATGCGTCCGCGGGCAGCGCGACGTCAGGGACGAAATACAGCATTGCGAGCGGCGCCTCGGTGACGCTGAGCGGGGCCAGCGCGAGCCTGAATATCAATGGCAAGTCTTATACGCTCATTCACGACGCTAGCGGTCTCGCGGCCGTCAGCGGCTCTGGTTCTTACGCGCTCGCGCAGGATCTGGACTTGTCCGGCAAGACCTACTCGACAGCAGTCATCAGTTCCCTCACGGGCACTCTGGCCGGACTTGGCCATGTCATTAATAATTTGACGATCAAGGACACCTCCGGCGGCGGATTTGATGGACTGATCGGAGTGCTCGGCTCATCCAGCATCACCACAGCTACTGTTCGCGATCTCGGGCTGACGAATGTCAATATTTCCGGCGCCGGGCCAATAGGCGGCCTGGCCGGCCGGAGTTATGGCTCGATCAGCAATGTCTATGTCACGGGCACTGTGTCAGGCGATAACAATGTCGGCGGCGTGGTCGGGATCAATCAGAGGGGCTCTATCACCAACTCCTATTTTAGCGGCAGCGTTTATGGCACTGGCACGAGTATCGGCGGGCTTGCCGGCAATAATTTTGGCACGACAGCTACGATTTCTAACTCCTACGCGATCGGGACCGTCACCGCGACAGGCGTGAGCCTGAGTTCCATCGGAGGGCTGACGGGCTCCAATGGCGGCGCCATCACAAACTCCTACGCCAATGAAGTCGTGACGGTCACGCCCACCGCCAATGCGATCGGCACAATCACGCCGGCCAACTACATCGGTGGATTGGTTGGCTCCAATACGGGTTCGGTGTCCACTTCTTCCGCTGCAGGCACATTGAATGTCACGAGCGCCAATTACGTCGGTGGATTGATCGGCTGGAACAATGCCGGCACGGTCAAGGACGTCACATCTTCCACGAATGTGAATGTGACGTGGGCCACATCCGACAATGGCTCTGGTTATGGCGGGCTGATAGGATACAACACGGGAACCGTTACCGGCGGCCTGACCAGCGGCAATGTGACCGTGACGCTCGACAATGGCTTCAGCAGCTATGGCGTCTCCAGCGTCGGCGGTGGAATTGGCCTCAATGCCGGCAATGTCACGAGTCTTCAGTCCACCGGCGATGTGACCGCACCGAGTTCCAGTTGGGTCGGCGGACTGATCGGCTTCAACAGATCCGGCACTGTCGCGAATTCCTCAGCGACAGGAAGCGTGGTCCAGCGTTCTGGACCGTCGGATTTGATCGGGAATAATCAGGGCAAAATCGTCAACAGCACATATCGCGACGCAAAGGCGGAGGCGCGCGCCGCCGCGCAGGCCGCTGCGCAACTCGCGCAGACGCGGCAATCGGCGTTCGCCGCGGGCAATGTGACCTCTAGCGCCGCCGTCGAGTCATCCGCGAAGCAGACAAAGCTCGCGGCGTCGACCGCAGCGGGCAAGAATGCCGTCGCCTCTGCCGCCGCGCCCTCTATTAGCGACAGCATGCAAGGCGAAGAGCCGGCGACGACATCTGCGCCTGCCGCTCGGGCGCGTCCACGCCATGTAGCCGCTGCAACGCCGGCGGCCTCGCACAAGCCGGCCGCCCGCGGCGCGGGCTATGGCGCGCGTATTCGCAGCATCGACGTCGACGGCCAGCATTTCGACCTCGGGACAGACGGCAAGAATTCCGCGCCCGCCCCGAAGGCCCAATAAGACGCACAGGACCAGAAAGGTCGATCCTCAAATGTATTTCCGCCGTCTGCTCCTCTCCTGCGCCGCCGCGCAAGTCCTCGCTCTCGCCGCGCCCCAGGCCTTCGCGCAGAGCGCCCCCGCTCCGGTGCTGCCCTACAACGTCGGCGCCGCCGTCCGCGAGGCCGATGACGCCCGCCAGGCGCCGCCGCCACGCGAGAGAGCGGCGCCCGTGCTGCCGCAGCTCGCCGAGCCGCGCTTCACCCTCGCCAGCAAGGAAACGCTCTTCGTCAAACACTTTGTGGTCGAAGGTCCGCTGCTCGTTCCAGAGCCCGAGCTGCGCGAAATTCTCGCACCCTATGAAGGCCGCAAGCTCACGCTCGGCGATATTTATGGCGCCGCCGACAAGGTCACTCTGCTCTATCGCGCCAAGGGCTATCTCGTCGCCAAGGCCTATGTGCCGGCGCAAGACGCCCGCAGCGGCTCCTTGAAGATCAAGCTCGTCGTCGGAAAATATGGCAGCGTGCTCGTCAAGAATTCCTCCGCCGTCGACACGGGCTTTCTGCAAGGCGTCGTCGACACGGCGCTCGAGGACGAAGCGCTGATCCACAAGGACGCGCTCGAACGCGCGCTGCTGCTCGTCTCCGATCTCCCCGGAGCCGGCGTGCCGCGCATCGTGGTCTCGCCCGGCAAGGCGCAAGAGACGTCGGATTTTCAATTCGCCGTGCCGGAAGGAAAGCGCATAGAAGGCTATCTGCTCGGCGATAATTTCGGCTCGCCCTACACGGGCCGCGATCGTCTGAACGGCGGCTTCAACATCAATTCCCCGCTCGGCTTCGGCGATCGACTGTCCGGCTCCGCAATCGTCTCCGAACGCGCCGCGCTCGCCAATGGCCGCGTCGCTTATTCCTTCCCGCTCGGGCCGGATGGTCTGCGCGCCGAGATCGGCGCCTATCGCACGACTTACGCGCTCGGAGGCGCCTATAAGGATCTCGACGCCACCGGCAGCGCCTATGCGCTCACCGCCACGCTGAGCTATGCGCTGATCCGTCAGCGCGAGGAGAGCATCTCGCTCTTTGCGAATTTCACCCACAAATGGCTGAACGACAAAATCGCCGACACATCGACCGCCAATCGCAACATCGCGCTCGGCACGCTCGGCGTGACGCGCGACACGGCGCAGGATTTCTTCGGCCTGCCGCTGGCGACGAGCTCGACGCTCTCCTTCACCTCCGGCTATGTGAATTATCTCGACGTCACGCAGAAGATTCAGAACCGTTCCGGCGCCGATACGGTCGGCAATTTCTATCGCATCAATCTCTCGGTGAATGCGACTATCGCGCTAGATGAGAAATTCTCGCTGTCGACCTATCTTCGCGCGCAAAAGGCGCTCTATGGCAATCTCGACACCAGCGAGCAATTCAGCCTCGGCGGCTTCTGGGGCGTGCGCTCTTTCGACGAAGGCCTCGCCGGCGACAGCGGCTATATCGTGACGCCGGAATTGAAATATGCGCTGCCGCAGATCGAGAATTATCGTCATGCGCTCGGCGTCTTCACCGATATAGGCGGCGTCTGGCTGGAGAACGGCTCCTACACGACGACGCAGCGCAGCTACACGGGCGTTAATGACGTCGGCGTCGGCTATTACGCGACCTATGACATAGGCGGCGGCAGCCTGCTTGTTCTGAAGGCGCAGGCCGCCCACACCTATGGGACCAACAGCGGCGCGACGGCCTATGACCGCCACACCAAGGGCCTGTTGCAGGTCGGATTCACTTTCTGAAGAATCGCGTCAGAGGACGAGACGGACGAGGCAAAGCGGCGACTGCAAAAAGAGACGGAGTGAAGCGTGGCGTATCTCTTCAGTCATCATAGCCCGCAATTCGATCGGAGCTTTTTCGCCGCGAGCGAGCAAAAGCTCACGGACGCGATCCTCTCGGCGCTGCCCGCATCAGTGACGCCGCAGCGCCTGACCAAGGTCGGCGTCATCGGCGCCGTCATCGCCGCGGCGGCGCTCATCGGCTGCCGCTGGTCGCCCGCGTGGCTGCCGGTCTTCGTCGCCGGAATAGCCCTTAATTGGCTCGGAATGGCGCTCGACGGGCCGCTCGCGCGCAGCCGGAACGAGACCAATCGGAAGCTCGAAGTCTTCGGCCAAACGAATGATCTCTTGTCGCACATCCTGCTGATCGTGACGTTCGGCGCCTCACCGTTCCTGTCGCTCCAATCGGCCTTCGTCATTCTGGTCTGCTATCTGCTGTTCTCGGCCTATAATTACGTTCGCACGATCGTGCATCATGCGCGGCCGATGGCCTATATCGGCCTCGGCCCGAGCGAGTTTCGCATCCTCATGGCGGCATGGCCCTTCGTGGCGCGGGTCACGGGCGTCGACGAGATGGCGTACGACGGCCCGTCGCGGCTGGACACCGCGATCCTCATCCTCGCCGCCTTCGCGGTGATCGGCCTCGCCGCGAAGGCTCTCGCGGACGCCCGGGAGCTTGCGGTTCGGGAGTGACGGGCTTCTCTTCCAGATTGCAAATCGATCAGCGCCGAAGTCTCCGGTCCCGGGCGGATCGCATTTCTCCTCGGGAGATCGCGCGCCGCGTGTCGATCGCCGAAGCGAGCCGTCGCCCTGCGGTCGGTGGAGCCGAAGCCGATATCGGCGTGGCGAGAGACCCGTAAGAGCGCGGTCTTGGCATCAGCGACGTTGCAGCCGCCTCGGCCGTGCGTCACCCTGCCCCACGGCAAAACGCGCGCGCGACAATCATAGGATTGCCGCGCTCTTGTCATTGTCCAGTCATAGCGCGGCGCTAGTTGTGACGAAGAGCAAACGACGGCTACACGCCGCCGCGGGCTCTAACGCCGGGCCGGAGGTACGTCCGGCGTTTTTCTTTTCTAGGACAAGTTACGGCTTGACCGCGGTCAGCAACGTGTCCACGCCTTCGCGATATTCGATGCGAACATCGGCGAAGCCTGCCGCCGTCATGCGCTCCAGCGCCGGCGCCAGATACATCACATGCTCGGGCGATTCGTCGCTGAAGAGATGCGCGACCCAATCCTCGAGCAGATCATAGCGGCCGATCGTCCCGAGCTTTTGGAACCAACTGCGCACCTCCGCCTGGGTGGCGGAGAGATGCGCGGCGCGATCGTCCATCGCATAGCGGTCGCCATTGACGAAAATGCCGCCCGGCTTCAGCACGCGGAAAATCTCCGCGAGAAATTCCCGACGATAATCGTCGAGGAAATTATGCACGGCGTAATTGGAGGAGACGACGTCGACGCTCGCTGCGGGCAGGCCGCGAAGATAGGCCAGCGCGTCGGCCTCGACGAATTGCACGCGGCCTGCGACGACGAAATCCGCGAGATGCGAGCGCGCCTGATCCAGCATTTTGGCGGCGCTGTCGATCGCGGTGACGTGCAGATCGTCGCGTCCGGCGAGCAAGGGAAGCGTGCTCACGCCCGTGCCGCAGCCGATCTCCAATACCTCGAGCGCGACGCCCTCATGCCAATGCGCGACGCGCTCCGCCACGCGGCGGGCGAGCAGAGCCGCATTGGGGCAGATGAGCTCGAGCATGCGATATTCGGCGCCGATCGGCCCGGTGAAGAGATTTTCATCGATGCGCTGTGACATGGGCGATCATCCGAAATTCGCGAGACCCGGAAAGGTCTGCAGCAGCCAGAAGGAGAAGCTCTGCATTCCGCCGGTGAGGAAGGCGAGTCCCGTGAGCACCAGCAGCGCGCCGACGACCTTCTCCACCTTGCCGAAATGCTTCTTGAACTTCTGCATGAAGCCCATGAACGGCCCCATCGCCGCCGCGGCGCCGAGGAAAGGAAGGCCGAGACCGGCGGAATAGACGCCGAGCAGAGCGGCGCCTTTGGCGACAGTCTCCTGCGAGCCGGCGACGGCGAGAATGGCGGCCAGTATCGGCCCGATGCAGGGCGTCCAGCCGAAGGCGAAGGCGAGGCCCATGACATAGGCGCCGAGACGCCCGACCGGACGGCCGACCTCTAGGCGCTTCTCGCGATAGAGCAGGCCGATCTTGAACACGCCGAGGAAGTGCAGGCCCATGAGGATGATGGCGACGCCGGCGGCGATCGACAAAATTTCCAGATTGGCGCGCAGCACTTTGCCGAACACGCTCGCCGTCGCGCCGAGCGCAACGAAGACCGTCGAGAAGCCGGCGACGAACAGAAGCGAAGCGATGAGCACGTCGCGCCGCGCGCGCGATTTGCCGGCGTGGGTCAGCTCCTCGAGGCTCGCGCCCGCGATGAAGGTGAGATAGGGCGGCACCAAAGGCAGCACGCAAGGGCTGAGGAAAGAGAGCACGCCCGCCGCCGCAGCGGCTGGATAGGTAACGTCGGCCGCCATGAGGTCTCCTGTTTTCGCGCCGACGCTTTTGCCACAGCCGGCGCGGCTACGTAAAGCGGCGTCGGCGCCGCGCCCTATCTCGCACTGCGAAGGAGAAGCGATATGCGCACCATCATCGAGCCCTTCCGCATCAAGATGACAGAAGCTCTGCCGATAACAAAGCGGCAAGAGCGCGAGGAGCGGCTGAAGGCCGCGCATTACAATGTTTTTCTGCTCGATGCGGAAGACATCACCATCGATCTTCTGACCGACAGCGGCACGGGCGCCATGTCGGATCGGCAATGGGCCGCGCTCATGATGGGCGACGAAAGCTATGCGGGAAGCAGGTCATGGCGCCGCTTCGAGAAGACCATTCGCGACATCACGGGTTTCAAGCATATTTTTCCTACACATCAAGGCCGCGCGGCGGAGCGCATTCTCGCTGCGACGCGGCTGAAGCGCGGCGATATCGTGCCCAACAACAGCCATTTCGACACGACGCGCGCCAATATCGAATATGTCGGCGCGACGGCGCTCGATCTGCCCAGCGCAAAGGCCGCGGATATTCATGCGGAGACGCGTTTCAAAGGCGACATAGACCTCGCGGCGCTGGAGCGTGCGCTGGAGCGTGAGGGAAAGAAAATTCCCTTCTGCATGCTCACCGCGACCAACAACGCCGGCGGCGGGCAGCCCATCTCTCTCGACAATATTCGCGCGGCCAAGGCCCTGCTTACGCGGCGCGGAATACCGCTGGTGCTCGACGCCTGCCGTTTCGCCGAGAACGCCTATTTCATCAAGCTATGGGAACGCGGCTATGCGGATCGCGCGCTCATCGACATTGCGCGGGAGATGTTCTCGCTCTGCGACGCCGCGACGATGAGCGCCAAAAAGGACGGGCTCGCCAATATAGGCGGATTCTTCGCCTGCGATGACGATCGCTGGGCGGAGGATTTTCGCAATCTGCTGATATTGACGGAAGGATTTCCCACTTACGGCGGACTCGCGGGCCGCGATCTCGAGGCGATCGCCGTCGGACTCGAGGAGGCGCTGGAGGAGGAATACCAGCGCTATCGGCATGCGACGGTGGAATATCTCGCGTCCCGCCTCATCGCGCGCGGCGTTCCGATCGTGCGGCCGGCGGGCGGTCACGCCGTGTTCATCGACGCCGCGGGCTTTTGTCCGCATCTTTCGGCGACGGATTTTCCGGGCGTCGGCCTCACCGCGGCGCTCTATCTCGAGGGCGGCGTGCGCGGCGTCGAACTCGGCAGCGTGATGTTCGGCCGTCGCGCGGAAGACGGAACGGAGACGCCGGCGCCGCGCGAATTGGTGCGTCTCGCCTTTCCGCGCCGCGTCTACACGCAGAGCCATTTCGATTATGTGATCGAGGCGATCGAGACTGTGTTCCGCGCGCGCGCCGCGATCCCGCCGTTTCGCATCACTCGGCAGGCGCCCTTCCTGCGCCATTTCACCGCGCATTTCGCGCCGGGGTGAGCGGCTTTGTGGTGCGGCGGGGCTAAGGCTCGCGAATAGGCTTAACGCGAGCGGTGCCCAAGTCCCTGGGCGCGGTCAGCATTACCCTCTGGTACCCTTGCGGGTCTCCTCTGCCCCCCGCCGCATGTTTCCGATACCGCTTCATCGCAATTTGATCAACGCCACGTGGAGTGACTGGCACGTTCGCCGCCCCTCACTTTGCGGAAGACCGGCGGACGCCCTATCTCTTCAAAAACCGCTGGAAAGTGCGATGCAGACCGAACACGACACGGCGCAACCGCGCAAGAACCGCTACGCCGACGCGCCCCGCCGCGCCGATTGGACGATCGAGCAGAACTGGCCGTCCTATAGCGAAGCCGAGCACGACCGCTGGCGCCGGCTCTACGCCCGCCAGGCCGCGCTTTTGCCCGGCCGCGCCTGCGACGAATATCTCGCCTCTATGGACGCGCTCGCGCTCTCGCCCACCGGCGTTCCCGATTTCGAAACGCTGAGCGCGCGCCTTTCCGCGCTCACCGGCTGGCGCGTGGTTCCTGTCGCCGGCCTCGTGCCGGACGACGTCTTTTTCGAGCATCTCGCCAATCGCCGCTTTCCCGCCGGCGCCTTCATCCGCCCGGAGGAAGAGCTCGATTATCTCGAGGAGCCGGACGTCTTTCACGATGTCTTCGGCCATGTGCCGCTGCTGGCGAACCCTGTTTATGCGCGCTTTCTGCAGGCCTATGGCGAGGGCGGACGGCGGGCGCTGGCGCGCGGCCAGCTCGCCAATCTGGCGCGGCTCTATTGGTATACCGTGGAGTTCGGGCTGCTGGCGACGCCTGCGGGGCTCCGCATCTTCGGCGCCGGCATTCTCTCCTCGCCGGCGGAGACGGTCTTCTCGCTCGAGGATACATCGCCCAATCGCATCGGCTTCGATCTCGAGCGGGTGATGCGCACCAATTACATCATCGATGATTTTCAGCAGTGCTATTTCGTCGTCGATGGATTCGAGCGCCCGCTCGAAGCCTGCTATCGCGATTTCGGCCCCATCTACGACCATCTGCGATCGCAAAGCGATCTCGCGCCGCATGAGACCGCGCCCGGCGACGCGCTGATCTCGCGCGGCGATTTCCATTATTTCCGCGGCAAGGCGCACGCGGCCTGAAGGTCAGGCGCCCCTCGCCTCCTGCAGCGCGGCGATGCGGATCGGCGCCGGCGGATGCGAGTAATAGAACAGCGCATAGAGCCGGTCCGGCGTCAGCGTCGAGAGATTGTCGCGCGAGAGCTTGGTGAGCGCGCTCACCATGGGCTCCTCGCCGTAAATGGATTTGGCGAAGCCATCGGCCTCGAACTCCGCCCGGCGCGACAGGAAATTGGTGAGCGGCGACAGAAGATGCAGAATGGGCGCGGCCGCCATCAGCGCGATGACGAAAATGACGCCCGGATCATTCGGCAGGCCGAAGGCGCCGCCGAGCCCGCGCGTAAAGGCGAGATGCAGAGCCGCGAAGCCGATGAAGAGAAAGCCCGCCGCCTGAAAAATCCGCTGCCGTACATGGCCGAATTTATAATGGCCGAGCTCATGGGCGAGAATGGCGAGTATCTCGTCGGCGCTGTGCTTGCGTAGAAGCGTGTCGAAGAAGACGATGCGCTTGGCCTTGCCGAAGCCGGAGAAATAGGCGTTGCCATGGGTGGAGCGCGTCGAGGCGTCCATCACATAGAGCCCGCCCGATTGAAATCCGCAGCGCGCCAGCAGCTCCTCCATGCGCGCCTTCAGCGCGGCGTCCTCGAGCGGCGTGAACTGGTTGAACATCGGCGCGATGACGGAAGGATAGATCACCGTCATGGCGAGCAGCAGCGCCACCGCCGCGACAAAGCCCGCCAGCCACCAATAATCGGGCGAGAAGCGCGCCGCGAAGAACAGCCCATAGAGCAGAGGAATGAAGAAGACGAGCCACAGCGCCGCGCCCTTCGCCTCATCGAGGACGAACATGAGAGGCGTCGTTCTGTTGAAGCCGAAGCGCGCCTCGAGGCCGAAGGTCTCGACCAGCGATAGCGGCAGGCGCAGCAGATGATCGACGATCGCCACAGCGACGACGACGGCGACGCTGAGCGTCAGGCCCGGCGCGATGAATTGCGCGAGCAGCGCATAGAGCGAGCCGAGCAGAAAAGTGAGCCAGACGACGGAGATCGCCGCGTCCAGCAAGGTCTCGCCGCCAGAAAGGCGCATGCGCGCGACCGTGTAGTCGGCGGAGCGGCGATGCTCCTGCGGCGTAATCGTCTCCGCGAATTCGGGCGGAGGCGCGTCGCGATCGGCGCGCGCGGCGCGGCTCTGGCGGGCCTTCAGATAGACGCTCAGCGCCGCGGAGGCGAGTATGGCGAAATAGACGGCCGCAGCGACGAAGCTCATGCGAATCTCCGAGAGCGCCGGCCGACGGGCCCGCGCGGCCTCAATATAAGCGGCCGCGCGGCGGAATGCGACGTCAGACGGCGGGCGGCTGCACGGTTCCGCTCACGGCGTTGCGCGCCACGAAGAGGCTCGCCGCGAGCAGCAGCGCCGCGACGAAATAGCCCGCCCCCGGAAAGTCGCCGGCGCCGATGGAGAGCGAGAGAATCTGCGTGAAGAACAGCGGCCCCACCATGCCGGAGACGCCGCGCAGGCTCGACAGAGCGCCTTGCAGCCGCCCCTGCTCCGAGGCCGAGGCGAAGCGCGTGGCGAGCCCTTGAAAGGCCGGATTGGCCATGGCCCAGAGGGCGATGAGCGGCGGCGCCGCCATGAATATCCCGCCCGTGGGCGCGAATGCGTAGGCCGAAAAGCCGAGCGCGCCCGCCGCCAGAGCGACGACCAGCGTCGCGCGCTCGCCGAAGCGTTTGACCGCCGGCCGCACCAATCCGCCGGACACCACAGTCTGCGACACGCCGACGATGGCGAGCGCCCAGCCCGTCGTCTCCGCGTCCCAATGGTAGCGATATTCCGTGTAGAGCACGAAAAGGCTCGGCAGCGATTCATGCGCCAGATAGGAGAGGAAAATGGCGAGCGCCAGCAGCGCGAGCGAACGGTCGCGGCGCAGGAAATCCAGCGAGCCGAGCACATTGGCGCTGCGCCACAGAATGGCGCTGGTGCGCTTTTCCGGCGGGAGCGACTCCGGCAGGATGAAATAGCCATAGGCGGCGTTGAGCAGGCTCAGCGCCGCCGCCGCCCAGAATGGATAACGCAGGCCATGATTGCCGAGCACGCCGCCGAGCGCCGGGCCGAGAATGAAGCCGACGCCGAACGCCGCGCCGATCATGCCGAAACGGCCGGCGCGCTTCTCCGGCTCGGTGATGTCGGCGATATAGGCCGTCGCCGTCGAGACGCTGGCCGCCGTCACGCCCGATATCAGCCGGCCGATGAAAAGGAAGGACAAGGATGGCGCGAGCGCCATGAACACATAATCGAGCCCCATGCCGAGATTGGACAGCAGCACGACCGGCCGGCGTCCGAAACGATCGGACAGCGCGCCGAGCATGGGCTGAAACAAAAACTGCATGAAGGCCCAGGCGAAACCGAAGACGCCCGTCGCTATAGAAGCGCTTTTCAGATCGCCGCCCTCGAACTCCACGATGAGCTTGGGAAGCACCGGGATCATCACGCCGAGCGCCAGCATGTCGAGCGCGACAGTGATGAGGATGAAGACGAAGGCCGCCTTGCCGGGACGCTGAAACATCGACTACTCTTCTGTACGGCCGGCGATCCGTCGCGGCCCGATCTATCGCGGGATAGCGCGAAACCGACATGCTGCGCAAGCAGTCTGGAACGAGTCCAAATTCTCGCGGCCGACGCCAGCGCGCCGGAAAACGCCGCACAAAAAACATAATTCCCCGCCGCGCGGCGCCGGAGTTGACAGCCGGCGCCGTGATCTTTCAATTGGCGTGAATAGAAGAGAAAAATCTTGCGGCGGCGGCGACGAGGCGAATCCTCGAGACCAGGAACAAGGTGCTTTTCGCAGATGCGTCTTCCCTCTCGCTTCCTCCGAGAAACAGCGGCGACGGCCGCCCGGATCGGGCGATAGATGCGCATTCTTGTCACCGGCGGGGCCGGCTTCATCGGCTCGGCGGTTTCGCGCCGCATCATCGAGACGACGCCGCATGAGCTGCTCGTCTATGACAAGCTCACCTATGCCGGCAATCTCGACTCGCTCGCGCCCATCGCTGGCGATCCGCGCTACGCCTTTCGTTGCGCCGATATTTGCGACCGCGACGCCGTCGCCGCCGCCTTCGCGGAGTTCCAGCCCGACGTCGTGATGCATCTCGCCGCCGAGAGCCATGTCGATCGCTCCATCGACGGGCCGGGCGCCTTCATCGAGACCAATGTCGTCGGCACTTTCACTCTGCTCGCAGCGGCGCTCGATTATTGGCGTGGGCTCGATGGGCAGACCGCCGCCGGCTTTCGCTTTCTGCATATTTCCACCGACGAGGTGTTCGGCGCGCTCGGGGCGGAGGGACTGTTTCGCGAGGACACGCCCTATGCGCCCAACTCGCCCTATTCCGCTTCGAAAGCGGGCTCAGATCATCTCGCGCGCGCTTGGCGCGAGACCTATGGCCTGCCGACCATCATCACCAATTGCTCCAATAATTACGGCCCCTATCATTTCCCGGAAAAGCTCATTCCGCTCACCATTCTCAATGCGCTCGAGGAGAAGCCGCTGCCCGTCTATGGACGCGGCGAGAATGTGCGCGACTGGCTCTTTGTCGAGGATCACGCCGAGGCGCTGCTCACCGTCGCGCGCGCCGGCGTCGTCGGGCAATCCTATAATGTCGGCGGCCGCTCGGAGATGCGCAACATAGAAGTGGTGCAGGCGATTTGCGACAGTCTCGACGAGCTGCGGCCCCGCGCGCACGGCTCTTATCGCGAGCTGATCGCATTCGTGCAGGATCGGCCGGGCCATGATCTGCGCTATGCGATCGACTGTTCCAAGATCGAGCGCGAGCTCGGCTGGCGCGCAAAGGAGAGCTTCGCGAGCGGTCTCGCCAAGACGGTGCGCTGGTATCTCGACAATGAAGAGTGGTGGAAAGCCATACGCTCCGGCAAATATCGCGGCGAGCGGCTCGGCTGCGTCGCCTGACGCGCGCGTGAGGACAGAATGAAGATCGAGGATACGGCGCTCAATGGCGTCAAGATCGTCACGCCCGATCGCTTCGGCGACGCGCGCGGCTTTTTCTCCGAGAGCTATAATGAAAAGCGTTGGCAGGAGCGCGGCCTGCCGCCTTTGCGCTTCGTGCAGGACAATCATTCGCTCTCGCGCGAGACCGGCGTCATTCGCGGGCTGCATTTCCAGACCGCGCCTTTCGCGCAGGACAAGCTGGTGCGCGTCACGCGCGGCCGCATATTGGATGTCGCGGTCGACATTCGCCGCGCGTCGCCCACATTCGGCCGTCATGTCGCGGTGGAGCTCTCCGCGGAGAATTGGCGGCAATTGCTCGTCCCCATCGGCTTCGCGCATGGCTTCTGCACACTCGAGCCGGATACGGAGGTCGTCTATAAGGTGACGAATTTCTATTCGGCGCCCAATGATCGCGGCCTCGCCTTCGACGATCCCGATCTCGACATCGCTTGGCCGATCGCGCCGGCGCGCGCCATTCTGTCGGAGAAGGATCGCCGCTGGCCGCGTCTGCGCGATCTTTCCGACGCCTTCGAGTAAGGGGTGACGATGCGCATCGCCGTCACCGGAACGCAGGGCCAGATCGTCACCGCTCTGCGCGAGCGCGCCGATGAGGAAACGCAAATCATCGCGCTCGGCAGGCCGCAGCTCGATCTTGTCGATCGCGACAGCGTTCGCGCGGCGCTGAACGAGGCCCGCTGCGATGCGATCGTCAACGCGGCCGCTTACACCGCCGTCGACAAAGCGGAGCAGGAAGAAGCGCTCGCCCTGCGCATCAATGGCGAGGGCGCCGGCCATGTCGCCGAGGCGGCGGATGCGCTCGGCGTTCCGCTCATTCATTTTTCGACCGACTATGTGTTCGACGGCTCCTCTGCGCGCCCCTATCGCGAGGATGATCCGACCGCGCCGCTCGGCGCCTATGGCCGCTCCAAGCTCGAGGGCGAGCGGCGCGTCGCGGCGCTCTGCCCAAACGCCGCCATGCTGCGCACAGCCTGGGTCTACAGCCCTTTCGGCGCGAATTTCGTGCGCACCATGTTGCGGCTCGGCGAGACGCGCGCGGAGGTCGGCGTCGTCGCCGATCAGCTCGGCAATCCGACGAGCGCGCTCGACATAGCCGAGGCGACATTGCGCATAGCGCGGCGCCTTTGCAGCGACAGCGCGCCGCAGCTGCGCGGCGTCTTTCACATGACCGGCGCGGGCGAAGCCTGCTGGGCCGATGTCGCCGAAGCGATCTTCACGCGCGCTGCGGAGCATGGTCGCAGGCCGGTGCGCGTTCGCCGCATCACGACGGCGGATTATCCGACGCCGGCGCGGCGCCCGGCCAATTCGCGTCTCGACAATACGAAACTTTCGCAAATCTACGGCGTCGCTCTGCCCGACTGGCGCCCATCGCTCGCGGCCTGCGTCGACAGGCTGCTCGCCGGCCCCACAGATGGAGGAGCATGACATGCGCGGAATCATTCTCGCGGGCGGCAGCGGCACGCGGCTTCATCCGGCGACGCTCGCCGTCTCCAAGCAATTGCTGCCGGTCTATGACAAGCCGATGATCTATTATCCGCTGAGCGCGCTGATGCTCGCCGGCGTGCGCGAGATACTCGTCATCACGACGCCGGATGACGAAGCGGCGTTCGAGCGCCTGCTCGGCTCCGGCGCGCAATGGGGCGTCTCCTTCACTTACGCCGTGCAGCCGCGGCCGGACGGGCTCGCGCAGGCCTATGTCATCGGCGCGAGCTTCGTCGAGGGGCGAAGCTCCGTGCTGGTGCTGGGCGACAATATTTTCTACGGCCACGGCCTCACGGAATCGCTGACCAAGGCGAAGCAATCGCGCCGCGGCGCCACCGTCTTCGCCTATCACGTCGCCGACCCCGAGCGTTACGGCGTCGTCGATTTCGACGCGCAGGGCCGCGCACTATCGCTCGAGGAAAAGCCGAAAGCGCCCAAATCCAATTGGGCGGTCACGGGGCTTTATTTCTACGACGAGCGCGCGCCGCAATATGCGGCGGAGCTGCGGCCCTCGCCGCGCGGCGAATTGGAGATCACCGATCTCAACAACATCTATCTGCAGCGCGGCGAGCTGAATGTCGAGCGCTTGGGCCGCGGCTTCGCCTGGCTCGACACGGGCACGCCGGCCTCGCTGCTGGAGGCGGCGGAATATGTCCGCGCGATCGAGCTGCGGCAGGGCCAGCGCATCGCCTGCCTCGAGGAGATCGCCTTCCGCCAAGGCTGGATCGACGCCGAGGCGCTAAGCGCCGCCGCGCAGAAATTCGCCAAAAGCCAGTATGGCGCCTATCTGACGCAAGTGGCGCGCGAGCGCTGAGGCGCGCTCACGCCATATGGTTGCGCACGAAGGCGATGAGTCCGACGACCACGCCATAAAGGGTGAGCGAAATGGCGAGCAGCAGGCCCGTATAGAGCCAACGCCGCGGATAGCGCGCGTCCTCCGGCAGAGCGGGCGATTCGATCTGATGGAGATAGAGCAGCTTGCGGTCGCTGAACAGGCGCGCGCCGTCGAGCGAGGCGGTCGCGATCTCATAGCTCGTCTCGGCGATCTTATGCTCGAGGTCGAGATTGGCGAAGGTCGTCATCTTGCCGGAGAGCGTCTTGCGCGCCAGCGCGTCGAGCCCCTGCGCTTCCCGCGTGGTGATCTCCGCCTCGAGGTTGGCGACCTGCTTCTCGAGCGATTCGATGCGCCGCTTCATCACGCGCATCTGCGGCGCGCTCTCGTCGACGTAGCGCGACTGGGTGAGATATTCCTGCTGATATTTCAGCAGCTCGATCTGGACGGCAGAGAGCACCTCGCTCTGCGATTTGCTGGTCTGGCGAACGTCGATCAGCCCTTCCGTATTGCGCGCGCGCTCCAAATTCACGCGCGCGACCTTCAGCCGCTCGGCGGCGCGCTCGACATCCTGCTCGGAGGCCCGCACAGTGTCCTGCCGCATGCGCTCATTGAGATCATTGACCAGAGTCTCGCAGTCGGCGATCACCTTGTCGGCGATGGTCTTGGCGTCGGCGGGCGAGAAGGCGCGGACCGTCAGCGTGACGATTCCCGAGGGAAAGGTGATCGTCGCCGTGGCCATCTTCTTCCAGTATTCGGTGAATTTCTCGATCGGTTTCGACTTTTTGAAGCGCGCCCACCAATCGATATGATCCGAGCCATAGAGCTCGCGTAGATTGACCTGGCGCTCGAGCTGCTCGACCAGAGTCCGGCTCTCGATATATTCGATGATGATCATCGAATCTTGAAAGATCATCATCTGCGGCAGGCCGGTCACCGAGCCGAGCCCGTCGAGCTTGGGAATGGCCGCGCTGCTCACGGTGAATTTCGCCTCGGCGACATATTGGTCCGAGGCGAGCAGCCCGTAATAGAGCCCGCCGACGACATTGGGGATCGCCACCATGACGATGGCGAGGACGAGAAAGGCGATGCGCATCGCCTTTGCGCCGCGCCGCTCGGCGAAGCTGGATTTCTGATAGGCGCCGCGCGCCCGCGCCGAGAAGCGCGCTCGCCGCGCGGCTTCGGCCAGAAAACGCTGAACGGCCTCGGCGCGCTCCAGCGCATTGACCGTGCGAAAATCGGGAGACTTCGGAGGTTCGTCCATCCTCGCCTCTATCGGTTCATTCGATTGTACATCTCGATCGCCTTGGCGACCGTGTCGAACATGAAGAGGCGGCCGTCGACGAGCACGCCGCCGCGGTCGCAATAATCGGCCACGGCCTGCATCGAATGCGAGACGAAGATGACGCTCGAATTCTTGCGCCGCTGGTCGAAAGCCTCCTGGCATCGCTTCTGAAATCGCATGTCGCCGACGCCGGTGATCTCGTCGATGAGATAGACGTCGAAGTCGATGGACATGGACATGCCGAAGGCCAGACGCGCGCCCATGCCCGACGAATAGGTCTTCACCGGCGCGTCGAAATAATCGCCGAGCTCGGAGAACTCCTCGACGAACATCGCCGCCTTGCGCGGATCGGCGCCGTAGATTCGCGCCACGAAATGCACATTCTCGCGGCCGGTCATCGCCGGATGAAAGCCGCCGCCGAAGCCGAGCGGCCAGGAGACACGCACCGTGCGCCGCACCCTGCCGGAATTCGGCAGCTCGGTGCCCGCTATGACCTTGAGCGTGGTCGTCTTGCCGGCGCCGTTGACGCCGAGCAGACCATAGGAATAGCTCGTGTCGAAAACCATCGACACATGATCCAATATGACCTTCGAGTGTCGCTCGGTCTTATAGAATTTGAAGACGTCTAAGAGTTGGATCATCTTCTCTTCGAGCAGGCTTCGCCAGGGAACCGCCATTGACGCGAACCGCGCCCTTATAGCCCAGCGCGAGCGCCGCGTCCACGCGGGCGCGACGGCCTAATTTCGCCACTTTTCCGCCACGGCCGCATCACGCGCGACAGGCGCCGAGCTATGGCCAAGGCGCCGCGGCTCGACTATATCACGCGAGCGCGGAGCCTCAGGTCCGCGACTCATATTCGGGAAAGCTAAGGTCTTGTTGCTGAGAATTCCTTCTGTGCGTCGATCCGGCCTTCGCCGGCTCGGCTGGGAGAGCTGGCAGGCCACGGATGCGGACCCGCTCTTCGTCTTCGTCACGGGCTTTTTGCGCGCCGCCTATATCATTCTCGAGGTCGCCGACGCCGATCAGACGCTCGACCCGCGCATCTATATCGATTTCGGCAAGGGCTTCGAGCCGGATGACGAGATCGAGCTCAAGCACACGCGCGACGGCCTCTATGTGATCGCGCTGCGGAGCTTCGGCCGCGTGCATCATGTCCGTTTCGATCCCTCCTCCTACCCTTCGAGGTTTCGTTTTCGCGCCTTCATCGCCTATGACGAGAAATCCGTGCGCGCCTTCGTCGGCGGCAGGCTGCGCGCGGCGGCGCGCGGCGAGCGCGCGGCGCCGCTGTGCGAGACCATAGCGCGGCCCGGCGCGCCGGAGCTTTCCGGCGTCGGCGCGCGCGTCGCCAAGGTGCGCGGCGCGACTCCGCATTTCGAGCAGGTGATCGCCATGGCCAACGCCCGCTACGCCGGCGCGCCGGCCTGGACGGGCGAGCGGCCGGCGTTCTCCTTTGTAACGCCGGTCTATGACGCGCCGGCGCTCTATCTCGACCAATTGCTCGATTCCTTTCGGATACAAAGGGCCGGCGCCTATGAGCTGATCCTCTCCGACGACGGCTCGACGTCGCGCGAGACGATCGACTGGCTCGAGCGTCATCGCGACACGCCGCATGTGACGATTCTGCGCGCGGCGCAGAATGGCGGGATCGCCGTCGCCACCAATAGCGGCCTCGCCGCGGCGCGCGGCGATTGGGTCGGCTTCATCGATCACGACGACGCGCTCGCGCCTTACGCCGTCGATGCGCTGCTGGAGACGATCGAGCGCACGCCCGGCGCGCAATTCGTCTTCACCGACGAGATCGTCGCCGACGCCAAGCTGCAGCCCAAGCATTACTCGCTGAAGCCGGCCTTCGACCCCGTGCTGCTCTCCGGCGTCAATTACGTCAATCACCTCTCGCTCTATCGTCGCGAGCGGCTGCAGGCGCTGGGCGGCCTGCGCCGCGGCTACGAAGGCTCGCAGGATTATGATCTGCTGCTGCGCTACACGCGCAGCCTCGCGACGGAGGAGATCGTCCATCTCCCCTACCCCGCCTATCTCTGGCGCCGCGACGGCAAGAGCTATTCGGTGAGCTTTCTCGATCGCGCCACGACGAGCGCGCGCCGCTCGCTGGCGGAAAGCTACGCCGTCGACGGCGCGCCGGCGACAGTGGAGCCCGCGCGCAACGCCGATCTGCATCGCGTGCGCTTTTCGCCGAAGGACGACGCCTGGCCGCTCGTCTCCATCATCGTGCCGAGCCGCGATTCCTTCGCGCTCGTCTCCCGCCTCTTCGACGATCTCACCTTGCGGACCGATTATCCGCGCATGGAGATTCTCGTTGTCGACAATGGCACGAAGGACGCGCGCGTTCTCGATCTCTATGAGCAGAAGAAGGCGGCCTATCCTTTCGTCTCCGTCGATATCGTCGAGGAGACATTCAACTTCTCGCGGCAGGTCAATCGCGGCCTCAGGGCGGCCCGCGGCGATTGCATGCTGCTGCTCAACAACGACATAGAGGTCATGGACGCCGGCTGGCTGAAAGAGATGGTCTCCTGCCTCGCCTATCCGTCGACGGGAATTGTCGGCGCGCGTCTGCTCTATCCCAATGGAACATTGCAGCATGCGGGCGTCGTCATGGGCCTCGGCTCGGTGGCGGGACATTGGTTCTGCGGCATGCCCGGCGATTATCCAGGCCCCATGGGTCGGCTCGACGTCCGCCAATCCATGGCGGCGGTGACGGGCGCCTGCATGCTCGTCACGCGCGCCTGCCTCGAGGCCGTCGGCGGGCTGGACGACGAGAATTTCGCCATTGCCTATAACGACACGGATTATTGCATGCGCGCCGGCCGCGCCGGCTTTCGCGTCGTATGGACGCCTTTCGCAACGCTCACTCATCATGAATCGTCGAGCCGCGGCAGCGACGAGACCAACGCCAATATCGCGCGCTTTCGCCGCGAGCAGGACGCGCTGCGCAAAAAATACGATCTCGTGAATTACGTCGATCCCGCATTCAACCCCTGGTACAGTCGCGACAATGCGGCGCCGCGATTGCAGCTGCTGAGCAGCCTGCCGCCGGGCCGTCATTTCCGCGTGTAGCGCCGCCGATTGCCAAAAGCGTCGCGACAGCGTAATCCGTCGCGCCGCGTCGCGGGCGCCCACGGGCGCGCTCGGCGCAAATGGAATTGTCGAAAAATTCAGTCGTGTTTTCGATGGGGATTCGAAAGCATTTCTGCTCGTCGCCGAGGGATGATCATATCGATGCTGAGGAAGCTGCGAGACATGCTGCCGAAACGAGGGCCCTCGCGTCCTCCGGCGGAGGTTTTCGACTCCTATGTGTCGAGCGTTCCCCGCCTGCAGAACGCCATCGATGTGATCGGCGGATGGAGCTGCGCTTTTCCGCCCGCATGCGGCGTCTCCGCCGGTCGGACCGAAGCCTTCGACGATGCGCGCATTCGGTGGGCGATCGATTGCTTCGGCTCGCTCGAGGGCCGCAATGTGCTCGAGCTTTCGCCGGGCGAGGCGGGCCACAGCTTCCTTCTCGAATCCGCCGGCGCGCGCGTCGAGGCGATCGAGCCGAGCCGAGCCGCCTTCATCCGCTGCCTCGTCGCCAAAGAGGTGATGCGCCTCTCGCGAACGCGCTTCTGGCTCGGCGATATGGAGGCGTTTCTACGCGAGACGGACAAAAGCTATGATCTCGTCGTCGCCTATGATGCGCTGAGCCGGTTCGCCGATCCGCTCGCGGCCGTCGCGCTTCTCGCGCGCCGCGCCGACGCGCTGTATATTCACACCCAAGTCGCGCAGCGTGGAGCGGCGTCTTCGCTCCGCCGCGATGATCTGATCGCCGCATTGCATGAAGCCGGTTTTACGAACATTCGAGAGGCGGAGAGCGGCCACTCCTCCGAGCTTTCGATTTTTGCGCGCAAGTGACACGCAGCGCTCGCGCGCGCCATTAGGAGCACGGCCGATGTTCTTCTCGCGCAAGCGTCAAAGAGAATTCTCCGGCTATGTCGATCTCGCGAGCGGCGGCCGCGTGTCCGGCTGGGTCTATGACCGATTGCGGCCGCGCGATCGATTCGATGTCGAGATCTGCTCCGCCGGCGCCGTGATCGGCGTCGCGCGCGCCGATCGGCCGCGCGAGGATTTGGCGCGCGCCGGCTTCGGCGACGGAGGCTATGGCTTCGATTTCGATCTGCCGGCGGGCGATTATCCCGAAGAGACGCTAGCCGCCCGCGTGCGCGGCGAGGAGTTCTGGCTGCTGGAGAACGCCAGCCGGCGCAGCCTTTCGGCCGATCTGCTCAATTCCACGCGGCGCGGCCTGCCGCGGCTGGAGCCGACCTTGTCGCTGCGGCCGGTCGACGAGCGCGACATAGAGATCGCCGCCGAGCTGCAGAGCGCCTGGGCGCGGCGCGCCGGCGGCCGCGGCGCGCGGCACCTGGGCGGCGGCGGCGCCATGTGGACCGATATCGTCTCTCATCGCCATCAGCCGCTGCTCGCGCTTCTCGACGGCGGCAATCCGCGTGCGCTGGCGCAATGTCTCGTCGATGTGCAGAAATCCTCCGCCGCCACCGGGCTCGAGCAGGGCGTGCAGGCCTATCGGGATTTTCTCGCCGCCTCGCCGGAGGGCCGCCGAGCCGCGGTCGCGCCTTTTCACGATATGCTGGCCTCGCTGGCGCAATATATCGGCGTCGCGCGGGTGGAATGCGCCGAGCAGGATTATGTCGGCGAGACGCTGGTCGCCTCCTCGCGCGCGCTGGTCGCCGAGATCGAGGCGGCGCTCGGCTTTCCCATCGCGCCGCCCGCCGTCTTCGACGGGCTCTATGGCCTCGCCTTGGACGGAAATGTGCTGCACGGGCGCGATATCCAGGCGCTCTATCTCGCTTTGCGCACAATAGAGGCGAGCGGCCTCGCGCGCCCGCGCATTTGCGAGATCGGCGGCGGCTTCGGCAAGGCGGCGCGCTATGCGCTGCTGGCCGGCGCGCGCCATTACACCATCGTCGATCTGCCGACCGTCGCCGCCATGCAATTTTTCGCGCTGCGGCGCGGCCTGCCGGAGGCGAGCGTGCAGTTCCGCCATCCTCACGAGCCGTCCCGCGGCGAGGGCGTCGATCTCGTCCTCGCGCCGGAGATCGACGACAACGCCCGCATCGAGAGCGACATAATCGTCAATTGCGATTCCTTTCCCGAGATGGGCGACGCCGTCTGCCGCAGCTATTTCGCGCGCATCGGCCGCTGGGCGCCGCTGCTGCTGAGCGTCAATCAGGAGGCCAATCGCGTGGTCGGCTCCTCCGGCCGGCAATCAGTGGTGGGCGCGCTGCTGCCCGATTACGGCTTTGCCCGCCGCTATCGCTTCCGCAGCTGGATCCGGCGCGGCTATGCGGAGGAGCTGTGGGCGGCGCCGGAGCGCCGCGCCGAAGGGTGACGCGACGCCGCAGGCGCCCCTGTCTCGTTGGTCAAATGCAAAAATCATCCGTATTGTCAAAAACATAGATATTTCTGAAACCTTTCCAGGCCTAGGCTCGTCGCTGGTTCGACCGACCCGAGGCATGAGGCCCGCCGGAAACTCCGAGCGCGTCGGCGACCGTCCCCATTCTCACCGCGGAGCGAATGCGCCTGCCGGGCGACGGCGCGCATCTCGATCTCCGCCTCGAAGGACCCGTGCGCGATGCGATTCGACGATTTCAAGCTCACCACCAAAAACTTGCTGCCGCTCGCGCTGACCGGCCTGCTGTTTCTCGGCGTGACGGCGCTCGGCGTCTACCGCATCCAGGACCTCGGCCACCGTTACCAATATTTGACGGATCATTCGGACGCCGCCCTGGTGCGGCTGCTGCGGACCAATCGCACCGCGGTCGAGGTGGGCTACGCCGTTCATTCGATGATCGCTTATGAATCCGACACGGAATTGTTCAAGCTCGCCGAGAAGAATTTCGGAACCGCCAAGGAGCGCGTCGACGCGCTTCTCGACGCGGCGGCGCAGCTCGATCCGACCCGCGCCCCGGCGATCAAGGGATTCCACGCGCGGATCGACAAGATCATCGAGGACGCCGAGCCCGCCATTCGCATCGCGCGGGATGTTCCGGGCGTCGAGATCGGCTCGCGCCTGCAGCCGCGCGAGCTCGACGCGCTCGCCAAATGCCTGGCGATTCTGCGCAATGTCGATATGCAGCTGGAAAAGCTCACCGAGGATATGAAGAAATTCAACGAGGCGGTGCTCGAGGACAATCAGCATGTCGGCGACGAGCTGCGCCGCCAGACCGAGCAGACGATCTGGACCATGGTCATCGTCGGCGCTCTCGCGCTGCTCGCCGGCGGCGGCGCCACTTTCTATGTCTCCAGCCGCAAGATCGGCGCGCCCATCGCGCGGCTCACCGGGCAGATGAGCGCCATCGCCGGCGGCAATCTCGACATTGTCGTGGAAGGCGTCACGCGGCGAGACGAGGTGGGCGCGATGGCGCAGGCGCTCGACACGTTCAAGCGCAACGCCCATGAGCTGCAGGCCGCGGAGGCCCGCACGGCCGAGGAGAAGCGGCGCAGCGAGCGAGCCGACGCCGAGCGCCGCGCCGAGGCGGCCATCGCCGAGAAGGAGCGCGAGGCGGCGCTGAAGGCGATCGGCAGAGGCCTCGAGAAGCTCGCCGCCAAGGATCTCGTCTATCGCCTCTCGGAGGATATGCCCGCCGCCTATCGCGGCCTGCAGAGCGATTTCAACGCGGCGATCGGCCAGCTGGAGGCGGCGCTGGGCGTGGTGGCGGGCGGCGCGGAGGCGATCGGCTCCGGCGTCGATCAGATCGCCGTCGCCGCCGACGATCTCGCCCGCCGCACCGAGCAGCAGGCCGCCAGCCTCGAGGAGACCGCCGCCGCGCTGGAGGAGATCACCACCACGGTGAAGAAGAGCGCCGAGGGCGCGGTCAGCGCGAGCGACATCGTCGGCTCCACCAAGACCGAGGCGGAGAAGAGCGGCGCGATCGTCCGCCGCGCGGTCGACGCCATGGGGCGGATCGAGAAATCCTCTCAGGAGATCGGCCAGATCATCGGCGTCATCGACGAGATCGCCTTCCAGACCAATCTTCTGGCGCTCAACGCCGGCGTCGAGGCGGCGCGCGCGGGCGAAGCCGGCAAGGGCTTCGCCGTGGTGGCCTCGGAAGTGCGCGCTCTGGCGCAGCGCTCCGCCGAGGCCGCGCGCGAGATCAAGAGCCTCATCTCCACCTCGACGGTCGAGGTGGAGCAAGGCGTCGAGCTGGTCGGCGCGACCGGCCGCGCGCTGGAGAAGATCGTCACCCAGGTGGCGGAGATCGATCGCGTCGTGGCCGACATCGCCGCCGGCGCGCGCGAGCAGGCCACCGGCCTCGCCGAGGTCAACGCCGCCGTAACCCAGATGGATCAGAACACGCAGAAGAACGCCGCAATGGTGGAGGAGACCACGGCCGCCAGCCACAGCCTGCGCAAGGAGACCGAAGGGCTCACGCGCTCGGTGGCGAGCTTCCGGCTCGGCGAACGGCCGCAAGCGCGGCGCCCGGTGCCGAGAGCGGTCTTCGCCGGCGGCGGCGGCGCCCTCCGCAAGCCGGCGCCTGTCCCGGCGCAGGAGGATTGGACGGAATTCTGAGCGCTGCGGCGCCCGTCTCCAAAAGGCCGCCGGAGCTCCCGGCGGCCTTTTCCATTTTCGAGCGCCCGCGCCGCGCCTGAAGTCGCAAAGACATAGATATTTCAGAAAGCTTTTGATGCTTTAGCTCGACAGTATTCTCACGGGCCTCCGACTTGGAAAGCGCCCCATGCGTCGTCGATTACGAGGAAGCTTCTCGATGCGGTTCGACAATTTGAAGCTCACCACCAAAAGCCTTCTGCCACTCGCCCTGACCTGCCTGCTCTTCATCGGCGCGACGGCGCTGGGGGTTCACCGCATGAGCGAGCTGGGGCGACGCTACGAAGATCTGACCGAGCATTCCTACGCCGCCGTGGTGAAGATGCTGCGCTCCAATCGCGCCATCACCGAATTCGGCCTCTCCGTCCATCAGATGCTCGCCTATGACGCCGACACGCCGATCTCGCGCGCCGCCGCGCAGGAGGCCGCCTCCGTCGGCGCCCGCGTCGAAACGCTGCTCACCGAGGCGATGCGGCTCGATCCGGCCCATGCGGCGCAGATCGACGGCTATCGCGATCGCTTCGCCAAGGTCTTCGAGCAGGCCAAGCCTGCGATCGCGATCGCTGAGCGGCTGCCGGCGCTCGAGCTCGGCGCGCGGCTGAAGCCGCAGGAGCTGGAGCAGCTCGCCAAATGCGTGTCGCTGCTGCGCGGCGCCGATGAGGAAATTCGCGCCATCGTCAATGATATGCGTTCCATCTATGTGGCCGCCGAGGCGGAGGACAAGCGCGTCGGGGAGGAGCTGCGTCGTCAGACGGAGCAGACGATCTGGACGATGATCGGCGTCGGCGCCCTCGCGGTTCTCATCGGCTGCGCGGCGACGCTCTATATTTCCAGCCGCAAGATCGGCGCGCCGATCACGCGCCTCACCGGCCAGATGGGCGATATCGCCAAGGGCGATCTCGGCGCCGTGGTGGAGGGCGTCGAGCGCGGCGACGAGGTCGGCGCCATGGCGCGGGCGCTCGACACGTTCAAGCGCAATGCGCAGGAGCTGCGCGCCGCCGAGAGCCGCGCCGCCGAGGAGCGTCGTCGCGGCGAGGAGGCCGAGGCGCGGCGCAAGGCCGAGCAGGCCGTGATCGAAAGAGAGCGCGAGGCGGCGCTGCAAGCGATCGGCGAGGGTCTCGAGAAGCTCGCCTCCAAAAATCTCGTCTATCGGCTCTCGGACTCCATGCCCGAGGCCTATCGCCGGCTGCAGAATGATTTCAACGCGGCCATGAGCCAGCTGCAGGCCGCGCTCGCCCTCGTCGCCGGCGGCGCGAAAGCCATTGACGCCGGCTCCGGCCAGATCGCCGTCGCCGCCGACGATCTCGCCCGCCGCACCGAGCAGCAGGCCGCCAGCCTCGAAGAGACCGCCGCCGCGCTGGAGGAGATCACCACCACGGTGAAGAAGAGCGCCGAGGGCGCGGTTCACGCCAGCACTATCGTCGGCGCCACCAAGATGGAGGCCGAGAAGAGCGGCGCGATCGTCCGCCGCGCGGTGGACGCCATGGGCCGCATCGAGCGCTCCTCGCAGCAGATCGGCCAGATCATCGGCGTCATCGACGAGATCGCCTTCCAGACCAATCTGCTGGCGCTCAACGCCGGCGTCGAGGCGGCGCGCGCCGGCGAGGCCGGCAAGGGCTTCGCTGTGGTGGCGTCGGAAGTGCGCGCCCTGGCGCAACGCTCCGCCGAGGCGGCCAAGGAGATCAAGGGCCTCATCTCCACCTCCACGGTGGAGGTGGACCAGGGCGTCGAGCTGGTCGGCGCGACCGGCAAGGCGCTCGACACCATCGTCTCCCAGGTAGCGGAGATCGACAAGGTGGTCGCCGATATCGCCGCCGGCGCGCGCGAGCAGGCGACGGGCCTCGGCGAGATCAACACAGCCGTCAATCAGATGGACCAGAACACGCAGAAGAACGCCGCAATGGTGGAGGAGACCACCGCCGCCAGCCACAGCCTGCGCAAGGAGACGGAGGCGCTGACGCGCTCTGTCGCGAGCTTCGCGCTCGGCGACGAGCACGGCTCCCACGGCCACGCGCCGCGGGCTGGGCTGAAGACCGTCTCCGCCGGACGCGGCGGCGGCGCGGCGCGCAAGCCGCTGCCGGCTCAGGACGATTGGGAGGAGTTCTGATCGCTCGCGACGAGCGGTCCGATCTCGTCGAGGCAGGCGGTGAGCAGGCGCTGGATCATCGGCCCGCTGTCGTCAGCGGCGAGCAGCGGCTCGACCCGCAGCACCTCCCGCATGATGGAGAAGCCGATGAGGCAGGAGACGAACAGCGCCGCGCGCTGCTGCGCCGCCCGCCCATCGAGCTTGTCCGCCAGCGGACCGATGAAGTCCCGATAACAGCAGGCGCGAATGAGATCGCGCGCCAGCGGGCTCGTCAGCGAGCGAATGAAGATTTGCAGCCCTTCATGCTGCTGCGATTCGAGCGCGAAGCTCGCGAAGACCGCGCCGAGCCGGCTGCGATCTGTCGATAGGAGAGCCGCCGGGCAGGCCTCGACGACGGCGGCGGCGAAGAGCTGCTCCTTGGAGCCGAAGGAGCGATGCACCAGAGCGACGTCGACGCCGACATCTGCGGCTATGTCGCGAAGCCTCACCTCCTCGAAGGAAGCGCGCGCGAAACGGGTGATCGCCGCGGCGAGAATGCGCCGCCGCGTCGCCTCCCCCGAACGCTTTTCCGATTTTTCCGGCCGCATCGAGAATCCTTCTCCCGATATGTATTCATAGTCGATCCCACGCGACGCGCCGTCAATCGGCATTCCGGCGGCCGGCCGATTTCGTGTCAAAATTTCGCGGCATTTTACCTATTAGGGAAATGTGAACCTTTCCCAGGCCAAGGTCACGGTAGTCCTCCGCATGGCGAAGCCTCCGGCGGGGCTCGGCCGGACCAGAAATCCGACGCGCTCGACCGGGATCTCGCCGCACAAATCAACTGCGGTTGACAAATCGGGCCGACTCGACGAATTTCGGCCCATGGTCACGTTCTAGCCGAGGCGGCGGCTGGGCGTCCTTTTTTCGTGCTCTTCGGAGGTTCACATGCATATCAAAACCAGCCTTTCGGCTCTCGCGGTCGCCGCCGCTCTCTCCGTCGGCGCCGCTCACGCCGCCGACCTGCCCTATCGCAAGGACGCGCCGGCCTTCGCGCCGCCGCCGCCGGTCTTCTCCTGGACGGGCGCCTATGTCGGCCTCAATGTCGGCGGCGGCTTCAAGGCGGACAACAGCTTCGGACGCGCCGGCGACGTCAGCGGCGTCGTGGGCGGCGGCCAGATCGGCTACAACTACCAGATCTCGCCGCTCTTCGTGGTCGGCCTCGAGACCGACTTCCAGGGCACGAGCCTGCGCTCCAACGTCGGCAGCACCAGCCTGCCGTGGTTCGGCACCGTGCGCGGCCGCGCCGGCTTCGCCCTGCTCGACTCGAAGCTCTTCGTCTATGGCACGGGCGGCTTCGCCTATGGCGAGCTGAACACGCGCTTCGGCAGCGACACCCGCACGGGTTGGACCGCCGGCGGCGGCGTGGAATACGCCTTCCTGCCGAACTGGTCGGCCAAGGTCGAGTATCTCTACACCGACCTCACCAACAATGGCGGCTTCGCCTTCGGCCCGCAGCGCGCGAAGTTCCACACGGTCCGCGCCGGCGTCAACTACCACTTCAACCTGTTCTAGTCGGAACGCCGCATGGCCCCTCCCGGGGCCATGCGGACGTTGGACCAGCAGGCGCAAAAACAAAAAAGGCGAAGCGACCATCGGTCCGCTTCGCCTTTTTCTTTTGGAAAGATCGGTTGCGCCGGAGACCGGCTCCCGGCCGCCGCAGCGGCCGGGGAATTCGATCAGCCCTTGGCGGCCGCCGCCACTTCCGCGGCGAAATCGCTGGTCTCTTTCTCGATGCCCTCGCCGAGCGCATAGCGAGCGAAGCCCTTGATCGTGATGGGCGCGCCGGCCTTGCCCTCATGCTCCTTGAGCGTCTGGGTGATGGTCTTGCCGCCGTGATCCGGGTGGTTCGAGACCTGATCGAGCAGCAAGACCTCCTTGTAATAGGTCTTGAGGCCCGAATCGATGATCTTCTCCAGCACATTGGCCGGCTTGCCGGCGTTCTTCTCGGCGAGCAGCGCCTTCTCGCGCTCCACCGTCGCCGGATCGAGGCCGGAGGCGTCGAGCGCCAACGGATTGGCCGAGGCGACATGCATGGCGATCTGGCGCGCGAGAGTCGACAGGACTTCCTTGTCGCCCTTGGACTCGAGCGCCACGATCACCGCGATCTTGCCGAGGCCGTCGGCGATCTGCGTGTGGACGTAGCGATTGACCGCGCCCTCCACCTTCAGCGGCGCGACGCGGCGCAGCGTCAGATTCTCGCCGATGGTGGCGATGCCGGTGGTGATCGCCTCCGAGACGACGCCGCCGCCCGGATAGGGCTTGCCGGCGAGCTCCTCGGCGCTGGTCGCGCCAGTCTCCAGAGCGACGCGGGCGATATTGTTGACGAGCTTCTGGAAGTCGTCGTTGCGGGCGACGAAGTCGGTCTCGGAATTCACCTCGACGACGACGCCGACGCCATCCTCGACGATCGCGGCGACGAGACCCTCGGCGGCCACGCGGCCGGACTTTTTGGCGGCCTTGGAGAGGCCCTTCTTGCGCAGCCAGTCGACGGCCGCCTCGATATCGCCATTGGTCTCGTTGAGGGCGGCCTTGCAATCCATCATGCCGGCGCCCGTGCTCTCGCGCAGTTCCTTGACGAGAGCGGCGGTGATCTGGGCCATGGGGTTAGACACCTCTAGCTAGAGCTAACGCCGGCCCCTTTGGGAGCCGGCGCGATAATCTTTCGTGAATGTGACGCTAGCGCGAAATCAGGCCGAAGCCAGCGAGCGCGCCTGATCGACCCAGCCGTCGCGGGCGATGCGGCCGTTGAGCTTGAGGTCCTGATCGAGCTTCTCGAGATCCGCGGGCGTCAGCGCCGCGATCTGCCAATAATGGAAGATGCCGCCGTCATTGAGCTTCTTGACCAGCTGCGGGCCGACGCCATGCAGCTTGGCGAGATCGTCCGGCGCTCCGCGCGGAGCGGAGAGCAGCTCGAAGGGCTCGAGCGCGATCTCGACCTCGGCGGCCGCCGCATCGGCGACGACCTCATCGGCCGAGCGCAGATCGGCGTGAACGCGGCCGAGCGCCGGCTCCGCCGTCGGCTGCTCCAAGGCGCCGACATCGAGGCCCGAGAGGCCCTGGCTGCGCGAGATGCCGTCGATCGCGGCGCGGGCGATGAGATCGCAATAGAGCGCGATGGCGCGGCCGGCGTCGTCGTTGCCCGGGATCGGGAAGGTGATGCCGTCCGGGTCGCAATTGGTGTCGAGGATCGCCACCACCGGAATCTTCAGGCGGTTGGCCTCCTTGATCGCCAGCTGCTCCTTATTGGTGTCGATCACGAAGATGAGATCGGGCGTGCCGCCCATGTCCTTGATGCCGCCCAGCGCCTTCTCGAGCTTGTCGCGCTCGCGGGTGAGCAGCAGACGCTCTTTCTTGGTGACGCCCGCGGCGCCGGCGCCGAGCTGCTCGTCGAGCTTGCGCAGGCGCTGGATGGAGCCGGAGATGGTCTTCCAATTGGTGAGCGTGCCGCCCAGCCAACGGGAGTTGATGAAATATTGCGCGCTGCGCTTGGCGGCGTCGGCGATCTGATCCTGCGCCTGACGCTTGGTGCCGACGAAGAGCACACGGCCGCCGCGCGCCACAGTGTCGGAGACGACCTTCAGCGCCTGATGCAGCAGCGGCACCGTCTGGGCGAGGTCGATGATGTGGATATTGTTGCGGGCGCCGAAGATATAGGGAGCCATCTTCGGGTTCCAGCGATGCGACTGGTGGCCGAAATGAGCGCCGGACTCGAGCAGGCCGCGCATGGTGAAATCAGGAATCGCCATTGTCATCTTCTCCGGTTCTAGCCTCGGCGAAAGCAGGATGAGCCGGAGAGCCGGCCACCGGAACGGCGCCTTGAAGCAGGAGCCGTGAGACTTTCGCCTGTGGGATGGCGCGGCTTATAGGCGAGAACGACGGTGGGGGCAAGCGGGGTGGGAGGCGGGAAAGCTTTCTCAACACACTCCGGCCCTTCACTTGAATGCAGCTCTCGCCTGCTCAAGCAGCCTCCGCAAGTGGTCAATCTGTCCTAGATCGAGAGAGTGCCCAAAGAACCGCTCAAACCACGCTGACTGAGCTTCCATAAACTGAAGCTTCGTCTCGTAGTCACTTAAATTACGCATATCGAAAAACGTCATGAAGATTCCGGCCGCACCAACCGACACTTTTGCCATCTCCGAGATAGTCGCATCAATCGCGCGATCAGCAAAGTAAGGCCCGCATTGCGCGTCTCCACCGGCGTTTGGCCGCAGCAATTCGAACCCCTGGAACGAGGCGTGCGCGCCCAGGTTGCACAAAAGCTGATAATGCTCCATACGCTTTCTTGTGGTGAATCCATCGCGGTCATCGAGCGTTGTGCGAACTTTAAAAGCACTAAATCGCTTGTTTCTTTCACTCTCGGAGCAGCTCCGCCATTCAGATATCAACGCCTTTTCTAACCGAAAATAATCGAGAAGAAATGTTATTTCTAAAATGTCACGTAATTGCATAACTGCGTTTTGATAGTATCCAGACATCGAATTTTGAACGGCGCCGGCACAACTATTAAAGAGACGAATTCCCAGGAGCTTGATGGTAAGCTGATCATTGTCCGTGCGCGGACATGCATGCACAAAATAATGAATGAGATTCATCGAATCTGCTACCATATTGAAGTGGTGAAGAAGCAGCTCAGATGCTTGAATGGCCGCTTTGCTCCTAGACCGGATAAACTCCTCGCCGCCGTGCAAGTAATCGATGTTTTCTGGGAACTTCATAAGCCACTCTTACATTTCGAACAAACTGTAGCATGACACCCGGAATATGGGGTGTCCCAACAGCCCTCATCCGACCCTCGCTAACGCGAGGGCCACCTTCTCCCGCAAGCGGGAGAAGGAGTCACGCCCCGAGATTCGGCTGAATGCCGGATGGGCTTTCCACCCCGCTCTACGCTCTCTGCGTCCAATTCTATCGACCTCACCCCCGCATTCTGCTAATCACCGCCCCGCCGTCGCTTTCCCTTTTCACGAGGCCGCTTTGCCGCTCTTCGCCGCCCTCTGCCTGGACAAGCCCGATCATGTCGCACTCCGGCTCGCCACCCGCGAGGCGCATCTCGCCTTTCTCGCCGCCCATGCCGCGCAGGTGAAGCTCGGCGGGCCGTTTCTCGATGCGGACGAGAAGCCCGTCGGCTCGCTGCTGATCGTCGAGGCGGCCGATGCGGCGGCGGCGCAGGCGCTGCTCGCGGAGGACCCTTACGCGAAGGCGGGGCTGTTCGCGAGTGTCGAGGTCAAGCCTTGGAAGCGCGTGGTGGGGGCCGAGCTCTGATGGCGCATTGGCTGTTCAAGAGCGAGCCCAAGACCTGGTCCTGGGACCAGCAGGTCGCCGCCGGGGCGAAAGGCACCTTCTGGAACGGCGTGCGCAACCATCTCGCCAAGAAGCAGCTGATGGCGATGCAGATCGGCGAGCGCGGCTTCTTCTACCATTCCAACGAGGACAAGGCCGTCGTCGGCGTGGTGGAGGTCATCAAGACCTATTATCCCGACCATACGGACGAGAGCGGCAAATTCGGCATGGTCGATATAAAGGCCGTGGCGCCATTCGCGCGGCCGGTGACGCTCGCCGAGATCAAGTCCGATCCGCGCCTCGCCGAAATGGTGCTGGTCAATAATTCGCGGCTGTCGGTGCAGCCCGTCTCCGAGGAGGAGTGGAAGATCATTCTCTCGCTCGGCGGCGTGGACGCGCTCTAGGCCGAGCGGGCCGGCGTCGGAAGGGAGCGGGTTCGGAACAGCCTATTTCCACAGCCGCGCGGCGCAGGCGCGCGCGCTTGCTCAATTTTCGTGCGAAGCTTCGCTAGAAGCGACTCTCGCCTTTTCAGACGGGAAAAAGCGCGCTAGCAGTTTATTTCCAGGCACGCCCATAGGAGAAAAGATGGCGCGCAAGAAAATCGCCCTGATCGGCGCCGGCCATATCGGCGGGACGCTGGCCCATCTCATCGGCCTCAAGGAGCTCGGCGACGTCGTATTGTTCGACATCGCGAGCGGCGTGCCTCAGGGCAAGGCGCTCGACCTCTCCCAATCGGCGCCTGTCGAGGGATTCGACGCGCGCATCGCCGGCGCGGACGATTATTCCGCCATCGCCGGCGCGGATGTCGTCATCGTGACGGCGGGCGTGCCGCGCCAGCCGGGCATGAGCCGCGACGATCTGCTCACCATCAATCTCGGCGTCGTCTCCAAGGTCGGCGCCGGCATCAAGGCCTATGCGCCGAACGCTTTCGTCATCTGCATCACCAATCCGCTCGACGTCATGGTCTGGGCGCTGCAGAAGGCGAGCGGCCTGCCGACCAATAAGGTCGTCGGCATGGCGGGCGTGCTCGATTCGGCGCGCTTCCGATTCTTTCTGGCCGAGGAGCTGAACGTCTCGGTGGAGGATGTGAGCGCCTTCGTGCTCGGCGGCCATGGCGACGACATGGTTCCCTCCGTGCGCTACTCGACCGTCGCCGGCGTTCCCCTGCCCGATCTCGTCGCCATGGGCTGGACCACTCAGGCGAAGATCGACGCCATCGTCGACCGCACGCGCAAGGGCGGCGGCGAGATCGTCGGCCTGCTGAAGACCGGCTCCGCCTATTACGCGCCGGCCTCCGCGGCCATCGCCATGGCGGAGAGCTATCTGAAGGACAAGCGCCGCGTGCTGCCCTGCGCCGCCTATCTCGACGGCCAATATGGCGTCAGCGGGCTCTATGTCGGCGTGCCGGTGGTGATCGGCGCCAATGGCGTGGAGCGCGTCGTCGAGATCGCGCTCGACGCCGCCGAGCGGCAGATGTTCGACAAATCCGTCGGCTCGGTGAAGACGCTGATCGCCGCCAGCAAGGCGCTCGACCCCGCCTTCGCCTGAGCGCGCTGAGCCCCGTTTCCGCCCCCGGCGAGGGGCGCGTTGTCGCGACGAAGGTCGCAATCAGGATCGGTGAGAAATGAACATCCACGAATATCAGGCCAAGGCCATCCTGCGTGAGTTCGGCGCCCCGGTCGCCGAAGGCGCTCCGGCGCTCGCCGCCGGCGAGGCGCGCCAGGCCGCGAGCGGCCTGCCCGGCCCCGTCTATGTCGTCAAGGCGCAGATCCACGCCGGCGGCCGCGGCAAGGGCAAGTTCAAGGAGGCTTCGGCCGGCGAGAAGGGCGGCGTGCGCCTCGCCCGCTCGCTCGACGAGGTCGAGACCTTCGCCAAGGAGATGCTCGGCTCGACGCTGGTCACGGTGCAGACGGGCGAGGCCGGCAAGCAGGTCAACCGCCTCTATATCGAGGACGGCGCCGATATCGACAAAGAATTCTATCTCTCGCTGCTGATCGACCGCGCCACCTCGCGCGTCTCCTTTGTCGTCTCCACCGAGGGCGGTACGGATATCGAGGCGGTCGCTCATGCGACGCCCGAGAAGATCGTCACCTTCTCCGTCGATCCGGCGACCGGCGTTCTGCCGCATCATGGCCGCCGCGTCGCCGACGCGCTCGGCCTCACCGGCCCGCTGGTGAAGGAGGCGGTCTCGCTCACCGAGCGCCTGTTCTCGGCCTTCGTCGCCAAGGATATGGAGCTGCTCGAGATCAATCCGCTGATCGTCACCAAGGACGGGAAGCTGCGCTGCCTCGACGCGAAAATCTCCTTCGACGACAACGCTCTCTATCGTCATCCCGACGTGGTCGCGCTGCGCGACAAGACCGAGGAGGACGAGAAGGAGATCGAGGCCTCCAAATATGAGCTCGCCTATATCGCGCTCGACGGCACCATCGGCTGCATGGTGAACGGCGCCGGCCTCGCGATGGCGACGATGGACATCATCAAGCTCTATGGCGAGAACCCCGCCAACTTCCTCGACGTCGGCGGCGGCGCCACCAAGGAGAAGGTGACGGCCGCCTTCAAGATCATCACCGCCGATCCCAAGGTGAAGGGCATTCTCGTCAACATCTTCGGCGGCATCATGCGCTGCGACGTCATCGCCGAGGGCGTCATCGCCGCGGTGAAGGAAGTGGGCCTCGCGGTGCCGCTGGTGGTGCGCCTCGAGGGCACCAATGTCGATCTCGGCAAGGAAATTATTTCCAGCTCGGGCCTCGATGTGATCCCCGCCGACGATCTCGACGACGCGGCGCAGAAAATCGTCGCCGCCGTGCGCGGACGAAGCTGACGCGACGCTTTCGCGACAAAAGACGGCTGCCCCCGTTGGGATATTTCGCACTTGCGGGGGCGGCTCAAAACAGCCATCTTCCCGCATGATGGTGGCGCTCGGCGGCCTATTTCCGGGCGCGCCGGCGCCGCGCAGCTGCGGCCGATTGCGGGAAACAGCACGTGAACAGATTCTTCTCGTCCGATGCGCCGAGACGGCGCCGCGTTCGCTCTTTCTCGACCCGCGCGGCCTATGCCGCCGCGGCGTTCTGCGCTCTTTCGCTCGGGGTCGACGACTTCTCCGGCGCGGGGCTCTTCGTCGGCGAGGGCTCGGCTCACGCCCGCGAATCGACGCTCTCCATCGCCACGCCCTTCGAGGTCGGCGAGAGCGCGTCCGGCAATTATCTCGCCGCCATTGTCGCCGGGGCGGAACGCGACACGCTCGCGGCCTCGACATTTTTCCGCGAGGCGCTGCGCAGCGATCCGCGCAATCGCGAGCTGACCGAGCGCGCCTTCGTCGCCGCTCTCGCCAATGGCAATATGCAGGAGGCCTTCGCCCTCGCCGCCCATGTCGCCGCCTTCGACAAGAACAACGGCCTCGCCAATCTGACGCTGGGCGTCGAGGCGATAAAGGCCAAGAAATTCGCCAAGGCCCGCGCCGTGCTCGCCAAGGGCGGGCTCGACCGCAAGCATGACGTCACCTCCACGCTGCTCACCGCCTGGGCCTACGCCGGCGCCGGCGAAACCAAGCAGGCGCTGGCGACGGCCGACAAGCTCAAGGAAGACGCCTTCGCCGTCTTCCGCGACTATCATGCGGCGCTGATCGTCGATTCGGCCAAGAACGGCGACAAGGCCGAGGCGACAAAGCGCTTCAAGGCCGCCTATGGCTCCGAGCGCAACACGCTGCGCCTCGTCGACGCCTATGCGCGCTTTCTCGTCTCGCATGGCAGCCGCGAGGAGGCGCGCCGCGTCTATCGCGCCTTCGACGATCTCGCCCCGCGTCATCCCATCGTCACCGCGGCGATCGGCGACATCGATTCGGGCAAGCCGCTCGCCCCCTTCGTTCGCGACGCCGACGCCGGCGCGGCCGAGGTGCTCTATGGGCTCGGCGCGATCGGCGGCCGCCAGGGCGACGAGCTCGCCTCGCTGATCTATCTGCGCCTCTCGCTCTTCCTCGCGCCCGACAATGCGCTGGCGACGATCACGCTCGCCGACATTTACGAGCGCATGAAGCAGGAAGAGACCGCCATCGATCTCTATGACAGCGTGCCGAAGGACAGCCCGCTGCGCGTCAACGCCGATGTGCAGGCGGCGCTGCTGCTGGAGACGCTGGGCAAGACCAAGGAAGCCACCGACCACCTGCAGGCGGTGATCGTCGAGCATCCCAAGGATCAGGAGGCGCTGACCGCGCTCGGCAATATTCAGCGCTCGCGCAAGCTGTTCGCCGATTCGGTCACCACCTACACCAAGGTGCTGGACCTGCAGCCGCAGACCGACAAGAGCCAGTGGCTGCTCTATTATTATCGCGGCATCGCCAATGAGCGCCGCAAAAACTGGCCGATCGCCGAGGCCGATCTCAAAAAGGCGCTGGAGCTCTATCCCGACCAGCCGCTGGTCCTGAACTACCTCGGCTATTCCTGGGTGGATCAGGGCGTCAATCTCGACGAGGCGTTCAAAATGCTGCGCCGCGCCGTCGATCTACGCGCCCGCGACGGCTATGTCGTCGACAGTCTCGGCTGGGCCTATTACCGGCTCGGCCGTTATGACGAGGCGGTGCGCGAGCTCGAGAAGGCGGTCGATCTCAAGCCCTCCGATCCGGTCATCAACGACCATCTCGGCGACGCCTATTGGCGCGTCAATCGCAAGCTCGAGGCGCGCTTCCAATGGAATCACGCGCGCGACATGAGCCCCGATCCCGATGATCTGCCGAAGATCCTCGAGAAGATCGACAAGGGCCTCTCCGACTCGTCGCCCATCGCCAGCGATCAGACCAAGAAGAAGAACGGCGGCTGAGGGGGCGGGGCTCATCGCTCCCCCTGAGCGCATCTCTCTGGTGACGAAGATTTCAGCGCCGCCCTTCTCCACGAAGGAGCGGCGCGACTCTTTTTCGAGGACGTCGGGTCTATAAACGGACGCCGCGGCTCTTCAGCTCCGCCTTGAACTCCTCATCGACCTCACGGCCGATTTTCGCGCCCCATTGCTCTCCCCGCTCCCGCATTTCGCGCGTGAACTCCTCGCGCAGGGAGAAGAATTTGATTCCAGCCGGCGAGCGCGCAAAATCATCGCGCGCCGCGACGTCGCGCGGACCGGTGGCGAAGCTTCGTAGCTCGCGCAGCTCCGTCGATGACAGCTTCGGGGCCAGCGCCGTGGCCATGAGGCTCATGAATTCGTCGATCCGCGCCGACGCTTTGACTTTCAGCCGCGGCATGATCTCGGAAATCTCTTTGGCGTGCTGCGGATAATGTGCGGTGAGCCCGCGCCCCACGGCGTCGACGAGCTGCGGCAAAATCACCGCCATCTGGTCGCTCAAATGGAGCGCGTCGATGACTTGCCGCGCGACGCGGACGTCCTCCAGCGACGCATCCGCGCGAACCGCGGTCGCGCTGCAGAGGAGATTGGCCAAAAGGGCCGCCACAGCCAGGGATTTTCGCATATGCCGCTCCGAAAAGGATATTGCGCGCTCGGCGAAGAGCGCTCGCTCAATGGCCACATCCTATTCGAGGCTTCGACCGAGCGTCCATAGCCCGCTCGGCGAATCGCTCAGCCGCGGCGCCCGATCATTCCGCCACCTTCGGCAGCTCATGATAGGCGAATTGCGCCGGCGCCGTCGGCTGCGGCGTCTCGACCAGCACGTCGCCGAGCTTGCGGCGGAACCACATGGCGTAGAGCGCCGGCAGGAACAGCACGGTCAAAAAGGTCGCGACGAAGAGGCCGCCCATTATGGTGAGCGCCATCGGCCCCCAGAACAGCGAGCGCGTCAGCGGAATCATGCCGAGAATGGCGGCCATGGCTGTGAGCGCCACCGGACGCGCACGCCGCACAGTGGCGCCGATGATGGCCTCGCGATAATTGGCGCCCTTCTCGAGGTCCTGACGCACCTGATCGACCAATATGATCGAATTGCGCATGTCCATGCCGGAGAGCGCGATGAGGCCGAGCAGAGCGACGAAGCCGAAAGGCGCACTCGCCAGATTGAGCGCCAGCGAGGAGCCGATGAGGCCGAGCGGCGCGCTCATCATCACGAGGCCGAGCCGCGTGAAATCCTGCAGCTGGAACATCACGATCACCAGCATCACGAGAATCATGACCGGGGCGACGGCGGCGATGGAGGAATTGGCCTTGGCGGATTCCTCGATCGCGCCGCCGATCTCGATCCGATAGCCCGGCGGCAGATGCTCGCGAATCTCGGCGAGGCGCGGCCAGATGCGATTGGTGACGTCCGGCGCCTGCACGCCGTCCTTCACATCGGCGCGCACGGTGACGAGCATGTTACGATTGCGCCGCCAGATGATCGGCTCCTCATGCTCATAGACGATCTTGGCGATCTGCGAGACCGGCACGGGCGCGCCGGCGCGCGTCAAAATCACGATATCGTCCAGCCGTCCGAGATCGCCGCGCTCGCCGGGCGTGGCGCGGGCGACGACGTCCACGCGGTCTATGCCGTCGCGCAGGCTGGTGATCGTCACGCCGGAGACCATCATCTGCAGCCGGTTCGCCACCTCTTGCGGCGTGAGGCCCATGACGCGCGCGCGGTCCTGATCGATGACGAGCCGCACCGCCGGCGTCTGCTCGTTCCATTGCAGATGCGGCTCGACGACGGCCTTGTCCTCGCGCATGACATCGCGCACGCGATAGGCGATGGCGCGCACCTCCGCCGGATCGCGGCCGATGACGCGAAATTGCACCGGAAAGCCCACCGGCGGGCCGAAGTTGAAGCGATCGACGCGGGCGCGGGCCTGCGAGACGGCGCCATCCTCCAGCGCCTTGGAGAGGCGGGCCTTCAGCCGCTCGCGCGCCTCGAGATCCTTGGCGACGATGACGATCTCCGCATAGGCCTCATTGGGCAGCGCTGGGCTGAGGCCGAGCCAGAAGCGCGGCGGACCATGGCCGATATAGCTCGTGTAATGGACGGCGTCCTCGTCGCCCTTCAGCAGCTTCTCGGCCTCGTCCACCGCCGCGGCCGTCGCGAATATGGACGAGCCCTCCGGCATGCGCAGCTGGAAGAACAGCTCCGGCCGCTCGGAAATGGGGAAGAACTGCTTCTGCACATGGCCGAAGCCGAGGACGGCCGCGATGAAAATCCCGCCCGTGGCGCAGACGACGAGCAGGCGATTGTCGACCGCCCAGGTGATGAGCCGGCGCAGGCCGAGATAGAAGGGCGTCGAATAGATCGCCTCGGGATCGTGATGGGCGTGGCGCGAGAAATCGGGCAGCAGCTTCACGCCGAGATAGGGCGTGAACAGCACGGCGACGAACCAGGAGGCGACGAGCGCCACGGCCAGCACGAAGAACAGCGAGCCCGTATATTCGCCGGTCGAGGAAGCGGCGAAGCCGACCGGCATGAAGCCCGCCACCGTCACCAGAGTGCCGGTGAGCATGGGAAAGGCCGTGGACGTCCAGGCGAAGGTGGCGGCGCTGATTCGATCCTCGCCCTGCTCCATCTTCACCGTCATCATCTCGACGGCGATGATGGCGTCGTCGACCAGCAGGCCGAGCGCGATGATGAGCGCGCCGAGCGAGATGCGCTGAAGATCGACGCCGAAGGCGTTCATGAAGACGAAGACGACCGCGAGCACCAGCGGCGCCGACAGAGCGACGATGATTCCGGTGCGAAAGCCGAGCGAGACGAAGCTCACGAAAAGGACGATGACCAGCGCCTCGACGAAGGAGCGCGTGAACTCGCCGACCGCATGGGAGACGACCGTCGGCTGATCGGCGATCTGCGTGATCTCTATGCCGACCGGCGTCTCGGCGCGAACCTCGGCCATCGTGGCCTCGAGATTCTTGCCGAGGGTGAGCACATTGCCGCCCTTGGCCATCACCGCGCCGACGACGATGGTCGGCTCGCCCTTGTAGCGCGCCAGAAAGTTCGGCGGGTCCTCATAGCCGGACACGACATCGGCGACGTCGCCGAGGCGAAACACATGGCCGCTCGCCTCCACCGGAGTGGCGGCGATGGCCTCGGCGCCCTTCAGCGCGCCGGTGACGCGCAAGGGCACGCGATTGGCCGGCGTCTCGAAGACGCCGGAGGCGTTCACCGCATTCTGCTTGGCCAGCGATTCGAACAGCGCTTGCGGCGTGACGCCGAGATTGGCCAGCTTGGCCTGGCTGAACTCGACGAAGATCTTGCGATCCTGCTCGCCATAGACATTCACCTTCACAATGTCCGGCGTCTCCAGCAGGCGCTGGCGGAACATCTCCACCACGCGGTCGAGCTGGTGATAATCGGCGCCCTCGCCATGGACGGCGTAGAGCACGGCGTCGACGTCGCCGAACTCGTCATTGACGTCCGGGCCGATCACGCCCTGCGGAAGCTCCGGCTGAATGTCGTGGAGCTTCTTGCGCAATTGATAGAAGAGGCTCGGCACTTGCGCGGGCGGCGTCGTGTCCTTGAACGTCACCTGCATGGCGAGGAAGCTCGGCTTCACATAGGTCTCGATCTTCTCGAGATAGGGAAGCTCCTGCAGCTTCTTCTCCAGCCGGTCGGCGACCTGATCGCGCATCTCGAGCGCGGTGACGCCCGGCCAGATCGCGGTGAGATTGGCGACCTTGATGGTGAAGGACGGGTCCTCGGCGCGGCCGAGGCGGAAATAGGAGAAGACCCCGGCGACGGCCACCGCGAGGATCAGCGCGAGAGTGAGCGTCTGCCGCTTGACCGCCCAGAGCGAGAGATTGAAACCCATCGCCCCGCGCCTCACAGAGTCTCGGCGTCGACCGGACGCACGCGCTGGCCGGGATCGAGCTTATGGGCGCCGAGCACGACCACGCGGTCGCCCTCGGCGACGCCGCCGGCGATGAGCGCCGTCTTGGCCTCGTAGCGCAGCACGGAGACGGGCGCGAGGGTGAGCTTGCCGCCCTCCTCCACCTTCCACACGCTGGGGCCGGAGCCTTGATCGAACAGAGCCGCCAGCGGCAGGGCGGCGGCGACGCCCTGATCCTTGCCGGCGAGCGTCAGCGTCGCGCTCATGCCGAGCCCCACCTTCTCATCGGCGCCGAGGATCGAATAGCGCGCGGAGAAGGTGCGGGTGGCGGCGTCGGCGGAGGCGCCGAGCTCGCGCAGGCTGGCGCGATAGGTCTTGGCCGGATCGGACCAAAGAAAGAGGCTCGCCTCCCCAGCTCCGGCGAGGGAGGCGAAGGCCTCCGGCAGAGCGACGACGGCCTCGAGAGCGCCGGCGCGGGCGACGCGCACCGCCGCCTGCCCCGCCGCGACCACCTGCCCCGGCTCGATGAAGGTCGCCGTCACCACCCCGTCCGAATCGGCGCGCAGCGAGGCGTAATCCAGCGCATTCTTGGCGAGCTCCACGGCCCGCAGCGCGCGCTGCTGGCGGCCGCGCGCCTCCTCGGCCTGGGCTTTCTGGCGATCGAGCGCCGCCTGCGCGGTCCAGCCGTCCTTGCGCAAGGTCTGCGCGCGGCGCTCGTCGGCGGCGGCCTGCTCCAGCGCCATGCGCGCGGCGGAGAGCTCCGCCTCTGCCTGCTCCTTCTGCAGGCGCAGATCGGCCTCGTCCAGCACGGCCAGAAGATCACCGGCCTTGACGGCCTGCCCATTCTCGACGAGACGGCGCACCACCTTGCCGGCGACGCGGAAGGATTGGTCGGTCTCGACGCGCGGACGGATGGCGGCGACGAATTGGCGCGTCGGCGCGCGCGGCGCGTAATGAACGGGCGCGACGAGCACGACCCGCGCCGGGCCTTCGGCCTTGCGGGCGGAATTGTCACAGGCGGAAAGCAGGAGGAGCACGGTTAACGCCGCCGCGGACCGCAACAATCGACTCTTCTGCATTGCGGCGTTTCTCCGCCAAAAACGCTATTCCTATCGGTCGAATCGCACGCTTCGTGATGAAAATCAAATATCGGCCGCGCCGCGCGAGGAGCGGCTATCCGCCTTTGGCTCCGAAGCTTTTCGAAAGCGCAAAAGAAACAAGATAGAAACATTGGAGCTAGAGCGACAGCATCTCGGCGAGCCGTGTCGCAATGCGCTCGAGCGGCCCCTCCACCTCTATGCTGAGCCCGATTTGGGACTGGATCGCGACAGCGGCGATAAAGAAGACGATGATCGCCGGCGCGCCGATCGAGACCTGCGCCGGGGCGGCGGCAAGGAACAGGCCGAATGACGCCAAGCCTATGAAAAATCCGGCGAAAGCCTCCGGCTCCGTATGCGCGCCCTGCGCCACTCTGACGATGGCGACGAGCACGGCCGCCGCCAGGCAGAGGGCGGCGGCGAAAATTCCGGCGCGCCTCTCGCGAACGCGCATGAAAATTGCGGAGAGCGGCAGGAAGAAGGCCGCCGCCAGCGCGGCGTGGCCGCTGGGGCTGTGCAGCGCCGGCGGGCCGAAGGCCATGGAGAAGATTTTGGCGACGGTCGCCATGACGCCGCACAGCGCTATGGCGCCGAGGAAAGCGACGGCCGCGCGGCGGTCGCCAGCGGCCCAGAACGCCGCGGCGAGCCCGCCGCTCGCCGGAAGGACGAAGCCGGCGTCGCCGAGGGCGGCGACGATTCGCAGGAGGGGTTCGATCGAGTGGGGAAGCACGCGTCGGCCTGTTGGCAATCGGAGTTGGGAAATAGGCGCAGGCTCGTCCGCGGCCGAGCTTCGCTTCGCGAATCGCCCCGCGGAGAATAAGCGAAAGCGAGCCGGAACGGCAGAGCCGCGACGGGAGGGTGAGAAAAGGCCGGCCCCGACGGCGCTTGCCGCCATGGGAGCCTTCATTCTATATGCCCGGCGCGCTCTATATGCAGATCGCACTTGCGCCGATGCAGGCCGATTACAATCTGAAGTGACGATGAGCAGCCGGTGCGCGGCGGGCTGAAAATGCGAGCCGCCGAAGGATCGGCGACATACGGGCCGCTTCGGGACCCGATTTCGAAAGAACGAAAGGAACGGCGATATGGCTAAAATCATCGGCATCGACCTCGGCACGACCAATTCCTGCGTGGCCGTCATGGAAGGGTCGAGCCCCAAGGTCATCGAGAACGCGGAAGGCGCGCGCACCACGCCGTCCATCGTCGCTTTCACCGAGGACGGAGAGCGTCTCGTCGGCCAGCCCGCCAAGCGTCAGGCGGTGACCAATCCCGAGCGCACCTTCTTCGCCATCAAGCGCCTCATCGGCCGCTCCTTCGACGATCCGATGACCAAGAAGGACATCGGCCTCGTCCCCTATAAGATCGTCAAGGCCCCCAATGGCGACGCCTGGGTGCAGTCGGACGGCAAGCAATATTCGCCCTCGCAGATTTCCGCCTTCATCCTGCAGAAGATGAAGGAGACGGCCGAGGCCTATCTCGGCCAGACCGTCACTCAGGCGGTCATCACCGTTCCCGCTTACTTCAACGACGCCCAGCGCCAGGCCACCAAGGACGCCGGCAAGATCGCCGGCCTCGAGGTGCTGCGCATCATCAACGAGCCGACCGCGGCTGCGCTCGCCTATGGCCTCGACAAGAAGGGCGCCGGCACGATCGCGGTCTATGACCTCGGCGGCGGCACCTTCGACGTGTCCATCCTCGAGATCGGCGACGGCGTGTTCGAGGTGAAGTCCACCAATGGCGACACCTTCCTGGGCGGCGAGGATTTCGACAGCCGCCTCGTCGAATATCTCGCCGGCGAGTTCAAGAAGGAGCAGGGCATCGATCTCACCAAGGACAAGCTCGCTCTGCAGCGCCTGAAGGAAGCGTCCGAGAAGGCGAAGATCGAGCTCTCCTCGGCGACGCAGACCGAGATCAACCTGCCCTACATCACCGCCGACGCCTCCGGCCCGAAGCATCTGACCCTGAAGCTGACGCGCGCGAAATTCGAGGCGCTGGTCGACGATCTCATCCAGCGCACCATCGAGCCCTGCCGCAAGGCGCTGAAGGACGCCGGCCTCTCGGCGGCCGAGATCGGCGAAGTGGTGCTCGTCGGCGGCATGACCCGCATGCCGAAGGTCCAGGAGGTGGTGAAGCAGTTCTTCGGCAAGGAGCCGCACAAGGGCGTCAACCCGGACGAGGTCGTCGCCATCGGCGCGGCGGTGCAGGCCGGCGTTCTGCAGGGCGATGTGAAGGACGTTCTGCTGCTCGACGTGACGCCTCTGTCGCTCGGCATCGAGACGCTGGGCGGCGTGTTCACGCGCCTCATCGACCGCAACACCACCATCCCGACCAAGAAGAGCCAGGTGTTCTCCACGGCCGAGGACAATCAGACCGCCGTCACCATTCGCGTCTTCCAGGGCGAGCGCGAGATGGCGCAGGACAATAAGCTGCTCGGCCAGTTCGATCTCGTCGGCATTCCGCCGGCGCCGCGCGGCATGCCGCAAATCGAGGTGACTTTCGACATCGACGCCAATGGCATCGTCAATGTGACGGCGAAGGACAAGGCCACCAATAAGGAGCAGCAGATCCGCATCCAGGCCTCCGGCGGCCTGTCGGACGCCGACATCGACAAGATGGTCAAGGACGCCGAGGCGCACGCCACCGAGGACAAGGCGCGTCGCGAGCTCGTCGACACCAAGAACCATGGCGAGGCCGCCGTGCATTCGGCCGAGAAATCGCTGGCCGAGTTCGGCGACAAGGTGTCGTCTGCCGACAAGAGCGCGATCGAGGCCGCCATTGCGGCGCTGAAGACCGCGCTCGAGGGCGAGGACGCCGAGGCGATCAAGGCCAAGAGCAATGAGCTGACCCAGGCTTCGATGAAGCTCGGCGAGGCGATGTACAAGGCCCAGCAGGCCGAAGGCGCCGCCCCGGCGGGCGAGACCCATGCGCAGGACGATGTCATCGACGCGGACTTCAAGGAAGTCGGCGGCGACGAGAAGAAGAAATAAGGCGGTTCGCCGTAAGAAAGAGCGCTCCCTTCCTCCGCTCGCGGGAGAAGGGAGCGCTCGCGTCAGCGAGGGTCGGATGAGGGTCCGCGTCGAGAGGCGGCTGATGGTGGGTCCGCCCTACGACAAAAACGCCTCGTGGGAAGCAGGATCATGAAACCCTCGATCGCGCTCGAGATGCATCGCGATGCGATTCGCGCGGCGGTCCACCGCTGCCGAGCGACGAATCCACGCGTTTTCGGCTCGGCGCTGCGCGGGGATGATCAAGAGAATAGCGATGTCGATATTCTCGTCGACGCGCTGCCTGGAGCGACCCTGTTCGATCTCGGCGGATTGCAGGTCGAGCTCGAAGAATTGCTCGGCGTCAAGGTGGACCTCGTCACGCCATTGGAACTGCCTCGCCAATTTCGCGAGCGCGTTCTGGCCGAAGCCCGGCCCATATGAAAACCTACGGCCCCCGCGTGCTCCTCGAGCAAATGCTCGAGGCCGCCAGCCGCGCAACGGTCTTCGTCGAGGGCATGGAGCTGCAGGATTTTCTCGGCGATATCCGAACACAGCAAGCCGTCGCGATGAGCCTCCTCAACATCGGCGAGATGGCGACGCGGATCGAACGCGATCATCCACAATTTCGCGTCGCCCATTCGCACTTGGCCTGGTCCAAAATGAAGGGCGTTCGCAACCGGATCGCACACGGCTATTTCGAGCTGGATTTCCGCGTCGTCTGGGACACCGCAGCGGCCGATCTTCCGAAGCTGATCGCCGAACTGACGGCGATCCTCGACGACCGCACAATTCCCCTCGACTGATCGCTCCCCGCGCAAGACCGACGCGAAACTTCCCTCCTCCACAATCGTAAGCGCAATTTTAAATTTTTATGGTTAAACCGACATCGATCCTTCGCGAAAGGTTGCGATGTCGAGCATTCTCACCAATAGCGCCGCGACGATCGCGCTGCAGGGCGCGCGCGCCACTCAAGCGGCGCTGGCGCAGACCCAGAATCGGGTCGCGACCGGGCTGAAAATCTCCACAGCGGCCGACAAATCCTCCACCTGGAGCATCGCCGAGACGATGAAATCGGACCGCGGCGTCGCCAGCGCGATCACCGATTCGCTCGGCGTCGGCTCGCAAATGCTCGCCGTGGCGCTCTCGGGCGTCGAGCGCGTCATCACGGTGATGAACGACATCAAGAGCCTAGTCGCCCAGGCCGCGCAGGCGGGCTCCGACACCGGCAAGATCGCCGCCTCGCTGATCGCGTCGAGCGCGCAGATGCGCTCGATCGTCGCCGCCTCCACCTTCGACGGCGTCAATCTGCTCGACGGCTCGCAGACGAATATTCGGTTCACCGCCGGCTATGTCGACGGCAAGGGCGCCGGGTCGAGCCTCACGAATGTCGACTTCACGCCCACCAAGCTCTTCGCGCTGAAGACGATAACGACGACGAACCGGCTGGGCGCGCAATTCGTCACCACCTATGACACTGGCGTTCTCGCGGCCGACGACAGCAAGATTTTCAATAATTTCACCTGGACGAACGAGACCGACCCGACCGGCGCCGGGCTTTTCATGTCCATGCAGGACGCCGTCGGCTATTCGATCAACACAGGCGGCTCGAGCTACTCGAATTATTTCGGCTTCGCCGACATAGTGGAGTCCAACAACGCGCAATATGCGCAAATGCTGGCGAGCGGCCATTATGCGAGCACGCTGACCGCCGCCGATCTCGCCATCGCCAATCTCACCGATTATGCGGCGCGGCTCGGCTCGACGAAATCCATGCTGGACACGCAGCATGATTTCATGCGCTCGCTGGGCGAGGCGCTGGACCAGGGCGTGGGCTCGCTGGTGGACGCCGACGCCAATGAGGAGTCGACGCGGCTGCAGGCCTTGCAGACGCGCCAGCAGCTCGCCGCGAAATCCATGTCCATCGCCAATCAGAACAGCCAGATCATCCTGCGGCTGTTCCAGGCGGCGTGACCGGCCGCGCCGCCGGCGCGCCCCTGCGCGAAAGAGCGGAGCCGGTTCGGAAACACGACTTTGGCGCGTCCGCCAAACCGTGGTAACAAATTTCCCGAGTTCCTATATCGGCTGCGATCCTCGGCTCTCCGCCGGCAGGACGCCTTCCCCAACTCCTATCGACCGACCCCATGTCCAAACGCGACTTCTACGAAATTCTCGGCGTCGCCAAGACCTCGACCGACGTCGAGCTCAAGATCGCCTTTCGCAAGGCCGCGATGCAATATCATCCCGACCGCAATCCCGGCGACGCCGAGGCCGAGGCGCGCTTCAAGGAGGTCAACGAGGCCTATCAATGCCTCTCCGACACGCAGAAGCGCGCCGCCTATGACCGTTTCGGCCATGCCGCCTTCGAGCAAGGCGGCGGCGGCTTCGGCGGCGGCGACGGCTTCGCCGCCTCGATGGCCGATATTTTCGACGATCTCTTCGGCGAGGTGATGGGGCGGCGCGGCGGCGGCCGCGGCTCCGCCCGCGAGCGCGGCTCGGACCTGCGCTACAATATGGAGATCACGCTGGAGGAGGCCTTCCACGGCAAGGCGGCGACGCTGAAGCTGCCGACCTCCGTCTCCTGCGAGGCTTGCGACGGCGCCGGCGCCAAAAAAGGCTCCAAGCCCAAGACCTGCCCCACCTGCGCCGGCCATGGCCGGGTTCGCGCCCAGCAGGGCTTCTTCGCCATAGAGCGCACCTGCCCGACCTGCCAGGGCCGCGGCGAGGTGATCGACAATCCCTGCTCCGCCTGCTCGGGAACCGGCCGCGCCACCATAGAGCGCACGCTCTCCGTCAATGTGCCGCCCGGCGTCGAGGACGGCACGCGCATCCGCCTCGCCGGCGAGGGCGAGGCCGGCCTGCGCGGCGGGCCGTCCGGCGATCTCTATATTTTCCTGTCGGTGAAGCCGCACAGCTTCTTCCAGCGCGACGGCGCCGATCTCTATTGCCGCGTGCCGATCTCAATGGTGCGCGCGGCGCTCGGCGGCAAGATCACCGTCCATACGATCGACGGCGGCGAGACCGAGATCAAAATTCCCGAGGGCGCGCAAACCGGCAAGCAGATCAAGGTGAAAGCCAAGGGCATGCCTTTGCTGCGCGGACGCGAATCGGGCGATCTCTATGTGCAGATCAGCGTCGAGACGCCGCAAAGTCTCACCAAGCGCCAACGCGAGCTGCTGACCGAGTTCGAGGAAGAATCGTCCCACCAGACGCATCCCGAGGCCACCGGCTTCTTCGCGAAGATGAAAGAGCTGTTCGGCAAATGAGGCGGGCGCCATTGACCGGGCGTGCGACCTCATACATGGTCGCGCGCGTCTGGAACGATCGAGGGGCTGTCTCAGCGTGTCACTGAATATCGAGCCACTGAAATCCGCTCTCGCCGATAATGCGCGCTTTCTGCGGTCCTGGATGGAAAATCCTCGCGGCGTCGGCGCCGTCTCGCCCTCGGGCCCCATGCTCGCCCGCGCCATGGCGAGCTATGTCGATCTTTCCCGCGAAGGGCCGATCGTCGAGCTCGGACCGGGCACCGGCCCGGTCACGCAGGCGTTGCTGGAGCATGGCGTTCCCGCCTCGCGCCTGCTGCTGGTGGAATATGAGACCGCTTTCTGCGATCTTTTGCGCCAGCGCTTTCCGGGCGTCGAGGTGGTGCAGGGCGACGCCTATTCGCTGAAGCAGACGCTGGCCGGCAAGCTCGCCGGGCCGATCTCCACCATCGTCTCCAGCCTGCCGCTGCTCAACCAGCCCGAATCGGACCGGCTCCGCCTGCTCGACCAGGGCTTCGAGATGATGGCGCCGGGCGGCATCATCATTCAGTTCACCTATGGCCTGTTCTCGCCCATGCCGCTGAAGCGCCATCCCGACGGCTCCGCCTTCACCGCCGTGGGCTCGCAGGTGTGGGCGAATATTCCGCCGGCGCGCGTGTGGCGCTACGGCCGCAAGGCCGGGTGACGCGCGCGGCGGCGACGCGAGGAGCCCATGAGTCTGGCGATTCGCAGCGCCGCTCGCGAGGACGAGGCCGCCATTGTCGCGCTTTGGCGCGCTTGCCGCCTCGTGGTCAGCTATAATGATCCGGCCGCGGATTTCCGCTTCGCCAAGGCCGGCCCGAGTTCGGATGTGCTCATCAGCATGGATGGCGCGGGCCGCATCATCGGCGCCGTCATGGTCGGCCACGACGGCCATCGCGGCTGGCTCTATTATCTGGCGTCGGATCCAGATTCGCGCGGCGTCGGGGTCGGCCGCGAGATGGCGAAAGCCGCCGAGGAGTGGCTGCGCCAGCGCGGCGTCGTCAAAGCGCAGCTGCTCGTGCGGGAGACCAATACTGGCGTCGTCTCTTCTATGAGCGCCTCGGCTATGAGGTCGCGCCGCGCGTGCTGATGAGCAAATGGCTGACGCCGCCGAGCTGACTTGGACGGGCGCGACTTGGATTGGCGCGACTTGGACGGCCTAGACTTGGACGGCTTCGACTTGGAGAGGAGCGCGAGCATGGGCTCGGACGCAGACATTGCGCGCAATCGGCTGATCGTCGCGCTGGACGTCGATGGCGTGGAAGCGGCGCGGGCGCTGGTCGCGCGGCTCGGCGATTCGGTCTCCTTCTACAAGATCGGCATGGAGCTGGCCTATGGCGGCGGCCTGCCGCTAGTAGGGGAGCTGAAGGCGAAGGGTAAAAACGTCTTCGTCGATCTCAAGCTCCACGACATCGGCCAGACGGTGGAGCGCGCGACGCGGCAGATCGCCCGGCTCGGCGCGGATTTCCTCACCATTCACGGCTTTCCGCAGACGATGCGCGCCGCCCGCCAGGGCGCGGGCGATGGCGGCCTGCGGCTGCTCGCCGTCACGGTGATGACCTCCTATGACGATGCCGATCTCGCCGAGGCCGGCTATTCCATCGGCGTCGCCGAGCTGGTGTCGCGCCGTGCGACTCAGGCCAAGGATGCGGGAATCGACGGGCTGATCCTGTCGCCGCAGGAGGTGGCGCCGATTCGCGCGCTCGTCGGGCCTAAAATGGCGCTGGTGACGCCCGGCGTGCGCCCCGCCGGCGCCGCGCTCGGCGATCAAAAGAGGGTGATGACGCCGGGCGAGGCCATCGCCGCCGGGGCGGACCATCTCGTCGTCGGCCGGCCGGTGACGCAGGCGCCCGCCCCACGCGCCGCCGCCGAGCAAATCGTCGCGGAAATCTCGGCCGCGCTCGGCGGCTGAGCGCGCCGCTCACAGCAGCGCCAGCTCCGACAGCTCCCGCTCGACCTGCTCCGGGCTCTCGAAGCGCGTCGCATGCATTCCCACAGCGCGCGCGCCTTCCACATTGGCCGCCGAATCATCGATGAAAATGCAAGCGGCCGGATCGAGCCCATAGCTCTCGAGCAGCAGCCGATAGATGGCGGCGTCGGGCTTCAGCAGCCCCACACGGCCGGAAACGACGACGCCCGCGAAGCGCTGGAAAAAATCGAAGCGCGGGAACGTCTCCACATATTTCTCATCCGAGAAATTGGTGAGCGCATAGAGCGGCGTCCCACGCGCGGCGAGCCGCTCCAGCAGCGCCACCGTCCCCGCGATCGGCCCGGCGATCATCTCGCTCCAGCGCGTATCATAGGCGCGAATGAGATCGGCGAGATCGGGATAGAGCGCGACGCGCTCGGCCACCGCCTCGGCGAAGGGCCGCCCGCGATCCAATTCCAGATTCCAATCCGAGGTGCAGACCTCGCCGAGGAAGCGCTCCATCGCCTGCGAATCGTCGAAGAGCTTGCGATAGAGATAGCGGGGATTCCAATCGACCAGCACATTGCCGACATCGAAGACGACGGTGGTGACGCGAGATTTCACGAACATTCGGGGGCTCCGGGCTCGAGGCGAGCATATAGCCCCGACCTGTGACGACAATTGGAGCGGAACGTTTCATTCCGGCGGCGCGCGCGCTATGACGAGGTCCGGTCCATGACCGGGAGCCCGCCTTGCGCATCGCCACTTGGAACGTCAATTCCGTCCGCCAGCGGCTGGAGCCGCTCACCGCCTATCTGCGCGCGGTCGCGCCGGACGTGCTGTGCCTGCAAGAGATCAAATGCGAGGACAAGGCCTTCCCGCGCGCCGAGATCGAGGACCTCGGCTATAATGTCGAGACGCATGGGCAGAAGACCTTCAACGGCGTCGCCATCCTCTCCAAGACGCCGATAGAGGTGGTGCGCGGCCTGCCGAAATTCGAGCATGATCCGCAGGCGCGCTACATAGAGGCCGTGGTCTCCACCGATCATGGCGCGTTGCGCGTCGCCAGCATCTATCTGCCCAACGGCAATCCGCCGGACACAGAGAAATACACATACAAGCTCGCCTTCATGGACTGCCTCATCGCCCATGCGGCGAGCCTTCTGGCGCTGGAGGAGCCTGTGGTTCTGGCCGGCGATTACAATGTCATTCCCGCGGCGGGCGACGTCCACGACCCCAAAGCCTGGGCCGGCGACGCGCTGTTCCTGCCGCAGACGCGCGCCAAATTCCAGGAGCTGCTGAACCTCGGCTATACGGAGGCGCTGCGCGCCTCCACCGACGCCGCCGGGCTCTACACATTCTGGGATTATCAGGCCGGCGCCTGGCAGAAGAACAATGGCATTCGCATCGACCATCTTCTGCTCTCGCCGCAGGCCGCCGATCGCTTGCAGAGCGTGACTATCGACAAGGAATTGCGCGCCGGCGCCAAACCCTCCGACCATGTGCCGATAAGATGCGAGCTGGAATGATGGGCGTCGTCGCGAGGAGCCCAGCAGCGGAGCTTCCCCCTCGATGGCCATCGAATGCGCCATCCTGCTCGCACCCGCGGCGTCATGGCCGGGCTTGTCCCGGCCACCCACGCCAGGAGGCCGAGGCATCTAAAAAGCTCAGGGGAACGCTGACCCTCCGACGACGCCGGCCGTGGACTAAATCCGTCGATCGCGGGCGCTTTCCTTCGGTTTCTCAGCTGCTTGGCGTGGATGGCCGGGACAAGCCCGGCCATGACCGCCATCGCGTCTCGCGACGTGTGAAACCCCATAGCCCTTCGACGCGCGAAGCATGGAAGCTCTCGCCATGACGGATGTCTGGTTCTACCATCTCCAGCGCCTCCCGCTGGAGAGCGCCCTGCCCAAGCTGCTCGAGCTGTCGCTGGCGCGCGACTGGCGCGTCGTGGTGCAGGCGACCAGCGCGCGGCGGCTGGAGGCGCTCGACGATCTGCTCTGGTCCTATGCGGGGGAGAGCTTTCTGCCGCATGGCACGGCCAAGGACGACGATCCCGAGACGCAGCCGATCTTCCTCACCATCGGCCGCGACAATCCCAATCGCGCCCATGTCCGCTTCTTCGTGGAAAATGCGGAGCTTGCCCCCGTGCTCGCCGACACTGCGAGCGCGCCGGAGGAGCGCGCCATACTCATGTTCGACGGCAATGACGAGGCGGCGGTGCAGGCCGCGCGCGCGCAATGGCGGCAGCTGAAGACGGAAGGCCACACGCTCTCCTATTGGCGCCAGAGCGAGGAAGGCAAATGGGAGAAGCAGGCGTGACCGAGGAGTTTTTCGCGCGCCGCGCCGCTGCGCGAGCCCGTCTCGACGAGATCGACCCGCATAAGACGCCCGGCGGCGTCGCGGCCGATCCACAGCGCAAGGATTGGTTCGAGGCCGTCTATCGCCTCGCCGAGGGCGACGCCGCCGGCGTGCCATGGGCGCATCTCGCGCCGCATCCGCTGCTCGCCGACTGGCTCGCGACCCGGCGCCTCGACGGGTTGCGCACTCTCGATATCGGCTGCGGTCTCGGCGACAACGCCGAGGCGCTCGCCGCCGCCGGCGCGCGCGTGACCGCCTTCGATCTCGTGGAGGAGGCCGTCGCCTGGGCGAAGCGCCGCTTTCCGCAGAGCGCCGTCGATTATCGCTCCGCCGATCTCTTCGCCGCGCCGGAGGAATGGCGCGGCGGCTTCGATCTCGTCCATGAATGCTACACGCTGCAAGCCCTGCCCGACACGCTGCTGGATGCGGCGGCGCAGGCGCTCGCCGGCCTCATCGCGCCGGGCGGAACGCTGCTCGTCATCGCCCGCGCCCGCGACGAGGGCCAAGAGGTGGGCGGCCCGCCTTGGCCGCTGCCGCCGAGCCGCATGGACGCGCTCGCCGTCGGCGGCTTGCGTTGCGAGACGCTCGAGGATATTTCCGCGACGAACGCAATGGTCCGCCATTGGCGCGCGGCCTTCCGCCGGGACGGCTGACGGGATCGGCGAGCCTGAAGGCTCGCGGTCCAAGAGCGCGCGCCCGGACCGCGAGCCTTCAGGCTCGCTACACGGTGATCGCAGAACGGGAGCGAAATGACCGACGCGCCGCTACTCTCGATCAAAGGCGCGTCCAAGCGCTTCGGCGCGATCGCGGCGCTCGAGGACGTGTCGCTCGAGGTCGGCGCCGGCGAATTCTTCGCTCTGCTCGGCCCCTCCGGCTGCGGCAAGACCACGCTGATGCGCCTCGTCGCCGGCTTCGAGACATTGGACGCCGGCCGCATCGAGATCGGCGGCGCCGATGTGAGCGGCGCGCCGCCGCATCGGCGCCCGGTCAATCTCATGTTCCAATCCTATGCGCTGTTTCCGCATCTCTCCGTCTTCGACAATATCGCCTTCGGCCTGCGCCGCCAGGGCAAGGGCAGAGCGGAGATCGCCGCCCGCGTCGCCGAGCTCTTGCAGATCGTGCGGCTCGAGGGCGTCGAGACGCGAAGGCCCGACCGTCTCTCCGGCGGCCAGCGCCAGCGCGTCGCGCTCGCCCGCGCACTCGCGCCCGGCCCGCGGCTGCTGCTGCTCGACGAGCCTTTGGGCGCGCTCGATCGGCAATTGCGCGAGGAGACGCAATTTCAGATCAAGGAAATCCAGCGCAGGCTGAAGACGAGCTTCGTCGTCGTCACACACGATCAGGACGAGGCGCTGGTGATGGCCGATCGCATCGCCGTGATGCGCGCCGGCCGCATAGAGCAGATCGGCGCGCCGACAGAGGTCTATGAGCGCCCCGCAACGCGCTTCGTCGCCGGCTTCATCGGCCAGATGAATTTCCTCGAGGGGCGCATCGAGAATGGCGTCTTCGTCGGCTCCTTCGGCCGCCTGCCGGCGGAAGGCGACGGTCTCTCGCAAGGCGCGAAAGCCGTGCTCGCCGTGCGGCCGGAGCGCATCGCCATCGCGCCGGCGAGCGATGAAAGCGCGGGCTTGGACGGCATAGTGGAAGACGTCGCCTTTCGCGGCGAGACGACGCATTTTCGTCTGCGTCTTTCCGGCGGTGAGGCTTTGCGGGTCTCGCGCGGCGCGAACAGCGGCGCGCCATTCAGCGTCGGCGATGCGGCGCGCATCTCCATCGCGCCCGAAGCCGGGCGCATTTTCGCGAGCGAATGATGCCGGAGGGCGGCAAAAGACGCAGGCTCACGCGCGGCGAGATGCTCGTCATCGCCGCGCCCTACGCCTGGATCGCGCTGTTCTTCCTCGCGCCTTTCGCGCTGATCGTCAAAATCTCGCTGTCGCATCCGGCGCAGACGCGACCGCCCTATGAGCCCGTCTTCGACGGCGCGAGCGTCGCCGGCCTGTTCGAGAAGCTCTCGCAGCTCGGCCTCGACGCCTATCGCGGCCTCGCCGAGGATTCGCTCTATCTCGACTCCTATCTCTCCTCGCTGACCATCGCCGGCGTCGCGACGCTGATCTGCCTTCTCATCGCCTATCCTTTCGCGCTCGCCATAGCGCGGGCGCCGCGCGGCTGGCGCACCATTCTCATCGGCTTCGCCGTCGCGCCATTCTGGACGAGCTTTCTGATCCGCGTCTACGCCTGGATCACGCTGCTGAAGGACGAAGGGATCATCAATCATGCATTGATGGCGCTCGGCCTCATCGACGCGCCGGTCCCGATGTTCGCGACCAGCGGCGCAGTGGTCGTCGGCATCGTCTATTCCTATCTGCCCTTCATGCTGCTGCCGCTCTATGCGGCGATCGAGGGGCAGGACGCGTCGCTGCGCGAAGCCGCCGCCGATCTCGGCGCGACGCCGTTCCAAGTCTTTCTGCATGTCACTCTGCCGCTGTCGCGCCGCGGAATCATCGCCGGCGCGCTGCTCGTCTTCATTCCCTCGGTCGGCGAATTCGTCATTCCCGATCTTCTCGGCGGCTCCGACACTCTGATGATCGGCCGCACGCTCTGGAATGATTTCTTCGCCAATCGCGATTGGCCGGCGGCCTCCGCCGCGGCAGTGGCGCTGCTGGCGCTGCTGCTCGTCCCCATTCTTCTCTATGAGCGCGCGCAATTGCGCGCGGGCAAGCGATGAGCGGCGCGCGTCTTCTGCGCCTCGCCGCGCTGCTTCTCGGCTTCGGCTTTCTCTATGGGCCGATCGTCATATTGGCGACGATGAGCTTCAACGCCTCGCGGCTGGTGACGGTGTGGGGCGGCTTCTCGACCAAATGGTACGCCGCCCTGCTCCATGACGAGCAGATGTTGCGCGCAGCCGAAATCAGCCTCGCCGCGGCGGCGCTCTCGGCGCTGATCGCGACGCTCAACGGATTGCTGGCCGCGCTGGCGCTGGCGCGCTTCGGCGACTTCCGCTCGCGCACGCTCTTCGCGGGCTCCATCTATGCGCCTTTGGTGATGCCGGAAGTGGTGCTCGGCCTCGGCCTGCTGCTGGTCTTCGTCGCCTTCGGCGTCGAGCGCGGATTCTTCACGCTGGTGCTGGCGCATGCGTCTTTTACGATGTGCTTCGCGACAGTGATGATCCACGCCGCGCTGAAAGGCTGCGACCGCACGCTGGAGGAAGCGGCGATGGATCTCGGCGCGACGCCGGTGCGCGCTTTCGCGCTCGTCACTCTGCCGCTGATCGCGCCCTCGGTCGTCAGCGCCTATCTCCTCACCTTCATCATCTCGCTCGACGATCTCGTCATCGCGAGCTTCACCACCGGCCCCGGCGCCACCACCTTGCCGATGCGCATCTATTCGCAAGTGCGGCTCGGCGTCTCGCCGGAGGTCAACGCCATTTCGACGCTGCTGCTCGGCTTCGTCGCCATCGCGCTCGGCCTATCCGCGCTGCTCACGCGCGGACGCGCCAAGGGCGGCGGGGCGGGGTGAGGCCCCTCACCGCTCCTTCGTCGCGCCCGCCTCCGGCTCCACGCGCGGCAGCAGCGGCGCGGCGGCGCCGGAGCGCTTGATCAGCGCGGCGGCGTCCGGCGCGAAGACGGGATCGTCCCAGGGGCCGGAGAGATCGAAGCCGATCTGCACGCCCTTCTCGCGCGGCTTGCCGGCGGCGTCGGCCTCATTGGCCTGCGCCTTCATCGCGAGGCTGCGCTCGGGAATGCGCGTTTGGCCGGCGAAGGCCAGCGCGAAGCCCGGCCCATGCGCCTGCCCGTCCTCTACATTGGCCGTTCCCTTGACGATCTTGATGGTCGCGCTGGCGCGATCCACCAGCGAATGGCCGGAGCGAATGTCCATCGCGCTCGACAAGGGCCGCTTGTCGACGCGGCGCAGCGCGCGCTCGAGATCTATGCCGCCGACCTCGCCCTCGCTCAGCGTAAGGGTGGCGCGGCCGTCGAGATCGCGCATGATCTGCGCGACGCAGTCGCCGGTGGCGTCGAGCGTGAAATTGGCGTCCAGCGCGCCGCCGAGATCTGGCCGGGCGGCGAGGTCCCAGGCGAGCGCGCCGGCGTCGACGCCGGTCAGCTGCGCATTGCCGTGGAATTCCAGCGCGCCCGCCGCATTGGCGGCGAAAGTGGCGCGGCCCTTCACCGTCCCCTTATAGGCCTGCGCCTCCGCGAGCGCGACCTCGAGCCGGCCCCCGCGCAGCAGCAGCGACAGAGCGGCGTCCTCGAGGTTCAGCCGCAAGATGCGGGCGCGCGTCGCCGAAAGGCGCAGATCGACATCGGCGTCCTGAATATCCGGCAAGGCGAAAGCGTCGCGGCTCCATTGGCCGTCGGCGCCGGAGAGCGCCGGCAGATCGGCGATCATCGGCTTCAGCGACACGAAATTGCTGGCGAGCGTCGCATGGACGATGGGCTTGTCGCCCTCGTGACGCAGCGCGAAGGAGCCCTCGAATTCATTGTCGTCGGCCGAGAGCTTCACATCGGTGAGCTGAAAATCGCGCAGGCCGACGCTGGCCTTGGCGGAGAGCTGCACATTCTCGAACGGGCCGGGCAGCGGCGCGCTCACCTTGGCGAGGCCGAGCGCATGGCGCAGCGAGGGCGAGGAGGCGGTGATCCGCCCCATATAGCGCGGCTTGGCGCCGAGCTGGCCGAAGCCCTCCGCCTCCAGCCGCACACTGTCCGAGTCGAGCCGCACCGTGACCGGCGTCTGCTCGCCGCGCAGCAACGCGCCGGGCTTCAGCACCCAGAGCATGGCGCGCGGCCGCTCGCCGCCCCAGGAGAAAGCGGCGTCGAGCGTCGCCGGCGAGCCGACGGTGCGCCAGTCGAGCGTCGCGTCAATGTCCTGCAACGTCTCCTCGCCGCCCGAATATTTGAGGCGCGCGACGCCGGAGACGATGGAGACGCCGCCGAGCCGGGCGCGATCGGCCTTCTCGGCCGCCGGCGTCGAGGGCCGCGCCGCTGCGGCGCGCACGGCGGCGCCGGAGGTGCTCATCGGCTTGCGATCGAGATCGACCTCTATCGACGGGCGGATGAGCTCGATATCGGCGATTTCCAGGCGGCCGGCGAGCAGAGGCAGCAGAAGCACATTGCCGTGCAGCCGGTCCGCCTCGATGGTCAGCGCCGCGGTCGGATCGGCGAAGGCGATGCTGTCTATGGTGATGTGCGGGCGCGGCAGCAGCGAGAAGGTCGAGCGGCCCTTGGCGGCGATGAACAGGCCGGAGGAGGCGTTGAGCTGGCCGGAAATCTCCTCGAGCAGCGCATTGGTCGAGAAGGTCCAGGGCGCGAGGGCCGCGCCGAGCGCCACTGCGGCGACCGCGCCGAGAGCGATCAGCCAGCGGCGCGGCAGGCGCGGGAGAGACAGGCGGCGGCTTTGGCCCAAGGGCTTCGATCCTTCGATTTCGCGCATCGGGCCAGTCGAGTGCGACATTCCATCGTCCATGAAAAAAAGCGGGGCGGCCGCGGGCCGCTGGCGACGCAGCGCGCGCCCTCGGCGAGGGCGCGACACGAAACAACATGCCTTAATCGCTCGGCCGCGACGCGAAAAGGCCCGCGCGCCAAAAGCGCGCGAGGCCGGACCATGGCGGCAAAGGGCGGCGAGATCGTGGCGGCGCGAGGCTCTCAGTATTTGCGCAGAAGGCTGACCAGACGCCCCTGGATGCGGACGCGATCCGGCCCGAAAATGCGCGTCTCATAGGCCGGATTGGCGGCCTCGAGCGCGATGGAGGCGCCGCGCTTGCGCAGGCGCTTCAATGTCGCCTCCTCCTCGTCGATGAGGGCGACGACGATATCGCCGGTGTCGGCGCTGTCCTGCTTCTTCACCACGACGACGTCGCCGTCGAGAATGCCGGCCTCGATCATCGAATCGCCGCGCACCTCGAGCGCGAAATGCTCGCCGCCGCCGAGCATATCCGGCGGCAGGCTGATGGTGTGGCTGCGATTCTGCAGAGCGGAAATGGGCGTGCCGGCGGCGATGCGGCCCATGACCGGAATCGCCACCTGCTGATCGGACTCGGGCTCGCCGGCGGGAACGGGCCGCACGCGGCCGAGCGCGCCCTCTATGACCGAAGGCGAGAATTTGCCGCCGCGCGCGGCGACGCGGGGCGTCGCCGATTCGGGCAGGCGCAGCACCTCGAGCGCGCGGGCGCGATTGGGCAGACGGCGAATGAAGCCGCGCTCCTCGAGCGCGAGAATGAGCCTGTGAATGCCGGATTTGGAGCGCAGATCGAGCGCGTCCTTCATCTCGTCGAAGGAGGGCGGCACGCCGGTCTCCTTCAGGCGCTCATGGATGAAGCGCAGCAGATCGCTCTGTTTCTTGGTCAGCATGGAAGCCCCCCGGCGCCGCCCGCCCGCGTCGCGCCACGACCGAACCCGAGCATGATGCCGCGGGTTCATAAACAAATCATGAACGGGAGGATAGGCGTTCTCGGTGCGTTCCGCAAGTGGAGCACGATTCCGATTGACCGGCTGAGATCAAGATATAGTATGAATGCAGACCGCGACACATAGGCGCGTTCCAAATCTGTTCGGCTCGATTTCAGAAGGATGGAATCCAGATGACAACCAGCAAGAAGCCGGCCTCGATTTCCGGCAAAAAGCTCGCGACCAAAGGAACATCGGCTCCCGTGAAAACTATTGCGGCGTCAGACTTGGCTCAAGCCCCAAAGAAATCCAAAAAGAAATAGGCGCTTGATCGTTCGAAGCGAAGCAAGAAGCGCAAAAAGACAAGTGGAGTCGACCGATAGCGCGCGCACCTCCCTCTACTGCGCCGCCGCCGCCTCCACGCCCAGCATCGGCCGCACATGGCGCGCGAAATCCTCCAGCGAGCGCAAGTTCTTCTCCGGGTCGCGGGAAATCGGCTTCAGCAATATCGCCCGCGCGTCGGTCTCCTCGCGATAGGCGGCGATCTTTTCCGCCACCTCGTCGAAATCGCCGATCAGCGAGCGTTGCAGCAGCCCCTCCTCCGTCAGCGAGGCCGGCGCGGCGCCGTCCTGGCGGGCGAAATTGCCGCGCATTCGCTCGGCGAAGCGGGAGAGGAAGGGAACCGCCTCGGCCAGCGCCTGCTCGCGGCGCGGCGCGGCGAAATAAAAGCGCGCCATGGTGAAGCGCGGATCGCCCTCCGGTCCCGCGGCCTCGCGATAGATGCGCAAGGTCTCCTTTATCTGCTCTATGGGGAAAGGCGGGCCGGCCATCACGCCATGGCCATTGCGCGCGGCGTAGCGAATCGCGCCCGGCGTGGTGGTGGCGAGATAGGTGGGGATGGGCTTTTGCAGCGGGCGCGGCGTGAGGCTGAGGCCATTGGCCTCGTAATGCGCGCCGGTGAAGGTCACTTTGTCCTCATAGAGCAGGCGGTTGACGAGGCCGAGCGCCTCCAGAGTCATCTCCCGCGTCGAATCCTTGCCGGCGCCGAAATGGCGATTCTGCAATTCGAACGGCCCGCCGCGCGCCACGCCGAAATCGAACCGCCCCTTGGAGAGAAGATCGATGGTGGCGACATCCTCCGCCACCTGAATGGGATTGCGGAAGGCGAGCAGCACCGCCGCCGAGCCGAGGCGTATCGTGCTCGTCACGCCGGCGAGATAGGAGAGAAGCGTGAGAATGGAGGGGCAGGCGGCGTCCGGCTCGAAATGATGCTCGGCGACCCAGGCCTCCTCGAAGCCGAGCGCCTCGGCATGGCGCACGAGGCGCGTCTGCGTCTCGAAGCAATGCGCGAAATCCTGCTGCGGGTTTTCGTAAGTGGAGAAGACGCCGAACCGCATGGCGAAGGCCTCGGAATGCGCGCCGCCGTCCTTGCGCGCCATGGCTATATACGGCAGTTACATATCGGCATACAGGATATGGACGCGCAAGGCCGCCCGCAAGCGCAAAAACATTGGCGTCGCGCGGGAATTTCGGTCGGCCCATAGAAAGCTCTCGTCCAATCCGGCGGATGGGCGTCATAATAGAGAAATCAAATAAAGCGACGAGAAAAACATATTGATCGATCGTCGGCGCTGTGGCGATTTTCCGATAGAAACAGTTGAAAAAGCCGCAATGCTCGGCATTGTCGAACGTCAGCGGGCGCCGCGAAGGCGGCGTTCGGGGAACCGCTCACGACGCCGCGGCGCGAGCGCAGCTCGATTTTTGGAGGATTCGATGTCGGTAGCAGCCGCAACGCCGTCCCGGCAATTTTTCAGCCGGGAGCGCTCCATCGCAGCGCACGGCTTCAATCGCTGGCTGGTGCCGCCGGCGGCGCTCGCCGTGCATTTGTGCATCGGCATGGCCTATGGATTCAGCGTGTTCTGGCTACCGCTGTCGCGCGCCATCGGCGGCGCCGAGCCCAAGGCCTGCCCTGCCGACATGGGCTTTTTCGCCAGCATCGTGACGACGAGCTGCGATTGGAAGATCAGCATGCTCGGCTGGACCTTCACTCTGTTCTTCGTCTTCCTCGGCTCCTCGGCGGCCGTCTTCGGCCATTGGCTGGAGACCGCCGGTCCGCGCAAGGCGGGCCTCGCCGCGGCGGTGTGCTGGTGCGGCGGCCTGCTGATCTCGGCGGCCGGCGTCTATCTGCATCAGATTTGGATGCTGTGGCTCGGCTCCGGCGTCATCGGCGGCATCGGCCTCGGGCTCGGCTATATTTCGCCGGTCTCGACGCTCATCAAATGGTTCCCGGACCGGCGCGGCATGGCGACCGGCATGGCGATCATGGGCTTCGGCGGCGGCGCGATGATCGGCGCGCCGCTCGCCGACAGACTGATGTCCTATTATGCGGCGCCCGGCTCGGTGGGCGTGTGGCAGACCTTCGTCACCATGGCGGCGATCTATTTCGTCTTCATGGTCGGCGGCTCGCTCGGCTATCGCGTGCCGCGCGACGGCTGGAAGCCGGAGGGCTGGGAGCCTTCCGCCACGGCCGGCAACAAAATGGTCACCAATCGCCACGTCCATTTGAACGTCGCCTGGAAGACCCCGCAATTCTGGCTGCTGTGGGCGGTGCTGACGCTCAATGTCAGCGCCGGCATCGGCGTGCTGGGCATGGCCTCGCCCATGCTGCAGGAAGTGTTCGGCGGCAAGCTCATCGGCCTCGACATCGGCTTCTCCAGCCTCGACGCCGCGCAAAAGGCGAAGATCGCGGCCATCGCCGCCGGCTTCACGGGCTTGCTCAGCCTCTGCAACATCGGCGGGCGTCTCGCCTGGGCCACATGGTCCGACAAGCTCGGCCGCAAGACGACCTACGCCATCTTCTTCATCCTCGGCATTATTCTCTATTCGGCCGCGCCCTTCGCCGCGCAGCAGGGCAATGTCGTGCTGTTCGTGGCGTTCTTCTGCGTGATCCTCTCCATGTATGGCGGCGGCTTCGCCACCATTCCCGCCTATCTCGCGGATATTTTCGGCACGCATTATGTGGGCGCGATCCACGGCCGCCTGCTCACCGCATGGTCGACGGCCGGCGTGCTCGGCCCGGTGCTCGTCAATTATCTGCGCGACTATCAGCTCGACCACGGCGTCGCGCGCGACGCGGTCTATAATCAGACCATGTATATTCTCGCCGGCCTGCTGGTGCTCGGCCTCGTCTGCGATCTCGCCGTGCGGCCCGTCGCCGAGAAGCTGTTCATGACCGACGAGGAGGTCGCCGCGGAGAAGAAGACCAGCGTCGCCGCCGTCGTGCAGGAAGAGAAAGAGCCGCACGCCGATTTCGAGGATTATATCGAGGATGGACAGGCGGCCGAGGCCGCCGCCGCCGAGGCGCGCCGCGCCGCCGCCGCGCAGAATGGCGGCTCGCGCATTCTGCTCTTCGCCGCCTGGGCCGCCGTCGGCATACCGCTCGCCTGGGGCGTGTCGATCACGCTGCAGAAGACCTTCGTCCTCTTCCACTGAACGGAGGCCTCATGCGCGCGCGAAATCTCCTCGGCCTCGCGCTGGCGTTTTGCGCCGACGCGGCGCTGGCCGACGGCCCGCCGCCGGCGGTGCTGCAGAACGACTTGAAATATGCGCCCGTGCCGATCTTCTCGGGCGTCTCCGCCGCGCCCGTCAGCGGCACGGCGACGCAGCCGGGGGCGCTCTATGCGCTCTCGGTGAAATATGCGGCCGGCGCGCGATCGCTGCCGCATACGCATCCCGACGCGCGCCTGGTGACGGTGATCTCCGGGCGCTTCTACGCGGGCGTCGGCGGGGAATTCGACGAGAAATCGCTGCGCGCGCTCGGCCCCGGCGATTCGATCGTCGTGCCGGCGGAGACGGTTCATTTCGGCTGGGCGAAGGACGGCGAGGTCCTCTTGCTCGAGACCGGCGTCGGCCCCTCCGGCGCCAGCCTGTGGCCAAAACCCGCTCCGCAGCGCTGAGCGCGTCTCCACGGTCGGATCGCGCCCACATCCTAACCATCGGAGAGCGAGCGATCGACTGAATTGACGCGCGCCGGGACGGCCGCGTCATATGTTTTTCTGCCGCCTCATACGACTTCCGATCGATCCATTCGGATAAACCATCCATCCCTCGCCCTGAGGAGCCCGCGAAGCGGGCGTCTCGAAGGGTCGCCGCTGCTGCGTGGGCTGGATCCGTCCTTCGAGGCTTTTTGCGTGCCGCAAAAAGCGCCTCAGGACGAGGGGATTGTATTCGCTGCACCGAAGCAATCAGTCGGAAGCCGTATCACGGGCTCTGGATTGCTTCGCTTCGCTCGCATTGACGGCCGCATCACAGCGCGTTGCGATAGGCCTTGCGCGAGAAGATCGTCATGAAGATGATCCACACGTCGAGCGGCAGCGACCAATGGTCGATGTAATAGAGATCATGCTCGACGCGCATGCGGATTTTCTCTGGCGAGTCGATCTCGCCGCGCAAGCCATTCACCTGCGCCCAGCCGGTGATGCCGGGCTTCACATTATGGCGGCGCGCATAGAGGGCGATCTTGCGCTCGAAAATCTGGTCATGCGCCAGCGCGTGCGGGCGCGGGCCGACCAGCGACATCTCGCCGCGCAGCACATTGATGAGCTGCGGCAGCTCGTCGATATTGTAGCGGCGGATGAAGCGGCCGACGCGCGTCACGCGCTTGTCGCCGGCCGTCGCCTGGGTGATGTCGCGCCCGTCCTCCATCGTCGTCATGGAGCGGAATTTGGCGATGCGGAAGGGCTCTCGATTGAAGCCGTGGCGACGCTGGAAGAACAGCGCCGGGCCTTTGCTGTCGAGCTTGATCGCCGCCGCGACGAGGAGCAGCAGCGGCGACAGCGCCATGAGGCCCGCGGCCGAGAAGACGATATCGAAGAGACGCTTGGCGATGATCTCGAGCGAATCGTGCCGGCGGCCGCTCAGATTGAGGCTGGCGATGGAGCCGATCTTGTTGATATGCGCATCGGCGAAACGGTCGAGCACGCGCTCCGGCCCGAGATGAAGCGAGGCCGGCACGCGCAGGAAGGCGGCCACGCAATCGTCGATGACGTCGGTGCGGCTCCAGGGCGCGAGGATGAACACATCGTCCGGCAGCAGCATGCGCGCGGAGGCCTGCGCCAGAGCGAGATCGTCCTGCATGGCGTCGGCGCGGTCGCGCAGCGCCACGGCGGCGACGACATTCATGCCGCTCTCCCAGGGCTGATAGCGGCGCATGAACTCGTCTATGTCGCTCTCGAAGCCGACGAGAAACACGCGACGCGCCGAGGCGCCGCCGCGCTCGGCGCTGCGCCGAACCACGCCGACCAGCGCCGCGCGCGCCGAATAGACGGAGAGAAAGCCCGCCGCATAGAAGAGCACGAAGGCGCCGCGCGAGGATTCCTCCGTCGCCTTGGCGAGAAAGCCGAAGGTCAAGGCGCAGACGAAAGCGACGCTCCACAGAACCGCGCCGCGCCAGCCATGGCCTTCCAGAGTCAGATAATTCTTGATCGCATATTCGTGCCGCATGACGTTGGAGAGCACGAAGAGGATCGCCGCGAACATGCACAGCCGCAGATTGGGCAGCGTCGAGCCGTCATAGCCATAGGCGAAATAATGATACAGCGTCTCGCTGGCGATGGCCGTGGCGAGAATGACCGCCACATCGATCAGCGCCGCGATCACCGAGAAGGAGGCGCGCATCAGCGCGGCGTTGGGGCTCGGCATGGCGCGCGACCAGCCGCTGCGCAATGCGGCGCTGTCGGTTCCAGCTTTGACGCGAGCGTCGTCCTTGCGGAGCGACGAAAAGGGAAGATCGGCGATACTCGACACGGCCTCGTCTCCAACCCGATACTGCCGCCGTGCCGTAATGGAGCAACTCCCCCGTTTTGGCCGGCTTTCCAGGCGGAAGCTGCAAACCGCCTGCCCGCAGAGCGGCGAAAAAGCGGAGAATCGGAGGGAGCGACGGGGAGGCGAAAGCGAAGCCCCTGCTCAACTCATTGATAAATAAAATATTTACCATATTTAAGGGCGAAATCGCGCGGCTGCGGCGCCGCGGCGCCGAGAGAAGCCTTCACAATGGCGTCATCCTGCCTATAGACTATGGCCGCGGCTCGGGGGCTGGAGGCGTCCGAACGATTCGCGGAAAGAGGGCCGAGGTGACCGTTCACTTTCGCCAGTCCAATGTTTCGCCGCAGGCCTGTCCTGCATTGGTTCTCAACGCCGACTATCGGCCGCTGAGCTACTATCCTCTGTCCCTATGGGGGTGGCAGGACGCGATAAAGGCGGTCTTCCTCGACAGGGTCAACATCGTCTCGGAATATGACAAGACGGTCAAAAGTCCGAGTTTCGAAATAAGATTGCCCTCTGTCGTTTCGCTCAAAGCCTATGTAAAGCCGGCCCGCCATCCCGCCTTCACCCGTTTCAACGTATTTCTTCGCGACCGCTTCACCTGCCAATATTGCGGACAGCAGGACGATCTCACCTTCGATCACGTAATCCCCCGCTCCAAGGGCGGCGCCACCACCTGGGAAAATGTCGTCGCCGCCTGCTCGGCCTGCAATCTGCGCAAGGCCGACCGGCTGCCGCATGAGGCGCATATGCTGCCGGCGCAGCCGCCCTTTCAGCCGAGCGTCGCCGATCTCCACCGCAATGGGCGGCTGTTCCCGCCCAATTATCTCCACGAGAGCTGGCTCGATTATCTCTATTGGGATTCGGTGCTGGAGCCCTGATCGCAATCGAGCCACATGCTGCGTCGCCTTCTCGTCGTTTCTTTCGCCTTCGTGCTCGCCGCCGGCGCGGGCATGATCTTCCTGCCCATCGCCGCGCTCAGCGATCCCACGACGCGCGAGGCGGGCTCGTCCCTGGCCATTGCGGCGCTGTTCTCGGCCGAGCCCGATGATGTCGCGGCGGCCTTCGGCTATCTGCTCTGGGCCATGGGGATCGCCGCCTGCGCGGCGCCGCTCGCCATTGTGGCGCTCGTCGGCGAGATCGCCGGAGCGCGCGCCTACACCTGGTACGCCGGGGCGACGGCCCTGCTCGCCGCCGCCGCGCCGACGATACTCCGCGCCGCGCGCGGGAGCGGCCGATTCGTCGAGGCGAGCCCGGCCGAGGGACGCTTCACGCTGCTGTTCTTTCTCGCCGGGGCTTTGACGGGGACGATCTATTGGCTGATCGCCATGCGCGGGCGGGAACCGCGCGAAGAGCGGCCGCAAGGGCTTATGTGAATATCGCCGCGTTATCGTCACTCATCGTCGTCGTCTTCCTCTTCGACCGATATCCGGTCGACGAATTTCAAATATTCTTGTGGCTCCATATGTCGCCGCAACTCGTCAATCTCGCCGCCCAGGTCACCGGACGGGTAGATGCGTAGCGTCGCCGTGAAGCCGCTCAGAAGCTGGTTGCGGGTCATCCGCCGCATACCACGCGGACGGCCGCTATATCTGCGATAACCCTCGACCGTGACCATATTGCTCAGCATTTGCCGCGCAAACCCATAGGCGTTATGCAGAGGCACGCCTTCCGAAACCGGATCGTCGAAACCAGTCAGCCTCGGCCTCTGGAAACCCATGCCTGCCGACTGCTTCAGCTTCTCGGCCCTGCGCGGCAGCACCGGCGAGATCGGATCGAAATCCCAATGCAGATTCGGGCAATTGCCGATGATGAATTCGCCGATTGTGATTCCCATGTCGAAGATCACATTGTAGCCGGCGTTCTCGCCCGTCCACGGCGGGTCGTAGGTGTAGTATGAACCCGTCGGATAGCCGTCCGGCCCCACGAGCACGAGCAGCCCCGCAAATTTATTGCCCCAGCGATTGAGCGCCCTGACACCTTTCTCGTCCGGCCAGATGGAGACGCAGAAATAGCGGCGCAGCCACTCCCGAAAATAAGCGACGCGTTCATGGCGCACGCGCATGAAATAGTCGAAATTCTCGACCGCCTGCTCCCGCGAGAGCAGCCGCTCCTCCACCTTGTGCGGCGGATCATAGAGCGGATAATCGCGCAAAGCGCGCCGCAGCCATTTCTTTCTCAACCAGGCCTGTGGGCGGAGCATTATATGCGACTCTATATATGGACGACTCAATGAGCATTGCGTGCCGACCATCGATCTGAAAGATGCGAAGGCGGATTTTCCGGTCTGGTCGATCGCGCCATAGAGCGTCGTCCGTCAGCGCGATATCCCGCCCAGCACGCCGCGCAGCACTTCCTTCGCGATCTGCGTGCCGATGGAGCGCGCCGCCGATTGCACGGCCGAGCGCACGGCGAGCTCGCCGGTGGACATGCGCTTGGGATTCTCGCGCTTGAACAATCCGCCGACCACGCCGCCGAGCGTGCCGATGAGGCCGCCGCCGGCGCTCGCCTGCGTCGTCGGCTCCTCCGGCCGAGCAGGGCCAGCGCCGGCGCCGCTCAAATGGCCCTCGGCGCGTTTCTGCAATATTTCGAAGGCGGATTCGCGATCGATCGGCGTGTCATATTTGCCGCGCAGCGCGCTCTCCGCCAGCACGGCGGCGCGCTCCTCGGCGGTGATCGGCCCGACGCGCGAGGCGGGCGGCGCGATCAGCACGCGATCGACGATCTCCGGCTTGCCCTTGGCGTCGAGCATGGAGACGAGCGCCTCGCCGACGGAGAGCTGCATGATCGCCTCCGCCGTGTCGAAGGCGGGATTTTGCCGGAAAGTCTCCGCCGCCGCACGCACGGCTTTCTGGTCGCGCGGGGTGAAGGCGCGCAGCGCATGCTGCACGCGATTGCCGAGCTGGCCGAGCACGCTGTCCGGCACGTCCAGCGGATTTTGCGTGACGAAATAAACGCCGACGCCCTTGGAGCGGATGAGCCGCACCACTTGCTCGATCGCCGTCAGCAGCGCCTTGGGCGCATCGTCGAAGAGAAGATGCGCCTCGTCGAAGAAGAAGACGAGCTTGGGCTGCGCGAGATCGCCGACCTCCGGCAGCTGCTCGAACAGCTCCGACAAGAGCCATAGCAGGAATGTGGCGTAGAGCCGCGGCGAGCGCATCAGCTTGTCGGCGGCGAGAATGTTGATGACGCCGCGGCCGTCGCGATCGACGCGCAGAAAATCGGAAATATCGAGCGCCGGCTCGCCGAAGAATTTCTCGGCCCCTTGAGTCTCCAGCACCAGCAGCTGGCGCTGAATGGCGCCGACGGTCGCGGGCGCGACATTGCCGTATTTCGTCTTCAAAGAGCCCGCATTGTCGGCGACATAGGTGAGCGCGGCGCGCAGATCCTTGAGGTCCAGCAGCAAGAGCCCCTGCTCGTCGGCGACGCGGAACGTCACATTGAGCACGCCCTCTTGAACATCATTGAGCTCGAGCAGACGTGCGAGCAGCAGCGGCCCCATTTCGGAAATGGTGGCGCGCACCGGATGCCCCTGCTCGCCGAACACGTCCCAGAAGACGACGGGGAAACGGTCCACGGCATAGGCGAGGCCGATCTCCAGCGAACGATCGACGAAGGCCTGGCGCATCTCGCCCGCCTGCGACAGGCCGGCGAGATCGCCTTTCACATCGGCGAGAAAGACGGCGGTCCCCGCATTGGAGAAGCCTTCGGCGAGCTTTTGCAGCGTCACCGTCTTGCCCCCGCCGGTCGCGCCGGCGATGAGGCCGTGGCGATTGCCGACGGAAAGGGTGAGGTAACTATAAACGCCGTCGGCGCTCGCGCCGACGAGGATTTTTCCGGGGCTGGCGTTCGGATCGTCGCTCATGTTCTCGCGCCTGCGCTCATTGGGAGAATCATTGGGCCGCCATTATATATCCGGCCGTCGTCGGCGCGGGCGTTTTCCTGTCGCGTGCTGCGACGCGGCGCCGCGGCGACGGCCTCGCTCCAATGCGACGCCTTGCCGTGACGCTCTCCTGTGACGCTTGGCGAACGTCCCTCCGCAGGCTAAGTTCCGCGCACAGAGAGGAGCGTCGAGCCGCCACACATTCGAGATCGCCGCCGCCCGGCGGGGCCGCTCTTTCGAGCCGCCGATGATCGACGCCGCGATCGCCTCGGCCGCGGCGCGAACGAGCAAACGACGCCATATCTTCAGGAAGAAACGCATGTCCAAGAGCTACGCCAAGAGTTCGCAAAAGGGTCGCGCCAAGGGCCGCGACCTTCCCAAGCTGCCTCTCTTCGCCATCGGCGGCGTCTTTCTCGCCGCCTTCGCCGCATTGGTGGCGTTCACCAGCCTCAAGCCGCCGCCGCCGCCCGCCTCCGCCATCGGCGGGCCGTTCCAGCTCGTCGCGCACAACGGCCAGACTGTCACCGAGAAAGACTTTCTCGGCCGACCCTTCCTGGTCTTCTTCGGCTACACGCATTGCCCGGACATCTGCCACACGACTCTGTTCGAGATTTCCGAGGTGCTGCGCGCGCTGGGGCCGAAGGCCAACGCCGGCGCTCTGTTCGTCACCGTCGATCCCGAGCGCGACACGCCCGCCGTGCTCAAGGACTATCTCTCCAATTTCGATCCGCGCATCGTCGGCGTCTCCGGCGAGCGCGCGCAGCTCGATCCGATGCTGAAGGAATATCGCATCTATTCGAAGAAGGCGGCGGAGAGCGGCGAGGACTATGCGGTCGACCACACGACCGTCGTCTATCTGATGGACAAGAACGGACGTTTCGTCAGCTCCTTCAATGTGGGACGCAAGCCCGCCGACGCCGCGCGCGATCTCGAGCGCTATATGTGACGCGCGACGCGAAGACGCGAAGACACAGAGACGCAAAAACGACACAGCCGAGATTTTTTTGCGTAGGTCGCGAACTTCCCTGTCGCGACTCGGCGCGAGTTTGCGTTAGCATCGAATCATGCTTCGTCTCCGACGCGACGGCCTCGCGAAAACCGCGGGCTCCACGGCCCTGACACTCACACATGCGGGCGAGACGCTCACCGTCTCGCTGCGCCGTCTGCGCAGCGCGCGGCGCTTTACGCTGCGCGTGCGCTTTGCTGCGCGCGACGCCGTGCTCACAATGCCCGCGCGCGCCTCCTTGCGTGAGGCGCGCGAGTTCACCGAGCGTCACGCCGCCTGGATCGCCGCGCGGCTCAATCGTCTGCCGGACACGATTCCCTTTCGCGACGGCGCCGTCGTGCCGCTGCGCGGCGTCGACCACCGCATCGCGCACCGCCCCGCCGCGCGCGGAACCGTATGGACGGAGACGCGCTTTGCTCTCGACACGGCGCTCTGCGACGGTTTCGATCTCTGCGTCGCCGGCCGCGAGGAGCATGTGCATCGCCGCATCGTCGATTTTCTGAAACGCGAGGCGCGCCACGATCTCGAGGCGGCGGTGGAGCGCCATACGCGCGCGCTCGGCCTGCCGGCGCGCAGCGTCGGATTGCGCGACACGGTGAGCCGCTGGGGCTCCTGCTCGGCGTCGGGCTCGCTGAACTTCTCCTGGCGGCTGATCTTGGCCCCGTCTTTCGTGCTCGACTATCTCGCCGCGCATGAGGTCGCGCATCTCGAATATCTCGATCATTCGGATCGCTTCTGGGCGCTCACCCGGCGCCTCTGCGCGGAGACGGACCGCGCCGAGGGCTGGCTCTCCACGCATGGCGCGCATTTGCATAAATTCGGCGCGACCGAATAGACGCGGCCTTCTCACTTCCCTCTCTATCAAAAGACGCGCGCCCTCCCCGGCGCGCCTATGAAACGACGCGCCGTCATCGGCGCGTCACGCCCGCTTGGTTTCTGAATCGTTAAAATTCTGCTCCCGCCGAATCAGAAGCGTTCCGCAGCGCACAAAAATGCGCTATAAAAGAGACAAAGCTCCTTCTTCGGTAGTCGCTCTTCGAGGTGGCGTATGGCCGACGTGATCTTCTACGAGAAACCCGGCTGCGCCGGAAATGCGCGTCAAAAGGCTCTGCTGCTCTCCTCCGGCCATGCGCTGCAGGTGCGCAATCTGCTCGCCGAGCCTTGGAGCGTCTCCAGCCTGCGGCCTTATTTCGGCGAGACGCCGGTGCGCGAATGGTTCAATCTCGCGGCGCCGCGGGTCAAATCCGGCGAGATCGACATCGAGACCATCACGCCGCAAGCGGCGCTGGTCATGATGATCATCGATCCGATATTGATCCGCAGGCCGCTCATCAAGGTCGGCGGCCGCTGCGAGGCGGGCTTCGATCCCGAGCGGATCGGCGCCTGGATCGGCCTGCAGCCGACCGAGAAGCGGGTGAGCGACACCTGCGTTCGGGCGGAGACGGCGGCGCTGCGCGCCGAGAGCGAGGCCGGAGCCGCGCCCGCCGACTGATCGCGGGAGCGGGGAAGGTCGCAAGGAGGTCCGATGCTTTTCCGGCGCGATGTCGCGGCCTCCGGCTCGCCTTGCGGCTTGTATTTCGAGACCTTGCTAGAGCGCTGCCGTGCGATGCGGCCCATTCGCATCGGCGTGGTGCATCCTTGCGACGCGGTTTCCGTGCAAGGCGCGCTCGCCGCGCGCGACCAGGGCCTCATCACGCCCGTTCTGGTCGGGCCGAGCGCCAAGATCGCGGCCGCAGCCGCGGCGGCCGCCCTCTCGCTCGAGGGCGTCGAGATCGTCGACGCGCCGCATAGCCACGCCGCCGCCGACGCCGCTGTCGAGCTGGTGCGGCGCGGCGAGCTCGAAGCGCTGATGAAAGGCTCGCTCCACACCGACGAGGTGATGGGCGCCGTGGTGCGCGAGGGAACGGGGCTGCGCACAGAGCGTCGCGTCAGCCATGTCTTCGTTCTCGACGTGCCCAATTACTGCAAGCCGCTGCTCGTCACCGACGCCGCGATCAACATCGCCCCCACGCTCGCAGAGAAGCGCGACATCGCCCAAAACGCCATCGATCTCGCGCATGCGCTCGGCATAGAGCGGCCCAAGCTCGCCGTCCTGTCCGCCGTGGAGACGGTGGACGCCAAAATCCCCTCGACGATAGAGGCGGCGGCGCTCTGCAAAATGGCCGATCGCGGCCAGATCAGAGGCGCCGACGTCGATGGTCCGCTCGCCTTCGACAACGCCATCTCGCCCGAGGCGGCGAAGGCGAAAGGCATTGTCTCCAATGTCGCCGGCGACGCCGATATTCTGCTCGCGCCCGATCTCGAGGCCGGCAATATTCTCGCCAAGCAGCTCGTCTATCTCGCCGACGCCGAGGACGCCGGCATCGTGCTCGGCGCGCGCGCGCCGATCGTGCTGACGAGCCGCGCCGATGGCGTGCGCGCCCGCATCGTCTCCTGCGCGCTGGCGCAGCTCTTCGCCCATCGCGTGGTGGAGGCTGCGTGAGCGGCGCTTCTGCGGTCCTATTGGCGCTCAACGCCGGCTCGTCGAGCCTCAAATTCGCGCTCTATGACGCGGCGACGCTCGCGCCTCTTTGCCGCGGCGGCGTCACCGCCATAAAGGAGCAAGACCAGCCCGCCCGCTTTTCCGTCAAAGGCGAGGTCGCGGCGGCGCTCGCCGCCGGCCCCGGCCCCGCGCCGGACATCGACCACGAGGGCGCGGCGCGCTGGCTCATCGCGGCGATCGGCGAGCGTCTGGCGGAGCTTCCCCTCGCCGCCGTGGGGCATAGGGTGGTACATGGCGGCGCGGAATTCGACCGTCCCGTGCGGGTCACGCCCGAAATATTGCAACGGCTGGAGGCGCTCTCGCCGCTCGCGCCGAGCCATCAGCCGCATAATCTCGCGCCGATCCGCAGCCTGCTCGACAGCGCGCCGGAGCTGCCGCAGATCGCCTGTTTCGACACCGCCTTTCACCGCACGCAGCCGCGTCTCGCGCAGCTGTTTCCGCTGCCGCGCGACTTCGCCGAGCGCGGCGTGCTGCGCTATGGCTTTCACGGCCTCTCCTATCAGTTCATCGCGCAAGAGCTGCGCCGCCTCGAACGCGCAGAGGGGCGCTCGATCGTCGCGCATCTCGGCCATGGCGCCAGCCTCTGCGCCATGCGCGATCTCGAGAGCGTCGCCACCACAATGGGCTTCACGGCGCTCGACGGGCTGATGATGGGCACGCGCAGCGGCGCCATCGACCCCGGCCTGCTGCTGCATCTCGTGATGCAGGAAGGCTTTTCGCCCGAGCAAGTCCATGCGCTGCTCTATGAGCGATCCGGCCTGCTCGGCGTCTCCGCGATCAGCGACGATCTGCGCGCGCTCGAGGCGAGCTGCTCTCCCGCGGCGGAGGAGGCGATGGCGCTCTTCGCCTATCGCGCCGCGCGCGAGATCGGCTCGCTGGCGAGCGCACTGAACGGGCTCGACCGCCTCGTCTTCACGGCCGGCGTCGGCGAGAATTCGCCGTCCATGCGCGCGCGCATCTGCGCTTATCTCGGCTTTCTCGGCCTCGCTCTGGACGATGAAGCGAATGCGACGAATGCGCAAATCATCAGCGCGCCGACGAGCCGCATCGAGACGCTCGTGCTTCCCACCAATGAGGAGGCGGTGATCGCCGAGGCCGCGCGCGCGCTGCTCCTCGGTTGAACGCCGACGCCGAAACGTCGAGAAACGCACAGCAATTCGGCGCCCGCCGCACAATTTGCGGGCGCGTTTTCCGCTCCGCCGATAGGCCGCTTCTCATAAATCGCTGAATTGTCGAGACGTGGCTGGCGGCGCTGGTCTGGCGCCCAAATTGCGTATAATCTCGCGCCATGGCGTGAGCCTCGGCGCGGCCCAAAGAAGGGCCAAAATCAGCAACGCCGCTGTTCCGATCGAGTCGCGCCCAAAGCGCGATCGTTGGACGGCGGCTTTTTTGTCCGTCGCGCCCCGACGGAGCGCGGCGCCGACGAGGGGCAGACATAAAAATGATGAGAATGAAACGAAGCGCTCCGCCGCGCCCGATCTTCGTGAGCGCGAAGACTTTGGCCATCGCCGCCGCCCTGCTCGGCGTCTGCGTCGGCGAGGCCGCTGGCGCGGACGCGCCCGCAAAGCTCGTCGCCGCGCCGGCGCCCGATGTCGCCGCCCCTGCGCCCCTGCCGCCGGCGCCGCTCGGCGTTTTCGGCGCCGATATGCCGGCCGCCGGCAAGCTCGTCGTCTCCATCATTCCGCAATTCGCCAATCTCTCGCATACGCTGAAGGGAACGCGGCAGGTTTCTTCGGAGGAAGTCGTCGCGACGACGCCCTGGTTCGGCCATCCCACATTGAAGCTCCGGCTGGTGCCGCAGAATGTCTCCGTCGCCTCGCAAACGCTGGCGCTCGCCTATGGAATCACCAATTATCTATCCGTCGTCGTCACCGGCGGCATGATCGAGCGCAATCTCGACATGCTGGCCTTTCAAGGGCCGACGAGTCTCAACAGGCTCGGGATCAGCCATACGGGAACCGACGGCCTCACCGATTTCACCGCCTCGACGATTTATCGCGTCTATGAGGACCCGATTCATCGCATTCAGCTCAATCTCGGCATGAGCTTCCCGACAGGAAGCGATCACAACACATTCCGCCTGCTGCTGCCGGACGGCAGCTACGCCACCAGCCGCGCCTTCTATGCGCTGCAGCCGGGAAGCGGCACGTTCGACGTGCTGCCCGGAATCGTCTACGCCGGCCATATCGACAAATGGTCCTGGGGCCTCTCCTATCGCGGCCGCTTTCCGCTGGCCGCCAACCCGGAAGGCTATCTCTATGGCGATCTGCACGAATTCAACGGCTGGGCCGGCTATAGCTGGATAAAGGGCCTCACCACCACTTTCCGCGTCAACGCCACGACGCAGGGCGAGATTCGCGGCCTCGATCCGATGATCCGCGGCAAGGCGCAGGCGGCCAATCCCAATTTCTACGGCGGCCAGCGCGTGGAGCTGTGGGGCGGCGCGACGATCGCCGGCGCCCTCATCGGCCAGGACGCGCTCACCATCGCGCTGGAGGGCGGCATCCCGGTCTATCAGAGCCTCAACGGTCCGCAGCTCTCCAAGAACTGGCAGGCCGGCATGGCGCTGCGTTGGAAGATTTGAGAAGGAAGGCCGGGCGCGACGGGCCCGGCCTCGCTTCCTCTTGTCAGTGGCCGGTCAACCGCGCCTGCATCAGCGCCTGCTGCGCCAGAATGACGTTGCGCTCGTTCTGCAAGAGGCTGGCCTGTTGACTGGACCGGTCCACTTGCACTTTCAGCACCTGGCCCGGGATAGAGGCGAAAGCCTTGGCGATCGCCAGTGGAATCTCGAGGCAGCTCAGCACTTCGCTCGGCTTTTTCAGCTCGGCCTTCGTCACGAGTCCGTGTGAGAATGTCAATGTATTCACGCGCTCTATGCATGGCCCGCGGGTCATGTCGTAAGCCATCACCGTCCGAATGTCGGGCACGACGGCCAGGAATGTCGTGTCGGTGTCCGAGCCGCGGGTCAATCGAATAGAGACCGGGACGATCGGTCGAAAGCAAATGCTGCCCGCGCATTTTTCCGCCTCTTCCGATGCCCGCGCATCGACCGTAGTATCCAGCGCCGCGGTCGAAGCCTTTCCTCGCCGCGCCGGCAATGGCCCATCGCCCTCCGTCGGATAGGAGATTTGCAAGTTCACGCCACATTTATTCAGAGCGGCGACCGCCGCGTTGCGCGACGCCCAGCTGAAAGGATCGATCAGCACATCGACTCGGCAAGTTGTCGTCGGGGCCGTCGATGCGCCCCTCATGAACGGCGTAACACCCGCCGCTGCAGCGTTGGCGGCGATTTCGACGACCTTCTTCACGATGTCCGGCGTGCGATCCGTCACGTCCGAGTTCACCCCGGTCAGCAGGCCCGTCTCATCGACCGCGATGCTGAACGTATCATCGGAAAATTCGCTCTCGTGCCGTTCCAAGACGTATTTGGCGCGACGATCAGGGAAATATTGCGTGGAGCTCTGGGTGATCTCGAGCATGCCGGGATTGTCTTTCAACGGCTTTATCGAGATCGGGATGAAACCGCGAGGAAGGTAATAATAGAGCCCAGGGATCGCTGTGGTCGGCGGCGGAAAATCGGCGATGGAACGGGACGTCAGCGTCCGGTCAGAACAGCCCGATAGGGAAGCGACAAGCAAGCTAGAGACAACGACGACGGTCGCCGCGGCGGCTCGGAAACGAAAGGTCATCGGCAACTCCCACGCGACATGACTTCATGCGTCGCCACGACGCGCCCGACACGATCGAACTTTTTTCGGTCGGGAAAACCCCGCCCCGGATAGAACCGAATTCGCGCCGGCCGCCACCCGGCACAAAATGTGGCAAAAACATGATAGCTGAGTTTAAGTTCTCCGCAACCCTCGCGAGCGCTTCCTCGGCGCGCTTGCCTTGCGCCCGCGTTCTCGACATCGCCTGCCGAGCGTGGCACAAACCGCCCCGGAATCTCAAAAAAGCCGTGGCGGGACGATGACGAACATAGCGGAACTGGAGACCGAGACTCTGGCGGCGATAGCGGCGGCGGCCGATGAGGCCGCGCTCGAGGCCGTGCGCGTCGGCGCTCTCGGCAAAAAGGGAAGCATTTCGGCGCTGCTGGCGACGCTCGGCAAAATGTCGCCGGACGACCGCAAGACCGAAGGCGCCAAGATCAATGCGCTGAAGGACAAGGCCCAAGAGGCGCTCGCCGCGCGTCGCGACATTCTGCAGCAGCAAGCGCTGGAGAAGCGCCTCTCCGCCGAGACGGTGGATGTGACGCTGCCGGTGCAGGAGAGCGGCCAGGAGCTGGGACGCATTCATCCGATCTCACAGGTGATGGACGAGCTGACGGCGATCTTCGCCGATATGGGCTTCTCCATCGCCGAAGGGCCGGACATAGAGAGCGACGATTATAATTTCACCAAGCTGAACTTCCCCGAGGGGCATCCCGCGCGCGAGATGCACGACACTTTCTTCTTTCCGCCGGGCGCCGACGGCAAGCGTAAGCTGCTGCGCACGCATACGAGCCCGGTGCAGGTGCGCACCATGCTGACCAAGGCGCCGCCGATCCGCGTGATCTGCCCCGGCCGCACCTATCGCTGCGACAGCGACCAGACGCATACGCCCATGTTCCATCAGGTCGAGGGGCTCGTCATCGACGAGACGACCCATATGGGCCATTTGAAATGGGTGCTGGAGGAGTTTCTGAAGGCCTTCTTCGAGGTGAAATCGGTGAAGATGCGCTTTCGCCCCTCCTTCTTCCCCTTCACCGAGCCTTCCGCGGAAGTGGATGTCCAATGCCGCCGCAAGGACGGCGACATTCGCTTCGGCGAGGGCGAGGATTGGATGGAGATATTGGGCTGCGGCATGGTGCATCCCAATGTGCTGCGCAATTGCGGGCTGGACCCCGACAAATATCAGGGCTTCGCCTTCGGCGTCGGCATAGACCGTCTCGCCATGCTGAAATACGGCATGTCGGATCTCCGCGCCTTCTTCGAGGCCGATGCGCGCTGGCTGACGCATTATGGATTCAGGCCGCTGGATTTCCCGACGCTGGCGGGCGGGTTGAGCGGGTGAGGCTTCTCTCGGAGTGACGCAATGAACAATGCGGACATTCAGATCGTCGCAGATCGCGTATTGCGACGGGAGCTCGGCAAGTTCGGCTATCAGCGGGCCGAGGTGCGCTCTGGATTCGATCACAGCGACGAGCCCGCGGTTTATGTGGACGCGGTTCTGGGCGCCGGCGCTCCGCCGCTCGAGCCGACGACCTTTTTCGATGCGCATGCCGCGCTCGGCCGCGCGCTCCTCGCCGAAGGAGAAGAAAGGTTTCCATATTTCCGCATGAGACGGCTCGGAGAAGAACTGCCCGAGGACGAAGCTTCGCGCGAAAGCCCGCCGCGCCCCGAGCGGAGTCATTCGTGATCGACGATCTCCTGGGCCTCGCCGATGAGCTCGCCGGACGCGAGGCAGGTCGCCCGAAGCAAGCGTCGCTGCGGCGAGCCGTCGCGACGGCCTATTACGCCGTGTTTCACGCGCTCGCGAAGCTTTGCGCCGATCAGCTCATCGGCGCCTCGAAGCCCTGGGACGTCTATACGCCGATCTATCGCTCGCTGGATCACAATGCGGCGCGCAAATTGTTCAGAGAGGCGCGCAAATCCACAGTGTTGGCGGCGCAGCTCGAAGCGATCGCTTTCGCCTTTCTCACCCTGTACGATAAGCGGATCGAAGCGGATTACATTCCCGAACCGTTCAAATATTCCCGTCAGGAAGTGAAGGATCTGATCCAGGACGCACGTAGCGCAATCGCGTCTATCGATGGATTGCCCACCGACACCAAGCTCGCGCTCGCCGTGCAGCTCTTGACGAAAACGCGCTGACTCGAGAACGAAAAGAATGAAACTCACACTCTCCTGGCTGAAAGACCATCTCGAGACGAGCGCCTCGCTCGAGGAGGTCGTCGAAACTCTGACGCGCATCGGCCTCGAGGTCGAGCATTTGCACGATCCCGCCGCGCAGCTGAAGGACTTCCGCATCGCGCATGTGATCGACGCCAAGCCGCATCCCAACGCCGATCGCCTGCGCGTCTGCATGGTCGATACGGGCGAAGGCGCGCCGGTGCAGGTGGTCTGCGGCGCGCCCAATGCGCGCACGGGATTGAAGACCGTCTTCTCGGCGCCCGGAACCTATATTCCCGCCAAGAAGATCACGCTCGGCAAGGGCGTCATTCGCGGCGTCGAATCGCTCGGAATGTTGTGCTCGGCCGCCGAGCTGGAGCTCTCCGACGAGCACGACGGCATCATCGAGCTGCCGGAGGACGCCCCCATCGGCGCGGTCTACGCGAAATGGGCCGGGCTCGACGATCCGGTCATAGAGATCAATCTGACGCCCAACCGCTCCGATGCCGCCGGCATTTACGGCATTGCGCGCGATCTCGCCGCGGCGGGCCTCGGAACGCTGAAGACGCCAGCCGTCGAGACGGTCGAAAGCGCCTTCGCCATGTCGCAGCGCGTCGCGCTCGATTTCACTGAGGAGGACAAGCATCTCGCGCCGCTCTTCGCGCTGCGTCTCGTGCGCGGCGTCAAGAATGGGCCGAGCCCGGCCTGGCTGCAGGATCGCCTGCGCGCCATCGGCCTGCGCCCGATCAATGCCCTCGTCGACATCACCAATTATCTGACCTTCGACCGCGCGCGTCCGCTGCATGTCTTCGACGCAAAGAAAGTGGCGGGCGATCTCGTGGTGCGCCGCGCCCGCGACGGCGAGGAACTGCTCGCGCTCGACGGCAAGACCTATAAGCTCGATTCCGACATGGTCGTCATCGCCGATGACAAAGGCCCCGAATCTCTCGCCGGCGTCATGGGCGGCGAGCATTCCGGCTGCTCCGACGAAACGACGGACGTGCTGATCGAGACCGCGCTGTGGGATCCGGCCAATATCGCGCACACCGGCCGCAAGCTCGGCATTTCCACCGACGCCCGCTATCGTTTCGAGCGCGGCGTCGATCCGGCCTTCGCTCTGCCCGGCCTCGAGCTGGCGACGAAGCTGGTGCTGGAATTCTGCGGCGGCGAGGCTTCGGAGGTCGCCATCTGCGGCTCGGCGGAAACGCCGACGCGCAAGCTGCGCTTCCCCTGGAGCGAGACGAAGCGCCTCACCGGCCTCGACGTCTCGAAAGAGGAATCGACCGCCATTCTCACGCGCCTCGGCTTCACGGTCGAGGCGGCAGGCGAGGAGGCGCTGGTCAGCGTCCCCAGCTGGCGCCCGGACATTGAAGGCAAGGCCGATCTCGTCGAGGAGATCGCCCGCATCGCCGGCTTCGACACCATCGCCGCCGCGCCGCTGCCGCGCAACGCCGGCGTAACCGAGCCGGTTCTCACTCTGCTGCAAAAGCGCCAGCGCGCGGCGCGGCGCGCTCTGGCGGCGCGCGGGCTTGTGGAGGCCGTCACCTGGTCCTTCGTCTCCAAGGAGCTGGCGCAGGCTTTCGGCAGCGGCGACAATCATCGCCTCGCGCTCGCCAATCCCATCGCCGCCGAGCTTTCCGACATGCGTCCGAGCCTGCTGCCCGGTCTCGTCACCGCCGCCGGCCGCAACGCCGCGCGCGGCTTTCCCGATGTCGCGCTGTTCGAGGTCGGTCAGATCTTCCAGAGCGAGGACGAGAAGGGCCAGAAGATCGCCGCCACGGGCCTGCGCCGCGGCTTCGCTCTGCCGGCCGGCGCCGGCCGCCATTGGTCGGGCAAGGAGCGCGCGGTCGGCGTCTTCGACGTGAAGGCGGACGCGCTCGCGCTGCTGCAGACGCTCGGCGTCGCCACCGGCGGCTTGCAGATCGTCGCCGGCGGCCCGGACTGGCTCCATCCGGGCCGTTCGGGAACGCTGCAATTCGGCCCCAAGGCGGTCATCGGCCATTTCGGCGAATTGCATCCGCGCGTGTTGCAGGCGCTCGACGTCGAGGGGCCGATCGCCGCATTCGAGATTATTCTCGACGCGCTGCCGGCGCCCAAGGCCAAGCCCACCAAGGCCAAGCCGAAATTGGAGCTCTCCGACCTCCAGCCGGTCTCGCGCGACTTCGCCTTTCTGCTGGACCGCGCCCAGCCGGCCGGCGATCTCATCCGCGCCGTGCAGGGCGCCGATCGCACGCTCATCGTCGATGTCGCGATTTTCGACATCTACGAAGGGCAAGGCGTGCCGGAGGGCAAGAAATCGGTCGGCGTCGCCGTGCGGCTGCAGCCCCGCGACAAAACGCTCACCGACGCCGATCTCGAGGCGCTCGCCCACAAAATTGTCACAGAGGCGGGCAAGAAAACGGGCGCCCAACTCAGAGGTTGACGATGCTTCGCATGATTCGCTTCGTCTTTATTGCTTGCCTCGCCGGTTCTTGCGTCGCCGCTGGCGCGGCGGCGGCCGAACCGCGCAACATAGGCGATTGCGAGCAGATACAGGCGGCGGACGCCTATAATCGCTGCCTCGCCTCCTTCGGCCCGGCGGCCCATGCGCGCAACGCCCATTCCGCGCTCTCCTTCGCGCCGGAGGAGCAGGTCCCGCATAGCGCCAAGCGCTCCAGCGCTTGGAGCGAGCGGGGCCATCGCGGGCGCTTGCGCATGATGTTCACGCCCGGCGGCCGCTGACGCCGCCGCCGGCGCGGGAGGAGCGAGACCAATGGCTCGAGCGCCCTTCCCCGACGGCATAGCGCGACGCGATTTTCTCAATGGTCTGCTGATCGCCGCGGGCGGCGCCCTCTCGCTCAGCTCTCCCGCCCGAGCCGTCACGGGCGGGAGCTGCGATGGGCCGATTGGCCTCGATCCGCGCGTGCGGCGCGGCGGCAATCTGCCGGCGACCTTCACCGTCTCCCATTGGCTGCGCGACGGTCGGCTGACATTCGAGAAAGATTTCGTCTCGCTCGCCCCCGGCTGCGACGATCTCTCCGGCGAAATCCCGCTCGTGGACGCGGGCGGAAGCTTCGACGTCATCGTCATTGGCGGCGGCGTTTCTGGCCTATCCGCGGCGCATCATCTGCTGCGCGAACGCCCGCGGGCGCGCCTGCTGATCCTCGAGGCGGCGCCTGTCCTCGGCGGCAACGCCGGCCGCGACGACGCCCCGCCTCTCCCCGGCCCCGCCTCCACCGCCGGCGCCTATGGAACCGCGCCTTCCGCCGATTGGCTCGCGCAATTCTATCGCGCGATCGACGTCGATTGGCTGGCGCAGAGCGTCCCCGGCCCGGAGAGCAGCTTTTATTTCGACGAATTCGCGCCCGGCCTCGGCGCCGGCGCGCGCGGCTGGAACATAGACACATTCGAGCGCGGCGCCGCGCATCTTCCCTATGACGCGCGCCTTCGCGAAGACTTCGCCCGCGCTTTCGCGGCGATCCGCGCGCTCGGCGAAAAAGGCCTCGCCGATCCGGCCGATGAGAGCGATCCGGCGCTCGACGATCTCTCGAGCGTCAGCCTCGCGCAGCATCTCGAGGCGACGCTCGGCTGCGACGCGATCGTCTCGCGCTTCTTCACCGCCTACACGCTGAGCGCTTTCGGCGGAACGGCCGAGCAGGTGAACGCTCACAGCGCCATCGCTTTCCTATCGAGCGAGCTGACCCGCGGCTCGGTCTTCACCTATCCGGGCGGAACGTCGGAAATCGCGCGCCGCACGCTGCGCCGGCTGACGCAGAGCGAGACGCCGCCGCGCTTCGAAACCAACGCCACGGCGCTGCGGATCGAGACGACCGCGCGGGGCGCGAACGTCGTCTATTTCCAAAATGACCGCTTTCATCGCATCTTCGGCGAGCGGATCATCCTCGCCGCGCCGGCGCAGAGCGCGCGCCATCTCGTCGCGCATCTTTCCGACGCCGCGCGCAAAGCGGCCTGGGCGCAATTCCATGCGGCGCCACTCGTCACCGCCAATGTCGCGCTGCGCCGCGCCGCGCCCCTATCGCAGCTCGGGCTCGGTTACAGTCAGAGCTGGTGGGGCGGCCGGCATTTCGTCAATTACATCGTCGCCGATTGGATGAGCGGCAAGCGCGCCGACCCCGAGCGGCAAACGATTCTCACCTTCTATGGCGGCTGCGACGCGCCGCTCGACGCTCTCGCCGAAGCGCGCATAAAGCTGATGCATACGCCCTTCTCCGATTACGAGGAGTCGATCCGCAGCGATCTGTCACGGCTGATGCGCGGCGCGGATTTCGATTTCGATCGCGATGTGAGCGCGCTGTTTCTCTATCGCTGGGGGCACAGCATGTTGCGGCCGCCGCCGGGCTTTCTCTTCGGCGCGACGCGCGACGCGAGCGGCAGGCTCGACCGTGCGCAGGCGCCGCGACGCATCGCCTGCGCGCCGCTGGGGCCGATCGCTTTCGCGGGCCAGCATGTCGAAGGCGTCCCCTCGATCGAGAGCGCGATCGGCTCCGGCCGCCGCGCCGCGCTGCAGGCGCTGGAGGATCGCCGATGAAGAGGCTCGCGACAGGCGCGCTCGCCATTGTCTTCACTCTCGCCTATCTCGGGCTCGCGGCGCTGGGCGCGGGCGGCGTATCTGCCTTTCTCGAAAAGCCGCCGCTCGCGGCGCTGGCGCTCGTCACTCTGGCGCTCGCCGTCGCCGCCGCTTTTTCGCAAGGCCATCTCGGCGCCGGCATGCGCGAGGATCGCGGCAATCGCTGGGTCATCGCCGCCTTCGCCGTCATCGGCCTGCTCGACGCTTTTCTGCCCGCCTATGCGGATCGCCTCGATAGTCTGACGATCGGCGGCGAGACGCTACGCTGGATCGGCGTCATTCTCTACGCCATAGGCGGCGTGCTGCGTCTGTGGCCGGTGTTCGTGCTCGGACGGCGCTTCAGCGGCCTCGTCGCCATTCAGCCGGGCCATGAGCTGGTGACGACCGGGCTCTACGCCCATATCCGCAATCCGAGCTATCTCGGCCTTCTCATCGGCCTCGTCGGCTGGGCGCTGGCCTTTCGCTCGCTCATCGGCCTCGCGCTGGCGGCGGCGGCGATTCCGCCGCTGGTCGCCCGCATGACATCCGAGGAGGCGCTGCTCGCTTCTCACTTCGGCGCCGTCTATGACGCCTATCGCGCGCGCACGGCGCGGCTCATTCCCGGCCTCTACTGAAAGCGCCTCACCAGCGCAGAACGGCGCCGCCCCAGGTCATTCCGGCGCCGATCGCCATCATGGCGATCACATCGCCTTTCTTCAGCCGGCCGGCGCGATTGGCCTCGTCCAGCGTGATCGGCATCGACGCGCTCGATGTGTTGCCGAAGCGGGAAATATTCATCCAGCATTTCTCGAGCGGCACGCCGAGCTGCGCCAGCGACGCCTCTATGATGCGGGCGTTGGCCTGATGCGCGATCACATGATCGACGTCCTTGGCCTCGAGGCCGGCCATGGCCAGCGCCTCGGTAACGACCTCCGGCAATAGGCGCAGCGCGACCTTATAGACCTCGCGGCCGCGCATCTTGATCTTATGCGCCTCGCCGGGCGTCGGCCCGTCCTGGCGCGGATCATAGGGGCGCGGGATGCCGAGAATGCTGGTCAATGTTCCATCGGTGCGCAGGCTGGTGGAGAGCAGGCCGCGCCCTTCCTCCTCGCCCGGGCCGAGCACCATGGCCCCGGCGGCGTCGCCGAACAGCACGCAGGTCTCGCGATTGGTCCAATCGACGACGCGGCTCAAAGTCTCCGCCCCGACGACCAGCGCGCGGCGGACCTTGCCGGTCTTGATGAACTGATCGGCGATGGAGAGGGCGTAGAGCGAGCCGGCGCAGGCGGCCGAGACATCGAAGGCGAAAGCGTTCTCGGCGCCGATCTTGGCCTGCAGAAAGGCGGCGCAGGCGGGCGTCTGGGCGTCGCCGGTGACGGTCGCGACGATGATGAGGTCCAGCTCGCGCGGATCGACGCCGGCCAGCTCCAGCGCGTTTTTCGCCGCGGCGGCGGCCATGTCGGAGGTGGATTCGCCCGGCGCGGCGATGCGGCGCTCCTCGATCCCGGTGCGGCTGACGATCCAGGCGCCATTGGTCGCGACCATTTTCTCGAGGTCGGCGTTAGTCAGAACCTTCGCGGGGGCGTAGGATCCGGTTCCGAGAATGACGGTTCTGAGCAACGGCGTGCAGCCTCTTCCTTCTTACCCGGCGTGCGTGCGCCGCCGTGGAAACCTCATGCCTAGCAGGGATCGGCGAGACGCGAACCTTAAAATTCGTTAATCCCCAGGACCAGCTCGAGTTCGACCAGCTCGAGTTTGGACCAGCTCGAGTTGGCCGAGCTCTCGTTGCGAGCTCATCTTTCGATCCGAGCCGGGGGCGATTGCCACGGCGCGCGCGTCATGGCAAGCCTTCCGCCCATGCAGAACGTCCCCGCCGACCCGCCCGCGCCCGCCAAGGAGGCGCCGCGCGTCTCCTTCGTCTCCCTCGGCTGCCCCAAGGCGCTCGTCGACAGCGAGCGCATCCTCACCCGCCTGCGCGCCGAAGGCTATGAGCTTTCGCGCACCCACGCCGGGGCCGATGTCGTGGTGGTGAACACCTGCGGCTTTCTGGACAGCGCCAAGGCCGAGTCGCTGGAGGCGATCGGCGCGGCGCTGAAAGAGAACGGCAAGGTGGTCGTCACCGGCTGCATGGGGGCCGAGCCGCAGGCGATCGCCGAACGCTTCCCCGATGTCCTCGCCATCACCGGCCCGCAGGCCTATGAGAGCGTGGTCGAGGCCGTCCACGCCGCCGCCGCGCCGAGCCATGATCCTTTTCTCGATCTCGTGCCCGAGCAGGGCGTCAAGCTCACGCCGCGCCATTACGCCTATCTCAAAATCTCGGAAGGCTGCGACAATAGCTGCTCCTTCTGCATCATTCCGCATTTGCGCGGCTCGCTGGCCTCGCGGCCCGCGGGCGAGGTGCTGCGCGAGGCCGAGCGGCTGGTGAAGGCCGGCGTCAAGGAGCTGCTCGTCATCTCGCAGGACACCAGCGCCTATGGCCGCGACCTGCGCTATTCCGAGAGCCAATGGGGCGACCGCAGCGTGCGCGCGCGCTTCCTCGATCTCGCAAAGGAGCTGGGCTCGCTCGGGGCCTGGGTGCGGCTGCATTATGTCTATCCCTATCCGCATGTGGACGAGGTCGTCGAGCTGATGGCGGAGGGCAAGATTCTGCCCTATCTCGACATTCCCTTTCAGCACGCCGCCCCTTCCGTGCTGAAGGCGATGAAGCGCCCCGCCAATGAGGAGAAGACGCTGGAGCGGATTAAGGCGTGGCGACGCATCTGCCCCGACCTCGCGCTGCGCTCCACCTTCATCGTCGGCTTCCCCGGCGAGAGCGAGGAGGATTTCGCCTATCTGCTCGATTGGCTGGAGGAGGCGGAGATCGACCGCGCCGGCGCCTTCCGCTACGAGCCCGTGGCCGGCGCGCCGGCCAATGATCTGCCGCTCGACGCCATCGCGCCCGAGGTGAAGGACCAGCGCTGGAAGCGCTTCATGGAGCGCCAGCAGAAGGTCAGCGCCCGCCTGCTGAAGCGCAAGATCGGCAAGCGCCTGCAAGTTCTGGTGGACGAGCCCGGCGGCGGCGCCACAGGCCTCGCACGCGGGCGCAGCAAGGCGGATGCGCCGCAGATCGACGGAACGGTGCACATCTCCTCGCGCCGCCCGCTGCGCGCCGGCGACATTGTGACGGTGAAGATCGACCGCGCCGACGCCTATGATCTCTACGGCGCGGCGGTGTGATAATGTGAGGCGAAGGTAGAAAAATAACGATAGAGGAGCGCCGCCTATGACCGAAGAGCCCCCGAAGGATCGCATTCCGCGTCTGCTGGCCAGCCGTCAGCTGATGTTCTTCACGGCGGTCATTCTCGCTTTGTGGGTGTTCGTCACCTTCTTCTTCCGTAACCCGTATCAGCAGGCGGTGGAGTTCGGCTATTACGACAGTCACCCTTATGACGAAGGCACGATCTGGACCTATGTGCTGGTCGTCGTGCCGATGATCGGCCTAGGGGCAGCCCTGCTCTGGTGGCAGCGCCGCAGCGCCGGCAAATAATCTCGCGCTGCGCAGCGCGGTGGACGATTGCGCGACGCGCGGCGCATGCAGATAGACGAAAGCGGGCGGCGGCATGTCGGCGAGCAGCGCCGCCGCGCTCTCCGGCAGGCGCGCGGACGCAAAGCGTTGCGCCGCTTTGGCCGCGGCGGCGCGAAAGGTCGCGCCCGGCCGATCGACGATGGCGATCGGCGTCGTCTGCGCGATCTCCTGCCAATCGCGCCAGCGGTGGAATTGCAGCAGATTATCGGCGCCCATGATCCAGACGAAGCGCACGCCCGGACAGCGCCGATGCAGAAAGCGCAGCGTATCCGCCGTATAGCGCGCGCCGATCTCCGCCTCGAGCCCCGTGACCACTATGCGCGGATCGCGGGCGATTTTCTGCGCCGCGGCGATGCGCTGCGCCAGAGACGGCAGGCCGGCGGTCTCCTTCAGCGGATTGCCGGGCGTCACCAGCCACCAGAGGCGATCGAGCGCCAGCCTCTGCAACGCCACTTGCGAGACATGGGCGTGGCCTTCATGCGGCGGATCGAAAGAGCCGCCGAACAGGCCGATGCGCATCCCCGGCGCGTGAGGCGGCAGACGAATCATCGCGAAATCTTCGAAAGCTCGCGCCCCTTCTCCCACTCGTGGGAGAAGGTGGCCTCGCGCAGCGAGGTCGGATGAGGGCCCTCGTGACGTTCTGCATCCCAGCCGGATACGCCCTCACGACTTCGACAATCGCCGGGACCCTCATCCGACCCGGCTTCGCCGGGCCACCTTCTCCCACGAGTGGGAGAAGGAATCGCGCACGAAGATCGCGCGATCATCCTCTGACCTGCCCGGCGCCGTGGACGCGATATTTGAAGGAGGTGAGCTGCTCGACGCCGACCGGGCCGCGCGCATGCATGCGGCCCGTCGCTATGCCGATCTCGGCGCCGAAGCCGAACTCGCCGCCATCGGCGAATTGCGTCGAGGCGTTGTGCAGCACGATCGCCGAATCCACCTCCGCCATGAAGCGCCGGGCGACATCCTCATTCTGCGTGATGATGCAATCCGTGTGATGCGAGCCGTAGGTCTCTATATGCGCGATCGCCGCGTCCAGCCCATCGACGACGCGAACGGCGATGATCGCGTCGAGATATTCGGCGCGCCAATCCTCCTCGCTCGCCGGCAGCACGCGCGCATCGACATCCTGCGTCGCGGCGTCGCCGCGCACCTCGCAGCCGGCGTCGAGCAGCATCTTCACCAGCGGCTCGAGATGCGTGGCCGCGCAGGCGCGATCGACCAGCAGCGTCTCGGCGGCGCCGCAAATACCTGTGCGGCGCAGCTTGGCGTTGAGCAGAATTCGCTTCGCCATGTCGAGATCGGCTTGCGCGTGGACGAAGACATGAACAATGCCCTCGAGATGGGCGAAGACCGGCACGCGCGCCTCATGCTGCACGCGCGCGACGAGACTTTTTCCGCCACGCGGCACGATGACGTCGATATTGCCATCCAGCCCGGCGAGCATGGCGCCGACGGCGGCGCGATCGGCGACCGGGACCAGCGAGATCGCCGCCTCCGGCAGGCCCGCCGCGACGAGGCCGGCGACGAGACAAGCGTGGATCGCGCGCGAGGAGCGCAGGCTCTCCGAGCCGCCGCGCAAAATGGCGGCGTTGCCAGCCTTGAGGCAGAGGCCGCCGGCGTCGGCCGTGACATTGGGCCGGCTCTCATAAATGACGCCGATGACGCCGAGCGGCGTCGCCACGCGCTCGATGAGCAGGCCATTCGGGCGCTCGAAGGACGCCAGCAGCCGGCCGACCGGATCGGCGAGCTCGGCAATCTCCTCGAGGCCGCGCGCCATCGCCTCGACGCGCGCGGGATCGAGCGTCAGCCGATCGAGGAAAGAGGCGACCGTGCCGCGCGCTTTCGCCTCCGCGACATCCAGCGCATTGGCGGCGAGCAGCTCCGGCGTGCGGCGGCGCAGCTCCGCCGCGGCGGCGCGCAAAGCCGCGTTCTTGGTCTCGGCCGGCGCCAGAGCGACCGCCCTCGCCGCTCGCCGGGCGCCGGCGCCGAGCTCGGCCATCAGCGCGCTCAACTCTCGCTCTTCCGTCGCCAATGCTTCCGCCTGCGCCATTTTATCGCCTCTTTCGCCGCTCGCAGCGCTATCACGAATCGGCGCGTCCCCGAAAGGGAGCGCGCGCGCCTCCGGCGCCTGCGAGGCTTGCCTTCGGGCTGGGCCTTTTGTAAGACGCGGGCGCTCGTCGCCACGGCTCGCCTCCTCGAGCCGAATCGCCGGCGCCCGCCCGACGCCGCGTCCAAAACGCAGGCGATGCGACGTTCCCGGGCGCGCGGAGCCGGCCGCTATGAGGTTCTTCGCATGACGAAACGCGCGCTGCTGACGGGCATTACCGGACAGGATGGGGCCTATCTCGCACAGCTTCTGCTCGGCAAAGGGTATGAAGTCTCCGGCGTGATCCGCCGCTCCTCGCACCGCGGCGTCGAGGACCATCGCCTGCGCTGGCTCGGCGTCGCCAATGACGTGCAGCTGCTCGACGGCGATCTTAGCGATCTCTCCAGCCTGCTGCGCATCGTGCAGGAGGTGAAGCCGGACGAGGTCTACAATCTCGCCGCGCAATCCTTCGTCGCCTCCTCCTGGCGCCAGCCCATTCTCACCGCCAATATCACCGCCGTCGCCGTCGCCAATATGCTCGAGGCGCTGCGGCTCGGCGCCCCCGGCGCGCGCTTCTATCAGGCCTCCTCCTCCGAAATGTACGGCCTCATTCAAGAACCGATGCAGAGCGAGAAGACGCCCTTCTATCCGCGCTCGCCTTACGCCGTCGCCAAGCTCTATGGCCATTGGATCACGGTCAATTATCGCGAGAGCTTCGGAATGCACGCCTCCTCGGGCATCCTCTTCAATCATGAGAGCCCGCTGCGCGGCATAGAATTCGTCACCCGCAAGGTGACGGATAGCGTAGCGCGCATAAAGCTCGGCCTCGCCAAGGAGCTTCGCCTCGGCAACATAGACGCCAAGCGCGACTGGGGCCATGCGCGCGATTATGTGCGCGCCATGTGGCTGATGCTGCAGCAGGAGACGCCGGACGATTATGTGGTGGCGACAGGCGTCACCACCACTGTGCGCGACATGTGCCGCATCGCTTTCGCGCATGCCGGCCTCGACATGGAGGCGCATGTGGTGATCGATCCGAAATTCTACCGCCCGGCGGAAGTGGACGTTCTGCTCGGCGATTCCAGCAAGGCGCGCAAGGCGCTGGGCTGGGCGCCCGAGATATCGCTCGATGCGCTCATTCGCGAGATGGTCGACGCCGATCTCGAGCGGCTGAGCCGGGACTCGGCGACTCGATGAGCGTGGAGCCCACGTCCTCATCCACGGCCCGCTACGAACGCATATTGGTGACCGGCGGCTCCGGCTTCGTCGGGCGCCATTTGCTGGAGGCGCTGGCGGGCGCCTATCCTGAAGCGCAACGCCTGTCGCTGGCGCGACCGGGCGAGCCGGCGCCGGAGCGGCGCTGGACGCCGATCGCCTTCGATCTGCTCGATCCCAAATCGGTCGACGCCGCCATCGCGCAGGCGCAGCCCGATCTCGTCGTTCATCTCGCCGCGCAGGCCTCGGCGGCGCAGTCCTTCCTGGCGGCGGAAGAGACTTGGCGCGTCAATTTCGACGGCGCGTTCAATCTCGCCTCGGCGCTCGCCCGCCACGCGCCTGCGGCCGTCCTGCTCTTCGCCTCCACCGCGGACGTCTATGGCGCGAGCCTCATAGACGGCCCGGCGCATGAGGAAATGGTCCCGCGGCCGCTCAGCGTCTACGCCCGCTCCAAGCTGGCGGCCGAGGCGATGCTGGCGGATGTGCTGCCGAAGACGGCGCGGCTCATCGTGGCGCGCCCCTTCAGCCATATCGGCCCGGGCCAGGACAAGCGCTTCGCCGTCTCCTCCTTCGCCGCGCAGATCGTCGAGATCGAGAGCGGACGCGCCGAGCCGCGCCTGTCGGTCGGCGATCTTTCCGTGCAGCGCGATTTTCTCGACGTGCGCGACGTCATCGACGCCTATCTGCGGCTCGTCGCCGTCGCGCCCGGTCTTCCCGACCGCAATGTCTTCGACATCGCCTCGGGCGAGACGCGCCCGCTCGTGTCCCTGGTCGAGAAAATGCGCGCGCTGGCGCGACGCGATTTCGAGATTGTCGTCGATCCCGCGCGGCTGCGGCCGGCCGACATACCGATCGCCCGCTGCGACGCCGCCAAGCTGCGCGCGGCGACAGGCTGGAGCCCGCGCCGAGCGATCGACGAGACGCTCGTCGATCTGCTCGATTATTGTCGCGCGGCCGCAGAAGCCGCGAAATGACCAGCGAGCGCGAACGACGTCTCGAGGAGCGCAATCGCCTGCTCGAGCATCAGCTCGATTTTCTGCGCGCCGAGCTTCTGTATCTCGTCCATGAGCGCGAGAAGAACGTCTATTCCGCCGCCTGGCTGATCTTCCGGCCGCTGCGCCGTTTCGAGGCCGCGCTCGTCGATGCTGTGACGCCGCTGCTGCGACTCTTCTCTCGCGCGGCCCCGCCCGCCATCGAGTCCGCCGTTTTGGAGCCCGCCGCTCGGGGCGCAACGCAAAAGCCGCGACGGCTGCTCGTCGATGTGACGGCGACGGCGCGGCGCGACGCCGGCACGGGAATCCAGCGCGTCGTAAAAAAGATCACGCAGGGGCTCTATCGCGATCCGGCGCTTCCCATTCCCGTGATCGCCGTGCGCTGCGAGGGCGGCCGGCTCTTCACCTGCGAGGCTTTCGTCGCCGCGCTCATCGACGGAGCCCCCGGCCCGGATCGCGAAATCGAGATAGAGCCGGGCGATCGCTTCTTCATGCTCTCGGACAGCTGGAACGCTTTCGAGGAGTTTCGGCCGGTCTTCTCGCGCATTCGCGCCGGCGGCGGCGAGATCGTCACCTGCATTTTCGATCTCATCCCCGTCCTCTATCCGCACGCCTGCCATGAGGTGACGCCGCCGCGCTATGAGGCCTGGCTGCGCCGCGCGCTGCTCGAGAGCGACGCCTTTCTCGCCATCTCGCGCACGGTCGCCGAGGAGCTGGCGGATTATGTGGCGGAGGCCGGGCTGCAGCATCGACCCGGCCTTTCGATCGGCTGGTTCCATTGCGGCTCGGATATCGCCGATGGCGCGCCCGCCGCGCCGCGGCCGCAGATCGCCGCCGCAGCCGCGGGCGGCGCCATGTTTCTGAGCGTCGGCACTGTGGAGCCGCGCAAGGGCCATCGCGTCGCGCTGAAAGCTTTCGAGACGCTGTGGCGCGAGGGCCGCGATGTGCGGCTGGTCTTCGTCGGGCGGCGCGGCTGGTTCGAGGAGGCGATCGCCGCCGAGATCCGCGGCCACGCCGAATTCGGGCGGCGCCTGTTCTGGCTCGACGATATCGGCGACGCCGAGCTCGCCTTTCTCTACGACAAGAGCGCGGCGGCGCTCATTCCTTCCTATGCAGAGGGCTTTGGCCTGCCGATCGCCGAGGCCGCGCGTCGCGGCCGGCCGGTGATCTGCAGCGACATTCCCGTGTTCCGCGAGGTCGGCGGCGCCGGCGCCCTCTATTTCCGCGTCAATGATCCGGCCGCTCTCGCAACGCGCATTCGGGAGCTGCTCGACGGAAGCGCGACGGCCGACCCCTCCGCCGTCAGCCGCGTCTCCTGGGCGGAGGCGGCGCATCGCGTCGCGCAGGTGATCGCGACGGAGGACTGGACGCGCTCCCTGCCCTGAGCCCCGCCCGTACGGCCATTGTTCCGCCGCGCCGAAAAGCATGTTAGAGACGGCTGCGGCGGCGGCGCCTGCGGCTCACTCGAACCGCAGGCTTCGCCGCTTTTGCGCAAAGCGGGGGCGCAGGTCGCGACCTTCCGCCGCCGAGGCTCCAACCCGATAGGCCGTCATATGTCGATCTCGCCGTCCATCAGCCTGCCGCCGACGCCCAAGGCGCTCCTCGACCTCATCAAGCTCGAGGCCGGGCCGGCCTCTATGCCCGACAGCCGGCCGGCGCTGTGGATCAGCCTCGCCGCCTATATTCTCACCGAGACGGGCGGCCAATTGGTGAGCGCCGACATCCCCCCCTCGATCGCTTACGGACTGGTGAGCGCCGCTCTGCTCGCCGCGCTGACCTTCGGCGCGCTGCTGCTGACCGGAACGCGCGAGCGCTTTCAGCATACGCTGATCGCCCTCACCGCCACGGGCGCGGTCATCGGCCTCGTATCCTTCTTGCTGACGCTCGCGGTGGCGCAGATATTTCCGCCGCCGATGCCGGCCCTGAAGCTCGTCGGCTTCGTGCTGTTTCCGCTGGTGCTGTGGAAGTTCACCGTGTTCCTGTGGATCTATCGCCACGCCGGGATGCGCTTCATTCCAGCCTTCGCGCTGGGCGCGATCTATCTCGGCTTCATTCTGCTGATCCTGTCGCCGCTGCTGACGCGCGCCTTCAATCTCATTTGACGGGACTGGGATTCGTTTGACGGGACCAGGAGCGCCGCTGCGGCGACAGGCCAGCGGCGGCGCTCATTAAGTAACAATTAAGCATAATCACTTACTCATCGTTCATCACCCGCGTCGCGGCCCGATTCAGGCCGCCCGGCGCGTAGCGAGGATGAACCAATGAGATTTTCCGGTTCCTGCGCCGGGGCGGGGCTGCTGGCGGCGACCCTGGGCCTTCTGTCCGCCGGCTCCGCCGCCGCCGCGGATATGCCTTTTTTCTCTCCGCCCGAGCAGGACTCCCAGCCCGTCGAGCTGGGCACCGGCTGGTATTTGCGCGGCGACATCGCCGCGGCGCGCACGCCCGTGCTGAACATCGACGGCGCGGTGACAGCGAATAATTTCGTCAACAACTGGTCGGCCGGCATCGGCTTCGGCTATCGCTACAACAGCTGGCTACGCACCGACGTCACCGCCGATTATCAGCCGCTCTACAGCCGATCGGGCGCCTCCTATGTGAAGACGCCCTGTCAGACCGGAGCGGTCGGCACGCCGGCGGGCGGACCCTACACCGACTCGGTCGGCATCTACACCAATTGCTTCCCCTATTCGCAGAGCCGCGGGACCGCCTCGGTCTTCCTCGGCAATGTCTATATCGACCTCGGCACCTGGGGCGGCCTCACGCCCTATATCGGCGCCGGCGCCGGCGTCGACGTACTGTTCCAGAAGGCCCAGGTGCAATGGTACATGGGCAATCTCGTTCCCTATGCCGGAACGACCTGGACCGACCCCTACACGCTCGGCACCTATATGGCCAATTGGGACCGCAGCTACTCCAACACCTATCTCAAATTCGCCTATGCCTTCATGGGCGGCTTCGCTTATGACATCACCGATCATTGGGCGGTGGACATCGGCTATCGCTATCTCAATCTGGGCTCGATCTCGGGCAAGGACGCGCTCGGCGTCAGCCATACCCGCAAGCTCGACATTCAGCAGGTGCGGCTCGGCTTCCGCTATCTGATCGACTGAGGGTCGCGCCGCCGCGTCTGGCTCGACGACCGGCCTGCCGGCGGCGGCCCTCCCTTCGCGAAAAGCTCCCCGCCGCCGCGCGGCCGGCCATGACCGCCCCGCCACAGCTCGCGCCCGACTTGACGCGAAGACGTGTTGCGCGTAGCGCAGGCTCCGAAAATCCATGCCCCGGGGAGGCAGCACGAATATGCCCATCCAAAAGCCCGGCGTGAAGCCGGCCGATCCGCGTTTCTCTTCAGGTCCTTGCTCCAAGCGTCCCGGCTGGACGCTGGACGCGCTCGCCGGGGCGGCGCTCGGCCGCTCGCATCGCTCCCCGGCCGGCAAGGCGAAGCTGAAAGAGGCCATCGATCTGACGCGCGAGGTCCTTCGCGTGCCGGCGAGCCATCGCATCGCCATCGTCCCCGCCTCCGACACCGGCGCCGTCGAGATGGCGCTGTGGTCGATGATCGGCGCGCGCGGCGTCGATGTCGCGGCTTGGGAGAGCTTCAGCGCGGATTGGGTCACGGACATCATCGAGCAGCTGAAGCCGGGCGCCGCCCGCAGCTTCGTCGCCCCCTTCGGCGAATTGCCCGATCTGTCGAAGATAGACTTCGACAATGATTTCGTCTTCGCCTGGAACGGCACCACCGCCGGCGTGCGCGTGCTGAACGCCGATTTCATCCCCGCCGACCGCAAGGGGCTGACGATCTGCGACGCCACCTCGGCCGCCTTCGCGCAGCCGCTCGATTTCGACAAGCTCGATGTCGTCACCTACTCCTGGCAGAAGGTGATGGGCGGCGAGGCGGCGCATGGCATGCTGATTCTCTCGCCGCGCGCCGTGGAGCGGCTCGAGAGCTACACGCCCGCCTGGCCTCTGCCGAAGATTTTCCGCCTCACCAAGAACGGCAAGCTCGTGGAGAGCATTTTCGAGGGCGACACGATCAACACGCCCTCCATGCTCTGCGTCGAGGATTATCTCGACACGCTGAAATGGGCCAAGTCGATCGGCGGGCTCGACGCGCTGTTCGCGCGGGCGAACGCCAACGCCAAAGTGGTGCATGACTGGGTCGAGAAGACGCCCTGGTTCACCCATCTCGCCAAGGACCCGGCGACGCGCTCCAACACCGGCGTCTGCCTCGTCTTCGCCGATCCCGCCGTCGCCAGCCTGCCGCGCGCCGAGCAATCCGCGCTCGCCGCGCGCCTCGTCGGCCTCGTCGAGAAAGAAGGCGCGGGCTTCGACTTCGGCGCCTATCGCGACGCCCCGCCCGGCCTGCGCATCTGGTGCGGCGCCACGGTGGAGGCCAGCGATGTGGTCGCGCTGACGCAATGGATCGACTGGGCCTATGCCGAGGCGGTCTCACAGGCCGCCAAAGCGGCTTGAGACGCCGGCCGCTCGTCACGATCTAGGGAAAGGGACGGCCGCCGCGCCAGCGCGGCGCCGAAGGGGGCGAAATCTCGGGCGCGGCCCGAGGGAGGCCCTATGCCCAAACGCGTGCTCGTTTCCGACGCGCTCTCGCCCGCAGCGCTCGATCTGTTCCGCTCCCGCGAGATAGAGGCGGATTATCGGCCGGAGCTCGGCAAGGAGCCGAGCGCGCTCGCCGCCGCCATCGGCGCCTATGACGGCCTCGCCATTCGCTCGACCACGCAAGTCGACAAGGCGCTGCTCGCGCGGGCCGAGCGGCTGAAGGTCGTCGGCCGCGCCGGCGTCGGCGTCGACAATGTCGATGTGCCCGCGGCGACGGCGCGCGGCGTGATCGTGATGAACACGCCCTTCGGCAATTCCATCACCACCGCCGAGCATACGATGGCGCTGATGCTGGCGCTGGCGCGGCAAATTCCCGCCGCCGACGCCTCCACCCGCGCCGGCAAGTGGGAGAAGAGCAAATTCATGGGCGTCGAGCTCGCCGGCAAGACGCTCGGCGTCATCGGCTGCGGCAATGTCGGCGCCAATGTCGCGACGCGCGCGCTCGGCTTCTCCATGCGCGTCATCGCCTATGATCCCTTCCTCACCGAGGAGCGCGCCAAACGGCTCGGCGTCGAGCCGGTCGATCTCGAACAGCTGCTGGCGCGCGCCGATTTCATCACGCTTCACACGCCGCTCACCGCCAAGACGCGCGATCTGCTGAACGCGCAATCTTTGAAGAAAACAAAGCGCGGCGTGCGCATCATCAATTGCGCGCGCGGCGGGCTCGTCGACGAGGCGGCGCTGGTCGCGGCGCTGGACGAGGGCCATGTCGCCGGCGCCGCGCTCGATGTGTTCGAGACCGAGCCGGCGCGCGAAAACCCGCTGTTCTCACGTCCCAATATCGTCTGCACGCCGCATCTCGGCGCCTCGACCGTAGAGGCGCAAGAGAAGGTCGCCGTGCAGATCGCCGAGCAAATGTCGGATTTTTTGACGCGCGGCGCGATCGTCAATGCGGTGAACTTCCCCTCGATCGGCGCTGAAGAGGCGCCGCGGCTCGCGCCTTTCGTCGATCTTTCCGAAAAGCTCGGCTCCTTCCTCGGCCAGGCGACGGATTCGCCGATCGAGCGCATCTCGGTCGCCTATGAGGGTGCGGCAGCGCAGCGCAATATCGCGGCGATGACCGCGGCCGCGGTCGCCGGCGTGCTGCGGCCGGCGCTGGCCGAGGTCAATCTCGTCTCGGCGCTCGCCATCGCCAAGGAGCGCGCGATCACGATCGACGAGGCGACGCGCACCGGCGAAGGCGATTATGATTCGCTGATCGCGATTTCGGTGAAGACGCGAGACGGAGAGAGGACGCTCGCCGGCTCGCTGTTCCACGACGGGCGGCCGCGAATCGTCGCCGCCGACGGCGTGCGCGTCGAATCGGAATTTTCCGAGCGGATGATCTTCGTCTCCAACGCCGACAGGCCCGGCTTCATCGGACGCTTCGCCGGCCTGCTCGGCGCCGCCGGCGTGAACATAGCCACTTGCGCGCTGGGGCGGGATCGGCCCGGCGGCTCCGCCGTCGCCATTGTCGCGACCGACGAGCCCGCGCCGCGCGAGACGCTGCGCGACATCGCAGCGCTTCCGGGCGTTCGCTTCGCGGCCACGCTGCAATTTTGATTTGCGATTCGGCGGGGGAGATTGCGAGGCCGCAGGCGGCGCGCTCGCGAGGCGGGGAGGTCTCCTCCCCGGCGCCTCCTCGTCCCCCTCACTCCGCCCTCTTGTCGCGACAAGGGGGCGGAGGAGGCGGATCGAGTGGCGACTTTTCAAAAGTCGGCGATCAACGCCATGCCGTGGGCTTCACGAGAAGGGTCGGCGAAGCCGCAGACGAAAGGCGAAGGATCGTCGTGATTACTGAATCATCTTCACGGTGCGGCCGACGCCCGGGTCGCTGCCGTTGCCCGTGCCGTTGGTGCCGGCGGGGGAAATCCAGTCCGGGACCTTCGTCAGCGCGATGATGACGAAAGCGACAATGCCGACCAGCCACAGGACGGTCTTGCCGATCTCAGCGCTGCTGTGTCCGATTGTTGACATGTGACGATCCTCCGAATGTTAGTGCTTTATTTTGTTTTTTTGCACGAGATGCGCGCGGCAAAGCGTCGCATCGGCGTCAGCCTACACCAACTCTTTTCGAGACACAATGCGGCATGTGCGCGCGCGACAAAATTAGTCAGGCAGGGGAAAAGCAAGCGGGAGCACGACGCAAAAAGGCGATCCCGGGGCCCGACGGCTCCAGGATCGCCTCGCTTCTCTCGGCTGGAGATGAGGGGCTCTAGTCCCGGCGCGTCAGATAATATTCGAGCATGGCCACGGCCGCCTTGCGGTCCGACTCGCTCGCCCGCGCCAGCGCGCGGGAATGCAGCTCGACGATCCATTGATCGGTCGGCCGATCGCCGGCGGCCTCGCGCGCCAGAGTGAGATACATGAGCCCGCGGGCGCGCTGCGGCGGACCGCCGGCCTCGCCATTGAACATCAGATGGCCGAGCAGCGCCTGCGACGGCGCATGGCCCTTGCGCGCGGCGAGATCGAGCCAATTGGCGGCCTGACGGGCGTCCTTGGAGACGCCATTGCCGTCCAGATACATGCGCGCGAGATTATATTGAGCGTCGGCGTTGCCGAAATAGGTCGCGGCGTAGCGGAAGAGATCGAAAGCGCGGCCGGCGTCCGGCGCGATCTTCGCCGCGGCGATCCCCTCGAGATAATAGACGCCGACAGCCACGAAGGCGCCGGCCGCCATCAGCCGCTCGCGCGGGCTCGGCTCGTCATCGGCGAAATGCTCGACCAGCTTGGCGAAATAGGAATAGGCCTTGGCGTCGTCGCGGGCGACGCCGTCGCCATCGGCGTACATGCGGCCGAGCTTCCATTGCGCCAGCGACTCGCCGCCGTCCGCCGCATAGCGCAGCGCCTCCACCGACTTTTTGGTGTTGCCGGCGTGGTAGCTCTCGAGGCCGGCGCGCAGAGCGGCCTGCGGATCCTTGAAGATGGTCAGCGGCTGGGTGGCGGCGGCGATGGAGCGCGGCTCCGACGCGTCGAAAGCGGCGGCGGGGCCTGCCGCGAGAGAGCCGACCGTCGCGGCGCCGAGCGCGAGAAGCAGCGCCCTATGACGCCCGCGCGGCCCCACCGTCGACGCAATCGCCTGGAGAAACACGATCATCGAGGATCTGACTTTCTCAACGCAGCCGGCGTCTCGAAAACGCCGCGCACGAACACCGCCATCGTCACCGCCGAAATCGACGACAGGCTTCGAGAACATAAAAGACCCTGCTCCCGCGACGAGCCGGCGCGGAAGGCGTCTCTTCTGTCCTCAGATGACCTTGTGACGGGCCGAGATTAGCGCAGCGTTTATGGCTGAAAAGGGGCATGTGGCCCTTTGCCCGGCTCGCGCAAAACTATCTCGCCGACTGTTGCAACAAGGTCACAAATTTTAGCGTTTCGCCGCAGGCTCGGCGCCGGCTCGACGCATCCCGCTACGCATTGCGACATAGAAACGTCCGAGTCCGCCACAGCGCCTCGAGGGCGAGAAGGGGCGCCTGCGAAAAGCCGACCTCGAGCCTGCTGGCGCTCGCGGCGGGAGGGGCCTATATCGTCCCGAGTGGCCCGCCTCCGGGCGGGCGCAGCAGAGGTCGCCTCATGCACGCCGTCTCGCCCGAAATTTCCGCCACGCTCGGCGCGACGCGCAGCGACATGCGCGGCTCGGTGCGCGTGCCGCGCGAGACCGTCGGCTTTCGCCGCCTCTTCATCTTCCTCGGGCCGGGCTATCTCGTCGCCACCGGCTATATGGACCCCGGCAATTGGGCGACCGCCCTCGCCGGCGGCTCCAAATTCGGCGCGGCCCTGCTCTTCGTCGCCGTTCTGTCCAGCCTCATGGCCATTGTGCTGCAATCGCTGACAGCGCGGCTCGGCCTCGCCACCGGCCTCGATCTCGCCAGCGCCTGTCGTCGCCAGTTTCCGCGCTCCGCCTCGGTCGGGCTCTGGCTGCTGGCCGAGGCCGGCATATTGGCGACCGATCTCGCCGAGGTGATCGGCACGGCGATCGGCCTGCAATTGCTGTTCGGCCTGCCGCTCGCCGCCGGCGTCGTCGTCACCCTGCTGGACACTTTCCTGGTGCTCGCCTTCGAGCGCCTCGGCTTCCGCAAGATCGAGCTTTTCGTCGTCGCCATGCTGGGGATCATCGCGCTCGCCTTCGGCGGACAGCTGCTGCTGGCGCGGCCCGATCTCCATGAGGTCGCCGCCGGCCTCGTCCCCAGCCGCGCGCTGATCGAAAATCCCGAGATGCTCTATATCGGCCTCGGCATTCTCGGCGCGACGGTGATGCCGCACAATCTTTTCCTGCACTCTTATATCGTGCAGACGCGCGCCGTCGGCGCCAGCTCGGCCGAGAGGCGAGAGGCGATCGACTTCGCCATTTTCGACAGCTCGCTGGCGCTGCTCTTCGCGCTCGTCATCAATGGCTCGATTCTCGTGCTGGCGGCCGCCGTCTTCCACGCCTCCGGCCATACCGAGGTCGCCGAGCTCGGCCAAGCTTACACGCTGATCGCCCCGCTGCTCGGCGCGCCGATCGCCGCCAAGCTCTTCGCCATCGCCCTCATCGCCTGCGGGCTCAACTCCACCGTCACGGCGACGCTGGCCGGGCAGATCGTGATGGAAGGCTTTGTCGAGCTGCGCATGAAGCCCGCGCTTCGCCGTCTCGTGACGCGGCTCATCGCCATCGTCCCGGCCGTCGGCGTGACGCTGATCTCGGGCGAGCAGGCCACCGGCCGGCTGCTGGTGCTGAGCCAGGTAGTGCTGAGCTTCACTCTGCCCTTCGCCGTCGTGCCGCTGGTCTGGTTCACCGCCTCGCGCCGGCTGATGGGCGAGCTCGCAGCGCCGAGACGGTCCACCATCGTCGCCGCCGTCATCGCCGTCGCCATCATCGCGCTCAACGGCAAGCTGATCTTCGACGCGATCGCCGGCTGATTTTTTTAACGGGCCATTCACCATGCCGGGCCGCGCGCCCGAGGCGCCCCGAGCGCGCGGGAACGATCGCCGCTCAACCGACGTTCCTCCCCGGCCGAGGCGGCGCTGGGGGCCGCCTCGCCAGAAGGGAAGAGAACGGCATGTTTCGACCTATGGTTTATGCGGCGGCCCTCATCGGCGCGCTGATGCTGCCCGGCGTGGCCTCCGCCCGCGGCCACCATCGGCATCATCACCACCACCATCACCACTGGCGCCATCATCACCACCATCATTGGCGCCACCATCATCATTGGCGCTGGGGCCTCGAGCAGAGCTGGCGCACGGCCGGCTGGACCGCTCCCCAGCAGACGATCTGACGCAGAGCGCCCCGTCGCCCGAGCCACCCCTCCGGCGACGGGGCGAGCGCCGCCGAGGCCGGCCATTGGCGGCGCTTCGAGAATAGGCGCATAAGGAAGGCTCCAGCCGCGGCCGCGCCGCGCCGATCCGCTCGAAAGACATGGGGTCCGTTGCCTTCCTTCGCCGCCACGCCGCTCATCATCGCGACAGCGCTGTTCATGGAGAATCTCGACGGCACCGTGCTGGCCACCGCCCTGCCCGCAATGGCCGCCGATCTGCACGAAGACCCCATCGCTCTGAAGCTCGCGCTGACCTCCTATCTCCTCTCGCTCGCGGTCTTCATTCCGCTCTCCGGCTGGGTCGCCGATCGCTTCGGCGCGCGGCGGGTGTTTCGCGCGGCGATCCTCGTCTTCACCATCGGCTCCATTCTCTGCGGCTTCTCCGCCTCGCTCGCCGGCGTGGTGGCGGCGCGCGTGGTCCAGGGGCTCGGCGGGGCCATGATGGTGCCGGTCGGACGGCTGGTGCTGCTGCGCGTGGCGCCGCGTCACGATCTGGTGCGCGCGCTCGCCTATCTCACCATTCCGGCGCTGATCGGCCCGGTGGTGGGGCCTCCGCTCGGCGGCTTCATCGCCACCTATTTCCATTGGCGCTATATTTTCTGGATCAATGTGCCAATCGGCCTGCTCGGCATCGCGCTCGTCACCCGCTATATTCCCGATCTGCGCGAGGAGAGCGTCCCGCCGCTCGACATTCGCGGCTTTCTGCTCTCGGGATTCGGCCTGTCGAGCCTCGTCTTCGGCCTCGGCGCGCTCGGCCAGCGCATTGTTCCGGCGCCGGCCGCGGCGGGGCTGGTCGCCGCCGGGGCGCTCGCGCTGCTCCTCTATGTGCGCCATGCGCGACGCACGCCGCATCCGATCATCGATCTCGATCTGTTGCGCGTGCCGACCTTCCGCGCCTCCATCATCGGAGGCTTTCTGTTTCGCACGGGGCTCGGCGCCTCGCCATTCCTGCTGCCGCTGATGTTGCAGACCAGCTTCGGCCTCACGGCGTTTCAATCGGGCTCGCTGACCTTCATCGCCGCCATCGGCGCGATGGTGATGAAGACGACGGCGCAGCCCATTCTGAGCCGCTTCGGCTTTCGCCGCGTGCTCATCGTCAATGCGCTGATCTCGGCGGGCTTCTTCTTCCTCAACGCGCTGTTCACGCCGGAAACGCCGCATTGGATCATCATGAGCCTGCTGCTCGTCGGCGGCTTCTTCCGCTCGCTGCAATTCACCGCGCTGAATGCGATCGGCTACGCCGATATCGCGTCTCAGGCGATGAGCCGGGCGACGAGCTTCGCTTCGGCCGGCCAGCAATTGGCCCTGTCCGCCGGCGTCTCGCTCGGCGCCGCGACGCTCGAGACGGCGCGCGCGCTGCACGGCGGCGGCGCGCTGCAGCTCACGGATTTCGATGCGGCTTTTCTCGCGGTGACGGCGGTCTCGGCCTCCTCCGTCCTCATCTTCCGCAGGCTCGCGCCGACGGCGGGAGAGGGGCTGACCGGCGAGCAGCCGATCGAGGCCGACGGAACGACGGCCTAGAAGCGCGCGATTTCAGCCGCCGCGAAATCCGGTGGCGAGAACATAGAGCTCGGCGGAATCGGCGCGGCTCGCCGCCGGCTTCACATGGCGCACTTGCGCGAAATCGCGCTTCAGCGCCGCCAGCAATTGGCCCTCTGTGCCGCCCTGCAGCACTTTGGCGACGAAGAAACCGCCGGGCGCCAGCACATCTCGAGCGAAATCCGCCGCCAGCTCGGCGAGCGCGACGATCTTCAAATGATCGGTCTGCTTATGGCCGGTGGCGTTGGCGGCCATGTCCGACATGACGCCATCGGCGCCGCCGCCGAGCATGATCTTGATCCGCTCCGGCGCGGTGTCCTCATTGAAGTCCATCACGGTGAATTCCACGCCGGCGATGGGCTCCATGTCGAGGAGATCGATGCCGACGACCTTGCCTTTGCCCTCGGCCGATTTCACCCGCGTCGCGGCGATCTGCGACCAGCCGCCTGGCGCGGCGCCGAGATCGACGATGCGCTTGCCGGGCGCGAAGAGCTTGTAGCGCTCGTCCATCTCCAGCAGCTTATAGGCAGCGCGCGAGCGATAGCCGTCGCGCTTGGCCTGCGCCACATAAGGATCGTTGAGCTGGCGCTCGAGCCAGAGCGTCGAGGACAGCGAGCGCTTTCTCGCCGTCTTCACGCGCTCCTTCAGCGAGCGCCCGCCTTCGCGTCCCCCTGCCCCCGATTTCGTCATGCGAGCACCGCTTCGCGCGGCGCGAAGGTTCCGTCCGCCTCCTGCTCCATCGCGATATGGCGCTGGTGGAAGGCGAGCAGGCTCGAGCGATGGCCGATGGATACGATCGTCGTATTGGGCAGGCGCTCGCGCAGCATGGCGTAGATCTCTCCCTCGAGCTTCTCGTCGAGCGCCGAGGTCGCCTCGTCGAGGAACAGCCAATCGGGCTCGGCGAGCAAGGCGCGCGCGACGGCGACGCGCTGCTGCTCGCCGCCGGAGAGGCGCTGCGACCAGGCGTCCTCCTCGTCCAGCCTATATTTGAACGGCCCGAGCCGCGCGGCGTCGAGCGCGTCCTCGATCGCGCGGCGAGAGAAGGCGTCGGGCGCGCTCGGATAGGCGACGGCCGCGGCCAGCGTGCCGATGGGGATATAAGGCTTTTGCGGCAGCAGCAGCACATTGGCGTCGTCCGGCGTGCGCACGCGGCCCTCGCCATAGGGCCATATGCCGGCGATGGCGCGGAACAGCGTCGATTTTCCCGAGCCCGAGGGACCGGTCAGCAGCGTCGATTCGGCCGGGCGGAACACGAGATCGCGCGCCTCGACGATGCGCCGCCCGTCCGGCAGCGACAGAGCGAGATCATGGACGGCGATCTCGGGCGAGGCGCCGCGCTCGAACTTCGGCGCCGCGGCGCTCAATGTCGCTGCGCGCTCGATCGCCTCGTCGAAGGAGGAAAGGCGGTCCAGCACCGCTTTGAAATTGGCGAGCGAGGTGTAGTAGGTGACGAAGAAGGTCAGCGCGTCCTGCACCTTGTCGAAGGCGCCGGACGTCTGCGTCATCACGCCGAGATTGATCTTGCCGGCGAAATAGAAGGGCGCGGTGAGCAGATAGGGAATGATCGGCGACAATTGCCCATAGGTCGCCGTGAAGCTGATCATCTTCTTGCGCGTCGTGACGATGCGCAGATAGTTGACGATGATCGCCGTGAAGCGGCTCACCAGCGAGGAGCGCTCGGCCTTCTCGCCAGAGAGCAGCGCGACCTGCTCGCTATATTCGCGCAGACGCGCCAGCGAGAAGCGGAAATCTGCCTCGCGATGCTGGCGCTCGAAGTAGAGGCCCGACAGGGTGCGGCCGAGAAGATGCGTCACCACCGTGCCGACCGCCGCATAGAGCAGCGCCACCCAGAACAAAAAGCCCGGAATGAAAATGTCTGTGCCCGGAAAGGCGTAATTGCCCGAGAGGCCCCAGAGGACGATGGAGAAGGAGACGAGCGAGCTCAACGTCTGGATCAGCAGGATCGAATAGGAATAGATCCCGTATCCGTCGGTGCCGCCGTCGATGAAGCGATTCACGTCCTCGGCGATGCGCTGGTCGGGATTGTCGGTCTGGCTGCCGGCGAGCGCCATTCGATAATGCGTATGATCGCCGAGCCACCTCGACACATAATGCTCGGTGAGCCAGCGCCGCCAGCGAATGATCATCAGCGATTGCACGACGAATTCGATCACGGCGCTGATGATGTAGGTGAAGGCCCAGGGCGTGAAGACGTAGAGCAGCAGGCGCCAGAAGGCGTCGGCGTTCTTCTCCTGGATCGCGTTGAAGAAATCGCGATTGAAAAAGGACAGGCGCACATTGACGCCGACCTGCGCCTGATTGATGAGCACGAGCAGCACGATCATCGAGACGGCGATGCTGCGCTCCCGCGCGCCGAATCGAAAGAGCCCGAATATGCTCGCCTCGCCGCGATCCTGCGTGTCGAAATAGAGATCGGCGATGCGCGTCATCTCGCGCACGACGGGAATATGCGAGAGGCCGAAGACGATGATGGAGAAGACCGCGACGGTGAGCGACATGCTCTCCGGCAGAGCGTAATCGGCGAGGGAGGCGGGCCACAGCCCCTCGACCTCGAGCAGCCGCACCGCGCCGAAGACGATCGTCTCCACCGAGAAGATGGAGACGAATATCTTCAGAAAGCTCGAGATCGCCGCGCTGCGCCAGGTGGTGAAGGCGCAGAGCCCGGCGGCCGCGGCGAGGAGGAAGAGATTGGCGTCGCTAAGGTGAACGCCCGCTGCGAGCGTTAGCGCCGCGAAGACGGCGACGGCCGCTCCGAGTCTCTGCATGTCCTGTCCTCTCGTTGGTCGCGCCGCATTCGCGCGTCGCGTCGCTTTCGGGCGCAGTAATCTCGAGATTGCGCCAAGGGCGTGGCGCAGAGCGCGGCGCGCCGCTTTCGCCCTGCGATAGCGCGCTTTCGGGCGAAAGGGCAAATCGTCGCGCCGCGCCGCGCGCCCGCGCCGTGAAAGGATTTTGCTCGAGCTGCGCCGGCGCGAGGCGGCGACCGCCGCTCTCCGTCCCCGGCGGAGAAGATATCGCCGGCTTTCGGGCGGCGAGGAAAAAATTCGGCGTTTTCGCCTTCGGCGGGCAAGGATAAGCGGCGCGTTCTTGACTTCCCGCGCCGTTACGGCCAGTTTCCGCGCCGCTTCGCTAGGCTTTCCAGCCGCAATCCCGTGTCGTTCGCCTCATGCGCTCCTATCTCGACTTCGAAAAGCCCGTCGCCGAATTGGAGACCAAGGTGGAAGAGCTGCGCGCGCTGTCCAAAGGCGACGGCGTGTCCATCGCCGACGAGCTCGCCAAGCTGGAGGCCAAGGCGCACAAGGCGCTGGCCGATCTCTACGCCAGCCTCACGCCGACGCAGAAAATCCAGGTCGCGCGCCATGCGCAGCGTCCGCATTTCTCCGATTACGTGCGGCTTTTGTTCAGCGAGTTCACCCCGCTGGCCGGCGACCGCCTGTTCGGCGAGGACTCCGCCATCGTCGGCGGCTTCGCGCGTTTTCGCGGCGAGCCGGTCTGCCTCATCGGCCAGGAGAAGGGCTCCGACACGGAGAGCCGGCTCCAGCATAATTTCGGCATGGCGCGGCCGGAGGGCTATCGCAAGGCGGCCCGTCTCATGGAGCTGGCCGACCGATTCGGCCTGCCGGTCATCTCGCTGGTGGACACTTTCGGCGCTTTTCCCGGCATAGACGCGGAGCAGCGCGGACAGGCGGAGGCGATCGCCCGCTCCATCGACGTGTCGCTGTCGCTGGGCGTGCCCAATGTCGCCGTGGTGGTGGGGGAAGGCGGCTCCGGCGGCGCCATCGCCATCGCCAGCTGCAACAAGGTGCTGATGCTGGAGCATTCCGTCTATACGGTCGCCTCGCCGGAGGCCTCCGCCTCCATCCTGTGGCGCGATTCCTCCAAGGCGCAGGACGCCGCCACCAGCATGAAGATCACGGCGCAAGATCTGCTGAAGTTCGGCATTATCGACGTCATCGTCGCCGAGCCGCCGGGCGGCGCCCATCGCGATCCCGAGACCGCCGTCGCCGCCGTGGGCGAGGGCATAGACGATGCGCTGGCCGGCCTCGCCAATCTCTCCCGCGCGCAAATCGTCGAGGCGCGCGCCGAACGCTTTCTCTCGGTCGGCCGCAAGGTCTGAGCAGACGAGAATCGGCAGCGTCCAGCATTCGCCGGGCTCGAATCCGGGCGCTGCTCTGGTCTCCCGGCGTCAACCAATCGTTAACCTCACAGACGATCGCCGCCCTCTTGCCGGCGTGGACAGCCACGCTCTGGCCTTATTCTTCCTCTTGCGTTAGAAGGACGTTGGTAATTCGACGTCTATTGTCATGGTAGGGTCTCCGAGGCGTGATTCGCGCCTTTGGGCGCGGACCTCGGGAAGCGGGGCGAGAATGAATCTCTTCCGAAACATCGGGCGGCTCGCCCCCTGGAGTCTCGTCGGCGCGTCGCTCGCGCTCTCCGCCTGCAATGATCTCGGCTCCGGCTCGCAGCGCGCGCTGACGCCCATTCCGCCCGAGACCTTGGCGCTGATGGAGCAGGCCGGCGTCACCAAGGAATCGCCGACGCTCATCCGCTCCTATAAGAAAGAGGCCGAGTTCCAAATCTGGAAGCAGCGGCCGGACGGGCGCTACGCCTATCTCAAGACCTTCCCCATGTGCCGCTGGTCCGGCCAGCTCGGGCCGAAGGTTCGCGAGGGCGACCGGCAGGCGCCGGAGGGGTTCTATTCCATCACCCCTGGCCAGATGAATCCGAACTCGGCCTATTATCTCTCCTTCAACGTCGGCTATCCCAACGCTTATGACCGCGCCTATGGCCATAGCGGCGGCTCCATCATGGTCCATGGCGCCTGCTCCTCGGCCGGCTGCTTCTCCATGACCGATCGGCAGATCGCCGAGATCTATGCGATCCTGCGCACCTCCTTCAACAATGGCCAGCGCTCGATCCAGATGCAGTCCTATCCGTTCAAGATGACGGCGGAGAATCTGGCCAAGCACAGGCTCGACCCCAATATCGGCTTTTGGAAGCAGCTGAAGGAAGGCTCCGACCATTTCGAGGTCGCCGGCAAGGAGCCGAGCGTCGGCGTCTGCAATCGCCGTTATGTCTTCGACGCGACCTCCGCCAATGGCCAGCCGCTCGACGCCAGCGCCGCCTGCCCGCCGCTGCGCCGCAATGCGGAGATAGAGGCGCAGGTCGCGCAGAAAGCCGCTGCGGACGACGCCAAGGTGGCCGAGCTGGCGGCGAGCGGCGTGCGCCCGGTGCGCCTCGTCTATCAGGACGGCGGCCAGCACCCGGATTTCTACGCGCGCATCGCCGAGGTGAGCCGGCCGGAGACGCTGGTGGCGCCGATCGAGATCGCCCTCGACGAGAAGATCGGCAAATCGCGCTCGCCGGTCGTGGCCATGAGCGCGGCCAAGCTCGCCGCCAAGGCCAAGAAAGAGAGCGAGATCAAGGTCGCGGTCGCGGCTGTGGAGCAGGCCGCTGTGCCGAAAGCGACGGAAGCCGCCGCCCCGGCCGAGCCGGTCAGGCTCGGCGGCCTCGCCGGCGCGACGGATTCGATCGGCGGATTGCTCGGCTTCCGCAGGGAGCCGGCGGCTAGCGAGCCCGCCGTCGCCAAATCGGAGCCCGCCAAAGCCGAGCCCGCCAAGATGGAAAGCGCCAAGGCCGAGAAGCAGGAGGTCGCCAAGACCGCCGCCAAGCCGACGACGCTCAAGCCTGGCGCTGCCAAGTCCGCAACGACCGACAAGCCCGCCGTGGCCAACAAGCCTGCCATGGCCAAGACCGTGGGCCAAGCCGCCGCGGCTCAGGGGCCGTCGCATCGCGCCGATCCGGCCAAGAAGCCGCAGGCCTCGCTCGAAGGCGAGCGCCGCGCCAAGATCGCCGCCGCCTCCAGCGGCGTTCCGGCGCTGCGGGACGCTCTGCCCGTCTCCGCTCGCCCCTGAAATAACAGCAGCTCACAGTTTTTTCATGTCGACGATCCGCCGAAGGGCGGATCGTCGCAATTTTGCCTGCATTGGTCGGAAAAAGGCGCCGCGAGCGCTGCTGTGCGCTGCGGCCCCGCGCCGGAACTGTCGCCAAAGGCTCTGTCGCGCCGCGACATTGTGGCGGGCTTCCAAAAAGGCGCTTGACACTTGTGCGCCGCAGCAATACAACAGTGCGACGCAGCGAGAACTTCTCTCGCTCCGTAGCCCTCCTTGGGCGTTTCCTCCCTTGACTTGGGCCGCTGGCGTTACCGGCGGCCCTTTTTTTTCGTCATTGCGTGGAAGAAGCTTCCCGTCACCCGCCCCGCCCGCAGCCCCGCCGGCCGCTGCTCCTGCGAATAGGCGTCTGTAACCATCGCAAAGGGCTCGCCCTTCTCGCTCACGATGGTCGCATAGTGGAATTCATGCCCAGCGAGCTCGTCGCCCGCGGCGCCCAGCGCGCCATCGGCGAGAAGCCTTGCGCGCCTATAGCCCAAATGAAGTTTGCGCTGCGCAAAACTCGTCGCCAGATCGAGCAGGCCGGCCATCTCATGCGCCGCGCCGGCCGCGTCGGTCAGCGTCCGACCGAGCGTCATATAGCCGCCGCACTCGCCATGGACCGCGCGCGTCGCGGCGAAGCGGCGAAGGCCGCCGAGAAAATTCTGCGCCGCCGCGAGCCGGCTCGCATGAAGCTCTGGATAGCCGCCGGGAAGCCAGCAGGCGTCGCAATCCTCCGGCGGGACTTCATCTGCGAGCGGCGAGAAGAAAACGATCTCCGCGCCCGCTTCGCGCCAGGCGCGGGCGAGATGCGGGTAGAAGAAAGAGAAAGCCTCGTCCTGCGCGACGGCGATGCGGCCGCCCGGCGCATGCGGGACATGGAGAGGACCGGGCGCGAGATCGACGAGGCCGCCTCCCGCGGCGGCGAGCAAGGCGTCGAGATCGACATGGGCCTCCATGCGCTCGGCCAGCCGATCGAGCAGAGCCTCCAGCCCTCGCGTCTCGCCGGCCTGCACCAGACCCAAATGACGCTCCGGCAGCGCGACGCCGGAATCGCGCGGCAGCGCTCCGAGCACTTTTATGCCGACCGCCTCGATCGCCTCCTGCGCGAGCTTGCGATGGCGCTCCGAGCCGGTGCGATTGAGCAGCACGCCGGCGAGCCTCACCCGCGCGTCATGCAGCGCGACGCCGCGCGCTATGGCCGCTGCGCTCTGCGCCTGCCCCGAGACATCCATCACCAGCAGCACGGGCCAGCCGATATGAGCGGCTATGTCCGCCGAGGCGCCCGTCTGCGCCAGCGCGCCGGGCGCGCCGTCGAAAAGCCCCATCGCTCCTTCCGCGACGACGAGATCGGCGTCCTCACCGGCGCGCAGCGCCAGCTGCGCGAGCAGCTCGGCCTCCATCGTCCAGGAGTCGAGATTGAAGCTCGCGCGTCCGGTCGCGACGGCGTGAAAGGCGGGGTCGATATAATCCGGCCCGCATTTGACGCCCGAGACCCGCAGGCCGCGCCGCGCCAGCGCGCGCATCAGACCCAGAGTCACAGTGGTTTTGCCCGCGCCGGAGCGGACGGCGGCGATGAGAATTCCCGGCGCGGTCAGCGTCCGGCTCCCGTCGGCCGAAAGCGACGATCATATCCCGCGTCATAGAGCGCGCTCTCGCGGAAATCCTCCGCCGCCAGCGCCTCGCCGACGAGTATGAGCGCCGTGCGTTCCATCGGCGCTTCGCCCGCCAGCGCTTCAATGGTCGCGAGCGTGCCTCTCACAATGCGCTCGTCGGGCCAGGAAGCGCGATAGACCAGCGCTATGGGGCAGTCCGCGCCATAAAAGGGCGTCAGCTCGGCGACGACGCGCTGCAGCGCATGGATCGAGAGATGAATGGCCATCGTCGCCCGCGCGGCGGCGAAGGCGGCCAAAGTCTCCGTCTCCGGCATGGCGGAAGCCCGGCCCGAAGTGCGCGTCAGCACCACCGATTGCGCCACTTCCGGCAAGGTCAGCTCGCGCCTCAGCGCGGCGCTGGCGGCGGCGAAGGCCGGCACGCCCGGCGTGATCGTGTAAGCGATCCCGAGCGCGTCGAGCCGCCGCGTCTGCTCGCCCACGGCGCTCCAAATGGAGAGATCGCCCGAATGCAGCCGCGCGACATCTTGCCCGGCCGCCGTCGCCTTCTGCATCTCCGCGATGATCGCGTCGAGCGACAGCGGCGCCGTGTCGACGATGCGCGCGTCCGGCGGGCAATGGGCCAGGATTTCCGGCGCGACCAGCGAGCCGGCATAGAGGCAGACCGGGCAACGCGCGAGAATGTCGCGGCCGCGCAGAGTCAGCAGATCGGCGGCACCCGGACCGGCGCCGATGAAATATATGGTCATGGCGCTTCCTCTAGCGCATTTCGCGCGATCGCGCAGGTGAGGCCGGCGCTGGCGAGGCGCGGCCCGAGCAGACGGCTCCCCGCCCCTGCCCCGACCAGCGCCGCCGCCTCCGCCACGCTGCCGACGCCGGTGAGCGCCTCCACGCGCGGCGAGCGGGTGAAAAGCTCATCCTTGCGCGCGAGCAGCGTATCGAGCGGAAGAAAGACCAGCGGCAGATTCAGCAATCGCGCCGCGTCATGAAGTCCTTTCTCGCCGCGCTTCGACTCGATGGTGAAAAGCGCAATCTCGCCGTTCGATTCCTTCTCCCACTCGTGGGAGAAGGATCGCGCGCATAGGCTTCGCGAGCTTTCTCGATCAGCGCGACCGCCTCGCGCGCGTCCACGCCGCTGCGTGCGCCTATGCCGATGGCGTAGCGCGCGCTCAACTCTTCACCGCGCGCCATTGCAGCGCGGGCAACGCCGGCTCCAGCGCGTGATAGGAGCCGATCGGGCGCGCTTTCGCGATCGCAATGCTCACCAGCTCGCCGCCCCTGCGCGCAAAAGCGTCGATCAGCAGCGCCTGCGTCTCTATCGTCACCGCATTGACGACGATGCGTCCGCGCAGGGGCAGCGCATTCCACGCCGCCTCTATGATCTTTGCTTCGCCGCCGCCGCCGATGAAAATCGCATCCGGCGGCGCCAATCCCGCGAGCGCTTGCGGCGCCGCGCCTTCGATGATCGCGAGATCGGGAACGCCGAGCGAAGCGGCGTTACGCGCGATGCGCGCCGCGCGCGTCGCATTCTGCTCGATCGCAATGGCGCGATTGGCGGGATCGGCGAGCATCCATTCGATGGCGATGGAGCCGGAACCCGCGCCTATGTCCCACAAGCATTCGCCGCGGCGCGGCGCGAGCGCGGCGAGAGTCACGGCGCGAATGTCGCGCTTGGTGATCTGCCCGTCATGCTCGAACCAATCATCCGGCAGGCCCGGCGTCAGCGGCAGAATGCGCGCGCCAGGCCCCACGATCACTTCGACGCCGATCGTGTTGAGCGGCGCAATGTCGGTGAGCGAAAACGCCTCCGCGCGCGCGCTGCGAATGCGCTCCTTGGCGCCGCCCATATGCTCGAGCACATGAATGCGCGACTCGCCCATGCCGAGCGCGGTCAGATGCGCCGCGAGGCGCGCGGGCGTCGTCTCGTCCCATGACAGAATGAGAAGTCGGCGCGAAGGCTGCAGATGCGGCGTCACGCGCTCGAAGGCGCGGCCATGCAGCGACAGCAATGCGCAATCCTGCTGGCTCCATTTGAGCCGCGCGGCGGCGAGAGAAAAGGAGGACGGCGCGGGAAGGCAGAGCACTTCCTCCGCCGCCACATTGCGCGCGATCATATCGCCGACGCCGAAGAAGAAAGGATCGCCGCTCGCCAACACCACTGTCGGCGCGCCGCGATGCGCGAGGATCGTCTCCATCGCCGCGGAGAGCGGCGAAGGCCAGAGGAGCGTCTCCGCTTTCTGCGGGCCGATCAGCTCGAGATGCCGCGCGCCGCCGATGATGAGCGAAGCGTCGGCGATGAGCGCGCGCGCGGCCGGCGTCAACGCCGCGAGGCCATCCTCGCCTATGCCGATGAGCGAAAGCCAGCGCGCCGCGCTCATATCGCCTTCCGCGACGTATAGACGAAGGGCGGCGCATTCTCGCGAGAGACGAGCTTGGTGCCGCTCGCGCCGATGAGCACCAAGGTCGACATGTCGACAACGCTCGGATCGGCGTCGCCCAACGTGGCGATCGCGATATTCTCCTCCGCGCGGCCGACCGATTTCGCGAAGACCACGATGCGATCTGCCGGCAAGACGCGGCGCAGCAGCGCGAATGTATCGTGAATGCGCTGCGGCCGCGCGCGCGAGGCGGGATTGTAGAAAGCCATGACGAAATCGGCGCGCGCCGCCAGCTCGAGACGATTGGCGATCACCTCCCACGGCTTGAGATTGTCGGAGAGCGAGATCACGCAGAAATCATGCCCGAGTGGCGCGCCGAGCCGCGCCGCCGCCGCCTGCATGGCGGAGATTCCGGGAAGAATTTCTACGTCGAGATCGCGCCACGCCGGCTCGCCATTGTCGATCGCCTCCAGCACGGCGGCCGCCATTGCGAAAATGCCCGGATCGCCGCCCGACACCACAGCCACGTCGCTTCCGCTCGCGGCGAGACGCAGCGCTTCTTCCGCGCGCGCGATCTCGACGCGATTGTCGCTCGCAAGGCGCGTCTGACCGGGCGTGACGGGAACGCGCGCGACATAGGGCGCATAGCCGATGACATAATGCGCGGCGCTCAAAGCCCGCTGCGCTTCCGCTGTGAGAAAGCGCGCATCGCCCGGACCGAGGCCGATGACGAAGAGCCTGCCGCTGCGCTTCGCCGCCGTCACGGCCGCCGTCCGGCGCCGGGCACGAGCACCAGCGCGAAATAAGGCGCGTCATCGTCGCGCTTTTCGGCTAGGCGCATGATCTTCTCCTCCGCCATCGTGCCGCGCTCGACATAAATGGCGCGCTCGATGAGCTCGGCGTCCTCGAGGGCGCGGCGCAGCTTGCCGAGATTGCCGCCGAGCTTCATCACCACGGCGGCGTCGGTCGCGGCGAGGCGCTGCGCGAGAATTTCGCGCGGCAGAGTCGCGGGAATGACGGTCAGCACATCGTCGCCCCATGTCATCGGCTGGCGCGCCGAGGCGAAGCAGCCCGACATGCCGGAGACGCCCGCGCAAACCTCCACGCGAAATCGCGACGACAAGCGCGTCTGCAAATGCATGAAGGAGCCGTAGAGCATCGGATCGCCCTCGCAGAGAAGCGCGACGTCGCGGCCGAGCGAAAGATGCAAGGCGAGACGCTCGGCGCTCTCCTCATAGAAAGCGGCGAGCGCCGCCACATAGTCGGGGTGATCGAAAGGAATCTCTGTCGTCAGCGGATAGGCGAGCGCGATCTCCTCGCAATCCTTCGCGATGAAGCGCGCGGCGATGGCGCGCGCATGGCTCGGCTTTCCGCGTTTCGAAAAATAGGCGACGATTTTTGCCTCGCTCACCAGACGCGCGGCTTTCAGCGTCATCAGCTCGGGATCGCCGGGGCCGAGGCCGACCCCGAGCAGCGCGCCCAACGTGACGCGCGCGCCATCGTCGGCGCGCAGATTCGGATCGACGATATTCATTCTTTCTCGCTCGCCAGCGCATTGATCGCCGCGGCGGCCATGGCGCTGCCGCCCTTGCGTCCGCGCACGATCGCCGTCGGAATGCGTCCGTCGACGAGCGCCGCCTCTTTGGATTCCGCCGCGCCGACGAAGCCGACCGGCATTGCGACGATCGCAGCGGGCGGGGCTACGCCTTCGTCGAGCATCTCCAGCAGTCGGAACAGCGAGGTCGGCGCATTGCCGATGGCGACGACGGCGCCGCCGAGCTTGTCACGCCACAGCTCCATCGCCGCAGCGCTGCGCGTCGTCTTCATTTCCTCGGCGAGCGCGCGCGTGCGCGGATCGGCGAGCGTGCAGATCACCTCATTATTCGCAGGCAGGCGCGCGCGGGTGACGCCATGAGCGACCATATTGGCGTCGCAGAAAATGGGCGCGCCATTGCGCAGCGCCGCGCTCGCCGCTTCCGCGAAGCCGGGCGAGAAGACGATATCGTCGGCGATCTCCACCATTCCGCAGGCATGGATGATGCGCACGGCGACGCGCTCCTCCTCACGCGAGAAACGCTCGAGCCGCGCCTCTGCGCGAATGATGGCGAAGGAGCGGTCATAGATCGCAGCGCCGTCGCGTATATAGGTCAATGCGCCGGACCCGATTTCGCCAGACATGGCGGCTCCTTGCTCGTAGCGAGCGCGATGCGCGCTCTCATTGCGTCTTCTATCTCATTGACGCCGAGGTCTCGCAACGTCGGCGCATCGCTCGCGCATCCATTGTCGATGAGATCGAATCCTCGCGGCGTCGCCACCAGCGCGACCTTCGCCGCAGCGGGAGAGGCGCAGCCCTTGGCGCAGCCCGATATGTGCAGCCTCGCGCCCTCCGACGCAAGCCGCGCCGCGAGAGGGGCAAGAGTTTCGGCGAGATCGCGCGTCGGCGCATGCGCCTGCGGACATTCCGGCGCGCCGGGACAGGCGATGACGGAGAGGCGCGGATCGTCCGCCGCAACGACGAGTCCGCGCCCGGCCGCGACCTCGACGATTTTTTGCGCGGCGTCGAGATCGGCGCAAGGCAGCAGCAGAGCCCGCCAGGGCGTGAGGCGCAATTCGTTCAAGCCATGGACTTCGGCCAGCGCCGCGAGCGCGTGAAGATCATCCGCGCGTAATCGCCCAGAGGACGCGCCTACGCCGGCGAAAAACCTCACTCCGTTTTCGTCGTCGTCGCGTGGCAGCCGCGCTCCGAAAATCTCTATGGCGGAAGCGGCGCGACAGAGCGATGCGTACGGCGTCGGCGTGTGAGCCGCCGCTTCCGCCAGCGCCGAGAGGCCGAAGGCGGCGACGACATTCCGCATGCGGCGCAATTCGAATTCACGGCCTTTCCGCATGACGAGAAAAGCGCGCGCGAGCGCTAAGGCCACATCGCTCGCCGTTTCCGGCGTTGCGAGAAAAGCATGCGCGCGCGCGCCATCGGCGATGACGGCGATATTTTCGCCATGCGCCTCGAGGCGAATATCCATTGTCGAAGCGGAGAGGCCGAGCGCGCCGCCATCATCGACGAGAAAGCCGAATTTTCCGGGCAAGTCGCGAAGAGGCGCGTCATCGACGAGCGATTGCGCGAGACGCGCGACGAGAGCGCTCGCCTGCGCATCGACGAAAGGCGAGACGAGGAAATTGAGCAGGCTCTCCGTCGCCGCATCTTCGGCGAGCAGGCCCAGCGCAGCGAGGCGACTCTGCGCCTGCTCGAGCTTCGCTTCGTTCACGCCGCGCAATTGCAATTGCGCACGCTGCGAGAGATCGACGAGGCCATTGCCACAATCCTGCGCGATCGAGGCGATCTCGCGCGCCTGCCGCGCCGAAAGGCGCGGATGCGTCGTCTTCGCACGCAAGAGAAGGCCGTCGCCGCTCTGCATCGGCCGCAGCGCGCCGGGGCACCAGCCTTGGATTTTCGGCGCGGCGATCATAGCGCGAGCCCCTCGAGCGCGGCAGCGACGCTGTTGCGCCGCGTGCGCCAGAAGCCGCGCGCTATGGCGCGCTGAAACATATCGCGAATAGCTGCCGCCGCGCGCGGATTGGCGGCGAGCAGAAAATCGCGAACATTCGGCGCGCCGAGCGTCGAATCGAAGACGAGATCCCATTGCGCGTCGCGCACATGCGGCGTCGTCGCGGCGAAAGCGAAGAGATTGTCGAGCGTCTCGGCGATTTCCGCCGCGCCGCGATGGCCATGGCGCATCTGCCCCGCGAGCCAGCGCGGATTGGCGACGCGGCCGCGAATGACGCGTGCGATCTCTTGCTCGAGCGAGCGCAGCTTCACTACGGCGGGGCGCGTCGCGTCGATATGCGTGATCTGCGCGGCGCCGCCGAGCGCGGCGTTGGCGGCGGAAAATCCGCCTTCGAATTCCGCGAAGGCGGCGCCGGTGAGCACATCCGTCTCCGCCATATCCTGCACATGCAGCAGAGCATCGGCGGCGCCGACGCGCTCGCCGAAAGCCTCACGCGCCGGCGCGCTCTCGCCATTGCGCGAAACCGCATGGCCGCCCGCTGCGAGAAAGGCCTGGCCCAATGCATCGCGCGTGTCGCCGCGAGCAATGGCCTCCGACAGGCCGAGGCCATAGCTTCCCTGCGCGGCGCCGAAGACGCGCTCGAGCGCGCGGCCGGCGCGGCGAGCGGCCGCGAGTGGATTGGATGCGTCCTCCTCATCGAGCGCAGCGACGGCTGCGACAGCATCGTGGAAGAGCGCGATGAGGCCGGGGAACATGTCGCGAAACAGCCCCGATATATGCAGCGTGACGTCGACGCGTGGAAAATCGCGACGCGCGAGCGGCAATATCTCGAAGCCACAGACGCGCGCGCTGGCGTTGTCCCAGAGCGGCGCGACGCCCATCAGCGCCAGCGCTTGCGCAAAATCCTCGCCGCCGGTGCGGATGGTGGCGCTGCCCCAAAGATCGAGCACGATATTGCGCGGCCATTCGCCATGCTCTTGCGCATGACGCATCATCACCTCGCGCGCCGCGCGGGCGCCGATATCATGCGCGATGCGCGTCGGAACATGGCGCGGATCGATGCAGAAGAGATTGCGACCTGTCGGCACAACGTCGGCGCGTCCGCGCGAGGGCGCGCCGGCCGGGCCGGGCTCGACAAAACGGCCCGCGAGTGCGCGCAGCAAGCCGCTCGCCTCGGCTGCGCCACAAGGGCCATCGCCGAATATGTGCAGCCCATCGCCGATGCGCATTTCCTTCACATCGCAGAGCCAGGCGTCGAGCCGCGCCAGCGCCTCGGCGCGATCGGTCTCGCGCGTGACCTCGCATTCCTGCGCGAGGCCGCTGCGTTCGGCGACATCGAGAATCGTTTCCGCCACCAGCTTGGCGCGGCGCGGATCGAGCGTCGCGGCGCTCGCATATTCGTCGAGCAGGCTCTCTATCTCTTCCGCCTCGGCGGCGAGTCCCGCTTCGACGAGCGGCGGAGTCATATGGCCAATCGTCACCGCGCCGGCGCGGCGCTTGGCTTGCGCGGCCTCGCCCGGATCATTGACGATGAAGGGATAGACGAGCGGCGTGGCGCCGATCAAAACCTGCGGCGCGCAAGACGGGCCGAGCATCGCCGATTTGCCGGGCAGCCATTCCAGCGTGCCATGCGTGCCGAGATGAATCAGTGCGTCTACGCTTCGGCTGTGGCGCAGCCACAGATAGAAAGCGATATAAGCGTGGCGCGGCGCGAGCTCGGCGTCGTGATAGGTCTCGCGACGTTCGGCTCTGCTTCCGCGATCCGGCTGCAATGCGACGACGAGCTTGCCGGTCTCTATGCAGGAGAAGCGAAAGGCGCCGCTCGCGAGCGCCGGATCGTCTTGCGGCGCGCCCCAGGCGGCGAGAACTTGTCCGGTGAATTCGGCCGGCAGATCGGCGAAAAGGCGCTGATATTCGGCGAGCGGCAGCTCCGCGCAATGCGCGGCGTCCTCGAGCGCGCGCATGACGCGATCGGGCGCTGCGGTCTCATGATCGAGCGACCCGATGTCGTAACCCGCGTCACGCAGCAGATCGCATATTGCGAGCACGCTTTTCGGCGTGTCGAGGCCGATCGCATAGCCACCGCGCCCGCGTCGCGCCGGATAATCGGAGAGCACGAGCGCGAGACGCTTCTCGCTATGTCCGAGCCGGCGCAAGCGCGCCCAATTTTGCGCGAGCGCCGCGACATGATCTATGCGCGACGGCTCGGGCGAATGGCGGATTTCTGCGAATTCGCTCATCGCGCATTCGCGCGTTTGCGCCTTGAAGGAGACGGCGCCGGCGAAGATGCGGCCGTCGACTTCCGGCAGCACGACATTCATCGCGAGATCGGCGCCATTGGCGCCGCGCTTGGAGCTCTCCCAGGCTTCGCGCGTCGAAGTGGCGAGCGCGATTTGCAGAACCGGCGCGTCGGCGCGATCGAGAATGGAGCCGCCGTCCGTGCGCGCGGAGAAGGCGGTGGCGTTGAGAATCACATCGGGACGGAAATCTGCGATCGTCTGCGCGAGCAGCGTCTCGCAAGCGGCGTCCTTGAGGCTGGCGACGAAATAGGCTTCGACGCAGAAGCCGCGCGCATGCAACGCATCGGCGAGCGCGACGATCGGCGCGAAATCGCCGGCGAGCCAGGCGGAGCGATAGAAGGTGACGAGCGCGCGCGGCGCCGATGCCACCTGTGCGCCGCTCGATTGGCCGAAGGCTCCCTCATCCTCAGGAGCCCGCGCAGCGGGCGTCTCGAAGGACGATGGAGCCGTTACGCGCGGTCCTCTGGAGTTCCCCCTCGCGCTTCGAGACGGTCGCTGCGCGACCTCCTCAGCATGAGGGGGAGCGTGGTTGTTTCGGCAGGCTTGCTCGCAGCGGCCGGCGAGCGGCGCGGGCGCGCTCTCGCGCCAAGGCGTGGGCGTTCCGGCGAGAGTCGCGGCGTAGCCGAGGAGGGAACGCAGATTGTCCGGTCCGCCGTCGCGGAAGAAGGACCAGATGCGCGCGAGCGCGTCGGAAGAAAGCGTGGAGGCTCGCTCCAGCCTTTCATCGCCATGCATGTCGCCCGGAACGATCGCCAGCGCGAAGCCGCGCATGCGCGCCGCGGTCGCGAGCTCGTCGACGCCATAGGCCCAGTAATCCTTGCCGCCGAGCAGGCGCACGACCACGAGCCGCGCATGACGCGCGACCTTGTCGACGTAGAGATCGACCGAATAGGGGTGCTTCAGCCGGGCGAGCGAGGCGCAGCGCAAGGAGGGAAGCGCGGCGTTCTGCTCATGCAGCTCGGCGAGGAGGCAAAGCTCGGCGTCGGAGAAGGAGAGGAAGACGATTTGCGCCGGCGTCTGCCCGAGGTCGACCGCCGCCTCATTATCGTCGAGGCCATGGAGATCGCGCGCGAGCAGATGCATGGCGCGTCCTCAGCTCGTCAGCATGGCCGTCACGCCCGCGCGATCGAGACCCTTCTCGCCGATGACGACGAGGCGGCTCGCGCGCGTTTCATCGGCGCGCCAGGGGCGGTCGAACTGATGACGGAAACGCGCGCCGACGCCCTGCACCAAGAGGCGCATCGGCTTGCCGGCGATTTCGACGAAGCCTTTCATGCGCAGAACGTCATGCGCCTCGGCGACGCGGGCCAGGCGCTCGATCAGCTCGGCAGGATCGCGCGCGGCGGCGATCTCGACGACGAAGCTCTCGAAATCATCGTGATCGTGGCCCTCTTCCGTATCATGGTGAGAGGGGCGATTGACGAGATCGTCCTCCGCCGCCGCGCCGAGGCCGAGCAGTATGGCGGGATCGAGCCTGCCCTCGCTGGCGCGCAGCAACTTTATCGCACGGGGCGCCGTGGCGCGGATTTGCTCTGTGACTTGCGCTTCGTCTTCCGCGCTCAGCAGATCGGTCTTGTTGAGCACGATGAGATCGGCGCAGAGCAGCTGATCCTCGAACACTTCTTCCAGCGGATTGTCGTGGTCGATCGCGAGGGTTTCGGCGCGCTCTTTGGCGATGGCGTCGAGATCATCGGCGAAGCGGCCCGCCGCCACCGCCGGGCCGTCCACCACGGCGATGACGCCATCGACGGTGAGATGCGGGCGGATCGTCGGCCATTCGAAGGCTTTCACCAGAGGCTTGGGCAGAGCGAGGCCGGAAGTCTCGATGATGATGTGCTCGGGCCGGTTCGGATGCGCGAGCAGCGCCTCGATCGCCGGCGCGAAATCATCGGCCACGGTGCAGCAGAGGCACCCATTGGCCAGCTCGACGATGTTTTCCTCGGGGCAATTCTCCACGCCGCAAGCGCGAAGAATGTCGCCGTCCACGCCGACATCGCCGAACTCGTTGATGATGAGCGCGAGGCGGCGGCCGCGCGCCGTCTCGAGGATATGGCGAATCAGCGTCGTCTTGCCGGCGCCGAGAAAGCCGGTGACGATGGTGGCGGGGATTTTGGCGAGAGCGCTCATGCCGCGGTCTCCGCGCCGGTCTTTGTCGGCAGACGGCGCCAGACGAAGCCGACCGCCGCGCCGACCAGAATCCAGGTGATCGCGTGAATGGCGAGCGAAGCGGCGGCGAAACGCGCGGCCAGCTCGGCCGGCGCAGTGCTCTCTGGCGCAGGCGGCTGCGGCGCTCCGACGAGATGCGGCGCGAGAATCAGCACGACGCCGAGCGCCTTTACGAGCGGGCGCTCGACGCGCAGCAGCGCAAAAAGGCCGGCGCCGGTCGCGGCGGCTGTACCGATCCACCAGAGCTGGCGCGCGGCGAGATCGCCCGCGGCGCTGCCCGGCAGCTCCGGCGCGAGGCCGAGGCTGGTGGCGAGGCCCGTGGAGGCGAAAGCGCAGACGCCCCATAGCGCGGCGCGCTTGGGCTCGATCGTCTCGCCGGAGAGCAGCATCAGAGCCAGCAGCACGAAAGCGTAGCCGATGGAGGTGACGCTGGTGGCGAGGCTGGTCGCGGCGGTGCGCTGGAGGCCCGGCGCGGGCTCCCAAGCGGGCTCGACGGCGTGCGCGTGCTGATGCGCCTCGACTCCGGCATGGGCCTGCTCGGCCGCGGTCTCATAGACCTCGGCGGCGAGGATCAGCGGAGTCGTGGTGACATTCTGCAGGGCCGCGACCGCTAGCCCCGCGAGAAGGCCGGCCAAAAGGCCGACCGCGAGGAGTCGCTGGATCACCGCTGCGTCAATGGCAGGGGAAGCCGAGCGAATGGCGCGAATCATGCGCGGCGTTATGCGCGACGCTCGCATAGGAGAAGCCGGCGAGATAGACGAGGCCGGCGCCGAGCGTAAACACGACCAGCGCGGCGCGCAGGATCTCGAGGCGGCTGGCGGAGACGATCGCGGTGGCGGAAAGGGTCTTCGTGGTCATGTTCTGCTCCTCGCCGCCCCACCGGCGGCCTCAATGGTTTCGGGCGACGGCAGGTCTCCTGGCTCACGGGTCGCTGCGCGCGCCGCCTTCCCGGGCTTTTGACCCAGTGGCATCACGGGCGCGCGCTCGCCGCTCACAGTTGCGGGGGCAGCCGCGGATCAGGGGCGAGCCCCATACCGCATTCCCTCTTCGCCTCCTTGCGGAGGACCGTCGCAACCAGTCATAATCTGGCGCTCGGGCGCCGTCAAACGGCGCGGCTACGAGGAGTTGACGAATGTCTGCCCTGGTCTTCCCCGACCCGGACGCGTTGGCCGCCGTCTGCCGTCGGCATCACATCCGCAGGCTCTCCTTGTTCGGCTCTGAGCTGTCGGGCTCTGCTCGGCCGGACAGCGATATCGATCTCCTGGTCGAGTTCGAGCCGGATCGCGAGCCGGGGCTGCTCGGAATGGCCCGCATCGAGACGGAACTGTCCGAACTGCTCGGCGGACGGACCATCGACCTGCGCACGGCCGGGGATCTCAGCCGATATTTTCGTGAGGACGTCGTACGCAAGGCCGAGAACATCATTGCTGACGGCAGTCTCGACAGACGCCCCAGCCCTGCGCTTTATTAAAATCATGACCGACGCCAGCAAGCCGCTCGAAGAAGACGCCGCCCGCCGCCATCGCGAGAAGATGGAGAAGCGCAAAGCCGTGCAGGACGCCGAGGTCGCCGGCAAGAGCATCGCCGAAAAAGGCCTGCTGATGGTCCATACCGGCCCCGGCAAGGGCAAATCGACCGCGGCCTTCGGCCTCGCTCTGCGGGCGATGGGGCATGGGCTCGCGGTGGGCGTCGTGCAATTCGGCAAGGGCGCCTGGGACACGGGCGAGCGGCGCATTCTCGAGAGGCTCGGCGGCGAAGACGGGCTGCTCGTCTGGCACACGCTCGGCGAAGGCTTCACCTGGGAGACGCAGGACCGCGCCCGCGACGAGGCGGCGGCGCGGCGCGCCTGGGAGAAGGCGAAGGAGCTGATGGCCTCGAAGCCGATTCGGCTGCTCGTGCTCGACGAATTGTCGATCGCGCTCCGTTACGAGCATCTGCCGCTCGACGAGGTGATCACGGCGCTGACGGCGCGGCGCGTCGACCTCCACATCGTCGTTACCGGCCGCAACGCCAAGCCGGAGCTGATCGCGGCGGCCGATCTCGTCACCGAGATGACAATGGTCAAGCATCACTTCCAGGCCGGGGTGAAGGCCCAGCCCGGCATCGAGTTTTGAGGCGGCGCCTCAAATGAATTTCAGCCCTTTCAAGCTCGAATGCCCATTCCGCCCGACGATCAGATGGTCGTGCACAGCGATGCCGAAAGGCTGCGCTATGGCGATAATGTCCAGCGTCATGCGAATGTCGGCGGTGGAGGGAGTCGGATCGCCGGAGGGGTGATTATGCGCCAATATCAGCGCGGAAGAGCCCAGCTCCAACGCCCGCCGCACCACCTCGCGCGGATAGACGGGCGTGTGATCCACCGTGCCGACGCCCTGAACCTCATCGGCGATCAAGGCGTTGCGCTTGTCGAGGAAGAGAATGCGGAACTCCTCGCGCTCGGCATAGGCCATGGCCGTGCGGCAATAGTCGATCACATCGATGAAGGAGCCGAGCACGGTCCGCTTCTGCAGATTGCTGCGCGCGAGGCGCCTTGCCGTCGCCTCCATCAGCTTCAGCTCGCAGATCGCCGCCTCGCCGAGCCCGTCGATCTCGCGCAGCCGCTCCGGCCGCGCCGCCGCCACCTCGGAAAATGAACCGAATCGCGCGATCAGCGCCTTGGCCAGAGGCTTGACGTCGCGCCGCGGAATAGCGCGGTAGAGCACCAGCTCCAAAAGCTCGTAATCGGCGAGCGCGGCCTCGCCCGCCTCCAGGAAACGGTCGCGCAGCCTCTGCCTATGGCCATGAAAATGCGGCGCCTCCTCGCGCAGACCGTCGGCGGGCTTGTCGCCGGCCGGTCGGCGCCGAGGGACGCGCGTCTCGCTCATTCGGCGCTGGCCGCGTCCGGCGAGGCTCCATTGGGATTGTCGAGCCCGGCGGGCGAGGCGGTGAAAATTTCCACCCCCGTCTCGGTCACGCCGAGCGAATGCTCGAACTGGGCCGAGAGCGAGCGGTCGCGGGTGACGGCGGTCCAGCCGTCGCCGAGGATCTTCACCTGCGGCCGGCCGAGATTGATCATCGGCTCGATGGTGAAGAACATTCCGGGCCGAAGCTCCACGCCCTGCCCGGCGACGCCGTAATGCAGAATATTCGGCTCGTCGTGGAACAGGCGGCCGAGCCCATGGCCGCAGAAATCGCGCACCACGGAGCAGCGCTCGGCCTCGGCGAAACGCTGGATCGCCGCGCCAATGTCGCCGGTGGTGGCGCCCGGCTTCACCGCCGCTATGCCGCGCATCAGGCTCTCATAGGTCACGTCGATGAGGCGCTGGGCGCGGCGCGGAACCTCGCCCACGGCGAACATGCGGCTGGCGTCGCCATGCCAGCCGTCGATGATGAAGGTCACGTCGACATTGACGATATCGCCGTCGCGCAGAGGCTTGTCGTCTGGAATGCCGTGGCAGACCACATGGTTGATCGAGGTGCAGATGGATTTGCGATAGCCGCGATAGTCGAGCGGAGCCGGATAGGCGCCATTGGCTATGGCGAAGTCGAAGACGAGATCGTCCAGCTCCTTAGTGGTGACGCCGGGCTTCACATGCGGGACGAGCATGTCCAGCGCCTCGGCCGTCACCCGGCCGGCGAGACGCATGCCCTCGAAATCCTCGGGGCCGTGAAGCTTGATCTGGCCGCTCTTGCGGCCCGAGCCCGCGAGATGGGACTCGACGAATGTCATGCTGCGCTCTCTGTTGGTCCTCGCCGGCTTCAGCTTATAAATTAAGAAATTGACGGCGCAAAGCAAGATACGCATCGACGCAGCGGGGCGGCCCCGAGGCTGGCCTCGGCCGCGGCGGTGGCATAGAGTTCGGGCGAGACTGACCTCGAGGAGCGGCCCGATGGAACGCGAAGAGATCGTTACGGCCGCCGTGCTCGTGATCGGAGACGAAATCCTCTCCGGCCGCACGCAGGACCTCAACACCAATTATATCGCCAAATATCTCGGCGAATTGGGGGTGGACCTGCGCGAGGTGCGCGTCGTGCCGGATGTGGAGGAGGAGATCGTCGCCGCGCTGAACGCGCTTCGCTCCCGCTATGGCTATGTCTTCACCACGGGCGGCATCGGACCCACCCATGACGACATCACGGCCGACGCCGTGGCCAAGGCTTTCGGCGTGCCGATCGGCGAGGATGAGCGCGCCATCGCCATGCTGCTGGAGCGCATCGCCCTGCAGGACCTCAATCCCGCCCGCCGGCGCATGGCTCGCATTCCGCAGGGCGCCGACCTTATCGAAAACGCGATTTCCAAGGCGCCGGGCTTCATGATCGGCAATGTCATCGTCATGGCCGGCGTGCCGATCATCATGCAGGCCATGCTGGACGCCGCGGCGGGACGCATCGTCAAAGGCGTGAAGGTGCAGGTCGCGACCGTCGACGCTCATAATATTCCAGAGGGACGCTACGCGGCCGATCTCGAGCGCATCGCCAAGGAGCATGAGACGGTGACGGTCGGCTCCTATCCCTCCTTCTCCAGCGCCGGCGTGCGCAATCAGATCGTGCTGCGGAGCCGCGACGGCGCCGAGCTGGAGGCGGCGACGCAGAAGGTGCGCAAGCTGATCGTCGAGCTCACCGCCAATGGAACGCCGCTCTGAGGCGAGGGGGAGATCACGACAATGGAAGACAAGGCCTTTCCGGTTTCCTGGGACGCGTTCCACCGCGACGCGCGCGCGCTCGCTTGGCGGCTTTCGGCGGTGGGCGGCTTCTCCGCCATTGTCGCGGTGACGCGCGGCGGGCTGGTGCCGGCCGGCGTCGTCGCGCGCGAGCTCGGCATTCGGGTCATCGATACGATCGGCGTCGCCAGCTATCAGGAGGAGACCCAGCGCGGCGAGGTCCGCGTGCTGAAGCCGCTCTCCGAGACGATTCTCACCCTGCCGAGCGAGGAGGTGCTGATCGTCGACGATCTCGTCGACACGGGCGCGACGGCGAAAGTGGTGCGCGCCCTGCTGCCCAAGGCGCATTTCGCCACCGTCTACGCCAAGCCGCAGGGCCGGCCGCTGGTCGACACTTTCGTCACCGAGGTCTCGCAGGACACTTGGATTTTTTTCCCCTGGGACACAGGCCTCAGCTTCCAGGCGCCGATCGCGCGCGGATCGTCCTGACGGGCGCCTATCGCCGATAGGCCGCGCAATCGAAGATGGCGTAATGCTCGATCGGGGTCCAATGCGGCGCCCCGCCGGCAAGATGCAGCGAGAAGCGCGGCGGGCCGCGCCAGAAGCGCGCTTCCAGACCCTCGGCGAGCGCGCCCGGCGATTCGACCGCGCCGACGACATAGGCCGGGGCGTCCGAGCGGACGCAGAGGCGCTCGAGCGAGGCCCGCGTGAAGGGCGGAAAATCAATGACGTCATCCGTGCGCGGCTTCAGCGCGCTGTCGGCCACCCAGCCGAGATCGCGCAGAAATCCCATGCGCTCGCGCCATTCCAGCGCCAGCGGACGCGAGAAGACGACGCCCGCCCCCTGCACGCGCGACGCCCAATTGGCGCGGCCGAGCCATGCCCAGGGCGCGAGCTTGTCGTTGACCCAGAGAATCTCGCCCTCATGCGGCGCGACCATCGTCTCCAGCTCCGACGGATGGAGGTCGGCCGAGCGCAGCGGGAATGGCTCGTTTATCCAGCAATAGGCCGCCAGCGGCGCGGCGAGAACCGCAACGGCTGCGGCGATGAGCGGCCGCACCCGCCATGAGCCGATCAGCATGGCGAGCGCCAGCAACAGCAGCGGGACGAAGGCCGGCTCGCCGGCGCGCAGCACGGAGGGCAGGACCGAATCCTCGCTCGGCGCGACGCGGATATATTCCCGCGCGAACCACAGCGCCGCGGCGAAAACGATGACCGCGCAGAGGCCGCAGAGCGCGAAAAGCGCGCGCTCCAGCGAGGCGAACGGAATATGGCGCCAGCGCGCGCGGCCCCACCAGGCGAGCGCGGCGACGAGCGCGAGAAAGGCGCTCTCCGGCGCCGCGCGCAAAATCCAGCTCGTCACGAGAAGCGTGAGCGCGATGCGGCCCTGTAAGCCGTCCCGCCACAGCGCCGGCGCGGCGAGGCCGAGCGCCAGCGGCGCGAAAGCGGCGGCGAGCCAGAGCGCGCGCCAAGCCTGCGCCTGCGCCGCCAGCTCGCGCATCAGCACATCGCCGAGCAGAAAGCTCGCCGAAAGCCCGAGCCCGACCGCGCCGATCACGCAGAAAAGCAGACGCCGCGCGGGAGGCGGCGAAAGGCTCGCGGCGAGCAGCAGCGTGCTCGCCTGCCGCAGCATTGCGATCCATGTGCCCGCCGGCCAGTCGGAGAGGAAAATATAATCGCTGCGGAGGGAGATGATCGCCGCCCATTGCGGATCGATGCGCGCCGTCAGCCGCTCGAGCAGCGGCGCCCCGGCGAGCGCCGCGACCAGCGCCCCCGCCCCGGCGACGAGCGCGGCGATGAGAATGCGCCGATCTCTCATTCCTTCAAAGAGCAGCGCGACAAGGAAGCCCGGCGCGGCGATGATCGGGTGAAAGGCCGCCGCCGCCAGCAGAAAGCCGATCGCGATCCATCGCCGCTCGGCGAGCAGCGCCGCGAGAGCGCCGAGAACGAAAGCCTCTGCGAAAGGCCGCGGCGTCGCGAAAGGCTCGGCGAAATGAAAGACGCCGAACCCGCCATAGGAGCTGTCGAATGCGGCCGCGAGCAGCAGCAGCGCGAAGAGAGCCGCCCCTCGCGCGAGGCGCGAGGCGAGCGCCGCCAGCGCCGCGAACCAGAACGCGCAGCCCGTCAAAGCGAGCGCCTTGGCCGCCGTGGCGAGGCCGAGAGCGGGAACGAGCAGATCGACCAGCCGCGAGAAGACGCTGAATTTCGATTGGCCGTCGTAGCGGAACATGATGTCGCGGCCGACGCCCTGCGGATCGAGATCGGCGAGGCCACGGCCCATATAGATCACCGCATCATGCTCGAGCCCGTAATAGGGCCGCAGCAGCAGGAAGATCGCCGCGCAGGCGGCGAGCGGCGCGATGGCGCCGAGAGCGATTCGGGACGGCCGCGCGATGTCGCGGCGGAAAGCTTGATCGGTCGAGCTGAGCAATCGACTCTCCGGCGCTTCGCGGCCCGGCCGCGCGTGGCGGGTTCCGGGCGAACCGCAAAGGCTTATCGTCCTCATGGTTAACTCGAGGTTGAGGTCTCCGTTTGCCGCGGCCTGCGCGCTGCGCTATCACTGCGCGAATCGCGGACGTGGCGGAACCGGTAGACGCAAGGGACTTAAAATCCCTCGGGCCATGCCCATGCGGGTTCGATCCCCGCCGTCCGCACCAGGCGCCGCCGCTATCTATCCCCCGAGGAGGCTGTTCCTCATGTCCGCGCTCGAAGCGAGCTTTCCAAGCGATCCTGCGCTCGAGCCGCTGCTCGCCGAGCTCGCCGCCACAGCGGCGCGGCGAGACGCGGAAGGCGGCACGGCGAAACACGAGCGCGATCTCATTCGCGCGAGCGGCCTGCTCGGCCTCGCCATTCCGCGCGCGCTCGGCGGCGCGGGCGCCGATTGGATCGAGATCGCCCAGGCCGTGCGGCGAATGGCGGCGGTCGACAGCGCGCTCGCCCATCTCTTCGCCTTTCACCATCTGATGGTGGTCACGCCGCAAATCTTAGGGACGCCAGAGCAGGCCCGCGCGCTGATGGAGAAGACGCTGCGCGAGCGCTGCTTCTGGGGCAACGCCGTCAATCCCAAGGACCCGCGCCTGCGCCTCACCCGCGACGACGGAGTTTTGCGGCTCGACGGCGTCAAGACCTTCTGCTCCGGCGCGAGCGATTCCGACATGCTGATCGTCTCCGCCCTCGACGAGCAGGACAGGCTGAAGATCGCCGCCATTCCGACGAAGCGCGAAGGCGTTCGCATTCACGATGATTGGGACAATATGGGCCAGCGCCAGACCGACAGCGGCGCGGTCTCCTTCGATCGCGTGGAAGTGCGCGAGGACGAGCTGCTGGTCTCGCCCGGCCCAATGGGCTCGCCTTTCGCGGCGCTGCGGCCCTGTCTCGTGCAGCTTCTGCTCAGCGCAATTTTTGCCGGCCTCGCGCGCGGCGCGCTGGACGAGGCCAAGGCCTATGTGCGCGGACTGCCGAGCGAGGGCGCCGGGCGCATCGGGGCCGATCCGTTCATTCTCCACACGACCGGCGAATTATGGACGCAGGCCGCCGCCGCCGAGGCCTTGCTCGATCGCGCCGCGCGCGCTTTTCAGAACGGCTGGGAAATGGGCGACGCCATCACGCCGCAGCAGCGCGGCGCCATAGCGATAGAGATCGCCACGGCCAAAACCGTGAGCGTGCGCGCCGCGCTCGACACCGGCTCCCGCATTTTCGAGATCATGGGGGCGCGCGCCACTCATGCGCGCTTGCGGCTCGATCGCTTCTGGCGCAACGCCCGCACGCATGCTCTGCACGATCCCATCGACCACAAGCTGAAAGAGATCGGCGATTTCGTGCTGAACGACGCCTATCCGACGCCGTCCTTCTATTCCTGAGCGCTCAGCTCGTCACGCGCCAAGCGCCGTCCGGCTTCTTGCAGGCTTGGCCCTTGGCCTGCTGCGGCCGGCCGTCGATGAAAATCTTATGCGTATAATCCCGGCAGCCGCCCAGGGCCGCCTCGGGCGCCGGCTCGATAAAGCCATAAGCGCCATGTGTTCCGCGCCAGCTCTTGCGTTGGCCGGAGGCGACCGCCTCCTGCTGCGCCGCCACGGCGGTCACGCGATCGGCGGCGTTGAGCTCACGGCCGATGGCGGCGCCGATGACGCCCGGCGCCGGAGGCTCCGGCGCGACGACGACAGCCGCGGCCGGCGCGGAAGATTCGGTCGAATCGCAGCCCGAGACCGCGAGCGCGACGCAGGACAGGCCCGCAGCCGCCGCAAATCTGACGATCGCCGAATTCGCCCGTCTCGACATGATTTCTCTCCGCTGGCGCAATCGCTTCTCCTTTGCCGCAAGGCCCGCACTCTGTCAAAGGCCCGGCAATCGCGCCTGCGCTCTGAGCCCGCCGAGCGGACTGTCGTCGAGCGAGAGCGCGCCGCCATAATCGGCGGTGAGATGCGCGACGATGGAGAGGCCGAGCCCCGTCCCCGGCCGCGTCTCGTCGAGCCGCTGGCCGCGCCGCGTCGCCTGCGCGCGAAGCTCCGCCGCGAGGCCCGGACCATCATCGTCAATGGTGAAAACGAGCCGGCTTCGCCCCGCCTCGGCGTTCTCCAGCGCCACGGACAGGCGCACCTCGCTCGCGGCCCATTTACCGGCGTTGTCGAGCAGATTGCCGACGATCTCCTCGAGGTCCTGCCGCTCGCCGAGAAAGCGCAGCTCCGCCGCCGCCTCGCCGGAAAAGGCGACTCCGCGCTCGCCGTAGATTTTGCCGAAAGTGCGCAGCAGCGCCGCCACCACGGGCGCGACCTCCGTCGTCGCGCCTATGGCGCCGGCGCGCGCGGCCGCCCGCGCGCGCTCGAGATAGAAGGAGATCTGATCGCGCATCAGCGTCGCCTGCTCGCTCACCTTGGCGGCGAGCGGCGAGGGCGCGGCGTCCGCCTCATTGACGATGACGCTGAGCGGCGTCTTCAGAGCATGGGCGAGATTGCCGACCTGCGTGCGCGAGCGCTCCACAATGTCGCGATTGGCGGAGATCATCAGATTGAGCTCCTCGGCGAGCGGCGCCACCTCGGTCGGATAGGCGCTCTCTATGCGTCCGCGCTCGCCGCGGCGAATGAGCGACAATTCCCTTTGCAGCAGCTTCAGCGGCCGCAGGCCGACGCTCACCTGCACGGCCGTGGCGAGCGCCAGCGCAATGGCGAGCAGCGAGAAGGCGACGATGAGCGACCAGCGAAAGCGCGCGATCTGATTCTCGGTCTCCTCCGTCGTCGCCGCCACTTGCACGAGATAGACGCCCGTGTCGCCGACGTCGATGACGCGCTCGACGATGCGCAGCCAGCGCCCGTCCGGCCCCAGAGCGACGCCGCGCCTGACGCCGCCGGTCTCCGCCGGCACATGCAGATCGGAGAGCTTCGGCAGCTTCGCGGCGAACAGCGAACGCGAGGCTTTTATCTCATGCGCTTCATCGTCGAGGCGGGTGATCTGCCAATACCAGCCGGAGCGCGCCAGCTCGAATTGCGGATCGCCGAGCTGGCCCGGCCCGCTGCGTCCATCCTCGCCCGACTCCGAAACATCGGCGACAATGGCGCGCAGATAGACGCCGAGCCGCTGCTCGAACACATCTTCCGCCGTGCGTCGATAATATTCGGTGAGAGCGAGGCCGGCGATCATCAGCATGACGGAGCTGAGCGCCGCAGCGGCGAAGAACAGCCGCGCCGCGATCGATCGCCCCGGAAAGCCCAATCGCCGCATCGCGTCTTCAGCGCTTCGCCGGCTCGGGCGGCGCCGCCATATAGCCGAGCCCGCGCACCGTCTGAATGAGATCGACGCCGAGCTTCTTGCGCAGCCGACCGACGAACACCTCGATCGTGTTGGAGTCGCGGTCGAAGTCCTGATCGTAGAGATGCTCGACGATCTCGCCGCGCGACACGACGCGCCCGGAATGGTGCATCAAATAAGCGAGCAGCCGATATTCATGCGAGGTGAGCTTCACAGCCGCGCCATCGACGACGACGCGTCCGGCCTTGGTGTCGAGCCGAACGGGGCCGCAGACGATCTCGCTGGTGGCGTGGCCGGCCGCCCGGCGCAGCAGCGCGCGCAGCCGCGCGAGCAGCTCCTCCATATGGAAAGGCTTGGCCACATAATCATCGGCGCCGGCGTCGAAGCCCTGCACCTTGTCGCTCCAACGGTCACGCGCGGTGAGGATCAAGACCGGCATGATCCGCCCGGCGGCGCGCCACTCCTCGAGCACGGTGACGCCGTCCTTTTTCGGCAGGCCGATATCGAGCACCACAGCGTCATAGGGCTCGGTGTCGCCGAGAAAATGCCCCTCCTCGCCATCATAGGCGCGATCGACCGCATAGCCCGCCTGCTCCAGCGCGGAGACGAGCTGCCGGTTCAAATCCTTGTCATCCTCCACGACCAGCAGCCGCAAGCCCCGCCTCCGTCACCCAGACGAATCGTCTTTTCAATGCTCTTTATGGCCAGCATGCGGCTGGCCGGTCGCCGCGTCGAGATAAATCCGCACCACTCGCCCATCGCGGCGCAGCAGGCTGATCTCATAGACCAGCTCCTCATGCTCGCGGCAGAGCTTGGCGTTGATCGGTTCCGCATGGGCGGCGACGCTCGCGGCCTGCATCAGCGCGAAAGGATCGCCGAGCCGCCGATCGGAGATGAGCTGGCGGGTCTCGGCGATCGGCAGGCATTGCAGCGCCGGCCGATCCGCGGCCATCGCAGATGCGGCCTGCGGCGCGGCCACGATGAGAGCCAGCAATTTCGACACGATTCGACGCATTCTCGCTTTTCCCCGCAAACTCTATGCGATGCGCCGGCTGAACGCCAAGTGAACGCCAAGTGAACGTCCGAACGAGGGCGGCGCCGAATAAGGCTCCGGCGCCGCCCACGGCCTCAGTCCGCGGCCTTTTCCGGCGCGACGATCGCGATCAGCCCGCCGAGCGCGGCGCCCGCCGCCAGCACGCCATCGCCCAGCGCGCCCGGAGCCACCGAATGCACGATCGCGGCCACCACGCCCGTCCCGGCCCAGGTCGACGGCTCCTCGACCCGAGCGAGCAGCCACGCATAAGCGGAAGAAAGCGAAAGACCCATAGTCGTCATCCTTTCGTTTCGCCGGGAAACCGCCCGGCGCGGAAATCGATGCGCCGCCGTCACGGATAGAGCGCCCATGGCAGCTGATAGTGCGGGCCATCCCTCAGCGCGCGCCAATCGCCGCCCCATTCGATCGTCACATGCTCCGCCTGCGCCGCCGCCTTCATCGCGCGCGCGATCGGATAGATCTGCGGCCACGACCATTGCGGCCGCCCATCGACGAGCGGAACGAGATCGACCGCATGTCCGACGAGCCCATGCCGCGGGTCCAGCGTCGGCACATGCCGGCAGCGGAAGGGATTCTTCAGCGCCGACGCGCCGCGGGCGATGAGCGAGCGCTCGCGCGCGATTGTCCGCACGCCTTCGAACACCACGAATTTCTGCTCGCAGCGCGCGGCGGCCGCCCGCACCACGCGCACGAGATCGGGATGCACGCCTATGAGCTTCGCCTCGCAGGCTTCGCCCAGCACAAAGCCTGCGCGCGGCGCGGAGCGCGCCGGCGCTTTCATATCGATCATGTCGAAGTCCTTTCGCTCGTGAAAAAGGCGCGGCGCGCCGCCTCAGCCCGGCCAGGCCGAGTCTATGTCGATCGACGCGAGCGCTGCGCTGTCCTGCGCCGCGAGGATGGCAGCGACGAGCTGCGCTTCGCGATCGAAGCAGCTCTGCACATGCGCCCGCACGCCCTGCGCGACGGCGATCAAGGCCGCATGGTCCAACATGACGAATCCGCCATCCGCCAGCTTCCAATTCACCGCGTAATTATTGTTGAGCACGCTGGCCACGACCGCGGCGGTGAGCTTCGCTTGCGTCGTCTCATCGGTGAAAATGCGCATGCCATTCACCGAGGTTCCCGCCGTCTCCGCGCGCCACCGACGCGCGGCGACAGCAGCGAGCCGCTTGCTCCTGATTTCCGCGAGAGTGGGAACGGGCGGAGGCGTCGGCGCATTCCCGGCGCCGAGCCACTCACGATAAGCGAGGCTGTCGGCGGTCGGCGCATCGATCGGGACGCTCGCGCCATCGGCGTCGCGCCGCACCAGATCGGGCAGCGGCTCCCCACTGAGATCGCAAATGATCGAATAGGCCATGTCGCGAATCTCCCTCTCAAATTTCCGCCGAAGCGGTGAATGCGCGATTATAGGCTTCGACCGATCCTGCCGCGGTGGACGCCATGAAATATCGGACGGCCCCCTTGCCCATCGTATTGAGGCCGTCCATCAGAACATTGGTCTGCACGCCGCCCGACAGCGCCGACAAGGTCGGCGTGCCGAACATCATCGCGGGCAGCGTCATGACCGAGCCGCCGAATTGCGTGCCCGCAGTTGCGGTGAAGAGATGCGAGACCAGCAAGGCCTGAAAATAGCGCTGGCACATCGACAGCTCCACGCCCGGCGGCCGCCGCTCGAAGCTGGTCGCATAGACGCCGGGCTCCAATTGCGGCCGCAGGACAGAGCCGCCGGAGAATTCGACATTGGTCTGCGCATTCGCCGTGAGCCCAAAGACCAGAAGCGGCGCGCTGCGAGAAGCCGTCGCATAAGAACCGGAGCCGGAGTAGCCCGCGCCCTGCCATACGCGCGCCTGCGCGCTTCCGTCATGCGCGAGCACATAGGATCCGCCCTCCATCAGCTGCGCCTCGATCGGCAGGATCAAGGAGCCGGCGGAAAGGGAGAGCGTCGTGTCCAATCCGCTCGTTGCGAATGTATAGCTCGCGCCAGAAGCGCCGGCCTTCACGCCGTCATGGCCATATTGACCGGCCGCGAGCGACACTGTTCCCGAAACAGCGCGCTGATTGATCGCGAACGCCGCATTGCGCAGGCGATTGCGAAACGCGAGAGAAGCGCCGTCGCCCATCCCGTTCGGAAAAGCGACGCGCCCCGTCGAACGATCGACGATAAGCGCCTCGCGCCAAATCGTCCCGTCGGCGGACACTTTCACATGGAAATCATCGTCGCCGAGAAGTCCCGTCTCGGCTCGCCCAGACCAATTGGATTGATAGAGCTGCGACGCCGTGTTGGCGGCAGTCTCCTTCTCGAGCTTGACGCGAAAATCGCCGGCCCCGCCCTCCGCGGTCGTGCGCGCGGCGAACAGCGCCGCGCTCGCCTTCACCGAGAGGGGATTGACGGCGTCCGCCGTCGTCCCGACGCCGAGCAGCGACAGAGCCGCGAGCTCTCGCAGCGCGAGCCCCGCATCGATCCACGCGGAGCCGTCACAGAGCAGCATGCGCTGCTCTGCCTCCACAAAGGCGAGCCAGCCCGCTTTCGGCGCGAGAAACGCCCAAGCGCCGCCGAGACGGACCGCGACCTTCTGCTCCTTCCCCGCGAAAGCTCCCGCCGCCGTGGCGACGACGAGATATCGATCGCCATCGATGGGAGAAGCAGGCGGCGAGGCGCGTCGCTCGATCACGGAAAGCTGCGTGACCGCGTCGAGCAGCACCAACGCCTCATTATGGGTGACATGCTTCTGCGCCTGCGCCGCATCGATGCAGGGCAGAGCCAAATGAGTCGTATCGGTCATGGAAGCTCACTCTATGGGCAGCGTCGCGACGAGCGGAAAGCCGCGACCCGCACGGGCGCTGATTTGAAATATCTGCACGGCCAAGCTCGTCTGCGGCGCGCCGAAATCGGCGAGCTCGTCGCTCGCCGAATAGAGCGCTGAAGCGCTCGCCACGCTCAGCGCGCGCGCGCCGCCGCCGGGAAGCGCGATGACGACGTCATAGGCTTCGCTCTCCTCGCCGAGCGGAATATCGACCGGCTCCCAGGAATCGGCGTCGATCCGCCCGCGCCGGATGAAAGAAATGACGACGCCATCGGCTGTGCGTCGCGCATGCGCATGAGTCGGCGAATAGGGAAGCAGCGACTTGCGCGTCGCGGCGACCTCCAGCTCGACATAGGTCGGATCGTCATAGTCGCGATCCGCCGGACCGATTCGATAGACGCGCGCGGAATCGATCTCCGCAGCGTCTCTCGCGAGCGCGACGATCGCATCGTCGAGCAGCACGACCGTCGATCCCGCCGCCACTGTGCGAGCGGCCAGCGCATCCTCGCCGCCGATCCCGCGCAGCAGCCGCGACAGACGATAAGTGTTCGTCGCGACCAGCTCCGCACGCGTGAAGGCGAATATCTCCCAGGCGCCGTCATCGCCGCGTATCGCCATCGACGAGCGCAGCGCGAAAGCGCTTCCATCGTCCACCGAAGCGAGCGCGCCCGACGCGAGCTTCACCGTCACGCTCGCGCCACGATCGAAACGCCCGAGCGGTCCCGGCGCGAGCGCATCCAAAGTTTCGCCCATGGCCGCACGCTTCTCGATCAGCCCGACAGATTCGAAGGACGCGCCGAGCTTGCGCCGAATCGCCAAAGCGCCCGGCCAGGGATCGGCGAAAGTGGCGACATGCGACAAGGCCGTCTCTCCATCCTTCGCGATCGCGAGATCGAGAACGACCACGCGCGGCGGACCGATGACGCCCGGAGACGCCAAAGCGCGCGGGGCGAGGGAGCGCGCGCAAACATCATAGACGCTCGCATCGACCGCGCGCGCCTCGATCTCGCGCGCCGCGCCATCGGTGATCTGCGTGATCTGCCATTTGCGTCCCGCCACGCGCGCCAATGAGACCACATCGCCCGCTTCCAGAGTCGCGAGCCCCGGCCGCACAGAAAATCGCGCCGTCTCGCGCCCCGCCCAAATATCCTGCAGCCATACATCGGCCAGACGCTGCGCATTGGAGCGCGCCATCATCACCGCCGTCTCCGCTTCGCTCCGCCGTGAGGAATAGCCCTCGAGCCGACGCGACAGCACACGGCCAGTGCGATAATCGAACTCCGAATCGCCGAAGGACAAAGCGATCTCATGCGGAAGCTCGCTCTCCTGCGCACGCCGCAGCTCGATCAGCGACGCATCCTTGCGCGGAACGAGATCATCGTCGTCGATCTGGCGCACGCTTTTCGTCCCACGCGAGACGAAGCGCAGAGCCCCGCCGGACGCCACAGCGTCGAAGCCGAACAAAGACGCGAGCGGATCGATGGCCTCGCGCGGCGACATTGCGCTGTCGAGCACATAGCCATCGACGAAGCCCTCGATCGCGGGCCGCTCCACGATGAGATCATTCGTCCCGATCGCCGATGCGAGCGCCGCAACGAGGCGATCGAGCGGCGTCCCCTCGAGCCGCCCATTGAGCCAATGCCCCGTCTCCCAATTCGCCGCATCCGCCCAGACATCCGAACAGCCGGGAAAAGCGGGAAACGGCCGCGCATCCCAGCACCAGACATGAATGCGCGCCACATCGACCATTCGCCCGCCATAGGAAATCGACAATGGATTGCGCAAATCGCCGCCCGCCGCCGTCGGATCGAAATAGCCGAGCATGGCCTCGAGACAGCGCGCCTGCATCAGATCATCGCGTCCGCCGCGCGAAAAATAGGGAAGTCCCCCTTCCGACGAATGCGCGTCGGCGAACACATTGGGCGCATTGGCGCCGCGATCGACCGCCGCACATCCCGTCTCGACGATCCAGATCGGCTTGCTCTGCGGCGTCCAATCCGTCGATGCGCCGAGCTCCACGCCGCCGACGCGTTCATGATGGGCATTCGACCACCAGCCGAGGAGATCCTTGACACGATAGACCCACGGCTTGCCGAGCGAATCCATGATCGGCGTGCGCGTCTGCGTGAGCCGATCCGCCTCGCTCCCGTAGAACCAATCGAATCCTTCGCCGGAGCCGACGCGCGACGTCAGATAATCGAGATCATAGACATTCGCCGCGCTCTGCGCATCGAGATGCTCTAAGCCGTCGCGCCAATCGGAAAGCGGCCAATAGACATCGATTCCGACGAAATCGATCGACGACGCGCCCCATAGAGGATCGAGCGGAAAGCGAAGCTCGCCCGCCGCCGGCACATGCGCGCCATATTCCGTCCAATCGGCGGAATAGCCGACCTTGGTTCCGCCGCGCAGAACGCTCTTCACATCCTCGGCGAGCGCGGCCAGCGCCGCGACGGCAGGATAGACGCCCGGCGCCGAGCGAATGTGCGTGAGCGCCGCCAGCTCCGAGCCGATGAGGAAGGCGTCGACGCCGCCCGCCTCCTCGCACAATCCCGCATAATGCAGAATAAAGGCGCGATATTGCGCGAAGAAAGCCGCGATTTGCGTCGCCGCCGCGCTCGTTCCATCCACCGTGTCCGTACGCCCCGGCGCAGGATCGCAGGTGATGCGGCCGCGCCAAGGAAAGGCGGGCTGTCCGATCTCGCCGTTGCGCGGATCGGGCAGCGCATTTCCCGGCGGCACATCCATCATCACAAAAGGGTAGAACAGGACGGAAAGACCGCGAGCGCGCAGATCGGCGATAGCGGCGCGCACCGATGCATCGCTCGGCGTGCCGCCGAAAGCGGAGCGGCCGTCGATCTGCGAGACCAGCCGCGCCGTCGCGCGCATCAGCCCCGCGACAGACCAATCCGCCGGCCAGAACGGCCCATACACATAGTCGAACTCGCCAATCGTCTTGAATGTCGCATCGACACGCGGCGCGATGGTGCAATGACCCGCGCGCAGATCGTCGCCGAACCAGGGCACGACCAGCGCCACGCTCTCGAGATTGGGACAGAGCGCCTGCAATGCGTCGATCGACGCCGTCCAATCGCTCGCCGCCGTCAGCTGGTGACGATTCTCCGCGCTGGTCTGGCCGGGCGAGAAGAAGTTCAACTGTAGCGACGGCTGATAGCCGGCCTCCGTCGCGCCCGGAATAATGTCGACGGCGCGAATCTTCGCGCCGAGCCCCGCCACCGGACACGTCACCTCGAAGGTGAATTGCGGAATGCGATTGCCGAAGGGCGCGAGCGCCAATTGCTCGAACACGATATAGGCGAGCCCACGATAGGCCGGCGCATTCTCCGCCCCCTCCTTGGCGACGATCAACGCATCGGGCAGCTGCTCGTCATCGCCCCTATAGATGCGAATCGGAAGGCTCGTCATGTCGAGCTCGTTGCCATCCGCGAATATGCGCCGCACGAAAGCGATCGGGCCTTCACAGAGACCGATCGCGAAATTCGCATAATAGGAATACGACACGCTCACCGTCTGCGCCGCGCCGCCGCCGCCCTTGCCGCGATTGCTGGAGCCGCCATCCAGCGACACATTCGTCTGCTCGAGAAAGCGCGTCGCCCAGATCATCTGGCCGCCGATGCGCGCGCGCCCATAGACGCGGGGAATCGCCGCTCCTTCCGTGGAGGCGACGCCGTCCATGGCCTTCAGCCGCGGCCCGACCTCGTAGCGCGTCCCCGCGCGGGGCTGCAGCGCCGCATCGACGAGCGCGCCGCCAACCGCGCCGGCGATATTGCCGATGACCGAGCCGATCGGCGTGATCGCCGCGCCCGCCGTCTGCAAAAGAAGAGTCGCCATCTCGCCTCCGAAGCCTCAATCAATCACGCCGGGGAAGGCGAACGCCCCCGCCAATTTCTTGCGCCATAGGCCGATCGGCGCCTCTGCGACGCAGGCGCCGCCATGCGCATGCACCATATGCGTCGCGCTGGCGGCGATCCCGAGGTGCTTGGCCGGCGAATGATCGCGAAAGCGAAACAAAAGCACATCGCCGGCGCGAAACGAGTCCATCTCGACGACATCGAAATGGCGATGCGCGGCGAGCGCCAAAGTCTCCTCGCCCTGCGCCTCCGCCCAATCCGGCGAATAGGGCGGCGCCGTCTCCGGCTCCGGCCCCACGACAGCGCGCCACACGCCGCGCACGAGACCGAGACAATCGCAGCCGACATGAATGAGCGACGCCTGATGCCGATAGGGCGTGCCGATCCACAGCCGCGCCTCACGGAGGATCGCCGCGCGCGTGACCTCGCTCATCGAAAGAAGCTCCCGCCATCCATCGTCGGCGCGAGCGAGCTCGGATAGGAGATGACGAGATCATTGCCCGGCATATGCGGAAAGCCTCTGAAATTGACGATATTGGAAAATTTCGATCGGCAGCTCGCCGCGCTCTTGTCGCAGCCGGCGACGAGCGTGAAGCTGTCGCCGGCAACCATCCCGTCCGCGAGCTGTGACCATAATGCGAGACGCGCAGTCTCGCCGAAGCGGCGATGCGATTTGATCGCGCCGCCGGCGCCTGCTTCGGCGCCGCTCGTGACGGTCAATGAGCCTCCCGTGAAAAACTCATCGTCGAAAGCCTCCGCGAGCGCCGCGACGATCGCGCCTTGCGTCGCCGCCAGCACGACGCCCGTCGTATGATAGGAGGAGGCGGAGAGATCGACCTTGCACCGCGCATCGCCGAGATCTGCGGAGCAGCCTTTCTGATAGCTGTCGCCACGCGTCTCATCGAAGAAATGCGCCAGCGAGCGCAGCTCCGCCCGAAACGCGAATTCGCTGCGCGTCACCTCGCCAATCGTCGTCGCGTCGATGAGCAGACGATTCTCGACATTGCTCCAATCGACGAGCCAAATTTCGACGCCGGCGCCGTCATAGCGCCCGGTGGCGAGATCGCTCTCGACGAGCCCGTCCGATTGCAACGCCCCGATCACCTCGCCGCCGCCCGACGCCAGACCGACGCTTCCCTCTATCTGCGTCGCGACCAGCCCAGTCGCGGCGCGATAGGTCACGCCGCCGAAGACGAGATCGCGATCATGATCGGTGAATCCCATCACTTGGCCATCCTTGCGGGCGAGGCGCCAGCAGTTGCACAAGGTCGACGCCGAAGCGTCGAGCGATTCTCGCATCGCCGATGAAGCCTTACGCATCGATGCCCCTCTCTCTCAAAGAATGAGCTCGATGATCGGAATTTTCGGGATGGCGCCGGCCTCGAAGGACGAGACGTCGATCTCGAGATAATCCGTGTCGAAACGCGCCGGCACATCGAAGAGAAAGCCTGCCGTGACCGCGGCGCCGGCCCCTGGAACGGCCGAGAGCGAGAAGCTCACGATTCCGCTCGTCGCATCGACGTCGAAATCGACGCCTCTCGTCTTCTCGACGCCGGCGACCGCGACGCGCACGCTCTCCGCCACCGGCTTGGCTATCGTCCGCGCATAGGGCGCGAAGCTCCCGCCATAGGTCTTGCGCAGCTGAAATTGCGCCTGCGCGCCATCGCCGGCGCCGAGGCTCTGGTCGAGCGGCGAAATCGGCCCCGTATGCGCAGAGGAAAAGTCCGCGCGATCGCGCCAGCGAAAGCCGAACAGCCGCCCGCGCCGCTCCTCGAAAAATTCGACGACTGCCGCGAGCTGCGCGAGTGATTTGACGCCATAGCCCGCCTCATAGCGTCGACGCGATTGCGCCCATCGCGCATTGCGCGCCTCACGATTGGAGCCGAGCGTGACGATATCGGTGCGCCGCTCCGGCCCGCCGCGTCCATTCAGCGACACGTCGAGCGGAAAGCGCGTCTCGTGAAAATCGACCATCGCGCTCTCCTCAAATATTGCGCCGACCGCGCGCCACCGCACGGGCCAAGGCTGCAGTGATCTGGCCTTCGGAACGGCGGAAGCTGTCGACATCCTGCGCCGCGATATTAACCGTCACCGCAACCGGATCTCCGGCGCCCTGCATCGCGACGCCCAGTCGACCATCCGGCCCGCGCGCGAGCGGCATGATCGCCTCGGCGCCGCGCTCGCCCATGAGGCCCACAGCGCCATTCGCGGCGAAGAATGTGGGGCTGGCGACGACGCCGCCATCCGCGAACGGCGCCACAGAACCGCCGCCGCCCAATGCGCCGGAGATCAGCGCACTCAATCCGCTCGTGGCGCCCTGCGTCAGAGCCTGCGCGCCGGCGTTGACGCCGAGCTTGGCCAAAGAGCGCGCGATCGAAACGAGAGTGGAATCGAAGCTCTTGCCATTCACCGCCGCGCTCGCCAGCCCGCTCGACAAGGTCTTCGTCGCCGAAGCGGCGACCGAATTTATGTCCTCGAGCAGCGTCCTCGTCGTCTTCAGATCGAGCGCCTGAAAAGGCTGATCGAACGATGATTGGGAGCCGCTGTCAGTGGTCGTCGCATCGCTCACGTTTGATCTCCGTCAGGAAATGCGCGCATCAGCTCCGCCAGAGCGTCGCGTGACGGCGCTATCGCCGCGCGGCCATAGAGGCCTTCCGCGGCGCAAGCCAATTCGCGGGGCGTCATCGACCAGAAGTCACGCGGCGGCAGACGTAGCGCGCCGAGGCCGAACGCCATTGCTCGGCCCCATGGAAAGGGCTGCGGCGTCACCCGCTCGCGCTCCCCGGCGGCGGAGGGTTTGCGCTTTCGCCGAATGTCGCGGACAGAAGATCGGCCGCGATCTTCACATAATCGCCGAGGCCTCCGGCGACCGTCATGCGCGCGACCTCCTCGTCGCACATCTCATTTCCGCCGCCGCGCAATCCACATCCGATAATGCGGATGAGATCGCGCGCCGAGAGTCGGCGTCCTTCGAAACGCTCCGCGAGCGCGACGAGATCGCCCACGCCATGCGCGCTCTCGAGCTCGGCGAGCGCGCCGAGCGTGAGGCAGAGCCGATAGCGCTCGCCATCGAGCGTCGCCTCGATTTCTCCCCGCTTATGATTGGCCATGACGATCGCCTCATGCCGCAGTGAACGAAACAGCGCTCGCCGATTCGAGCGCTATGTCGAAAGTCATCTCAGCGTTGTGCTCGCCGCGATAGTCGAGACTGGAGATTTGAAACATGCCGGCTATGATCCCGAACGAAGGGACCATGATCCGCCATTCTCGAAGCACGCCGTCGAAGAACAGCTGACGAATGAGCGTATCCGACGCCTGATCCTTGAAGATTCCCGTTCCCGCCAGGCTCGCGCGCTTCACGCCGGCGCCGTCCAGAAGCTCGCGCCATCGTCCCGCCGATTCGGCGTCGGTGACCTCGACCGTCTCGGCGTTGAGAGACAGGCGGCGCGTGCGCAAGCCGGCGACGGAGACGAAGGCTCCGCTCCCATCGTCGAGCTTCAGCAGCAGATCTTTTCCCTTTTGTGCGGACATTTGAAGCCTTTCGAATTCGGTGTCGTCATTGCGCTTCCGTGGTCGCGCGAAAGCGGAGATCGACGCGCGCGAAGCGGCCATTGTGCTCGCGGCGCGTCTCTGTGCTCTGATGGCGCAGATCGATGAGGAGATGTCCCTCGAGAGCGAGCGGCGCCTCGTCGAGAAGATCGACGATCCTCTGGCCGAGCGTGAGCGCTTCCGCGGCTCCGCGCTCGATCGAAACGATCGAGATCACAAAGATCTGCTCCGCGCCGCGACTGTCCGACGTGGACCAATCGCGCAGCTTCGCATCGGAGAGCAGCACGTAAGGCGCGGCTGCGCCGCGCGGAGCCTCGTCATATATTTTGACCGCGCCGAGCGCAGCCACGAGCGCGGAATCCGCCGACAGACGCGCACGAATGGCTTTGCGCAGCGAGACGACTGGCGAGATTGTCATTTGCGACGCCTCATGCGATCTCCTCACAATGGCAGAGCAGAAAGCGGCGCCTGCCGTCCGGGTCGTAGGCGGAAGCGATGCGAAGCTCGCGCGCGCCATCGACGAGACGCATCTCGCTCGTCACATCGCCGCGCCATCGGGCTTGCGCGATCCATTGGATCGCCATCTCCTGACGATCCTCGACGAAGCGCGCCTCGGCGGACAGCGGTGTGAGCTTCACCCAAATGGCGCCGAGAGCGACATAGCTTCGCGTCATCGTGCCGCTGTCGTCCGCCATGTCCACCGGCGCCTCGAGGCTCATGCGCAGGCGCATCTCGCCGATCTTCGGCGCGTTCATGTCAGACGCTCGCGTCGAAACGGCTTCGCCAAAGCCATTGCGATGGTCGGCAAAGGCGCGGAGGCGTCGCCCGCATCGCCACGATTCTCGTGCCAATGCCCGACGAGCGCGAGAATGGCGCGGCGCAGAGGCTCCGGCGTATCGGCGGCGCTATCGCCATAGCCTGCGACGAGATCGATCTCGATTCCGTCGAAGGGCCGGCCCGGCCGCGGCGGCGGCGAGAGAAAGACCACGCGTCCGGCGTCGCGCGCCGGCGCCGCGCGAAAGGAGGCGCTGTCGAGCGTCCGGGCGACGTCGCCGGACTCATAGACGCGAATGGCGGAAACGCTACGAAAGGGCGCGAATGGTATGGCGAGCGCGCCGCGTCGCAATGTCTGCGCGGGCCAGGCGTCGAGCCGCATGCGCCAGCTCTGCGTGACGAAGAAGCGGCGCGTGTAGGCTTCGAGCGTGAGGCGCGCCGAGACGATCAAAGCCGCCAGCAACGGATCCTCATCGGTGGAATCGATCCGCAGCCAGGCCTTCGCCTCGTCGAGCGAGACCGGCTCCAGCGCCGGCGCCGTCAGGAGATTGGGAATCATTCGGCTGTCCATTCGTGAATGACGAGCGATTTTCGCGGTTGCGAGCGGCACTGTCGCGCGCCGCTCGCATTTCTGCCTGTTCGATCAGGCGACGCCGAATTTCAGCAGCTTGATCGCCTCGAAATCCTGCACGCCGCCGCCGACGCGCTTGGTCGTGTAGAAGAGCACGTAAGGCTTCGCGGAATAAGGATCGCGCAGCACGCGCACGCCGAGCCGATCGACCACGAGATAGCCGCGCGCGAAATCGCCGAATGCGACGGAGAGGCTGTCGGCGCCCATGTTGGGCATGTCTTCGGCTTCGACCACGGGAAAGTTCAGCAGCGACGCCGGCTGATCGAGGCTCGCGGGCGGAGCCCATAGATATTCGCCGGTCGTCGATTTGAATTTGCGAATGGCCGATTGCGTCTGCCGGTTGAGCACGAATTTGCCGTTCTGGCGATAGCCGGCGCGCAGCGCATAGACGAGATTGAAGAGAGCGTCGGACGGATTGCTCGCCGCAAATCCGCCGGAGACGCCAGTCGCGACATAGCCGATATTGCCCCAGCTCCAGCTCGCGTCCGCGACCGTGGCGTAAGCGAGAAAGCCCTTCGGCTTGTCGGTTCCATTGCCGTTCACGAAGGCGGCGCCTTCCTGCTCGGCGAAGACGGTCTGCACCTCTTCTGCGATCCACTTCTCCACATCGATCGCGGAATCGTCGAGCAGCGTCTGCGTCGCCGCCGGCATGGCGTAGAGCTCCATCGCCGGAAAATTGAGATCGACGATCTGCTGGCTGGCGGTTTGCGTTCGCGGATCGGTTTCCGCCGCCCATCCCGAAGCCGGCCCCTGCGTGGAATAGGCTTTGCGCAGCGAATGCGTCGAGATTTCACGCACGCTGGCGATGGCGCGAATAGGCGACAAATGCGCGAGCCGATGCAATATCTCCTGCTCCGCAGGAGTCGGCACGAGATATCCGCCGTCCGGGCCGGAGCCGGCGGACAGCGCCTTGGATTCGAGCGCCTTGAGGCCGGAGGCTTCGCCGCTGCGGATATAGAGAGAAAACGCCGATTTGTGCTCGCGCGCGGGCGCATCGCCGTTCGGCGTCGACGCGAGTCGGGGCCGCGCGAGATCGAGCGCGACGCGATCCACGCGCCGCTTGGTCTCGTCGATGGCGCGGTCGATGCGCTGCAGCTTCTCCTCGGTGATCGCGTCGACGCCCAATCGCGTCTCAATCTGCGCGAGGCGTTCCTCGTTCGCATCCTTGAACGCCGTGAAAGCGCGATGAAGATCGGCGAGCGCCTCCTCGCCGGAGAGCGTCTTGGTTTCGAGAGACGACATTGGCGACAACCTCTTTCTTTCGACATGAAGGCGCGCGTAAGCGCCGCGGCCTATTCGCGGACGTTCGGACGCCAGGGGGGATTGGAGATGCGATCTTCACGCGCGGCGCGAGCCGCGAGCGCGCCTTACTCTGTGGCGAGCCGCTGCAGCGTCGCCTCGAAACGTCTCGTGGCGAGCTGCATGCGAATCCTCGCCAGCTTTTGCGCGAGCTGCGCGGCCGCATGACGCGGCGCCGTCGCCAGAGCGGGATTGACGGCGATGCGCGCCTGCGGGAGCGCAGGAAAGGTGACGATCGATATTTCGATGAGATCGATCTCGAGCAATCGTCGCGCGCCACTCTCGGCGTCGCTGGCTGCGCGAAGCGTGCGAAAGCCGATCGACAGGCCGTCGAGCGCGCCCGCGCGGATCAGCGACAAGGCCTCGCGCGCCCGCACGACCGAAAGATCGAGCCGACCGCGCACTTTCAATCCGCGCGCGTCTTCGGCGATCTCCGTCCATACGCCGATCGGCTCTTCGGCGCGATGCTGCCACAGCATTTTGACGCTTGCGGCGCCGCGTCGGCGCAGGCTCGCGGCGAAGGCGCCGCGCTCGACGATATCGCCGCAAGCGTCCCGCACGCCGAAGAGGCTCGCATATCCGTCGAAGGCGCCGTCGGCGCCGATCGCCGCGGGAAGCGGCGCGCGCTTCGTCTCCAGCCTCGGCTTTGCAATGCGAATGTCTCGCGCCATCAGGCCGTCTCCCGCGTCGCGCCGATCGCGGCGGGACCGCCGCCGCGCTGCGGCTCACGCAGGCGCTGCAAGGCCCGCACAAAAGTCTTGAACACGACTTCGGGCTCGAGGCGCGGCGGCTTGCGCGCGCGGCGCTTCACGAAGCGGAGAGGCGACACGGACTGGCTCATTCATTCGCTCCCATAACGGCGGTTGAAGCGCGCGAGCTCGCGGACGAAGGCGTCGAGCCGCCGCGTCGCGGCGCCCAGCTCGCGCAAGGCGCGCAGCGCGAAGGCGGTCGCGGCGCTCGCCCAGAGAAACAGCGCGAGATGGGCGAGATCGCCGCGCTCGATAATGGAGGTGACGATCTCGGACATTGGACGCCTTTCAGAGGCGATTGCGCGCAGGGATTCGTTCGATGCTTTGCCGATCCGGCGACTATTTCGCGGGCTTGCCCATCGGGCCGTAGCCCGCGGCCTCGCGCTGCTCGTCGACGGTGAGAAAGGCGGCGCCGCCGATGCGGCTCCACTCCACCGCGCGCTCTTGCGCCAGCGCGTCGATGCGATCGGCGTCATAGTCGAAGCGGAAGGGCGCGAAGCCCGGCTGCGCCCAAGCGTGAAACGCCTTCTGCAAGCGCCGCACGAGCGGAATGATCGTCTGGCGCCAGAAGGCGCGATTGGCCTCCTCGTAATTGCGAAAGGTGTTGTCGCCCGGCAGGCCGATCAGCAATGGCGGCACGCCGAAAGCGAGCGCGATCTCCCGCGCGGCGGAGGCTTTCGTCTCGGAAAAATCCATGTCTTTCGGCGAGAGCGACAGCGCCTTCCAGTCGAGCCCGCCTTCCAGCAGCAGCGGGCGGCCGGCGTTGAAGGCGCCGGAGAAATTCTCCTCCAATTCTTGCTTCAAGCGCTCGAACTGCTCATCGGTGAGATGTCCGCCCTCCGGCCCGGCATAGACGAGCGCGCCGGAGGGCCGCGCGCTATTGTCGAGCAGCGCCTTGTTCCAGAAGCTCGCGGCGTTATGCGTGTCGACCGCCGTCTGCGCGGCGGCGAGCGGCGCGAAGCCGTAGATATCGTCGAGCGGATTGAACAGGCGAATATGCAGGATCGGCTCGATGCCGCGCCCCTGAATGTCATAGCGCACGCTGTCGCCGGCGACGGAATAGACATAGGCCGAGGGCCAGCCATTGCGTCCCGCGACGACGCTCATCCGGTCGGGACGCAGACAATAGGCCTCGCGCAAGAGCCCATCGACGGAAGCGCCTTCCACATAGGCGTCGCCATAGAGCAGCAGATTGGAGATCAGCGCCTCGAGAAAGGAGACGCTCGTGTCGGAAGGATTGGGGCGCTCGATCAGGCGCAGCAGCGGATGCTCGGGAGTCTCCGCACGACCTTCATAAGCGAGCCAGGGCACGGAGGCGGCGCCTTCCGCCACCATGCGCACGGCGCGATAGCAGACCGCGTTGCGCTCATAGCCGGCGCGGGTGAGCGCGACATTGTTGCGCGCGGTCCATTGCGGCGCGGCCATGGACTGCAGCGAGAGCATGGCGCGCGAGGATTTGCGCTCCGGCGCGCGCGCGCCGAGGAGACGGGAGAAGAAAGAGGGCATGGGATGTCCGTTGGAAAGGCAAGAAGCGAGTAGCGAATAGCAAATAACGAATAGAGGCCGGAGGCTCTCTGCTCGCTACAATCGTCGCATGCGCGGCTCGCTCGCGCGCGGCGCCAGCGTCAGCGAATGGATCGCCCAGACCAGCGCGTCGAGGCGATCCGGGCTTCTCCCCGTCGACAAGCCGTCGATGGCGAAATCGCACATCTCGTCTTCGAGCGCCGGAAAGGCGCCGACATGGCGCACGCGTCCTTGCTCGTAGAGCTGCGCCACCGGGGCCGCGCGCAAATATTTGCCGCGCGTCGCGCGCACGTCTCGCACAGCGACGCTCGGATCGGCTTCGTGAATGACGGCGCGCACCATCTCGCCGCCCTGATTGACCTCGGCGATCAGCGCATCCGCCTCGAGCCGGTGATAGAGCGCGACGGCGGCGCGCGCCCATTGCGCCGGACGCGCCGCGGCGAGCGTCGCATCCTGCAGCACGAAGACGATTCCATGTGCCACTCCTGCGGCGATCACGCCGCAACGATCAGCGCGCCTGCCGGAGGAGGCCGGCGGATCGATGGCGACCACGATGCGCTCGAGCGCCGGCGCCTCCGCCACACGCGCAGTCTCCAACATATCGCGGGTCCAGAGGGCGTCGGCGCGCTCCTCGACAAACTCGCCGTCGAGCTCCTGGCGCCCCAATCGCGTGCCGGCATATTGCGCGACGACGCTCTCGAGAAAGGATGGCGCGAGATGCGCCGCATTCTGTCGCGTGGTCGCGCGCGTCGTCGCGACGCCGGGCTCGCTCATCAGACGTTTCAGCAGAGGAATCGCGCGCGGCGTGGTGGTGACGATCTGGCGCGGCCAATCCCCCAAACGCAGCCCGAATTGCAGCATGTCCCAGCTCTCCTGCGCGTAACGCCATTTCGCCAGCTCATCGCACCAGGCGGCGGAAAATTGCGGGCCGCGTAGGCTCTCTGGATCCTCCGCGGAGAAGGCTTGCGCGACGACGCCATTGTCGAAAGTGAGGCGCTTGCGCGACGGCTCCCACAAAGGTCGCTCGCGTCGCGGATGCACGGCGAGAATTCCAGAGACGCCTTCGATCATCACATCGCGCACATGCGCCGCGCTCTCGCCGACGAGCGCGATCGGCGACAAGGGACGCGTCGCGAACTGCGGCCGGCCGCGCGCAATGGCGCGCACCCATTCGGCGCCGGCGCGCGTCTTGCCGGCGCCGCGCCCGCCCAATATCAGCCATACGCGCCAAGGCGCGCCATTCGACGCGAGCATGGGCGGCCATTGATCCTCGCGCGCGCAAAACTCCCAATCCGCGAGCAATGTCTCGAGTTCGCGCGTGGAAAATCCGTCGATCAGCTCATTCAGGCGGCCCATCGCCGCACATGCGCTCGAGCCGGCGAGCAAGCTCCTCGCGGAGCTCGGCCAATTGGCGGGGAGGCTCGTCGTCGAAAACGTCTCGGACACGCAAGTCCTCCTCTCGCGTCGAGCCGACGTCGCGATTCATGCGCTTCAATTCCGCGAGGCTGCGCACCAGGCTCGCGAGCACGCGAGCGCTCGTCTCCATCGTCTTCGGCGCCGCCTTTGCGCCGCATGTCACGAGGACCGCTTCGGCGCGGACGAATTCGCGCTCCACCGCCTCTTCCAGCCGGGCGATGAGGCTGCGCGAGTCCTTCTGCGTCGGCGGCGCGCCCTGCCGCTTCGACATAGTGGGCGTTTCGGCGCTCTTGCGCTTGATCGGCGACGGCCGCATGGGCCAACCCTCGTTTTCGCGAAAGCGGTGGAAGGCGCGCTCGCTCATGCCGAGCATCGCCCGCACCTCGGCGAGCGGCGTCACGCCTGCGTCATAGAGCAGCTTCGCCTGCGATAGGATGTCGCGCGAGCGCGCGTCTGGCTTTAGCGCCATGCATCGGCCTTTCGTGAGATTCTCGGAAGTGTCGAGCGAGGGCGGGCGCGCTCAGAAAAAGCGATCGAGGAACGCCGCGGTTTCATTCGAGACGCCGATGATCTTATTCGTCGCCTGACGATAGAATTTGAAATTGAGCTCGGTCTGCGGCCGGCCGTCGTTCCAGTCGTCGAACGCCTTCAGCTCGGAACGGCCGAGCGGGCGTTTCGCCAGCGCGTCGCGTCTTATCGCGACGCTCACTCGCGGCGTCTGCCGCTCGACCCCGGCCTTCTTTGCGACTGGCTCCGTGGAGACGACGACCCCACGCGCGACGAGCCCGCGGCCGCCTTCATTCTCGCTCGCGAAAAGAAACACTCGGTCGCCGACGGCAATCGTCTTGCCGCCGTACATCGTCTTCTGCGCAGTGAAGACGAAGGTCTCGGCGCGAGCATCGGCGATCTCGGTTTTGATCGCGAAATCCATCTCGAAACTCTCTCCGAGAAGCGGGCCGCGAGCCCCTCGCCCCAAGCGCAATTCTGGAGCATGGGACTTGTCTATAGGACCAGCGTCCCGCTGTCAAGGAATAAAATCATATTCCGCCTCACGCCGCCCGCCCCTTCTTGCGCCGCGGCCAGCGCTTGGGCCACAGCACGATGAAATTGGGGAGATCGTCGGTCTCCACCTCCTGCTCATGGGCCGCCACACGGCCGCGTACGGAGACGCCGGCCGTGTGGACGCTGGCCGGGTCGCCGGTCAGCAGCGGGTGCCAATCGGGGAGCGGCTTGTCTTCCGCGCGCAGGCGATAGGCGCAGGTCGGCGGCAGCCAGGGGATGCCGGCGAGCGCCTTCAGGGTCAGCCGAACGCAGTCGGGCACCTTGGTCTGGCGGCCGGCATAGTCGCGGCAGCGCCCGGTCTCCCCGTCCAAAAGGTCGCAGCCGACGCTCGTATGATAGATTTCCCCACTATCTTCGTCCTCGAGCTTGACCAGGCAGCAGCGTCCGCAGCCGTCGCAGAGCTTTTCCCATTGCGCCCGCGTCAATTCGCTCAAGGGCCTCATCCAGAACGGTTCGCCCGCTTCTTTTTCGTCATTCCTCGCCATGCTCTGTCTTCGGCCCTCGTCCTTCGCGCCGCGCGCGCTTTATTCATCCTGCCGGCGATCCTGCGGGCCGGCCATCGTCAAGGCGGCTCGAGGAGTGCTATCATCCGCCTCCTGGTTCGCATAATCACCCGGATGGGCCAAGGGAGCGGCGCAATTGCTCGAACCTATTCGATCCTCGCGCTTATACAAGCGGGCCGCAAGGCTTCTGCTGGCGCTCGACGCCTATATCGACTCGAGCCTCTTCGACTCGAGCCGCGGCGCGCGCGAGGCCTATGAGAATTTCTCGGCCTTCATGAACCGCTTCCAGGTGCGCGGCCTGCGCCGGGTCGCGGTGGAGATCGGCTGCGAATCGCTGACGCTGGCGCTCGCCGGCGGCATGGCCGCGCTCGCGCTGTCGGTCTCCGCCATGCGCATGACCAGCGACGATTGGCTGAAGAAGCAGGATCTCTCGATCACTTTTCTCGATCGCTATGGCGCCGTCGCCGGACAACGCGGCATCAAGCATGACGACGCCGTGCCGCTCGATCAATATCCAGATTATGTCATCAAAGCGGTGCTGGCGACCGAGGATCGGCGCTTCTACGAGCATTTCGGCATAGACATCATCGGCACCGGACGCGCGCTCACGGTGAATGCGCGCTCCTCCGGCGTGGTGCAGGGCGGCTCCTCCATCACGCAGCAGCTCGCCAAAAACGTCTTCCTCTCCAATGAGCGCACCCTCACGCGCAAGATCAACGAGGCCTTTCTCGCGCTCTGGCTGGAGGAGCGTCTCACCAAGCAGGAGATTTTGAAGCTCTATCTCGACCGCGTCTATATGGGCGGCGGCGCCTTCGGCATTCAGGCGGCGGCGGAATTCTATTTCGGCAAATCGGTGCGCGACGTCTCGCTGTCCGAGGCCGCCATGCTCGCCGGCCTGTTCAAGGCGCCGACCAAATACGCCCCTCATGTCAATCTCCCCGCCGCGCGCGCGCGCGCCAATGACGTGCTCGACAATCTTGTCGACGCCGGCTTCATGACGCAGAGTCAGATCGTCGCCGCGCAGCGCAATCCGGCGACGCCGGTCGAGCGCAAGCGCGACCAGAGCCCGGATTGGTATCTCGACTTCGCCTTCAAGGAGGCGCAGCGCCTCGCCGAGGCCGGCAAGTTCGGCGACGATCGCGTGCTCGTCATTCGCACCGCGCTCGATCCCAATGTGCAGAAGCGCGCCGACGAGGTGGTGGAGGAGAATCTCCGCGAGAGCGGGCGCTCCTATCACGCCAAGCAGAGCGCCTCCGCCTTCATGGATCTCGACGGCGCCGTGCGCGCGCTGGTCGGCGGGCGCGATTATGGCGCGAGCCAGTTCAATCGCGCGACGGAGGCGGCGCGTCAGCCGGGCTCCTCCTTCAAGCCCTATGTCTATCTCACCGCGCTGATGAGCAATAAGTTCAAGCCGACGACGGTGGTGACGGATCGCCCGACCTGCATCGGCAATTATTGCGTCCACAATTACAGCGGCGGCTACGCCGGCTCGCTGCCGCTCTCGCTCGCGCTCGCCAAATCGCTCAACACAATCGCCATTCAATTGTCGATCGCCATCGGCAATGGCGATTCACATGCGGGCCGCGCCAAGATCATCGAGACATGCCGCAAGCTCGGCATCACCACGCCGCTCGAGGACACGCCCTCTCTGCCCGTCGGCCAGAGCGACGTCATTCTCATCGAGCACGCCGCGGGCTACGCCGCTTTCGCCAATGGCGGCAAGAAGACGACGCCCTATGCGGCCACGGAGGTGCGCAACAGCCGCGGCGATATTCTCTACCAGCATGATCGCGATGCGCCGCCGCAGGAGCAGGTTCTGCCTTTCGAGAAGGTCGCCGAGCTCGACACGATGATGAAGCGCGTAATCGACGAGGGCACCGGCGGGCGCGCCAATCTCGGCCCTGGAATCGACGTCATCGGCAAGACCGGCACCACCAATGGCTATAAGGACGCCTGGTTCTGCGGCTACACCGGCAATATGGGCGGCTGCGTGTGGTATGGAAACGACGACAATGAGGGCATGTCCAACATGACCGGCGGCACCTTGCCGGCGAAGACATGGCACGACATCATGGCCTATGCGCATCAAGGAATCGCCATCAAGCCGATCCGCGGACTCGCCACGCCCGCCACGCTCGCAGCGGCGGCCGCCGCTCAGCCCAAGACGCTGGAGCTCGGCGCGCCGGCGCGTCCCGCGGCGCTCTCGCGCGGCGCCGTGGAGGCGCTCGGACAAATCGAGTCGAAGATGAAGCTCGACGGTCCCGAGCGCCCCGCCGCCGGCTCGCCGCCGCAGACGCGTTCCACCGACAAGCGCGCCGATCGGCGCTGACGGATTTCGCATGACCAATTATCTGAGGGCTTTCGTCGTGATGATCGCGGGCCTGCTGCTGGGCTTTGCGATGACCGCCGTCTCGCTCGGGCTCGGCCGCGGCTTCGGCGCGCTGCATGTCGGACCATGGACCGCCTGGCCACGCCATGGCGGCGCGGAAATCGACCCTTATGCGCGCGCCGTGCTCGCGCGCTCGGGCGAGGCGCCGCTCGGGCGCGATCAAGGCCTCGCCTTTTTCGCGCATACGGATTCGAGCGGCGCGCCGCTCGATGGACGCTGCGACTATCGCGTCTCCGACACCACTCCCGCGGCGCGCTTCTGGACGCTCGGCGCGACCACCGTCGCCGGTCGGCTCATCGACAATCCCGCCGATCGCCACGCTTTCACCTCCAGCGAGATCGCGCGGCGCGAGGGCGGCGCCTTCGAGATCGACATTGGCGCGCAGGCGCGGCCCGGCAATTGGCTGCCGGTGTCGAAAGAGCCTTTCGTGCTGACGCTGCGCCTCTATGACACGCCGCTCGACCTCGAATCCGCGCCCGACCCTCAGACATTTCCGAAGATCGTGAAGCTGCATTGCGCATGAAGATTTCTCGCGACTATCTCGACTGGCTGCCCTGGGCGCTCGCGACCCTCTGCGTCGCGGGCTCCGTTCACATCGTCTCCGTGCTGCTGATGCCGGAGGTCGCGCCGCGCAACGCCTATGCGCGCCTGCTCGCCGCGGCGCAGAACGCCGAGACGACCGCGAATGGCGTCGCTCTGCTGCCGCGCGCCGCGCCCGGCGCGGAGGTCACGCCTTTCGAAGATTCGGCTTTCGTCGAAGGCGTCTGCCTCTTCGATCTTTCCAAAGGCCTGCTGCGCGTGCGCGCCGACACCGACCCGGAAGATCTGCTCGCGCTCTCCTTTCATGCGCGCACCGGCCGCATCTTTCATTCCGCCACGGATCGCTCGGCGATCAAGGGCAAGATCGACGTTCTGGTCGGGGATGCGCGCCAAATAGAAGCCGTCGAAGGCGAGGATGAGGAAGCGCCGCCGAGCCAAGTCCATGTGACAGCGCCTTCGATGCGCGGCTTCGTGCTGCTGCGCTCGCTGGCCAAGCGCGCCAGCGATCGCGAGCGCGCCGAGCAGCGCCTGCGCGCGGTCTCCTGCGAGACCGTCGCCGAGCCGGAGAGCTGAGGCGCCTCACGCAAACGAAGCGATCCAACGACTCGCCATGGATCGCTTCGTCTTAGGCGCCGATCAGAATGTCACTTCGAGGCGCAAGGTCGCGTTGAGCGGCTCGGAGGGAAACAGCCATGCGGAGCTGGGGCTCGCCTCCCGGTAATGCGCGTCGAAGAGATTGCGCACATTCACGCTGAGCTTGGCGTTCTCGTATTTGTAATAGGCGAGCGCGTCGAAGGTCGCATAGGCTCCGAGCGTCGCGACGAGATTGGGCGTCGTCTGCGAGACGAGATTGGTGGTGCGCGAGCCCACGAATCTCATGCCGCCGCCGAAGCCGAGCCCAGCGAAGTCGCCGGACTGCACCTCGTAGACGCTCCACAGACGCAGCGTATCCTGCGGCACGAAAGGCGTGCGCGAGCCGACGACATAGGTCGAATCGGCGACGACGCGCACATCTGTGTGGCCATAGGCGAGCAGGAAATTCCAGCCCGGCGCGATCTTATAGCTCGCGTCGATCTCGACGCCACGGCTACGCTGCTTGCCCGTCTGCACCTTGTAGCCATTGGTCGCGCGCGTCGGATCGGGGTCAGCCGTCGTCACATTGTCGAGCTCGATCTGATAGATCGAGGCCGTGCCGCTGAGCTTGTCATTGAGATCGGCTTTCACGCCGATCTCGATTTGATCGCCCTTCAGCGGATCAAAAGTCTGTATCGTCCCGTCATTCGTCGTGTTCGGATATTGCGGCTTGAATGTGGTCGAGTAGCCGGAATAGGCGGTGAAGCCCGGCAGAAAGTCATAGAGCAGGCCGACGCGCCAGCCGACTCCAGAACCGTGCGACTTGGAGCTGGACATTTTCAGCGGATTCATGCCCGATTCCGAGAAAGAGCGATATTGCGTCAGATTTGCGCCGGCGGAGACGCGCAGCTGGTCGGTGATGGAAACGACGTCGTTGAGATATTCGTTGAACTGATGCGTGTCGGAATCGCCGAACATATATTGATAGACGTTCAGCGCCGGCACGCCCCAATTGGGATAGTTCGGGTCGTAGAAATAAAAGCTCGAGAAACCGTTGGTCGGCTTGCGCATGTCCATCTTGTACCATTGGTCGGCAAAGCGCCCGCCGAGCACGAGGTCATGCGAGAGTCCGAAAGTCGAGAAGCGGCCATGCAGCATCTGGTCCGTATCCACCGCATAGACAGGCCCCATGCGAATCTCGGAATAGGATTGCGTGAATTTCTCGGCCCCGCTGGAAAGCAGGCTCGGCGTCGCGGTGATCGACACCGTATCGCGCGATGTCAGTGTGTATTGCGCCGATGATTTGATCGACCAGTCTTCGTCGAATTTATGCTCGTAGACGGCGCGCAAAGCGTCGCTGCGATAACGATAGGTGGAACGCGGATCATAGAGATTCGTGTCGCGCGAGGTCGGCGCGAGCGGCGCGAGAATCGCCGAGACTCCGCTGCCCACTGTGACAAAGCCCGGCTGGCCGCTGTAAGGATGCGTGTTCTGCCAACGATATTCGGCCTCGAGGGTTATGGCGTCCTGCGATGTCAGCTGTCCCTGGAGCATGCCGGAGATGTGACGCTTCTCGAAGAATGTGTCGTCGGCGAAAAGCCTGTGGCCGCCCTCGTGCATGTTGAGCCGCACGAGCCAATCCTTATTGTCGGCGAGCGGCGTCGAGAGGTCGGCGGAAACCGCATGCGTTCCAAAGGTGTCGAACTCCGAGGAGATCGTCGCATGCGGATCGGAAAGCGGCTTCTTCGTCACGAGATTGAGCGCGCCGCCGACATCGCCGGAATAGGCGCCGTAGAGCAGAGCGGACGGCCCCTTGAGAACCTCGACGCGCTCGAGATTGCCGATCCAGGCGTTGCCGAATGGCGTCGGGTCCCAAAGACCATCGCGCAAGGTCGTGCTCACTTGAAAGCCGCGGATATAGAGGCTGGTGAGCTGATCGAGCGGATAATAGCTCGGATAAGGGCTGCTGACGCCGGAGACATTCTGCAACGCTTCCGTGATGGTGCGCGGGGCCTGCTCCTCGATGATCTTGTGGGGGATGGTCGTCACATGCTGCGGAACGAAAGAGTTCGGCAGCTCGGCCTTGCTGCCCGTCGAGCTGCGCGTGATGAGATAATCCTTATGGCCTTCCGGCAGGCCTTCGCCGATCATCGACTGCACGGCCGATGGCGCGGAGACATCGATCGGCGGCAGCTCCACTGGTTGAGCGTGGGCGCGCGCCGGAAGCAGCAGAGCGCAGCCGCCGAGCAGCAGCGCACGCTCATTGGAGCGCAGAGTCGGACGAGCGAATCGAAAACGTGGAGTAGACGGCATAGGAGAGCCCCGCGTGTTGAGGTTCGGTCCCGGATCGGACCGGCCGTCGTCGCGCCTCACCGCCTAGAGGCCCGCCATGCGGCGGGATCGCTATATAACTGTACTATATTTATACGAATAGGCCGGGCTCGGCCAAATGCGCCAGCTTGTCGTAAATATGAGCCGAATGCCGATCCATCGGTCAATTGAGACACCGGAGAGAAATGAACTGATCGAGAAACGAGCGCCGATTCCATAATATAGCGCAGGAATCACTTGATATAGCGCAGGACTCGCTTTCGCAATCTCGATGCGCGCCGACAGCGCGCTATGTCGGGGTCGGACATGTCGCCGCATTGCATTCGCGCCTGCCGGCGACCACTTCCTATGGAGATGCCGGCGATAGCGAGGGCGATGCGATGAAAAGAATCATTCCCACACTGGCGGCGGCTCTTCTGACGGCGACGATCGCGCCGGCGCTCGCCGAGACCACTGTCGAGACCAAGCCGACAGCGCCTCAGGAGGAGCATGGCGACCATGGCGGCGGATGCTGCAAGATGATGCAAGAGATGCGTCAAATGCATCAGATGCATGATCAGATGATGATGGATCACATGAAATCCATGCATCAGGGCCATGGCGCGGGCCATGATGGCGGACATGAGAGCGGCCATGACGGCCATGCGCCGGACGCGGCGCCCAAGGCGGAATAGCGCTCTCGATTCTCGCGTGGGAGCGAATTCTGATCGATCGAACGATTCCGTTCGATCGGAAAGCGCTCTAAGCGGGCTCGTTTCCCGCGAGGAGAAACGAGCCCTGCCCTTTCGGCTCACGCCGTCAGAGTCGGATAATCCGTATAGCCTTTCGCGCCCGCTCCATAGACGGTCTCGAAATCGACATCGGCGAGCGGCGCGCGGCGACGCAGGCGCTCGACGAGATCGGGATTGGCGATGAAGGGCCGGCCGAAGGCGATGAGATCGGCGCGCCCGCTCGCGAGCGTTTCCTGCGCGAGCTCCAGAGTATAGGCGTTATTGGCGATATAGGCGCCGGGGAAGCTCTTCCGCAGCGCGAGATAATCGAAAGGCGCGACATCGCGCGGGCCTTGCGTCGCGCCTTCTATGACATGGAGAAAGCCGAGCTTCCTCTCCGCCAGCCGCTCCACGAAATAACCGAAGACGCTCTGCGGATCGCTGTCCGACATGTCGTATACGGGGCTCACCGGCGATATGCGCACGCCGACGCGGGACGCGTCCCATTCCGCCAGCACGGCGTCCACGACCTCGAGGCCGAAGCGCGCGCGATTTTGCGGCGCGCCGCCATAGGCGTCCTCGCGCTTGTTGGAGCCGTCACGCAAGAACTCGTCGATGAGATAGCCATTGGCGCAATGCACCTCGACGCCGTCGAAGCCGGCCTCTTTCGCATTGCGCGCGGCCTTGCGATAATCGGCGATCAGCCCCGGAATCTCGGCGAGCTCCAGCGCGCGCGGCGCGGAGCAATCGGCGGCGCCGCTCTCGATCGCCACCTGCTTCGTCGTGGCGATGGCGGAAGGCGCGACCGGCGCCCCGCCGCCGGGCTGCAGAGAGACATGCGAGACGCGCCCGACATGCCAGAGCTGCAGGACGATACGCCCGCCCGCCGCATGCACGGCCTCCGTCACTCGGCGCCAGCCGGCGACCTGCTCGGGCGAATAAATCCCCGGCGTGTAGGCGTAGCCCTGCCCCTGCTGGGAAATCTGCGAGGCCTCGGCGATGATGAGCCCGGCCGAGGCGCGCTGGCGATAATGCTCGGCCATCAGCGCATTGGCGGCGTTGGTCTCATGGGTGGCGCGACGGCGCGTCAGCGGCGCCATGACGATGCGATTGGCGAGCGTGAGATCGCCCAGCCGAAAGGGTTCGAACAAAGAAACGGTCATGGTCTCGGATTTTCCTCTCGGGCCGCGCCCCTGCGCGCCCCCTTCCCCTCGCCACTTGGGGATTGATCGCAAATTTGTTAGGTCCGAGCCAGATGGAATGATTTTCTCGGGAAAGGGTCCCATGACCGGCGACGCAGCCAAGACCACCGACGACGTTTTCCGCCGCCGCCTCGACGAGGCCGCCAGCGCGACCGAGGCGACGCTGGGCGCCCTGCTCGGCGCGGAGCCGCTTTCGGGCGAGATCGCCCGGCCGGCGCGGCTGCTGGAGGCGATGCGCTATGTGGCGCTGGGCGGCGGCAAGCGGCTGCGGCCGTTTCTGGCGCTCGAATCGGCCCGCCTCTTCGGCGTCGAGGGCGAGAGCGCGCGGCGCGCCGCCGCGGCGATCGAGATGATCCATTGCTATTCGCTCGCCCATGACGATCTCCCGGCCATGGACGACGACGATCTGCGCCGCGGCCGCCCCACCGCCCACAAGGCCTTCGACGAGGCCACCGCCATTCTCGCCGGCGACGGGCTGCTGACCTATGCGTTCGATGTTCTTGCCGATCCGGCGACCCATGCCGACGCGCAAATCCGCGCTCGTCTGGTGCTGGCGCTGGCCCGCGCCTCCGGGCTCGGCGGCATGGTCGGCGGGCAGGCGCTGGACCTCGAGGCCGAAAAGGCGACCAGCCCACTCTCGCAGGAGGAGACGCTCCGCCTCCAGGCCATGAAGACCGGCGCGCTCTTGCGCGTCTCGGTCGATTTCGGCGCCATTCTCGGCGGCGCCTCGGCTCCCGTTGCGGCGGCGCTCGGCCGCTATGGCGATGCGCTCGGCGCCGCATTCCAGATCGCCGACGATATTTTGGACGCAGAGGGCGACGAGGCCGCGCTCGGCAAGCGCGCCGGCAAGGACGCCGAGCGCAACAAGGCCACTTTGATCGGCCTGCTCGGCATGGACAAGGCGCGCGAGCGGCGCGACGCGCTGGTCGAGGCGGCCATAGCCGCGCTCGCCGAGACGGGCCTCGGCGCGGCGACGGACGTGCTCGCGCAGGCGGCGCGCTTCGTCGCGCTGCGCAGCAATTGAGCGCGCCGATGAGCCACCCCGCCGAGACTCATGCGCGCCATCGACGCCCGCTGCTGTGGCGCATCGCCAGGGCGCGGGCGCGGCTGCTCTTCTGCCTGCTCGCGGGCGTAGCGGCGGGCCTGCTGCTGCCCGCGAGCTGGCGCGAGGTCACGCGCGCGCTCGTCGGCTGGGACGTCTTCGTGACGCTCTATCTCGCGCTCTCGGCGGAGATGATGGCGCGCTCGACGCCGAGCTCCATGCGCCGCCGCGCGCAATTGCAGGACGAAGGCCGGCTCGTCATTCTGGTGATGACCATCGCCACCGCCTGCGCCTCCATCGGCGCGATCGTCGCCGAGCTCGGGCCGGTCAAAAATCTCGAGGGATTTTCCAAGCACGCGCATATTTCTCTCGCCGTGCTGACCGTCGTGCTCTCCTGGCTGTTCGTGCATCTCACCTTCGCGCTGCATTACGCGCATGAATATTATCTCGAGCGCGGCGCCGCGCCGGACCGCCCCGCGGAGCAGCGCGGCGGGCTGATCTTTCCGGGCGCGCAGCAGCCCGGCTATATGGATTTTCTCTATTTCGCCTATGTGATCGGCGTCGCCTCGCAGACGGCGGACGTCTCCACCGCCTCCACGACGATGCGCGCGGTGGCGCTCGTGCAAGGCGTGCTGGCCTTCTTCTTCAACACCGCGATACTGGCGCTCACCGTCAATATCGCCGCGGGCTTCGTATGAGACGACGCGCTTTCGCGGCCTTGCTTCTCGCAATGTCGCTCTCGCTCGGCCCCGGCCTCGCGGCCGAGGTGCGCATAGAGAATTTCGCCTTCGCGCCGGTCCATCTCACCGTGCGCGCGGGCGAGACCGTCGTTTTCGTCAATCACGATCAGGCGCCGCATTCCATCATCGGCGCGATGGGCAAGGACGAAATCTTCCACTCTCCCGAGCACGTCGACGAGGACGAGAGCTTCGACGTCACGCTGACGCGTCCGGGCGAGGTGGCCTTTCGCTGCGGATTGCATTCTCACATGAGCGGGACGATCACCGTTATTCCGTGAGGCGGCGGCTTTCGCTGCTATTCGCCGCCGCTCGGCGCCCAAGCGGCGGCAATGGCGCGCGCCAGCGGCGCGAGCGCCGGAGCGGCCTGCGGCTCGCGCCCATAGAGCGAAGCGTCCAGCGCGGCCAATGGCGCGCCTATGTCCTCGCGCGCGACGATCCTCGCCCAGGCTTTGCGGTCGGCCTCCGCCAATCGGCGCGCGGCATGGCGAAAGGCGACGGCGTCCGCGGCGCGAGCGGCGCGCTTCAGAGCGGCGAGCGCCGCCGGCCGCCGCGCGCCGATCCGCCCCCGCATGGCGACGATGAGACAGACGAGAGCGGCGGCGGCGACGAAGCTCGCCAGCGCGGCGATGATCGGCTGCGGCGCCGCGAGGCCCGGACTCTCGCGCAGCCGCGCGGCGGCGCGCTCGCGCGGCGCGTCGCCGAAAGCGATGCGCCGCTCGGGCGCGACCGCCTCGCGCATCCGCCGCGTCGCGACATCGAACCAGGCGATGCGGATCGCCGGCGCATAGGCCGAGACCGCGGACACGGGCCGCACATTCCAGCGATAGACCGCATGAGCGACCGGCCCCTGATCGGTCACGATCGTTTGCCGCTCCACCGGCGCGGCGAAAGTGATGATTCCCGGCGCGCGGAAATTGGGCAGCGGCGGCAGGCGATCGGCGGTGACGCCTTCGGCCTCCACAGTGACGGTGCGCCGCGCCGTCTCGCCGAAGGGAATCCTGTCCGGCTCAATGTCCCAGACGTCTGTGATGCGCAGGCTCCGCGCCGGCAGAAAGCTCTCGCCCGGCGGAACCAGCCCGTCGCGGGCGCGCGCCTCTATCTGGAGAGGCGCCGAGACGAATTCGGCCTCCACCCTGCCGCTCTCGTCGATGCGATAAGTGATGCGGCGCTTGAAGGGCGGAATCGTGAGCCGCCCGGCGCGCAGCGGATAGATCATCAGCACGCGCTCGACCACCGGCGTCCAAAAGCCGTCGATCATCTCCTCGCTGGAGGAGTCGACGCCGAATTGCTGCCAGTCGAAATCGAGCAGCGAAGGCTGGATGATATGATCCAGCAGCACGCGGCCGCGTATGGCGGAGCGGATCACCAGCCGCAGCGGCTCGCCGACATAAGGCGTCTCGGATGGCGCTTCGACGCGGAGCTCGACGCGGCCGAAGGGCGGCTCCTCCTGCGCCAGTGCCTGCGCGAGAGATTGCAGCAAGAAGAACAGAAGAAGCGCGAGCCGGCGCGACATCAATCATCCTCCTCCAGCGCGCCGCCGCCGGCGCGCAAGCGACGCGCCTTCTCGGCGGCGATGCGCAGCTTCAGAAAGCGGCCGGGATCGTCGTCGAGGCTCTGCAACCAATCGGCGCTCGCATGAATGGCGCGCGCCTCGAGACGCCGGCGCACGCGGCGATCACGCTCATGCAGCAGAGCGGCGACGTCGATCCTCTGGCCGCCGGTGCGGCCCGCGCCTTCCGAGGCTCCGACCGCGCCGGTCGCGCCGGCGCCGCTCTCCTTCGTCTCCTCCTGGCCCTTGCCCTGCTTGGACGCTTTGGCGCCGCCGCGATCGCCGGGCCGCGAGCTGGTCTCGCGCTCGCCCGCCGCGCCTTCCCCACCGCCGCCCTTGTCATCGTCGAGACTGCCGAGCGCGCGCTGCTGGCCGGTCGCGGCCGAATTGGCCTTGGCGTCGCCGCCGGCGCTCTCGCGCTCGAGCAGACCGAGCAGAAGAGATTTGTTAAAGGCGGCGTCCTCATCGTCGGGATCGGCGCGCAGCGCCCGATCATAGGCGGCGACCGCCTCGCGATAATGGCCGGCGAGCGCCAGCGCATTGCCGAGATCATAGAGGCTGTCGCTCTCGCGCGCGAAGGTGGCGGCGGCCTCCTCCCATCGGCCGGCCGCATAGAAGGCGGCGCCTTTCCAGACGGGATCGGCGAAGACTTGCGCGGCGATGGATGGCAGGCCGAGCGCCAACAATGCGCGGCCGCCGAGCTGCGGCCCGAGAGTCCATAATGCGCTCACGAGCGACAGGATAAGGAGAATAAGGGCGAGCCTGAAGGCTCGCGGTCCGAGACGCGCGCTGGACCGCGAGCCTTCAGGCTCGCCACTCATGCGATGATGCGGAATCATGCGCCCCTCCCGCGCAGCGCGAGCAGCAGCGGCGCCGCCGCGAGCAATAGGATAAAGCGCCCATAGTCGCGCCATTCCAGCGCGCGCAGCTCGCCTTCTGCAATATGCGCGACGCCGCGCGCTTCGATCGCGCGCGCGATCTCGGCGGGATCGGCCGCGTCGCCGGCGCGTCCACTCCCAGCGGCTGCGAGCGCGGCCATTGCGGCGCGGCGCACGGGCTCGAGCGCATCGGCGCCGCCGCGCGCCGAGACGAAGAGACTATGCACATGGCGTCCTTCGCGCGCGAGCGCGGCGGCGAGACGCTCCGCGCGCGGATCGAGCCCCTCGCCATCGGAGATAATGGCGATATCCGCCGCTGCGATATCCGCCTCGCGCAGCAGACGCCGGGCGAACGCGAGCGCGCGATCCGGCTTGGTTCCGCCATCGGGCACGGTTCGCTCGTCTATGGCGAAGAGCAGAGATTCGAGCGATTTCGCATCATCCGTCAGCGGGCTCGCGAGATAGGCGTCGCCGGCGTAGAGCGCGAGGCCGATCTGCCGCGCGCCCGAGCGCTCGAGCAGAAATTGCGCCGCCGCGACCGCCTGCCCCAAACGCTCGGCGCGCGACACGTCGAGCAGGATCAAAGTGGCGTCGAGATTGCGGAACTGCTCGGCGCCGCGCATTTTCATCGCCGGCCCGCAGAGCGCGAGCGAGATGAGCGCGACGCTGAAAAAAAGCGGCGCATCGCTGCGAGAGGCGCCGGCGCTCGCGCTTCGGCGCAGCATGATGGCGAGCAGCGCCGGATCGACGATGCGGCGCCAATCGCCGAGCGCATCGCGCCGCCGCGTCATGGCGACGAGCACGGCCAACGCCGGCGGAGCCAGCAGCCACAGCGGACGCAGCAGAGCGAAATCGCCGATCTCGATCATCGTCTCTCTCTCGTCGCGAGCGCGAGCGCCATAGCCGCCAAGAAAGCGACCGCGCCCGGATAGATCCACAGCTCGCGATAGACGATCGTCGGCGGCGCCGGCGTCGGGCCGGCGATGAGCCCCTCTATGGCGCGCGTCGCGGCGTCGAGCTCTGCGCCCGTGCGTGCGCGAAACGCCGCGCCGCCGCCGATCTCCGCAATATGCTGCAGAGCGACGAAATCCACCGCATCGGTATCGTCTGGATTGGCGAGCGTGTCACTCACGCCGAGGCCGATGGTGAAGATTTTCACGCCCATGTCGCGCGCCAGCTCGGCGACCGCGCCGGGCTCGCTGACGCCGGCGTTATTGGCGCCGTCGGAGAGCAGAATCACGAGACGCGCCGGCGCGGCGGAATCGGACAGACGCTTCAGCGCGAGGCCGAGCCCTTCGCCGATCGCGGTGGAGCGGCCGACGAGGCCGATCTCCATTTCCTCGAGCGTCGCGCTCACCGCGCGCAGATCGAAGCTCAGCGGAGCCGCGGCGAAAGCCGTCTCGGCGAAGACGACGAGGCCGATGCGATCGCCGGCGCGACGGCGGATCAGCTCCGCGCCGAAATGTTTCAGCACGGCGAGTCGGCTGGCGACGGCGCCGTCCAGCTCGAAATCCGTCTTCGTCATGCTGCCGGAGAGATCGAGCGCCAGCATGATGTCGCGCCCGGTCGCCGGCAGCGCCGCGACGGCGCCGGCGACGCGCGGCCCGGCGAGCGCGAGCACAATTCCAATCCAGGCGAGCGCTGAGACGATGATGCGCCAGGAAAAACGCAGGCCGCCGGATGCGGCGCCGGCGCCGAGCCGATGACGAATGGTCTCCGGCAAGGGCAATCCGCCGCCCGCCGCGCGCCCGCGCAGCGCGCGCAACAGCAGAGGCGCCGGCAAGAGCGCGAGCGCGAGAGGCGTCGCCAATTCGAGGCCGTTCATCGATCGAGCCTCGACAGCAATTTTTGCAAAGCGCGATCGAGCCTCTCGCTCGGATCATCGACGCGCGGACGATAGAGCGCATCGCCGAAAGCGCGCCCCTCGCCTTCGCTGAACAAGTTCGTCGCGAAGATCGCGTCGAGCCGCGTCAGCCAGGATTCGCCTTGCGAATGCGCGACGCCGCCCTCGAGCGCGCCGACGAGATCGCGCAGCATTCTCGCCTGCGCGGCGAGCCGTTCCGTCGCCGGCAATGCGCGCGCCGACGCCAGCGCGGAAAGCGCGGCGCGTCGCAGAGGACGGCGGCGCGCGCGCCAGAACAGAATAGCGAGCGTCAGCAGAGCGCCGGCGCCGCAGCCGATGAGCGCCATGAGCAGAATATCGGCCGCTCCGTCCGGCGGCGGCGCGCGCAACGGCCGCAATTGCTGGAGCAGATCAGACGGATCGGCCATCGAACCGCTCCATGTCCAAACGCTCTAGAAGAGGCGCAACCGTCTCCGCGTCGAGCCCCGCGTCGATCTCGAGCGCGCGCGCGCCGAGCCGGCGCAGCCGCGCCAGCCGCTCGTCGGGCGCCGTCCGCGCGCCATGCGCGATGCGCAGCAGGCCTTCTTCCATGCGCGTGCGAAACGGATAGAGGCCCGGCGCAGGCGTCAGCTCGAACCGATCGGCGACGAGCAGCACGCTGAGATCGCGCCGACGCGCGATGCGCGTCGCAATGACGTCGAAAGCTTCGCCCGGAGAATCCAGCGCGCTGGCGAGCGTGAGCGCCGATGTTCCGCCGACGCTCTCCATTTCCTCCAGCGCCGCGGCGAGCGACGGCTCGGCGGCTTCCGCTCCTTCTGCGAGCGCTATGCGATGCGCCTCGGCGAGCGCGACGAGCAGCGGCGGAAAGCTGCGCGCGCCCACGGCGAAGCCGAAGCAGCGCGCGCCCGCCGAGCCTATGGCGGCGAGGCCGACGCGGCCCTGCGAATCGATGACGCGCCAGGCGGAGGCGACCGCGCCCTCCGCCGCAGCGACGGAGCGAAAGGCGCGGCGCGTGCCGAACAGCATGGGCGCACGAAAATCGACGACAAAGAGCACGGAGCGCTCGCGCTCGTCGTGAAAGGTGCGCACATGCGGCGCGCCGGTGCGGGCGGTGACATTGCGATCGAGGCTGCGCATATCGTCGCCGTCCGACCAAGGGCGAACGTCATAGGTCTCGGCGCCGCGCCCGCGTCGGCGCCGCGCCACGCCGCCGAGCGGCGCAGCGGCCGCGGCTCGGCGCGCGCCGCTGCGCGCCGACAGCAGCCGCAGACGCATCAAGGATTCGACATCGAGATCGACGCCGGGGACGAGCGCTTCCGACGCGCTCATGCAGGCGGAACCGCATCGAGATAGGCGCGAATGACGTCGCGCGGAGTCTCGCCCTCGGCGAGCGCGCGCCAGCCGAGAATGGTGCGATGGGAGAGAACGTCCACCGCGAGCGCGCTCACATCCTGCGGCGCGACATAATCGCGCCCGTCGAGAAAGGCGCGCGCCTTGGCGGCGGCGGCGAGCGCCAGCGTGCCGCGCGGCGAGGACGGATGCGCGATCTTCGCCGCCAGCTCCGGCGCGACGCTCGCATCGCGCGGCGCGGTGACGAGTCTCACAATATAATCCTTGATCGCGGCGGAGAGAAAAACCGATCGCGCCGCATGGCGCGCGGCGGCGATCTCCTCCGCCTGCAGCGCCGCGGGCGGCGCGGCGGCGGCGCCCTGATCCTCGCGCTCGACGAGATCGAGAATGCGCCGCTCCGTCGCGGCGTCCGGCAGCGCCAGCTCGACATGCAGCATGAAGCGATCGAGCTGCGCCTCCGGCAGCGGAAACGTGCCTTCATGCTCGATCGGATTCTGCGTCGCCACGGTCATGAAGGGATCGGGCAGCGCATGAGTCGCGCCGGCGATGGTCGCCTGACGCTCGGCCATGGCCTCGAGCAGCGCCGATTGCACCTTGGGCGGCGCGCGATTGATCTCGTCGACGAGCAGCAGCGAATGAAAGATCGGCCCCGCCGAAAATTCGAAGACGCTCTTGTCCTGACGCCAGATCGACGTGCCGGTGATGTCCGCGGGCATGAGATCGGGCGTGCATTGAATACGCGCGAAGGTGAGATTGGAGGCGCGGGCGAGCAGCTTGACGGCGCGCGTCTTGGCGAGGCCGGGCGCGCCCTCGAGCAGCACATGGCCGTCGGCCACGAGGCCGATCAGCAGCCGCTCGACCAGCGTATCGGCGCCGATGAGACGCTCTTGCAAAAACATCCTGATCTCGCCGAGCCGCGCGCCGAGATCGACGGCGCGGTCCGGGGAGAGAAAGCGAAGCGGTTCCATCGGGTTCATGCGAAGGGCCCCAAGCCGGCGATTGCGCGGCGGCTCCGAAGTTTCGCCTCTGCGCCCCGCGCTGTCGAGGGACAATCGTCTAAAAAAATCGGGCAATTTTCCCGTTTTATCATGGAATTCCGTCCATGCGACGGAGAGCGGGCCCCACTTTCGGGACGAAGGCGGGCGAATTCGGCCTATTGACGGCGCCACGCCACATTTATACCAATCGATCCGGCGCGGACGTCTCGGGCGCACGCTCGGCCTGTTGTTTTAAAGCATTAACCCTTTATCAACCTATGCGGACACAGCCGATGCGCGACGATCTCGAAAGACTCTGGCGCGCCTCGGCCGGCGCATTCGCACGGGAGGGACGCTGATGTCGCCCGGCGAGACCAGCGCAGCCTTTCTCGTCGATCACGACTCGCTGCGCGCCTCGCACGGGCTCGACGAGTCCACCTTCGCGGATGTCCGCTTCGTCGGCGAGACGCTCTCGGCGCGCGTGCCCGAGCTGATCGAGGATTTCTACGCCTGGCTCCGCGGCTTCTCCGATTTCGCGCGCTTCTTCGCCGATCCGCGCATGCTGCAGCGCGTGAAGGCGCAGCAGAACGAATATTGGACCGATTTTCTCGCCGCCAATGTCGACGACGCCTATGTGGAGCGCCGACGCATCATCGGGCGCACGCATGCGCGCATCGAGCTCGGCCTGCTCATCTATCTTCTGGCCATGGAATTCGTCTCCGCCTGGCTGCGCCGCGCGATCGAGAACGACGAGCGTCTGCGCGCGCGGACGACCGCCGCTCTCTCCGTGCGCAAGCTGATCGCCTTCGACTCGGCCGTCGTCGTCGACACCTATGGCGCGCTCACCGCGCAAAATCTCGAGGATCATCGCGAGCGGCTGCATCATGTCGCCAGCGTCATGCGCGCGGTGACGGAGGGCGATCTCGAGCGCCATATCGATCTCGCCGGCCCCAGCGACATTCTCGGCCTGTCGCTCAATGATCTCGTCGACAGCCTGCGCGGCGTCGCCCGCGAGATGGAGGCGATCGCCGGCGGCGATTATTCCGCGCAGCCTTCGCCGCGCAGCGACAAGGATCAGCTCGGCAAATCCTTGCAGGCGATGACGCGCGCGCTGCGCGAGGCCGCCGAGCGCAACGACCGCCAAATGTGGCTCGCCGAGCAGGAGACCGCGCTCGCGCAGGCGATGAGCGGCAATCCGACGATGCGCGAGCTGGCGCAGCGCGTGCTCGCTCTGCTGTGCCGCGCCTTGAGCGCGCAGGTCGGCGCGCAATATGTGGCCGAGGACGGCGGCGCGACGCTGCGGCTCGCCGGAGCCTATGCCGGCGCTTCCGGCATGCGCGAGCAATGGCGGCTCGGCGAGGGGCTGGTGGGACAGGTCGCGCTCGACAAGCGCCGCATCGTCGTGACCGACATTCCCGAGGATGGGCTCGCCATTCATTGGGGGCTCGGGCAGACGCCGCCGCGCCATCTGCTGATCTTTCCGCTGCTGCACGAAGGCGAGACGCGCGGCGTCATCGAGCTCGGCGCGTTGCAGCCCTTTTGCGAGCGGCGTCTCGCGATCCTCGACTTCGTCTCGAGCGGCGTGGGACAGGCGATCAGCTCCGCCGAGGCGCGCGGCCGCATAGAGCAATTGCTCGAGGAATCGCGCGCGCAAGGCGAGGAGCTCACCGCGCAGCAAGAGGAGCTGCGCCAAGTCAACGACACGCTGGAAGAGCACACGCGGGCGCTGGAGCTGCAGAAGGAAAATCTGCTGGCGACAGAAACCGCCTTGCGACAGAAGGCCGTGGAGCTGGAGCGCACGAGCCGCTACAAATCGGAATTTCTCGCCAATATGTCGCATGAGCTGCGCACGCCGCTCAACAGCTCGCTCATTCTCGCCAAGCTGCTCGTCGACAATCGCGACGGCAATCTCGCGCCCGAGCAGATCAAATATGCGCAGAGCATCTATTCGGCCGGCAATGATCTGCTGGCGCTCATCAATGATATTCTCGATCTCTCCAAGATAGAGGCCGGCAAGATCGAGCTCGACATGGCGCCGATGGCGATCTCATTGCTGCTCGCCGATCTCGAGCGCCGCTTCGAGCCGCTGGCGGCCGAGCGGCGGCTGCAATTCTCCCTCGCCGTCGAGCCCGGCGCGCCGGATATGATCGAGACCGACCGCCAGCGCTTGCAGCAGATTCTCTCCAATCTTCTCGCCAACGCCGTGAAGTTCACCGAGCGCGGCGGCGTGCGCCTCATCGTGCGGCGCGAGAGCGCGCAGCACATCGCCTTCATCGTCGAGGACACGGGCATCGGCATAGCGAAGGACCAGCAGGAAACGATTTTCCAGGTGTTTCGCCAGGCCAATGGCGGCATCAACCGCAAATTCGGCGGCACCGGCCTCGGCCTCTCCATCTCGCGCGAGTTCGCCGAGCTGCTGGGCGGCGCGCTCAGCGTGAGCAGCACGCCGGGCCAGGGCAGCGCATTCGCCCTGCTGCTGCCGCTGCGCGCCGATGGCGTGGCGGCGACCGCTCTGCGACGCGAGGAGCCGCCGCCGGCGCCTGCGGCTCCGACGCCCGCGCCGATTTTGGACGATCGGCACGAGATCGCGGAATCGCGTCGCGTGACGCTGATCGTCGAGGATGATCCCGCCTTTGCGGAGATATTGCGCGATCTCGCGCGCGAGCTCGGCTTCAAATGCATTGTCGCGGGCTCGGCCGGCGACGCGCTGACGCTGGCGCGACGCTTCCGTCCGCAAGCCGTGCTGCTCGACATCGGCCTGCCGGACCAGTCCGGCCTCACCGTGCTCGAGCTGCTCAAGCGCGATCCGGCGATCCGCCATGCGCCGATTCATGTGGTCTCGGTGCATGATTATCAGAAAGTCGCGCGCGAGATGGGCGCCGCCGGATACATATTGAAGCCGGCCAAGCGCGAGCAGCTCGTCTCCGCCTTCCGCCTGCTGGAGGAGCAGCTCGATCGCGACAAGAAGTCGATCCTGATCGTCGAGGACGATGGCGTGCAGCGCATGGCGCTCATCGAGCTCTTGTCCTCCGTCGGCGTCGAGATCGTCGCGGTCGCGACAGCGGAAGACGCCTCGCGCGAGATCGACGCGCGTCCGTTCGATTGCGTGGTGCTCGACCTCATGCTGCCCGGCGTCAGCGGCTTCGAGCTTTTGGAGCGCATGAGCCGCGACGAGACGCGGGTCTCGCCGCCGGTGATCGTCTACACCGCGCGCTCGCTCAGCATGGACGAGGAGCAGAAGCTTCGGCGCCTGTCGAAATCCATCATCATCAAAGGCGCGCGCTCGCCGGAACGGCTGATAGAGGAGACGACGCTCTTCCTGCATCAGGCGGAATCGAAGCTGTCGCCCGAGCAGCAGCATATGCTCGAGATCGCGCGCAGCCGCGACAGCGTTCTCGACGGCCGCCGCCTGCTGCTGGTCGAGGACGATGTGCGCAATATATTCTCGCTGACGGCCGTGCTCGAGCGTGAGGGCGTGACGGTGCAGATCGCTCGCAACGGCCGGGAGGCGCTGGAGCGCATCGATCGCGATCCGACCATCGATCTCGTGCTGATGGATCTGATGATGCCGGAGATGGACGGGCTCGCCGCCATGCGCGCGATCCGCGAGCGCGAGGACAAGGCCGCTCTGCCGATCATCGCGCTGACCGCCAAGGCCATGCCCGACGATCGCGCGCAATGCCTTGCGGCCGGCGCCAATGATTACATCTCCAAGCCGATCGACGTCGAAAAGCTCCTGTCATTGATCCGCGTATGGATGCCGAAATGATCCTTCTCGACTCCGATGAGAAAGCCGCGGTCGAGCTGGACCTTCTGCTGGAGGCCATATACCGGCTCTATCAGCATGATTTTCGCGGCTATGCGCGCTCCTCCCTGCGCCGCAGCGTCGCCCGCGCGCAGATCGCGCTGCGATGCGCGACGATCACCGATCTTCTGGATCGCATCGTCCACGACAAGGACGCATTCGCGGAAGCGCTGCGCCATCTCACCATACAGGTGAGCGATCTCTTCCGCGATCCCGCCTATTTCCGCGGGCTGCGCGAGACGGTCGCGCCGCATCTCGCGACCTATCCTTCGCTGCGCTTCTGGGTGGCGGGCTGCGGAACCGGCGAGGAGGCCTATTCCCTCGCCATTCTGCTGCATGAGGAAGGGCTGATCGAGCGCTCGCTGGTCTATGCGACCGACATAGACAGGGAGAGCATGGCCGTTGCGCAGGCCGGCGGCTATGAGCTCTTTCGCATGGGCGGCTTCGCTGAAAACTACCGCGCCTCCGGCGGGCGCGCGGCGCTCTCCGACTATTTCGTCGCGCGCGGCGCCTATGCGACCGTCGCGCCTTTTTTGAAGCGGCGCATTCTGTTCTGCGACCACAGCCTCGCGACCGACGCCGCCTTCGCCGAGATGCACCTCATCTCGTGCAGGAATGTGCTCATTTATTTCGACCGAGCGCTGCAGGATCGCGCGATCGGCCTGTTTCGCGAGTCTCTCTGCGCGCGCGGCTTCATCGGCCTCGGGCCGAACGAATCCCTCGCCTTCTCGCGTCATGCGTCTTCTCTCGAGATCCTTTCGGCTGACGAGCATATCTATCGGGTGAAATGATGAGAGCGATCGAAAACTCCTCGAACCCGTCCGGGCGTCGGCGGTCGTCGACGGCCGATTTCGACTCGGGCCGCACGTCCAAGCTCCCGGTCGTTCTCATCGTCGATGATTTCGCGGAGAATCTGATCGCGATGGAGGCGCTGCTGCGCTGCGACTCGTTCGATATCGTCACCGCGCAATCGGGCCGCGCCGCGCTCGACATTCTGCTCGATCGCAGCGTCGCGCTCGCCATCATCGATGTGAACATGCCGGAAATGGACGGATTCGAGCTGGCGACGCTGATGCGCGGCGTGGAGAAGACGCGCTATGTGCCGATCGTCTTCGTCACCGCCCATTCGCCCGACGTCTCGCGCATGTTCAAAGGATATGAGGTCGGCGCCGTCGACTATCTGTTCAAGCCGATCGACGAGCAGGTGCTGCGCAGCAAGGTCGATGTCTTCGTGACTCTGGAGCGGCAGCGCCAGCAGCTGCTGCAGGTGGAGCGCACGCGCGAGATGTTCGTCGGCATTCTCGGGCATGATCTGCGCAATCCGCTGCAGAGCATTCTCACTTCCGCCGAGCGCTCGCTGAGCAATGCGCAGGACGATGATCTGCGCAAGGCGCTGCAGCTCATTCGCCAGAGCGGCCACCGCATGGCGCGAATGATCGACCAGATTCTCGATCTGACGCGCATCAGAATGGGCGGCGGCCTCGCCATCCGTCCCGCCGCGGCGAATTTCCGCCGCGTCGTCGAGCAGATCGCCGATGAGTTCAGCGGACGCGGGCGCGCGCTGCGTCTCGCTTTCGACGGCGACATGGACGGCGCCTGGGACATCGACCGCATTCTGCAGCTGCTGTCCAATCTCGTCGGCAACGCCGTCGAGCACAGCCCGCCGGGCGTGGCCGTGACGCTGCGGATCGATGGCGGCGCGACGGAATTCATCGTGATCCACATCTGCAATGGCGGGCGCGGCGTGCCGAGCGCGCTGCGCGACGCGTTGTTCGAGCCCTTCGCCAGCAGCGACCGCATGCGGGGGCTCGGCCTCGGCCTGTTCATCTGCCGGCAGATCGTGCTGGCGCATGGCGGCGCCATCGAATTCGAATCGGATGATTTGCGCGGCACATGCTTTCACATTCGGCTGCCGCGCCGCTGCGCGGCCGAGACGCCGCGCGGCGTCGATGCGCGATGGCCGGAGGCGCCGCGCTGCGAGGACTCGCATTTCAGCGCCGGCGCGCGGCCGTCGCGCAAAGGCGTCATTCTGGTCGTGGACGATGATCCCGATGTGCGCGACTCGCTGGAGCTGCTGCTGACGACAGAGGGGCATGACGTGCTGGCCGCCGCCGACGGCGACGCCGCGACCAAGATCGTCGTCGGCGATCGCGCCCGGCCCGACATGGTGATCATCGATTATCATCTGCCCAATGGCGTGGTGGGGCCGCTCGTCGTGCGGCGGCTGCGCGAGCTGCTCAATCGCGACCTTCCCGCGCTCGTGCTCAGCGGCGCCGCCGCCGACGAGGACAGCGCCCGCATTCCGCTGCAGAACAGCGAGCAGCTCGGCAAGCCGGCCGACATAGAGCGGCTGCTGGAAACGATACAGAGATTTCTCGCCGACAGCGCCGCGCCCTGAGCCGAGCGCGCTCCGCTCAGGCGAGCGCGGCTTCTATGCGCGGGCGAATCTTCGCCGCGAAATCATCGAGGCTCGCCAGCGCGAGCGTTTCATTCGCCGTCGCCGGCTTCAGCAGCAACGAGCCCAGGCCGAGCCGCCGATGAATATCGACGATCTTCTCGGCGAGCTCCTCATAGCTTCCGATGAGCGAGCGCTCGACGATCTCCTGCGGATCGAAAGAGGCCGGCGCGTTTTGCGCCAGAAAAATGCCGCGCATGCGATCGGCGAAACGCGCGATGAAGGGCAGCGCCTCGGCCATCGCCTTCTCGCGCGTCTCGGCGGCATAATAGAAGCGCGCCAGCGCGAGACGCGGATCGGCGCCCGGCCCCGTCGCGCGATAGGCGGCGACCGTCTGCTCGATCTTGGCGATCGGCGCGGGCGAGGCCGCCATAATGCCGAAGCCCTTATGCGCCGCATATTCGACCGCCGCCGGCGTCGATGTGGCGATCCATGTGGGGATCGGCTTTTGCAGCGGCTTGGGGCAGAGCGCGAGATCGTCGACCTGAAAATGCGCGCCCGAGAAAGTGACGCGATCCTCATAGAAGAGACGCTCGATCAGCTCGAGCGCCTCCAGCGTGATATCGCGCGATTCGTCCTTCGCCGCGTGAAAATGCTTGTTCTGCGCGGGAAACGGCCCGCCCCTGGCGACGCCGAAATCGAAACGGCCATTGGAGAGAACGTCGATGGTGGCGACATCCTCCGCCACCTGGATCGGATTGCGAAAGGCGAGCAGAACCGCCGCCGAGCCGAGCCGCACGCGCGAGGTGACGCCGGCGAGATAGGACAGCAGCGTCAATATGGACGGGCTGACGGCGTCATCGTCGAAATGATGCTCGGCGACCCAGGCCTCCTCGAAGCCCACCTCCTCCGCGCGGCGCACAAGGCGCGTCTGCGCGTCGAAGCAGGCCTTATAGTCGCGAACCGGGTTCTCATAGGTGCAGAACACGCCGATGCGCATGGACAAAGCTCCTCCCCGGCGCGTTATATAGGATCGCTATATAGCTTAGGCCGCGGTCGCGCCGGCGGCAAGTCTCGGCCAGGACCATGGACGCGCCGAGCAGCGCAGCGAGCTGCGCCTGCGGAATTGCCCCGGATTGGGAGCCCTGGAAGATGACGTCTCGCCTCGAACCAGCGGCGCCAGAGGCGCAGGAGCGCTTCGTTGCGGCGATCCAGCGCAATCCGCACAACGCCGTCATCCTCGAGCGCCTGCCGAGCCTTTGTCTCGCGGACGCCTGGCTCGTCGCCGGCTGCCTGTTCCAGACGGTCTGGAATCTCGACTGCGGCCGGCCGGCGACGCAGGACATATTCGACTACGACATTTTCTATTTCGACGACGATCTCTCCTATGAGGCGGAGGATCGCGCCATTCGCCGCGCCCGCGCGCTCTTTTCCGATCTTCCGATCCGCGTCGATCTGAAGAATCAGGCGCGCGTGCATCTTTGGTATGGCGAGCGCTTCGGTCCGGGATATCCGCAGCTGCGCAGCAGCGCCGATGGCGTCGATCGTTTTCTCATCGAATGCACGCGCGTCGCCGCGCGCCGTGTGGACGGCGCGCTGGAGCTCTATGCGCCAGCGCGTCTCGACGATCTCTTCGCCGGCGTGCTGCGCCCCAATCCGCTCAATCTACGGCCGGAGCTGTTCGCGGCGAAAGCCGCGAGCCTTCGCGCGCGCTGGCCTTTTCTCACGCTTGCCGAAACGCCTGCGTGATGCGTGCGAAAGCGTTTTCGCGCTTGCATAAAACGCCGTCGCAGACTTTCCTTGAACATGCGCTGATTCGGCGCTTTGTCCCGCAAGGACCGCCTATGAACCTACCGGCCCCGCCCACCGGACTCTATCCTGAAGACTATGAGAGAATCGAAGCCGCGGTGATGGAGACCGTGCGCGGCCGCTGGTTCCTGCTCGAATATGCGCGCCGTCAGCGCGCCGAGGAGACCGAGCGGCTAGTGCTGGCGGTGGATCGTCTGGAGCGCGTCGCCGCGCGCGCGGAGGAGCAGGAGGCTGCGGCCGATTGGCGCCTGCCGCACCGCCTCGTCGAGCGCGCGCAGGAATTCGCGCGCACGCTGCGCGCCAGCGGCGTCGAGGAGAAGCTCTGCGCGCAGGCGGATGCGCTGGTCGAGCAATTCTCCAAATTGCTCGACGCGCCGGCCGCGGAGCCGGAAGAGGCGCCGCGCGCGATCCTCGAGGCCGCGGCGATCGAGATCGTCGACGAGCCGCATGACATGGAAGACGAGCGAGTCGAGCCGGTTCTCGAGATCGCGCCGGCGGATGAGCCGATAGAAATCGCCGAGGTCGAAACTCTCGCGGAGGCGGAGGCGGTCGAGCCGGAGCCGATCGACGCCGAGCCGGTCTCGGTCGAATCCTTCGAGGCGGAAGCTGTCGTCGCCGAGCCGATCGAGCTCGAGGCTGTCGCTTTCGAGCCGGAGCCGGTCGCGCAGATGGCGGAGCCGTCGCAGGCGGAAGAGATCGCCGAGCCGGCGTCCAATGAGATCGTGTTCGAGGAATTCGTCGCGCGCGCGATTCTGCCGGAGGAGAGCGCGCCACCCGCGCTCGACGCGCTCGAGTTCGACGCGCCCCGCATCGATGCGCCCAAATTCGACTTGCGCGCATCCGTCTCGCCCGAGATCAGCCTGCCGAAGCGCGCTTCGGCGCAGGCCGAGCCGGAGGGGCCGGTCGATCCGCGCCTCGCGGCGCTGTCACGGCTCGATCATCTCTCCCTGCACGAAAAGCTTCGGCTGTTTGGCTGAGCAGGCCTTGCCGGCGGCCGCCTGAGCCGCCGCCTCGACGCCATTCTGATGCGCGAGCGCGACATTGCCGAGGAACTGCTGCGCGCTCGCCTCCCAAGTGAAGGTCAGCGCATGGGCGCGCGGCGCGTCGGCGGGAATCTCCGTCGCCGCGAGACAGGCCGCCTGCAAGTCCTCGCTCAGCACGCCGGCGCCGCTCACGCCGACCACATCCAGCGGCCCGGCCACCGGAAAAGCCGCCACCGGCAGGCCGCAGGCCATCGCCTCCAGCAGCACCATTCCGAAAGTGTCGGTGCGGCTCGGAAAGACGAACACATCCGAGCTGGCGTAGAGCGTGGCCAGCTCGGCGCTGGTCTTCACGCCGAGAAAGCGCGCCTGCGGATAGGCCGCCTCGAGCGCCGCGCGCGCCGGCCCATCGCCGGCGACGAGCTTGGTGCCCGGCAGATCGAGCGCGAGAAACGCCTCGATATTCTTCTCCACCGCGAGCCGTCCGGCATAGAGATAGAGCGGCCGCGGATAGCCGAGATCGACCGCTTTATCGGGGTGAAAGAGCTGGTGATCGACGCCGCGCGACCAGCGCATCAGCCGCCGGAAGCCCCGCGCGGACAGCTCCTGCGCCAGGGTCTGCGTCGAGACCATCGTGCCGGCGCCGCTATTGTGGAACCGGCGCAGCAGCGCATAGGTCACGCCGACCGGAAAGCGCGTGCGGGCGTGAATATATTCGGGAAAGCGCGTGTGATAGCTGGTCGTGAAGCGTCGTCCCTGGCGCAGGCAGCAGGCGCGCGTCGCCATGCCCACCGGCCCTTCGGTGGCGATATGGACGTGGTCGTAACCTTGCGCCAGACGCTTCGCCACCGCTCCCGCCGAGGCGAAGGCGAGCTGGATTTCAGGATAGGTCGGCATGGGGATGGAGGAGAAATCCTGCGGCGTCAGGAAATCGATCGACGCGCCGAGCGCGCTCGCCGCGCTCGCCATCGCCTCCAAGGAACGCACGACTCCGTTGACTTGCGGACGCCAGGCGTCCGTCGCGATCAATATCCGCATCAGGCGGCGGCCCTCGCCTGCGGCAGGGCCGGCGGCTGCTGCGCGGCGGCTTCGGCCGCGGCCTCCTGCTCCTTGGCGGTCTTGCGCCAATAGAGAATCTCGAAGCGGCCGTCGGGATGCTCGGCGATCGCCGTGCAGCTCTCGACGAAATCGCCGGTGTTCACATAGAGCATCCCCTCTATGTGGCGGATCGTCGCGTGATGAATATGGCCGCAGACGACGCCGTCGACGCCGCGCCGCGCCGCTTCCGCCGCCAGCGTCTGCTCGAAATCGCCGATGAAGTTCACCGCGTTCTTCACCTTCAGCTTGGCCCAGGCGGAGAAGGACCAATAATCGACGCCGAACAGGCGGCGCACGCGATTGGCCCAGGTGTTGGCGAAGAGCGCGGCCTCATAGGCCCAGTCGCCGAGAAAGGCGAGCCAGCGCGCGTGCCGCACCACAATGTCGAACTGATCGCCATGGATGACGAGCATTTTCTTGCCGTCGGCGGTCTCGTGAATGTCGGTGTCCGCGACCTCGACGCCGCCGAACTCCATGCCCGTATAGTCGCGGGCGAATTCGTCGTGATTGCCGGGCACATAGACGACGCGCGCGCCCTTGCGCGCCTTGCGCAGCAGCTTCTGCACGACGTCATTGTGCGCCTGCGGCCAATACCAGCCGCCCTTCAGGCGCCAGCCGTCGACGATATCGCCGACGAGATAGATGGTGTCGGCGTCGTGATGCTTCAGAAAATCGAGCAGAAGCTCGGCTTGAAGCCCTCGCGTGCCGAGATGGAGATCCGAGAGGAACAGCGTCCTGAAGCGCTTGGCGCTCTGCGAATCGGCCAATGAATCGTTTGCGGTCATATCGACGCGCTCGCCTCTTTTTGTGCCGCAGCGTCTCCTTCCCACCAGATTCTTGTTGCGTAACGATGACACCGCGCGCGGCGCGCGGCGCTGCGGCGAATTTCCCGTTCGATATTTCGAACGAATTCGATTATCAACGCGATCATGTCGAAAGGAGCGGGCGTCATGGGCGTGGAAGGCCGGGAAAAGCAGAAGATACTGGAAGCCGGAGCCTTGGCCTTGTCCGGGCAGCTCGGCGCGACTGTCCAGCGTCTGCGCAAGGCCTATAATCTGTCGCTGTCGGAGCTCTCCCAGCAGTCCGGCGTCGCCAAATCGATCATCAGCCAGATCGAGCGCAACGAGACCAATCCGACGCTCGCCACCATCTGGCGCCTCGCCCAGGCTCTCGATGTCTCCATCGAGCGTGTGCTGCAGACCACGGAGGACGAGCCCTTCCTCGAGAAGACCAGCCGAGCGGACACGCCGATCCTGGTTTCCGACGACGGCAAGTGCCGGCTCGAGATCATCGGTTGGATCAAGACCGTAGAATGGCTGCAATGTTATGAATTCTCCGCCGATCCGGGGGGGACTCTCGAATCCGAGGCGCATCAGCGCGGCTCTGTCGAGAGCCTGTCCATGCGCGAGGGCGAGCTCGAGGTGGAGGTCGGCGGCGCCAAGGAGATCGTGCGCGCGGGCGAGACGCTGCGCTATCGCTGCGACCGCCCGCATGTGATCCGCAATCTGGGGCGGAGCGCCGCCCATGGAACCATGGTCTGCATTCTCAAAGCGGCCGCGATGGAGTGACCATTTGACGAAACTGCCGAGCGCCGAGACGGCGGCCGGGCGCCATGCCGAGCTGAGGCTATCGCTGCTGCAGGCCTCCATCTACGCCATTGTCGGGGTCCAGCTGCCCTTCTTCTCCATCTGGCTGTCGGCGCGTGGGCTCGACGCTTTCGAGATCGCCGCCGTTCTCGCCGTGCAGCCGGTCATCCGCATCGGCTCCATGCTGCTCGCCTCGCGCCGGGCGGATCGGCGCGGCGATCATGGCGCGCTGCTCGTCGGCTGCATGGCCGCCGTGGCCGCGGCCTATGCGGTCATGGGCCTCTCCTCCGGCTTCTTCGCCCTGCTCGTCGCCGGCGCCATGGTCGCGCTGGCGCAGGGGCCGCTGGCGCCGCTCGCCGATGGCGTCACCTTCGGCGAGGCGCGGCGCCGGCGCGAGGCCGGCCTGCCGCAGCTACATTATTCTTGGGTGCGCGGCTGGGGCTCCATGTCGATCCTGGTCTTTCTCGCCGCGAGCGGGCCGGTCGCCGGCGCGCTGGCGGTGGAGGATATCGTCTGGCTGCTCACCGCGGTCGGAGCCTTCGCCTGCCTCGCCTGCATGGGCTCGCTGATCGGCTTCGGCTCGTCTGGAGCGAGAGAGGAGCGCCAATCGGCCGGGCGCATCGCGCGGCCGGAGCTGGTGGCGCTGGTCATCGTCGCCGCGGCGCTGGTGCAGAGCTCGCATTCCATGGTGAACACATTCGGCGCGCTGCATTGGAAAGAGCAAGGCCATAGCGACACTTTCGTCTCTTTCGCCTGGGTCGCCGCGCTCGCCACCGAGGTCGTCGCTTATTTGATGGCGGCGCGCTGGTTCGGCGGCGAGTCGAAAGCGAGCGCATTTCTGCTCGTCGGCGCGATCGGCGCCGTGCTGCGCTGGCTGCTGATGTCGGCTGATCCCGGCACCTATGGGATTTTCTTCGCCCAGGCGCTGCATGGCGCCTCCTGCGCGGCGGTGCAGATCGGCCCCGCCTATCTGCTCGCCGAGCTCGGCGGCAAGGAGCGCCTCGCGCAATCGCAAGCTTGGCTGGCGGCGGCCATCGCCGGCGGCAACAGCCTGCTCACCTTCCTGTCCGGGCCGCTCTATGCGCAGGCGGGGGAGCGCGCCTATCTGGCGATGGCGGCGGTGGCCGTTCTCGGCCTGCTGCTCTCTTTCGCGGTGGCGCATCTTTGCGCCGGCCGTCACGCGCGGATGGAAGCGGCGCGGAACGCCCATGCCGAGCCCGAGCATTCACGCGCCTGACCAGCGGGCTCGTAGGGGCGAGACGCCCGCGCCGGTCTTTCCCGGCTCGGGCGTCGACGCCGATCTCTCCTTACGAGAGGTCGCCCATGTGCTTTTGCGAGTAGAGCTGCACGCCGAGCTGCTTGATCAGCTCCAGCTGCGTCTCGAGGAAGTCGATATGGCGCTCCTCGCTCTCGACGACCTCTTCGAACAGCAGCTTGCTGACGCGATCGTTGATCGACAGCGCATAGGCCGCCGCCTCGAGATAGAGCGCGCGGGCGTCGACTTCCGTGGCGAGATCGAGACGGATGATCTCCTCGACGGACTGGCCGATGCGCAGAGGATCGAGGCTCTGCATGTTCGGGAAGCCTTCGAGGAAGAGGATGCGATGCACGAATTTGTCGGCGTGCTCCATCTCCTCGATGGATTCGTGCCGCCACTTCTTGCCGAGCTCCTTGAAGCCCCAATTATCGAGGATGCGATAATGCAGCCAATATTGATTGATCGCCGTCAGCTCGGCGCGGACGCCGCGGTTCAGATATTCGATGAGCTTCGCGTCACCGCGCATGGTTCCCCCTTCCGCCCGGCCAGAGCGGACCGGGTCATGCAGCCAATTCGTCGGCCCGACAATTATCGCATTCGCCGGCTCCGCTGCAATGATCGGAGGGGATCGCCGCATGCTGATCGACGATCGCGCTGATGTTGCGCGCGCATCGGCCGCAGCGCGGCTCGCACCCCATATGCCGGAAGATCGCGCCGACGCTTGGGCGATCCGATCTTCCTCCGAGAACCTCGCGGACTTGCCCGTCCGAGAGCACATTGCAAGAGCAGACGATCATCTCCGCACCTAGTTTGGAAGGGTTGTAAACTAGCTGTGATTTCAGTAGCTTAACGTACCGTTCCGGTTCTGGCTAGAGGCCTTTGTCGGTTTTCCGACAGCAGCCTCGGGGATCACGGAGACTTCGCAAATCGCGCGCCACGGCCGCTCGGCCGCGCCAGATTATTTGTTGTGGATAAGAGAGGCGGCAAGACCTGGAGCATGCTCGCGCCCGCCTCTTTTGAAAATCTTTCGCGCGAAGAAAGACCCTGGACGAATCTTCGCGCCTTAAACGGAAGGGCAAGGTCCGATGTCAGATCTCGCTGATCTTTATCCCGGCTTCGCCTCGCATTGGATCGATGCGCCGGCCGGCTCCATTTTCGCCCGCTCCGGCGGCTCCGGTCCGCCGCTGCTGCTGCTGCACGGCTTCGGCGAAACGCATGTCGCCTTCGCGAAGATCGCGCCGCGGCTCGCCGAGCGCTTCTTCGTCGTCGCCATGGATCTGCGCGGCTATGGCTGGTCCTCCGCGCCCGCGAGCGAGAAGGGTGAGGCCTATACGAAGCGCGCGCAGGGCGAGGACGTCATCGTCGTGATGGAGCAGCTCGGCCATGTGCGCTTCTCGCTCGTCGGCCATGATCGCGGCGCGCGCGTCGGCTTTCGCCTGGCGCTCGATCATCCGGGCCGGCTGGAGAAGCTGGCTCTGCTCGATATAGCTCCGCTCGAGGAATCGCTCGGCGACGCAAATCTCGCGCGCCTCGGCCGCGCACGCCTGTTGTCGCAGCCGGCGCCCAAGCCCGAGCAATTGATCGGCCTCGATCCCAAAGGCTTTCTCGCCGACGCGCTGGCGAGCGGAACCAAGAGCGGAACGCTCGACGCTTTCGATACGCGGGCCTTCGCCCATTATCTCGCCGCCTTCGACGAGCCCACGCGCATTCACGCCTTTTGCGAGGATTTTCGCGCCGGCGCGGGGCCGGATCGCGCGCTCGATCTCGCCGATCGCGCGGCGGGAAAAAAGATCGTCGTTCCCACTCTGGCGCTATGGGGCGCGACGAGCTTTTCCGGCCAGGGCGACGCTCTGCTCGCGCAATGGCGCGAATGGGCGGACGATCTTCGCGGCGCCGAGATCGACAGCGGCCATTATCTCGCCGAGGAGGCGCCCGAGGCGACATTCGCCGCGCTCGACCTCTTTCTGTGAGCGAATTTCCCTTCCGCGTCGCCGTGGCGCTCGGCGGCGGCGGCGCGCGCGGACTCGCCCATATCTCCGTGCTGGAGGCGCTGGACGAATTGGGCGTGCGTCCTTGCGCCATCGCCGGCACGTCGATCGGCGCGATCATCGGCGCCGCTTACGCCGCCGGCTTTTCCGGCGCGCAATTGCGCGCCCATGCGGAGGCGGCGTTCCGCAATCGCATGCGCCTCGCGCGGCGCCTGCTGCGCTCGCGGGCGCGACGGCGGGCGCGCACCTTCTCCGATCTCGCGCATCCGGCGCTGATCGACGCCGAGCGTTTCCTCGACGCCTTCTGGCCGCAGGGCATGCCGGAGACATTCGAGGCGCTGCAAATTCCTTTCACCGCCGTGACGACGGATTTTCGACTGCGCCGCGAGGCGGCGATCTCGTCCGGCTCGCTGCGTCCAGTGGTCGGCGGCTCCATGGCGATTCCGGGCCTAGTGCGGCCGGTCGCCTATGGCGACAGCTTTCTGATCGACGGCGGCCTCGTCAATCCGCTGCCTTACAATCATCTCGTCGGCCGCGCCGATATCGTGCTCGCCGTCGATGTCTCGGGAACAGCGAGCGGACGCGCGCGCAATCGTCCACCCTCCCCGATCGAGACGATCATCGTGGCCAGCCAGATCATGATGAACGCCATCAGCGAGCGCATGATCGAGGAGAGCCCGCCCGACATTCTGATCTCGCCCGCGGTCAATCAATATCTCGCGCTGGATCTCTTCAAGGCCAAGCGTATCTTCGAGGCCGGCGACGCCTGCCGCACCGAGGTGATCGAAGGATTGCGGAGCGCCGCCGCGCGGCTTTCGCTTCAGCGCCGCGCCTGAAAAAAGGCGCGCAGCAATTCGGCCGCCTCGCTCTCGCGCAAGCCGCCGTAGACCTCAGGGACATGATGGCAGGTCTTCAGCGAGAAGAAGCGCGCGCCATGATCGACGCCGCCGCCCTTCAAGTCTTCCGCCGAATAATAGAGCCGGCGAATGCGCGCGAAAGAGATCGCCGCCGCGCACATGGCGCAGGGCTCGAGCGTGACATAGAGATCGCAATCGACGAGCCGCTCGCTCCCGAGCGTCGCGCAGGCGGCGCGAATGGCGAGCATCTCCGCATGAGCCGTGGGGTCCTTGTCGCGCAAGGTGCGATTGCCGGCGACGGCGATGATCTCGCCATTGCGCGCTATGGAAGCGCCGACGGGGACCTCATTGGCGGCGAAGGCTTCGCGCGCGGCGTCGAAGGCGGCGGTGAGGGGGTCGGTCATCGCGCATGGCCGTGCGCCCCCTCCCTCACCCTCCCCCGCTCTGCGGGAGAGGGGAGCGGCGGACGTTTCGCATCATCTCGATGAAGCGCGCAATCTTCTCCCTCTCCCGCGAAGCGGGGGAGGGTTGGGGAGGGGGCGCGCAGGACGCCTTCTCCCCTCAATCCCCGCCGGTCCATTCCACCTCCGCGCCGAGCATGCGCAAATTCTCGACGAAGCGCGGATGCGCGCGCTTGATCGGCGTGGCGTTATGGATCATCGAGCGCCCTTCTATGCTCGCCGCCAGCATCAGCAGAGCGATGGCGACGCGGATGATATAGGGGCTCTCCACCTGCGCCGGGACCAGCGGCTTGCCGCCGAAGGCGATGAGCCGATGCGGGTCCGACAGAAACACATGCGCGCCGAATTTGGAGAGCTCGCCGGTCCAGCCCAGCGCGCCGTCATAGACCTTGTTCCAGAACATCACGCTGCCCTCGGCCTTGACGCCGAGCGCGATGAAGATGGGCAGAAGATCGACCGGCAGATAGGGCCAGGGCGCCGCCTCCACCTTCTGCAGCACATTGCGGGTGAAGGGCTCGGCCACTTTCAGCGGGCCATTGGCCTTGGTCTTGGACCAGCCGTCCTCATGGACGACATGCACGCCGAATTTCGCGAAGGTGCGGTCGATCAGCGGAAACTGATCGGGCGCGGAATTCTTCACCTCGACGCCGCCGCCGGTAATCGCGCCCAGCGCCAGAAAGGTCGCGACCTCGTGGAAGTCTTCCGTCAGATGGAACTCGCCGCCGGAGAGCGAATCGACCCCGTCTATGGTGAGCTGCGAGGTGCCGATGCCGGAGATGCGCGCGCCGAGCGTCTCCATGAAGGCGCAGAACTCCTGCACATGCGGCTCGGAGGCGGCGTTGTTGAGCTTGGACTGGCCGCTCGCCAGCGCCGCGCACAGCACGAAATTTTCCGTGGTGGTGACGGAGGCGTAGTCGAGCCAATGCCGCGTCGCGCGCAGCGGGCCGTCGGAGCGGATGACGAGCGAATCGTCGCTGCGCTCGATCGTCGCGCCGAAGGATTTCAGCACTTCTATATGCGGGTCGATCTCGCGCGCGCCGAGCGTGCAGCCCTTCACATCGTCCTCTATGCGGGCGACGCCGAAGCGCGCCAGCAGCGGCGGCGCCAGCATGATGGAGGAGCGCATCTCCGCCGGCAGGCGATGGATCGACGGATCGAAGCGCGTGTCCTCATGGCGCAGCTCGAGCAGGCCGGTCGCAAAATCCATCCGCACGTCGCTGCCGAGCGTGCGAAACAATTCGAGGATCTTCTTGACGTCGGTGATCTCCGGCACGCCATGGATGCGCAGCGGCTCTCTGGTCAGCAGCGTGGCGCAGAGAATGGGCAGCACGGCGTTCTTATTCGCGGAAGGGATGATCCTGCCGCTGAGCGGACGTCCGCCATGCACGATCAGATGAGCCATACCGCCTCCAGACGTCTGTTGCTTCTATGCGCCGAAATAGGGGACCGCGGCCGGCTTTCGCGGGGCGGCGGGGGACTCCCTACGTGGATTCGAGGCCATAACTCGGATTCATGGCGAATGACGAGTGAAAAAGCGGCCGTCGCGCCTTTCTCTTTGGCCCCGCGACCTGCTATCAGGGCGTGATGACCGACAAAAAGCCAGAAAGACCCGCCCGCCGTAAGGACGGCGGCGACCAGCCGCCGCGTCGCCGCGCCCCGGCCAAGAAATCGCCCTCGGCGGAGCCAGAGGCCGCCGCCAGCGCCTTCGAGGGCGAGCGCATCGCCAAGGTCATGGCGCGCGCGGGCGCCTGCTCGCGCCGCGACGCCGAGATCTGGGTCGCGGAAGGGCGCGTTTCCGTCAATGGCCGCGTGCTGGACAGCCCCGCTTTCAATGTGCAGGAGGGCGACCGCATAGAGGTGGACGGCCAGCCGCTCGCCGAGCGCGAGCCGACGCGCTTGTTTTTGTTCCACAAGCCCGCCGGCCTCGTCACCAGCGCCAAGGACCCGGAAGGGCGAGAGACCGTCTTCGGCTTCCTCGAGGAGCGCTTTCCCGATCTGCCGCGCTTGGTGAGCGTCGGGCGGCTCGACATCAATACGGAAGGCCTGCTGCTGCTGACCAATGACGGCGGCCTCGCGCGCACGCTCGAGCTTCCGGCGACGGGCTGGACGCGGCGCTACCGCGTGCGCGCCCATGGCGAGATCGACCAGGCGCAATTGGACGCGTTGAAAAAGGGCGTCACCGTCGACGATGTCGATTACGCGCCGATCGACGCCAAGCTCGATCGCGTCCAGGGCGCCAATGTCTGGATCAGCATGGCGCTGCGCGAGGGCAAGAATCGCGAGATCAAGCGCGTGCTCGAGCATTTGGGGCTCGACGTCAATCGGCTGATTCGCATCTCCTTCGGTCCCTTCCAGCTCGGCGAGCTGGAGGAGGGCGTCGTCGAGGAGGTGCGGCTGAAGACCTTGCGCGAGCAGCTCGGCAAGGGCTTGGCCGAGCTCGCCGGCGTCGATTTCTCGTCGTCGCGCCGCGACTCGGACGAGCCGCCGCATGTCGCCGCCGAGGAGGCGCGTCAGCGCGCCAAGACGCGCACGCGCAAGCATGTCACGACCCTGCGCGCCGAACGTGAGGAAACGCGCGGCAAAGGCCCGCGCGCCCGCATAGAGCGCGCCGCCACCAGCGACCGCAAGGGCCGCGCCGTGTCGGTCGAGAAGATCGTGCCCGTGCGCCGCGCCGAGGAGCCGGCGACGACGCGCAACGCCCGCCGCTTCCGCGCCGAGCGGACCGAGGGGGAGGAAAGGCCCGCGCGCGTTTCCGGCGAGCGCAAGGAGCGATTCGAGCGGAGCGAGCGCGCCCCTCGGCGCGATGGCGAGGGACGCCCGCCACGTCGTGAGGGCGCTGCTGCGCGTCCGCGCGCCGGCGAGCGGACCGAGCGTTTCGATCGCGGCGAGCGTCGCGGGTCGAGCTTCGGCGCCGGCGAAGGGCCGCGCCGCGAGCGCGCGCCGCGTCGTGAGGGCGAGGGTCGCCCGCCGCGGCGGGAAGGCGAGAGTCGTCCGCCCCGGCGCGAAGGAATGCCGGCGCGCGCCGCATCGGGCGAGCGGACGGAGCGTTTCGATCGTGGCGAGCGTCGTGGGTCGAGCTTCGGCGCTGGCGATGGGCCGCGCCATGAGCGCGCGCCGCGTCGCGAGGGCGAGGGTCGTCCGCCGCGTCGCGAAGGGGCGGAACAGCGTCCGCGCACGGGCGAACGGACGGAGCGTTTCGATCGCGGCGAGCGTCGTGGGGCGAGCTTCAGCGCTGGGGATGGGCCGCGTCGCGAGGGCGAAGGTCGTCCGCCGCGTCGCGAGGGGGCGGAACAGCGTCCGCGCACGGGCGAGCGGACAGAGCGTTTCGATCGCGGCGAACGTCGTGGTTCGGGCTTCAGCGCCGGCGATGGGCCGCGCCGCGAGCGCGCGCCGCGTCGCGAGGGCGAGGGTCGTCCGCCGCGTCGCGAGGGGGCGGAACAGCGTCCGCGCACGGGCGAACGGACGGAGCGTTTCGATCGCGGCGAGCGTCGCGGGTCGAGCTTCAGCGCAGGAGACGGGCCGCGCCGCGAGCGCGCGCCGCGTCGCGAGGGCGAGGGTCGTCCGCCTCGTCGTGAGGGAGCGGCCGCTCGTGCGCCTTCTGGCGAGCGCGCCGAGCGCAAGAGCTTCGGCGCCGGCAAGAGCTTCGGCGAGCGCAAGAGTTCCGGCGCGGGCAAGAGCTTCGCGGGCAAGGGCGCCGGCAAGCGTTTCGACTCCGGCGATGCGCCGCGGGGCGAGCGCGCGCCGCGCAAGGCGGGCGAGGGTCGCCCGCCGCGTCGTGATGGGGACGCGCGTCCGCCGTCGGGCGAGCGTCGCGGTCCGCCACGGAGCGGCGCGGGCAAAGGTCCGGGTAGAGGCGGGCCGGGCGGCAAAGGGCCGGCGGGCAAAGGGCCGCGCAAGCCCGGCGGCGCGCCGCGCAAGCCGCGCTAGCCCATGCGCATCGTCGCCGGCAGCTTTCGCGGCCGCGTGCTGAAGACGCCGCAATCGCAGGCGATCCGTCCCACTTCGGATCGCCTGCGTGAATCGGTCTTCGACATTCTCGCCCATGCCTATGACGATCCGGTTCCGGGCGCGCGCGTCGTCGATCTCTTCGCCGGCACGGGCGCGCTCGGCCTCGAGGCCTTGTCGCGCGGCGCCGCGAAAATTCTCTTCATCGACGACGGAGCCGAGGCGCGCGCGCTGCTGCGCGCCAATGTCGAGGCGTTGGGCGCGGGCGGCGTGACGCGCGTCTTTCGGCGGGATGCGACCAAGCTCGGCCTCGCACCGCCGGGCGAATTGTTCACACTCGCTTTTCTCGATCCGCCCTATGGGCGCGACCTCGCCACGCGCGCGCTGCGCTCGCTCGTCGAAGGCGGCTGGCTCGCCGAGCGCGCGCTGATCGTCATCGAGGAGGCGGCGGACGCCCCTCTCTCTCTGCCCGAGGGAATCGTCGAGGACGAGCGCCGCCGCTACGGCGACACGCAGATCGTCATCGCGCGGCGTTCATAAAAAGCTTAGGCTTTTTCGTAAGAAGCACCCCAACTCGAGGGGGCCGATTCAGCCTTCCTCAAGGTTTCGGCCGCCTTCTCTACGTAGATGCGTATTGCTGCGTAGAGGGTGCGTGTGACGACGAAGAGACGGCGGGGCGCATCGGCGCGCGCGTTTTTCCGAAACGACGCCGGCCAGGTGGCGATCTTGTTCGGTCTCATGGGCTTCGCGATTCTGACCGGCGTCGTCGGCGGCGTCGATCTCATGCGTCTCTATCAAGCGCGGCAGAAGCTCTCCGAGACGGCGCTGATGGCCTGTCAATTCGCCACGCGGCCGAGCGTCGTCGCTCTGGTGAGCGGGAGCAACGTCACCGCCTACAACAGCAAGGTGAACGCCTATATCGCCAATGCGATCGGCGCGCAGAAGCTCGGCGTCGCGCTCACCAACACGGCGCCTTTCTCCTATACGGGAAGCGGCGCGTCCGATGTGACGCTGTCGACCAATGTGAAGACCGTCTTCTCGAAATTCTTGAACGCGACGCAGTTCAAAATCTCGGCGACCTCGCATTGCTTCGACACCATCGCCACCATCGATCAGCCGCCGTCCAGCACGGCCTCGGCGACGGTGCTCACCGAGACATTCGGCGTGACCGGCTGCACCGGCAGCAGCGCATGCGGCTATCTCTATGCCGCGCCCGGAACCAAGGTCGCGGTCGGCTCTTGGGGATATACCGTCACCACGCCGACGAATGTGTCGTCCTCGACAGTCGGCTACACGGGCTCGACCGGCGTCAAATGGGTGATCCTCGGCTATTGCCTCGAGGTCGACTCCAAAGTCTATACGAACGCCGTGCCGGCCGGCTCCTTCAACACGGCCGAGCTCGATTGCGACAATGGATCGGCCACAGGCGGCAATTCGTCCATTTCGACGATGCAATATCTCACCGGCGGCAATTACGAGCTGCGCTATTTCTACAGCTCGCGCGTGAAATATCCCGACTATGATCCGACCTATATCTGCGGATCGACGGCGAGCGACGTCTCCTTCGCGACGAGCACGAACTCCACCTATATCAGCAATTCGACGACGACGACCTCGAGCGGCAAGCTGCGCACCAATCAGATCAACGTCTATCTCGACGCCAACACGAGCGGAACGCCGCCCCTCCATCAGACCATCGACGGAACGCAAAATCTCGGCGGCTCCAATCTCATCGACGTCTGCGTCTATTCGGGCAATTTCGACTGGGTCGAGCGCAGCGTGCGCATCTATGTCAACACGCCCGGCAATTATTGGCTGAGCTTCGCCGCCGACGGCGCCGCCGATTCCTATGGCGGCGCCATCGCCGACGTTCGCCTGTGCACGGGCACATGCTCCGGCTCGGTAACGGATAATTTTCCATGGACGGCGTCGACGGTCCTGTTCGAGGACAAGTTCGACAGCCCGACCTACACATATTCGACCACCGGCGCCGGCGCCTATATCAATACGACCGGCAATATGACGAGCAGCGCGGGCACGAGCGGCTCCTCCAGCGGCTGGCCCAATCAGACGGCGAGCGGATGGGGCGCGGCGCCGATCAATCAGCTCGATTATGTGATGAAATCGGCCGTCGTCGGCGCGCAGGCGGTGGAGCTGGGCGGGACCGGAACGACGGCGCGCAGGCTCATCAGTCGCGGCTTTCTACTCGATCCGGGCTATTACAAGGTCTCGTACTATTACATCTCCGACGCGAAGCTGCCGTCGCTCCCCACGCCGCTCGCCGATCCTTACTGCCTGTCCATGCCGCAGACCGGCAGCTGGAGCCTGCCATCTGGATCGGTGTCGAATGTGACCTCGCGCATAAACACCACGATTCCGTCCAGCAGCGTGGATGCGAGCAGCAGCTATGTCGGCGTCTTCATGTCGCACGGCCAGCTCGCGAGCACGCCCGTCATCGGCGGCGCGCTGTCCTCGACCACCACTTACACAAATCCCGACGGAACGACGACGACGACGACGACCGTCGCGCCCGATGGCGTCAGCCTCACCGCCTATAATTCCGCGCAGGTCAATCCGCTCATCGACCTTTGCGCCTACGCCACCTCCTGGCAGACGCGGACCGCCAATGTGCTCGTCACCAAGCCGGGCTTTTATTGGCTGACCTTCTCCTCCATCGGGACGACGACAGAGAAATTCGGCGGCGCTCTGGATGATGTGAAGCTCACGGCGCTCGGCGGCCCTTCGATGAGCGGCGCGCCTTCCTCCTATGTGAAATTGCCGACGCCGAGCGTCACGCCCGGATCGATCTCGACATTCTCGGGATTTCAGATCGTGAACGATCCGATCACCGTGCCGGCGTCGACGCTATGAGACGGCGGCTCCTTCGCGATGCGGCGCGCGATTTCGCACACGCGCGCTCCGGCGCGACGGCCGTGGAGTTCGCCTTTGTGGCGACGCCCTTTCTGCTTCTGGTGCTGTGGATCGCGCAAGTGTCGATCTTCTACATCACGCAGACTTCGCTTGACGCGGGCGTCAACAGCGCCGCCGATTATCTGCGCAGCAGCTTCGCGCAGGCGACGCCCACCTATATCGACGCCGCCACATTGAAGGGAAAGGTCGTCTCCGGCGGCGGCGGGCTGGTGAAGAACAATACGAATCTCCTCGTCGATCTTCGCCCATTGTGGCGGCTCGACTCGGGCGCCGTCGCGGTGACGGATGAGACGACGCCGGATTATGGCGCCGCCGGCGATCCGCTGGTGCTGCGCGCGCAGGCGCCGGCGATCGTCTTCGCGCCGGGATTCGGCTCGCTCGCCAATGTGCGCTCCAGCGCCATCGTCAGGCGGAAGAGCCAATGAGCATTCGACGTCTCATCGCGCGCTTTTCGGATCGGCGCGGATTCGCCGCTGTGGAATTCGCGCTGCTCGCGCCGGTCATCATCATGATCATCGCCGGCGTCACCGAATTCGGCCGCGTCTATGTCGTCTACAACACGGTCAATCGGATCGCGACGCAATATGCGATCGCCTGGGCCGATTGCGCCGATTCTCCGGTGGGAGCCTGCTCCACGGAATTGTCGCTCTACACGCCGTCCTATGCGCTCGGCAATGTCGCCCCGCAGATCAAGGCCTCCAGCCTCACTCTGCAAATGTTTCAGATCACCATGGGCGCGACCTCGCCGACGATCGTCTACGCCTATCCGACCGGCGCGACGCTCTCCACCGCGCAGACCAATCTCATCAAGGCGACCTTCTCCAACGGACAATCCGCCGTTCTGGTGACGGCGACCTATGCGCATACGCTGGCGTTCTTCCCAAAATCGATGAACGCTCTGCTCTCCGGCCTGCTGACGCCGAGCTATACGGCGCTGCAGCTGAAGTCGTGAAGCGTCAGAGCAGATTCCAGATCAGAACGGATTCCACGTCGCTTCCGGCGTGAATTTCAAATAGCCGAGATTGAGGCCGAGGCGCGCGCCGAGCCCGGCGCGGATCGGCGCGACGACGACGCCATCGGCCGAGAGCTCGGTGAAGCCCAATCCGCCGACCAGATAGGCCGAGCCGGCGACGCCGCCGAAGCGCGTGTAGATGGCGTCCACCGAGGGCAGATTATAGATCAGCATCATGGTGCGGTCGCCATCGGCGCCGGCGTCGAAGCCGAGCGAAGGACCTTGCCAATAGACGCGCCGCTGGCCGGCGTTACGCGTGTACATCGTCCCCTCGCCATAGCGCAGGCCGCCGACGAAGGCGCCGGAGCCCTCCTGGCCGAGCACATAGGCGTTGGGCCGCCCCCAGCGCCGCGCCAATTGCTCGACGCCCTGGGCGAGGTCGCGCGCTATGGCGCCGAAGAAGCGATGGCCGCTCTGCACCACCTCGTCGCCGGACATGGGCTCGGGTCTCGGCTCCGCCCGCACGCCATAGGCGGCATGCGCCGGCGCCAGCGGAGACAGCGCGGCGCCGGCGGCGAGGGCCAGCATCTCTCTGCGCGTCGCTTCTCTGCGCGTTGCGCGCGTCTCTCGGCGAGTTGAATCTGCGGCGCGCATGGCGAGGCTTCCCTATTGGGCGTTTGCGAATCGGTCTGCTGAAGTTTGGATGCGATCGTGTCGCGCCTGTGGCGCCGCGACGGCTCTTCTTCGTGAAAGGAAGAATCTCGCCGCGTTCTTAATAAAGTCTTGCGGCGGCGGGATCGCCGAAAGCGATGAAAGGCCCGTTACGATAGGCTTCGCCCGCCTTGCCGTAGAGAAGCGGGCGGCCCGTGGGGTCGACGACGCCGCCGCCGGCCGCGCGCAGCACTGCGTCGCCGGCCGCCGTGTCCCATTCCATCGTCGGGCCGAAGCGCGGATAGAGATCGGCCGCGCCCTCCGCCAGCAGGCAGAATTTGATCGAGGAGCCGACATCGCGCGTCGCGGCGACGCGATGCGTCTCCAGAAAGGCCGTGGTCGCCGCGTCGAGATGCGAGCGGCTGACCAGCGCGGTCGGCCCTTCCGCCGGCAGGGCGCGCACGCGCAACGGCCGCCAGGCCGCGGGCGGCGGCGCCGGCCGGCCGGGGAGGGCCTCGGCGGCGAAGGCGCGCGCGCCGGCGAACCACAATTGCCCGAGCGCCGGGGCGAAGACTGCGCCGGCGCGCGGCGCGCCCGCGACGATGAGGCCGATATTGACGGTGAACTCGCCACTGCGCGCCAGAAACTCCCGCGTGCCGTCGAGCGGATCGACGAGCAGGAAAGTGTCGGCGCGGGCGAAAGCGGCGCCCGCGGCGGCGGCTTCCTCCGCGACGATGGGAAGGCCGGGCAGCAGCTCGGCGAGACGCGGCGTCAGAAAGGCCTCGATCCTCTCATCCGCCTCGCAGACCGGGCTGGCGTCCTTCTTCGCCCGCGCGTCGATCGTGGGCGCGGCGAGCACATCCATGGCGATGACGCCCGCGCGCGTCGCCAGATCGGCGAAAGCCGCCGCCAGCGCGTCGAAATCCTCGTCGCTCTCGAGCCCCACGCTTTTTAGAACTCCAGATCGCCGCGCCGCTCGACGAGAGCGGCCTCGTTCGTCTCTTCCGCGCGCAGATCGTCGACACGCCCCGCGGGCGGTCCGCGCCGCGCCGCATCCACCAGCGCTTGCAGCGCGCCCTGCGGCCCGGCGGCGACGATCTCCACCGCGCCATCGTCGCAATTGCGCGCCCAGCCGGCGAGCGCGAGGCGCCCGGCCTCCCGCGCGACAAAGGCGCGAAAGCCGACGCCCTGCACGCGCCCGCGCACGATGATGCGGAAAACGCGGCGCGTCTCGCTCATTGCGCCGCCTCCACGGCGACATTGTCGATGAGCCGCGTCGCGCCGAGCTTCGCCGCGACCAGCAGGCGAATCGGCCCCTCGTGACGCCGCGCGACGCGCGCCAGAGTCTGCGCGTGGCGCGCCTCGAGATAATCGATGAGGAAGCCCTCGGCGGCGATACGCTCGCGCGCCTCCGCCATCACATGGCCGATCGGCTCGCCCGCGGCGATACGCTGCGCCGCCTCGCTCAGCGCGCGATAGAGCGCCGGCGCGACGCGCCGCTCCTCGGCCGAGAGATAGATGTTGCGCGAGGACATTGCGAGACCGTCCGCCTCCCGCAAAGTGGGCGCGCCGACGATCTCCGCGCGCAGATCGAGATCGCGCGCCAGGCGCTTTATCACCAGCAATTGCTGATAATCCTTCTCGCCGAAGACGGCGACGTCGCAATCGGCCTGATTGAGCAGCTTGGCGACGACGAGAGCGACGCCGGCGAAATGCGTCGGCCGGAAATGATCCTCGAGATCGGCGACCGCCGGCCCGCCCACCGCGACCGTGGTGGAAAAGCCCGGCGGATACATCTCCTCCACCGCCGGCGCATAGCAGAGATCGGCCGCAACGCTCGCGAGCTTCTCGACATCGGCGGCGAGCGTGCGCGGATAGCGGTCGAAATCCTCGCCTGCGCCGAATTGCGTCGGATTGACGAAGACCGAGACCATCACGCGATCGGCGCGCCGGCGCGCCTCCTCCACCAGAGCGAGATGGCCCCGGTGCAGCGCGCCCATTGTGGGGACGAAGCCGACGCGCTCGCCGCGCGCGCGCCATTGCGCCACGCGCTCGCGCAGCTCGGCCAGCGTATGGACGGTCGGAACCGGAACAGCGCTCATCTTCGGCTCATCCTCTGCTGCGCATTGGGCGCATGGCTCTCCAGAAAAGCGATATAGGCGCCGGGCAGGCCGAGCGCGCGCGCCGAGGCGACGATATTCTCGACATAGCCGGGCGCCGCCGGCCCCTCGCGCGTCGCGGTTCCGATATAGACGAGCGCCCGCGCCGAGCCCACCGGCGCGCGCAGCACCGGCTGCACGACCTTGCGGTAGAGCCGACGGCCGATCTCCTCGTAACGGTCGAGCGCCGGCACATCCGCCACGGCGAGGTCATAGAGCAGGCCGTGGACCTGCGCCCGCGCGTCCGGCACGACCGTGGCGTAGCCCGTCTCCAGAATGGCGAAGCGATAGCGCGCCAGCCGGCCGAGGCCGAGCGGCCGCGAATGCGGACAGCGGACGGCCATTGCGGCGACGTCCATATTGGCGCCATAGGCGAAATAGAGAGGCATGAGGTCCTTCCGAGCGGCGGGCGGACCTTAGCGCATGGCGCCGCCGCGAGCGAGGCGCCGCCGGCGACCCGCTCGAAAAGAAAAAGAGCCCGGCCTGCGCCGGGCTCCCAACCGAGAGCGGCCCCTGGGAATTAACCGCCCTCGAGGCTATTCTCAGCGTTGGATGCAGCTTTAGAAATGCGTCGAATCGACGCGACGGCGAGAAAGGAAGAGGGAATGGAGGAGTTCGAAGGCAGCTTTCTGCGTAATACGGCGATCGGCCTCGTCCTGGCTCTGGCGGCGGCGATCGTCTATGTCTGGTTCCGCTAGGCGCGCGGAGCTCCCGAATCCGGGTCGATGAGCTTCAGCCCCCGAGGCGATAGCGGCGGCGTGGCTCAGATCGACGGCGCGACACCCGACCGACCGCCATGTTGCGCGCGCCGCGGATGTGCGACGCGCCAGGGCGCGCGCGGATCGTCGATTTTCGAGAAATGGTCGAGAAACGTCCTCAGACGCGACGTCTCTTCGATAACGGCGAAGGCGAGGCTCGTCACGGCGGCTCCAGAATCGCTCCGCCGACAGGAAATCCCGCCCCGCGCAATTCGTTGACCGCCGTTGACCCGAATTCTCAGTCTCGGCCGCGAGCGGCGGATGCGGGAGTCTCACAAGGGCGCGCGCTGTCACGATTGTGTCATGGAACAAGGCTGTGAGTGCGGGGCCCCTCCTCTTCCCCGTCAGCGTCACAGGCCGATTCGAATGGACTTCTCCCGCCGCTTCACTTTCCTCTTCTCCGCGCCCAATTTCGAGGCCGACGACCTCGAGGGGCTGCGCGTCAATCAGATCATCGCCGCGATCGAGAGCATGGGCTTTCAGGTCGTGCGCGCGCGCCGGGTGGAGGACGCCGAGATCGTCGTGCAGACCGACGCCGCCATCGGCTGCCTGGTCGTCGATTGGGGCAAGAAGGGCCTCGAGGGCAAGACCGCCTCGCTCATCGATCTCATGCGCAAGCGCGGCCTCGACATGCCGATCGTGCTGCTCATTCGCCGCAAGCGCTTCGAGGATATTCCGGTGGAGGTGCTGGATTTCATCGACGGCTATGTCTTCCTCGCCGAGGAGACCCCGGAATTCATCGCCAAAAATCTCGTCTCGCGCCTCAAGCAATATGCGGAGACGTTGAAGACGCCCTTCTTCGGCGCGCTGGTCGATTATGCGGAGGAAGGCAATCAGCTCTGGACCTGCCCCGGCCATAATGGCGGCATTTTTTATAGCCGCAGCCCGATCGGCCGCATCTTCATGGAGCATTTGGGCGAGGCCGTGTTCCGCGACGATCTCGACAATTCCGTCGTCGAGCTCGGCGATCTTTTGACGCATGAAGGGCCGGCGCTCGCCGCGCAAAAGGCGGCGGCGGAAATCTTCGGCGCGGAGAAGACTTACTTCGTGCTCAACGGCACATCCTCCTCCAATAAGGTCGTGCTCACCAATCTGGTCGCCGAGGGCGATCTCGTGCTGTTCGACCGCAATAATCACAAGGCCGCGCATCATGGCGCCCTGCTGCTCGGCGGCGGCGTGCCGATCTTTCTGCCAACGACGCGCAACGCCCATGGCCTCATCGGCCCGATCGAGCACGAGGCCTTCGACGAGGAGAAATTGCGCGAGCGCATTCGCGCCAATCCTCTGGTGAAGGACAAGGACGCCTGGCGCAAGGAGCGGCCGTTCCGCGCCGCCGTCATCGAGCAATGCACTTATGACGGCACGATTCACAACGCCGAATGGATCGTGGGCAAGATCGGACATCTTTGCGATTACATTCTCTTCGACGAAGCCTGGGCCGGCTTCATGAAATTCCATCCGCTCTATGAGCGGCGCTATGCGATGGGGCTGAAGAATCTCACCGAGGCCTCGCCCGGAATCGTCGCAACGCAATCGACGCATAAGCAGCTCGCCAGCTTCTCGCAGGCCTCGCAAATCCATGTGCGCGATCGCCACATCAAAGGCCAGCGTCGGCGCGTGGAGCATCGCCGCTTCAATGAAGGCTTCATGCAGCACGCCTCCACCTCGCCCTTCTATCCGCTGTTCGCCTCGCTGGATGTCGGCGCGCAGATGATGAAAGGCCGCTCCGGCGAGCTCTTGTGGGACGACACCATCCGGCTCGGCATAGAGCTGCGCAAGAAGCTGCGCGCGGTGCGGCGCGAGTTCGAGGCCAAGGAGCAAGACCCGGCGCGGCGCTGGTTCTTCGATCCTTTCGCGCCCGATTGGGTGTCCATACCCGACGCGGCGCGCGAATCCGGCGCGCATCGCGTTCCCTGGGAGAGCGTCTCCACCGATCAGCTCGCGCGCAATCCTGATCTCTGGGCGCTGGCGCCGGATGCGCGCTGGCATGGATTCTCCAATATGGCGCCGGGCTTCGCCATCACCGATCCGGCCAAGCTCACTCTGCTGACGCCGGGTTTCGATCGCGAGAGCGGCGCCTATGCCGATCATGGAATCCCGGCGCCGATCGTCGCGCAATATTTGCGCGAGAACCGGATCGTGCCGGAGAAGAACGACCTCAACTCTCTGCTCTTCCTGCTGACGCCCGGCGTCGAATCCAGCAAGGCCGGAACGCTGGTCTCCTCGCTCGTCGCCTTCAAGCGCCTGCATGACGACAATGCGCTGCTGCAGGATGTCATTCCCGAATTCGTCGCGCGCCGCGCCGCGCGCTACAGAGGCGTGCGGCTGCGCGATCTCTGCGCCGACATGCATCGCTTCTTCAAGGAGGCGAACGCCAGCGCGCTGCAGCAGGCGCAGTTCCGGCAGGAGCATCTTCCCGAAATGGCGATGACGCCGCGCGAGGCATATCTGCGCCTCGTGCGCAATGATGTGGATTTCCTGCCGATCGACGAGATAGAGGGCCGCATAGCGACGACGCTCTTCGTCATCTATCCGCCGGGCATTGCGACGATCGTACCGGGCGAGCGGCTGGGCGCGCAGGCGCGGCCCATGCTCGACTATTTGCGCATGTTCGAGCGCAGCGCCAATCTCTTCCCAGGCTTCGATTACGAGATCCAAGGCCTCTATAAGCAATGGAACGGCGAGGCGAAGATGCGGCTCTATACTTATGTGGTGCAGGAATGAGCATGATCGAAGCGAGCGCCGAACGCGCGGCCATCCTCGTGCGCCCCTCGCGCGACGAGGATGTCGACGCCATGCTGGCGATCTATCTCCAGCATGTGCGCAAGGGGCTCGACCCTGCCGATGCGCCGCTCTACGAGCCGCCGCAGAAGGAGGATTTGAAGCGGCGGCGCAAGAATATGGGCAATCATCGGCTGCCGCATCTCGTCGCCGAGCATGAGCGCGCCGTGCTCGGCTACGCCTATGTCGTGCCCTTTCGTAAGCGTCCGGCCTATCGCTATGTGGTCAAGCATTCGATCTATGTCGATCCGCGCCATCTGCATCGCGGCGTCGGCCGGCTGCTGCTGCAAGCGCTCGTAGACGCCTGCGCGGCGGCGGGCTTTCGGCAGATGATCGGCTATGTCGACGCCGCCAATGAAGCGTCGCTGAAGCTGCATGAGGCGATCGGCTTTCGGCAGGCCGGCTATCTCTCCGGCGTCGGATATAAATTCGGCAGCTGGACGGATTCGGTCATCATGCAGCGCTCGCTCGGCCCCGGCGCGGCGACGCCGCCCGATGCGCGCGGCTGACGCTGCGGACGGCGCCGCGGTCATGCTATGATCGGCGCATGATTCCGCTTCGTCGCCTCCTCTGCCTCGCTCTCCTCCTCTTCGCCTCGCCCGCCGCCGCGGCGGCGCGCAATCCTTGCCAGGATGTGGAGGATGCGGGCGCGAGCTACACCGTCTGCGTCTTCGATGCGCGCAGCGATTCCATCCGTCTCTTCCTCGCCGATGCGAAAGACGAGGTCTATGGCTCCTTCTCGGCGCTCGACGCCGCGCTCGCGCAAAGAAACGAGAAGCTTCTCTTCGCGATGAACGCGGGAATGTATGACGAGCGCCGCCGCCCTGTCGGACTCTATGTCGAAGGCGGCCATATGGAGAAGAGCGCGAACACCAATTCCGGCGCCGGCAATTTCCATATGAAGCCCAATGGAATCTTCTGGGTGGAGGGCGCGCGCGCCGGCGTCGCCGAGACGCAGCGCTTTCTGAAAGAGCGGCTGCATCCCGCCTATGCGACGCAATCCGGGCCGATGCTCGTCGTCGGCGGACGCATCAATCCGCGCATTCACGACACCGGCACGTCGATGAAGATTCGCAATGGCGTCGGCGTGCGCGACGGCCATGTCGTCGCCTTCGCCATCGCCAATCAGCCGGTGACATTTCATGCTTTCGCTCAGCTCTTTCGCGAGCGTTTGAAATGTCCAGACGCGCTCTTCCTCGACGGCTCGATCTCGGCGCTCTATGCGCCGACGCTCGCGCGCCACGATCGCTTCCGCCCCATGGGGCCGATCGTCGGCGTCGTCGAGCGGACGCGATGATCTACGCCGCTTCGTTGACCGTGAAGGCGCCGACGAAATCCGGGTCCGCGAGAATCTCGCCCGTCTCCCACAGAAGATAATCGCCGGGGCCGGCGACGCGGAAGCGGCCGAGATCCGGCGGCAGGCGAACCTTGCGGCCGGCGTCCTTGCCCTCGAGCTCTATGTGGACGCCGGTTCCGTCGATCGCGGCGATCGTGCCGAACATTTGGCGCAGCACCTTGCCGTGCGGCGTCACGCGGGTGAGACCGATGAGCGCGCGCTTGCCGATCATATGCGCGCGAGCCTCGCTCCATTCGCTCCTGCCGAAGTCCATTGTCCTCTCCCATCGCAATTGTTGCACGGCGTCTCTATGCGCAGAGATGCCATGATCTCGCTTCGTTCGGATGTGCGCCCACGCACGCGCCGGGCGAGGACGGAATTCTCACGCCCCCATCAGCGCGCCGATGTGAGCGGCGACGCAGGCGGCGAGATCGTCCGGCCGATAGCCGCCCTCGAGCATCGAGACGATGCGCCCGCTACAGCGGCGCGCGGCGATCTCTGCGAGGCGCAGCGTAAGCTCGGCGAAGTCCTGTCTTTGCAGGCGCAAGCCGCCGAGAGGATCGTGCAAATGCCCGTCGAAACCGGCGCAAATGAGGAGGATGTCCGGCGCAAAATCGTCGAGGCGCGGGAGAATCGCCTGCGTCCAAGCTTGCGCGAACTCGTGGCCGCCGGAGCCTTTGGCGAGCGGCGCGTTGACGATATTGTCATAGGCGCCGCGCTCGCTCGCGGCGCCGGTGAAGGGATAATGCGGCGACTGATGCGAGGAGCAATAGAGGACGTTTCTGTCCGACCAGAAAATCTCCTGCAATCCATTGCCATGATGCACGTCGAAATCGACGATGGCGACGCGCTCGGCGCCATGAGCGGCGATGGCGTGGCGCGCGGCGATGGCCGCGTTGTTGAAGAAGCAGAAGCCCATGGCGCTCTCGCGCGTCGCATGATGACCGGGCGGACGCATGGCGACGAAAGCATTGCGCGCAGCTTTGCGCATCACCGCATCGACGGCGAAGGTCGCGGCGCCGGCGGCGCGCAGCGCGGCCTCGAGTGAGCCCGCGCTCATGACGATATCGGAGCCGAGCGCCACGAGCCCGCTTTGCGGCGCGGCTTTTTCCAGCCGCTCCAGCAGAGAGGGCGCATGAACGGCGAGGATCGCCTCACGCGAGGCGGCCGGGGCTTCCGCGCGGCGCAGCGCGGCGAAGGCGTCGCCCTCGAGAACGGCGGCTATCGCGCGAAGACGCTCGGGCTGATCGGGACGGCCGGCGCCGACCTCATGCGCGAGGCCGGAAGGATGGGTGACGAGGAGGGTCGACGAATCCGAGGCGACGGCGCGCCCGATCGCGGCCATGGGCGCGCCGAGGCAGAGCGCTCGACGCGTGAGCGAAGCTGTCACGCCGCGCTCGCTTCGCCGCCCGTCTCCCGGATCACATTCAGCAAATCCGGCTGGCGATCCAGCAAAAGCAGCAGATTGCTCATCGCCCGGCTGACGAGAATGTCGCCGGCCTCGTATTTTTGAAAGGCGTTGGCGCCGCCGCCGATGATCTCGCTGGCGCGCTTTTGCGTGAGCCCGAGCTTCTTGCGGATGCGGCGGATATCCTCGGCCTGCAGCAAACCTTCGGCGCGCGCCTTCAGGCGGCACAAGGCGCGATCGGATATCTTCATATCCTCGCCGGAATGCAGCGCATCCTCGTCATCCTCGCCATACCAGCCGGGCATATCTATGCTGATGGACAACTCTTTGTAGCGCAGCTCCAAAGGCCGGACGTCTCGCTTCAGAGTCCGACCCGTCAATGGCGATATGCGCTCATCCATCGTCTTTCTCCTTGAACGACAACAGAATGAATTCGGTCACGACATCGTCGGTAAACTTTACATAGATCACGCCCACGGAAGACGGCGTGCGATAGACATCCTGCCATTGGCGATGATCGGCGAAGGACGTCATCGATTTGTAAAAGTGCCGCCGCTCCATGCTCCGAATAGTCGCAGCGATCTCGATGCGTCCGAAGCCGAGGCGCGCCGCAGAGGTCAGCGCCGCGCGGGTGATCGTCAGCCGATCCGGGTCGCCACAAATTTGCTTGAAGCGCGCGAGGTCATGCGACGGCTTCCGCTTCTCGGACATAGAAAACTACCATAATGGTGTTTCTGGCGCAATCGCCCCCTACCCGCCCACCTGCCCCCTGTGCCGCAGGAAATGGTCGGCCAGCACAATGGCCATCATCGCCTCGCCCACCGGCACGGCGCGAATGCCGACGCAGGGGTCGTGGCGGCCCTTGGTGACGATCTCGGTCTCCTGGCCGTTGCGGTCGATGGTGCGGCGCGGCGTCAGTATCGAGGAGGTGGGCTTGACCGCGAAACGCGCGACGATCGGCTGGCCGGTCGATATGCCGCCCAGCACGCCGCCGGCCTGGTTGGAGAGAAACTCGGGCGCGCCGTCCGGCCCGGCGCGCATCTCATCGGCGTTGGCCTCGCCGGAAAGCTCGGCCGCGGCGAAGCCGGCGCCGATCTCCACCCCCTTCACGGCGTTGATCGACATGAAGGCGCTGGCGAGATCGGAGTCGAGCTTGCCATAGATGGGCGCGCCCCAGCCGGCGGGGACGCCTTCGGCCACCACCTCGATCACTGCGCCGACGGATGACCCGGATTTGCGCACGCCGTCGAGATAATCGGCCCAGAGCTTCGCCGTCTCGGCATCCGGGCAGAACAGCTGGTTCTTCTCCACCTCCGCCCAGTCGAAACGGGCGCGGTCGATTTTATGCGGGCCGATCTGCGCCAGAGCGCCGCGTATGGCGACGCCGGCGAGCACTTTGCGCGCGACCGCGCCGGCGGCGACGCGCGCCGCCGTCTCGCGCGCCGAGGAGCGCCCGCCGCCGCGATAGTCGCGAATTCCATATTTCGCGTCATAGGCGTAATCGGCGTGACCGGGGCGGTATTTCTCGGCGATATCGCCATAATCCTTGGAGCGCTGGTCGGTGTTCTCGATCAGCAGCGCGATCGGCGTTCCGGTCGTCACCTGCCGGCCGGCGGAATCGGCGAAGACGCCGGAGAGAATCTTCACCGCGTCGGGCTCCTGCCGCTGCGTGGTGAAGCGCGACTGGCCAGGACGGCGCTTGTCGAGAAAGAGCTGAATCTCGGCCTCGGTCAGCTCCAGCCCCGGCGGGCAGCCGTCGACGACGACGCCGAGCGCCGGCCCATGGCTCTCGCCGAAAGTGGTGATGCGGAAGAGATGGCCGAAGCTGTTGTGGGACATGGAGCGCCGATCGAATTTATACCGAGCGCCGGTTGTAGGCGCCCCCCGCCGCGGGGTCAAATTGGATGAACGCGTGGAGCGGCGGAGCGTTGAAGCAAACGACTCTTTCGTCTAGGCTCTGCGCCGAAAACTCAGCGCAGTCAGGACTTGGCTCTCATGACCGCTTCAGTCACCGTCCGGCTCGACGAGCCGACGCTCGCGGCTTTGGACGAGATGGCGCGCAAGACCTCGCGCTCTCGTGACGAGATCGTCGCCCGCGCGGTCGAAGATTTCGTGGCGTCCGACGCTCGGCTGCTGGAAAAGATCATAGAAGGCCTCGCCGCCGCCGACAGTGGCGATTTCGCCTCGGACGAGGAAGTGACGCGAGTGCGAAGGAAGTTCCTCTCGCCGTCATGAAGGTGCTCTGGACGAGGCCGGCGCTTCGCGATCTCGAGCAGATCGGCGACTATGTTTCGCGCGACAATCCCGCCGCCGCCGCTAAGCTCATTGCTCGGATTTGCGAGCGCGTCGATGCGCTCGCACAGCAGCCTCGCCTCGGACGGCCGGGCCGCGTTCCGCAAACCAGAGAGCTGGTGATCGCCGGGACGCCGTTTCTGGCGCCCTATAGGGTGCGCGCCGAGGTGGTGGAAATTCTCGCGATATTCCACGGCGCACGTCTCTGGCCGGGGGAATTCGAGCCCGGGCCAGAGCCGAGCGACGACAAGGACCCGACCGAATGATCACTCCCGCCTTCGCGCAGAAAATGGCGCGCTACAACGCCTGGCAGAACGAGAGCCTCTTTGCGGCGGCCGATACGCTCTCGGATGCGGCGCGGCGCGCCGATCGCGGGGCGTTCTTCAAATCGATCCACGGCACGCTCAATCATCTGCTCTGGGCGGACGCCATGTGGATGAGCCGCCTCGCCGGCGATCCGAACCCGAATGTGGCGATCGCCGACTCCGACTCCTTCCGCGCTGATTGGGCGGTCATGAAATCGGAGCGCGCGGCGATGGACGCGCGGCTGATCGCCTTTGCGGACGCCTTCGACGAGGCGGCGCTCGAGGGCGACTTCTCCTGGTATTCGGGCGCCAAGCAGATGGATATCATCAAGCCGCGCAAGCTCGTCATCGTCCATCTCTTCAACCATCAGACCCATCACCGCGGGCAGACCCATGCGATGCTGACCGCGGCCGGCGCGCGGCCGCAAGATACGGATCTGATCTTCATGTGATGGAATGAATGCGAGCCTGAAGGCTCGCTCCATGCCCAGCGTCACGCCGCCTTGCTGGTCTCGCGTCGCGCCTCCGCCAAAGCGGGCGGCGTCGCGGGCGGCGCGGCCGGCTCGGCCGGCGCGCCGATCCACTCGGAATGCGCCGGGATCTTCTCGCCCTTCATCACCACGGTGAGCGGGCCGAGCCGGGCGAAATCGCCGACATGCGTGTCGTAGAGCACGGTGGAGCCGGCGCCGACGGTCACGCCGCGGCCGATCTCGACGCGGCCGACCTTCATCACCCGGTCCTCATAGAGATGCGTCTGCAGCGCCGCCACCTGATTGAGCGCCGCATAATCGCCGACGCTCACGCAGTCGAATTCGGTGATGTCGGTCATGTCCATGAACACGCCCTTGCCGAATTTCGAGCCGAACAGGCGGAGAGTCCAGGGCAGGAAGGGCGTGCCGCGCAAATGCTCGAGCAGGATTTTGCCGGCGAGGCCCCAATAGAGCACGGCGCAAGCCTCGGTGCGCATGGCCCAGAAGGACCACATGGGCTTCACCTGCGGCTCATAGCGCCCCATGGTCAGCCATTTCACCGCCACCACGACCAGCGTCATGCCGACCGAGATCAGCGTCGACGACAGCACGAAGAGCCAGAACACCGACCAATAATCGCCGTCGATGAGCTTCTGGCCGAAGCTCTCCACCGCCCAAGTGCCGAAAGTGATGAACAGCATGGTCGGCAGCGAGACGTTGATCGCTTCATAGACGGCGCGCGCGGCTTTTTTCCAGAAGGGTGGCTGATAGGTCCAGGCGGCGCCGCCGCCGTCGAAGGTCTGGCGCACGGGCAGCTTCATCGGCGGCGAGCCGAACCAGGTGTCGCCCTCGGAGAGCTCGCTATTGGCCGGCGGCTTGGATTTGATGCCGATCAGCGCGCCACTGGGAATCTCCGAGCCCGGCGGCACCACGGCGTCATTGCCAACGAAGACGCGCGCGCCGGTCTTCACCTTTTTCAGATACATCCAGCCGCGGCGCATATCCTCGTCGCCGAGCACCACCTCATCGGCGATGAAGCATTTCTCGCCGATCTCGACGAGATCGTAACGGCCGGAGAGATTGGTCGAAATCTCCGAATCCTTGCCGATCTTCGCGCCCATCAGCCGGTACCAGGTGCGCATGTAGAGGGTGGCGAAGAGCGAGGAGAGCGTCTCCAGCGTCACCTCGGTGGCGAGCGCCACCGCCCATTTGCGCAGATAGAAGCCGGACCACACCGAATAGGTCCCCTCCGAGACGCGCGGCAGCACGATCCAGCGGAAGGCCACGATGAAGGCCACGGTGACGAGCACCAGCACGAAAGCCGTCGGCCAGGCGAACAAGGGAATGGCGGCGAGATAATAGACGTGGTCGACATCCGTTATGCCGAGCCAATTGTCGAACCGGTCGAACACCCAAAAGGCCGGGAAGATCGGCAGCAGGCCGAGCGGCGGCAGCGCCAGCGCCAGAACCGTGAACATGAAGCCCATGGCGAGCCGCTGCGGCGCGGAGGCCGTCGATTGCGGATCGAGCGCGCGGGGATCGACATCGCCCTTGTAGCGCGCCGGCGAGCCGTCCCAAATCTCATAGGCGCCGATCTGCGAGCCGGCGGGAACCGAGGTCAGATCCTCGAGCGCCGCGCCCTCGCCGAGGACGACATTCTCCTCGATCACGCAGGAGGTGCCGACATAGGCGTCCGCGCCGATCTCGATCGTCCCGATGATGAGCTCATTGCCGACGACGCGGGCGTTGGCGAGCTTCAGCTTGGAGCCGAGGCTCGCGCCATCGCCGATGCTGACGAGATCGATGGCGCCGACGTCCAGCTCGCCGATGATGGCGTCCTCGCCGATCTTCGCGCCGAGGGCGGAAAGATAGAGGCGCATCAAGGGCGAGCACTGGAACCATTTGGCGTGGGTGAGGCCCATCAGGCGCTGCGCCAGCCACCAGCGGTAGTAATAGACGCCCCACAGCGGGTAGCGCCCCGGCCTGGTGCGGCCGATGACCAGCCATTTGCCGAGGATCGACACCGCCACAGTGGCGATGTTGACGCACATATAGACGCCCAGCAGCGCCGCCGCCTCGTCGATGAGGTTGGCGTCCGGCGAGGTGAGCAGCTGATAGGAGACGAAAACGCCGAGCCACTGCGAGGTGACGAAGGCGAGGATGAAGGGCAGCGCCGCCGCCTGGGCGAGGCCGCAGAGGAAGCGCCGCAGCAGCGGCGGCGGCGCGAAGGAGAGATCGCGCGGCGGCCCGGCCATCGCCGCCTTGCCGTCGAGATGTGTGGCGAGCGCGCGCAGATTGCGCTCCGAATAGAGGTCCTGCAGCGTGATCGAGGAAAGATGCGCCGTCTCGCGCACCACCGAGACGAAACGCGCGGCCAGCAGCGAATGGCCGCCGAGATCGGTGAAGAAATCCGCGTCGAAGGGAATGGCGCCCGGCGGCAGCACGCGCTTGGCGGCGTCGAGCAGCGCGGCCTCCGTCTTGGTGCGCGGCTCCTCCTGCGCCTCCGTGTCGATGAGAGGGGCGGTGAGCGGCGCCCGCTTCAGCGCCTTGCGGTCCACCTTGCCGGAGGAGAGGCGGGGCAGCGAGGTCACGACCTCGAACCGGCCCGGAACCATATAGGAGGGCAGAAACTCGCGCAGCTTGGCGCGCAGATCGCGTGGGTCCGGCGATACGGCCGTCGCGCCGACGAGAAAGGCGACGAGCTCGTCCAGCCCATTCTCATTGCGCAGAACGACGGCCGCCTGACGTATATGGTCGAGACGCGAGAGCGCGGATTCGATCTCGCCCAGCTCGACGCGGAAACCCCTGATCTTCACCTGATCGTCGATGCGGCCGCGAAAATGCAGATCGCCGTTCTCGTCCAGAATCACCGCGTCGCCGGAGCGATAGAGGATCGGATCGGAGCCGTCCGAGGAGAAAGGATTGGCGATGAACTTCTCGGCGGTCAGCTCGTCGCGGCGCAGATAGCCTCTCGCCACGCCAGGGCCGCCGATGAGCAGCTCGCCCTCCGCGCCCGGCGGCAGCAGCGTCAGATTTTCGTCGGCGACATAGCAGCTGTAATTGGGGATCGGCTTGCCGATCGTCACCGTCTCATTGGGCCAGACCTCCGAAACGGTGGCGACGACGGTCGCCTCGGTGGGGCCGTAGCTGTTGAAGATGGTGCGGCCGATGCGGGTCCAGCGCTCCGCCACCGAGGGCGGGCAGGCCTCGCCGCCCAGCACGATGGTCTTCAGCGTCGCGACGTCGCGCGGCATGGCGGCGAGCAGCGTCGGCACAGTGTCGAGCACGGTGACGCCGGCTTCCTCCAGAATATCGGGCAGCGCCTCGGTCTCGCCGATGATCTGCGGCGTGGCGACGAAGAGCGACGCGCCGGCGAGATAGGGAATCCAGATCTCCTCCATGGAGAGGTCGAAGGCGACGGAAGCGCCCTGGAACACCACATCGGAGGCGGAAATCCGGTAGATCTCATTGGCCGAGCGCAGATAATGGCAGATGTTGCGCGCGGTGACGACAATGCCCTTGGGCGTTCCCGTCGAGCCGGAGGTGTAGATGAGATAGGCCGGATGGTCGCCCGTGGCGCCCAGCGCGCGCGGATCAGGGCAGACGCCGCCGAAAATCGCGATCTCGGCGTCGATCAGCGTCTCGACCGAGACCACGGGGGCGGCCTTGCCGGCGAAGCCGGCGGAGGTCAGCAGCGCCTTGGCGCCGGCGTCGGCGAGGCAGACGGCGATACGGTCGACCGGCGCGTCGGCGTCGAAGGGCAGCCACGCGGCGCCCGTCTTGGCGATGGCGATCTGCGCGATCAGCAGCTCCGGCCCACGCGCGCCCCATAGGCCGACCACATCGCCCGGGCCAATGTCGCGGGCGGCGAGGCCGCAGGCGATGGCCGCGGCTTCCGCATCGACCTCGCGATAGGTGAAGCGCCGCTCCAAGGTCGCCATGGCCAGGGCGTTGGGGCTGGCGGCGACGCGGGCGGCGAAAATCTCGCAGAGCAGCTCGTCGCGCAGCAGATGCGGCATGGCCGGACCGCGCAGCACGGCGCCGGTCCGGGCCGTCTCGTCGGCGAGCGGCGCGCCGTCGAGAGGCGCGCTTTTGGCGAAACTGGGGTTCAACTCATTCATCGCGTGACATATCCGCGGGAAATCCGCGCTCATCTAGCATGAGAGCGAAGGACGATCCTATCCCGCATCCAGGCTGAATGCAGGATGAACCCACTATGGGAGGGAATTTGTTGCCGAAAAGACCGGCTGGAAGAACGAGGGGCATTTCTGCGTCATATTCGTGACGAAGTGGTTACAATGAGCGATCGCCTCGACGATCAGCCATTTACGTCTCGGTGAGCGAAGGGCGGAGCCCCTCCTCCACGCGCCGGGGCGGCATGGATTTCGATTTTCATAAATTTTCATGCAGACGGCTCTCGAGCAGACCGGCGGCCTCGTTCGGCGCGGGACCGGGGCGCGCCGAAGCGGGCGCTTCAACGGCGCCCGCGCCGGGGCGCCGCCCCGCGATCCTCACCATGAGTGGAAATAGAGGCGCCCGGCGATTCGACCATCCCGACCCGCCGCCGCGGCAAAATCAGGGGACGCCGGGCCGCTCGACATGGAAGAGCACAGGCTGCTCGCCGGCGCGCTCGAATCGCAGCGTGCCGCGCACGGTCTCGCCTTCCGCGAGCGGCCCGCGCAGATCGACCAGCATGAGGTGATAGCCCTTCTCGCGAAAATCGACGACCGATTCGGCCGGCAGGGCGACGCCCTCGGCGAGCGGGCGCATGCGGCCGACGCCATCGGCGATCTTGGTCACATGCATCTCGACGCGAGCGGCGGCGTCCGCCTCCACGCCCAGCAGCCGGTCCTCCGTCTTGCCCTCGTTGCGCAAGGCCAGATAGCAGGCGCCGATCTTCACGCCTTTGGGCGGCGTGGCGCACCAGGCGCGCTCCACCTCTATCGCGGCGGCGGCCGGCGCCGCGAGCGTGGCCGTCGCGAAAAGGGCCAGCGGAAGCACGAGCGCGCCCGAGGCGCAAAACATCCGAAGCCTCCGCAATCCCTTGCAGGTCGAAAGATCGCGACGCCGCAATGAGCCTATGATCATGTCTCGAGCCGATCGTTGAACATGCCCCTCCACGCCCGGTCCGCAACTTCTGCGCCAGCGCTGCGAGAGACGCCAGAGCCGATACACATAGCGCGAATCCCGCGCGCGCGGCGAATCTCCGATGTGACGGCTGCACAATCGTATCGATTTCGCGCGCATCGCGACGATCACGATCGAACGCATGTCCGTTCACTTTCTGCACGCGACGTCCGGTCGCATGCGCATCATTCGCCTTCGCGTTGACCTATATGCGTTATTGCTGTTTTCGATAAGACCGCGCGGCGCGAGCAGCCGCGACATGACGCCGCGAGATGGAGCGCCCTGCGTGACGAAGAACGCGCCGATGAAGCCGCGATCCGCTTCCCCTATCGACGCCGCGACGCCCAATGCCGCGCCGCGCCGGCTCGCTCGGCTGGCGATCGATGCGACGAATGGCCTCGCGGCTTTCTGCCGTCTCGTGCTCGGAGGCGCGCCCGCCGAGCGCGGCGAGATCATCGAGCGCGTGACGGTCGAGAATGGCGTTGTCCGCGTCGCGCATTACTTTCGCGGCCGGCTCGTCGATCAGCGCCGCATCAAGGCGGAGGAGCTGGTCATAGAGCGGCGCCTCGATCGCGCGCGGCGCTGCACGCATGTCGAGATCACAACGGCGGGGCGCCGGCTCGAGATCGGACGCCATTCGACGCCGGCGGAAAAGGAGAGCGCCGTCGAGAGCCTCGCCGCCGAGCTCCGCGACATGTCGGTGGAGCCGCGCATCCGCACCACATTCGCAAAGGCGCTGCGTCATGCGCCCGGCGTGCGTCTCGCGGCGCGCTTGCGCCGCTTCATTCGCCGACGCGGCCTGCGCCGCTCGAGCGGCGCCTCGGTCTCCATCCCGCCCGAGAGCTCCGCTCGCCCCAGCCGCCCGGCGAGCGTTCGCGCCGCGCCGGGCGGCGAAAGGCGCCTTCCCGCCGCTCTGCGCTCGCGCCGTTGGTGGATCGCGACGGCCGCCGTCGTCGTTCTCGCGAGCGCCGCGGCGCCGCGCGTCGCTCCGCACCGCAACGAGGCCGCCGCGCGCGCCTATGCGCCTTCCTTCCGCCTCACTGCGACGAATGGCGACATCGTCGATGAAAAGACGATGCGCGGACGTCCCTACGCCATCTTCTTCGGCTTCACGCATTGTCCAGAAGTGTGCCCGACCACAATGCTCGAGGCGGCGCGCGCGGCCAATGAGGCGGACCCTTCCGGCGCCGGCTTCGACATTCTCTTCGCGACGCTCGATCCCGCGCGCGACACGCGCGAGAGCCTCGCCGATTTCGTCTCCTCCTTTCCGCGGCGCATCACCGCTCTGCGCGGCGCGGCGGAGGAGACGGACCGCGCGGCGCAGGCGTTTCGCGTCTATCACCGCAAGACTCCGCTGGAGGGCGGCGATTACACGATCGATCACACGACGCTCGTCTATCTCGTCGATCGCGACGGCCTCATGTCCGGCGTCGCCTCCTTCGCCGACCGCAGCGACGAAGCCGCGAAGACGCTGAAGGATTTCATTCGCCGCCAGAGCGCTCGGCATCCTCCCGCGTGAACGAAAGCTTGCTCCGGCGTGAACGAAAGCTTGCGCGCAGGCTCGCGACAACATGCCGCATGGGCGAGAGGGCGCGTCGCTTGACGCTCTCCTGCGCCGCTCGTACCTTCTCGTTCCGAACGCCTCAGAGCACAATGCCTTGAAAATCCCAGGCCGGACACATCTCAGCGTCGAGCGAGCGGCCCTCGGCATGGTCGCGGCGCTGCTGTTCCTGCTGCAGACCGTCGGCGTCGGCTTCGCGGCGGGAGCGACCGCCAATAGCGCGCAACTCTCCGGCGTCGTCTGCGCCTCCTTCAAGGCCGAGGCGGCCAAGAGCGATTCCGCTCCGATCGAAAATCATCACATCGGCCCGTGCTGCATTCTCCATTGCAGCTCGGCGATAGATGACGAGCGCGAGATCGTTCTCGTCATCGTTCTTCCGCTCGAAATCGCCTCCGATACGCCGGCGCCGAACTATGTCATCGACGCCGTCGCCGCCGCGCCCGAGCTGCGGCCTCTGTCGCCACGCGCGCCTCCAGCGCCTCTCGCCTGAAATCCCCGACTCTCTTTTTGGAAGATCGACGGCAGCGCCGTCGAGGGATTCACGCGAACTGCGCCGATCATAGGATCGCGCGCGCAGCTGGAGGCTATTGTCATGAGCATCGCATATTTCAGGGCCGTGAGCGTCGGCGCTCTCGGCGGTCTCGCCGCTTTTCTGACGCTCGGTCCCGCCGCTCCCTATGGCGCGCAGCTCTTCGCCGCGCTCATCGGCTGGGCGGGCTATATTCATCTGGGCGGCAAGCTCGACGGGCTCAAAAAATCTGTCCCGCATGATCTGCTCGGCGTCGCTCTCGCCGCAGTCGCGCTTCTCGCCGCCGCCCATATTCCCTACGGCGAGGTCGTCAGTCCGGCGGCGTCGACGGGAATCGCCGTGGCGATCACGCTCGTCGCTCTCGTGCTCTCCGCCAAGGCGCCGGCGCTCGCCGAATGGCCCGTTTCGCTGGCCGCCTATGCGACGCTGCTGGCGACCGCCCACGCCGATGATCTCGTGGCGCTCTCGCCGAGCAATCCCGCTCTGCTGGCGGCGCTGTCGCTGATCGCCGGCGCGATCCTCGGCTATTTGGCGGACCAGCTCGCCGAAGCGCTGCTGAAGCTGCCCCTGCCCGGCCAGAAAGCGCCCTCCGCCGCGCGCGGCTGACCACGCCGCAGACGCGCGACGTCGAATGCTCGCCCGCGCGCAGCGCGAGCGAGCGCCCTCGCATGAGCGAACCGTCGGACCCGACGCGCCATGCCCCGACACGTCAAAAATTCGGGAGGATCGCTTTTGAGCGATACGGCGATGAGATCCCCCATGCTCGGCCATGCGGCCGCCGCTGTCATGAACATGCGCAGCGCCGAGGAGACCGGCTTCTATGGAGTCGACCGTCCCGGCGTCGCCTGGGATTGGATGAAGCAGACGGGCCAGGCGCCCGCCGGCGCCGATTGGGTGCGCCCGCAGGTCGCCGAGGCCTGGGCGCGCTGCGTGGACGACCACGCTCTGCCCCCGGGCGCGGACTTCGCCCCACGCCAGCGCCGCGACGATCGCAGCGCGACGGAGCTCGACGCGTGGCGCGACGCCGCCGGCGGCGTCGCCGGCCGGCTTTCGTCGCTCGTCTACGAGCTGCGCGCGCTGCTCGACGAGACCAATGTCGCGCTGCTGCTCGCCGATCCCGCCGGCGCGCTCGTGCAGCTGCTCGACTCGGGCTCGCGCATAACGGCCGGCGCCGCGCAAATGGCGCGCATCGGCGCCGATTGGAGCGAGGCCAGCCTCGGCAATAATGGCGTCGGCACGGCGAGCCTCTTGCGCGCGCCGATCGCCTTCGACGGCAAGGAGCATTTCAATGGCGCGCTGCATCGCTTCGCCACCGCCGGCTGCCCCATCATCGCGCCGGACGGAAGCCTCTGCGCGATCCTCGGCATGGTCTCCGACCGTCGCGACGCCGCCAAGCTCGCTCTCGGCTTTCTCGAGCTCGCCCGCCTACTGCTGGAGACGAGCCTCTTCGACCACATCGCCGCCGACGGCTATCTGCTGCGTCTGCGCGCCGCCGGCGACTCCGAGCCGCGCTTGCCGAGCGAAGGCCGCATCTTCATCGGCGCCGACGGAATTATTCGCGGCGTCGACCGCGCCGGCGTCGAGACGCTTCGCTCCGAGCATTCCGCGCTCGTCGGCCAGCGCGCCGCGATTGCGCTCGGCGTCGATCTTCCGACGCTCGTCGCGGCGCATGAGAGCGCGCGTCTCCTTCCGCTCGTCGATCCGCGCAATCGTTATTCCATCTTCGCCGAAGCGCATCGCTGTCCCAAGCGTGAGAGCGACGCCGCATCGCCGCGCCGCGCGCCAGACCGCGCCGACGCCGCGCCGCGCGCGCCAGAGGCCCGCGCCGATTGGAGCGACAATGTGCTGGAGGCGGCGCTGCGCAAAGCCTCCGGCTTGCAGGAGCGCAATATTCCGATCCTCATCACCGGCGAGTCCGGCGTCGGCAAGGATCATCTCGTGCGCCGCCTTCACGCCAGCGGTCCGCGCAAGGAGCGTCCGCTCGTCGCCATAAATTGCGCCGCTATTCCACGCGAGCTGATCGAGAGCGAATTGTTCGGCTATGAGGGCGGCAGCTTCACCGGCGCGCGCGCCAAGGGCAAGGCCGGCAAATTCGTCGAGGCGGACAAGGGCATATTGTTCCTCGACGAGATCGGCGACATGGCCGCCGATCTGCAAGCGACGCTGCTGCGCGTGCTCGACTCGAGCGAGGTGGTGCCGATCGGCTCCAGCAAGCCGATCCGCGTCGATGTGCGCGTCGTCGCAGCCACCAATCGCAGCCTGCAGGAGATGGTGCAGAAGGGAACGTTCCGCCGCGATCTCTATTATCGGCTGAATGGCGTGCAGCTGTGGCTTCCGCCGCTGCGCGAGCGGCCCGATCGGCTCGGGCTGTTGGCGCAGCTGTTCCACCTCGAGCGAGAGGCGCTGGCGGCGCCCGAGGAGCTGCGCTTCTCCGATGAGGTGTGGCGCATTTTCTTCAAGCATCCATGGCCCGGCAACATACGCGAGGCGCGCAATGTGCTGCGCTCCAGCATCGCCGTCGCCAAGGGGCCGCTCATAGAGATCGACGATCTTCCGATCGACTTCCTCCAGGAGCTCGACTTCGACAATCGCATCGGCGCCGATGCGACGCCGCCCGCCTCGATCATCGACGAAACGGTGGAAACCGAGACCGGCTTCGACCTCTCCGATTGGGAAGCGCGCGCCGTGCGGCACGCGCTCGCCTCCGCAAAGGGCAATATTGCCAAAGCCGCGCGCAGCCTCGGCATCACCAGAGCGACGCTCTACCACAAGATGGCGCGTTACGGCCTGCGCAGCGACAGGCGAATCGTCTGCAAGAGGTGACGCGATGGGGCCGGAAGATCGCGCATTTTTAGAAGAGACCGCGCGCGCGCTCGACGCGTCCATGCGCGAGCTCGAGCAGGAGGCCGAGCGCCTGACGGAAATCGTCGGCGAGGAGCGCGCGCAAGAACTCAACGCGTTTTTGCGCCGCGAATTCGAGCCTGTCGACATAGAGGAAATACGGCGCACGCTCGATTTCGACGATCGCCGCCTGATCTCCGTGTGGATACGCCTCGAACGCAATCGCGCGCGCCGCGTGGCGGCGGGACGCAGCGCCATGGCGCTCAACGCCGGGCGCGAGGACATAGACATAACGGCTTTCGACAAGCCGAAGAAAAAATAAGAGGAAACGCGCGCGGCGCCGCGGCGGCGCATCGCGCCAGTGGAGGATCAGAGTCGTGGCCAGAAATATTCGCTTCGGCGACCCCGTTCGCAAGCGCCTGCTCGATGGAGTCGACGTTCTCGCCGACGCTGTCGGCGTGACGCTCGGCCCCTGCGGCCGCAATGTCGTCATCGAGCATCGCGCCGCCGGCCTGCCGCCGGTCGCGACCAAGGACGGCGCCACTGTGGCGCAAGCGGTGGAAGCCGCCGGACGCACGGAGAGCGTCGGCATAAATCTCGTGCGTCAAATGGCGACGGCTGTCGCCAAAGAGGCCGGCGATGGAACGACGACATCCGTCGTGCTGACCCGCCGCGTCGCCGCCGAAACGCGCAAGGCGCTCGCCGCCGGCATGAATCCGCGCGACATCGCCATTGGCATGGAACGCGCGGCGCGCGCAGTCGAGGCCGATCTTCTGCGCCGCGCGCGGCGTTGCGACGACCCACGCTCGCTCGCCCATGTCGCGACGCTCGCCGCGGGCGGCGATGAAGGCATAGGCGCGATCGTCGCGGAAGCGCTGGAGATCGCCGGCGAAGGCGGCGTCGTCGATGTCGAGCTCGGCCATGGCCTCGCCGACGACATCGAATCCGTCGAAGGCATGCGTTGGGAACAGGGCTATCGCTCGCCCTATTTCATGACCGACAGCGCGCGCAAGATCGCCGAGCTCGAGAACCCTTACATTCTCGTCTATGATCGCGTCATCAACGAATTTTCCGAGCTGGTGCCGGCGCTGGAGCTGGTGCGGCGCCGCGGCGGCAGCCTGCTCGTCGTCGCTGAAAACATAATGGAGGAAGCGCTTCCCGGACTCTTGCTCAATCATATTCGCAAGAATCTCTGCTCCATCGCCGTGAAGGGGCCGGGCTATGGCGACAGCCGCTATGAATATCTGCTCGATCTCGCCGCGATCACCGGCGGCCGCGCGATCATGGAGGCCTTCGGCGAAGACATCTCCAATGTCACGATAGAGCATCTCGGCCGCGCGCGACGCGTCGTCGTGCGCGAAGACGACACGCTCGTCATTGGCGGCGAAGGCGATCCGAATGTCATCGCCGATCGTCTCGCCTCGGCGAAGCGTCAGGCCGATTGGATCGTCGAAGGCGACGCCTCCAAAGGCTCGCCGAGCGGCAAACGTCACGAGCTGGAAAATCTGCGGACGCGCATAAAAGCCTTGTCGGGCAGAATGGCGACGATACGCGCCGGCGGCTTGTCCGACATTGTCATCAAGGAGCGCATGCAGAGAATCGAGAATGCGCTCAATTCCGCGCGCGCCGCGCAGAGCGATGGCGTCGTCGCCGGCGGCGGCGTCGGGCTCTATCGCGCGCGCGCCGCTCTCGCTGAGCTGCGCGGCGAAAATCTCGATCAGAGCCATGGCGTCGCCATCGTGCGCGCGGCGCTCGACGAGCCGATCCGGCGCATTGCGGCCAACGCCGGCGTCGACGCCGATGAATTCTTGTTCGAGCTGCGACGCTCCAATGATGATTTCTGGGGAATGGACATGCGCAGCGGCGCCTGCGGCGATCTCTTCGCCGCGGGCGTCATCGATCCCGTGCGCGTCACGCGTCTCGCATTGCGCAACGCCGTCGCGACAGCGTCCTCGCTGATGACGGTGGAATGCGCTGTGACTCATGTTCCCGTGAGCGATCCGACATTCGGATTCGATGCGCGACGCGCGGCCGAAACGCGCGAAGATCCGCGCGCCTGAATGCGCGCATGATCGCCGCGATCTCCTCGACGATCGCGGCGATCCAAGCAGGCGATGAAATTCGTGCGTATGCTAATTTGACAGCTGTATCGCGCATCGCCTTCGAATATCGCTGCGCTCACGTCATATCTCTTTCACGATCATTGCGAATCCCTTGCAAACTCTATGATTCCGCAAAATCACCATCAGTGGCACGGGGCTTGCCATAACAGTAGATGTCGTCGCTTTCGCAATAGATGAATTGCCGACGACATCGAATGTTTCCATTTCGAAAGTTTGGAAAGCGGCGCACACGTTCGGATTTGTCGACCGCAGACAAAGGCGCAAATCCGAGAAACAAAAAGTCTGTGAGGAGGAAAAGCATGGCGATCAGTCTCGCGACAAAAGCGGCGACCGATGCTCTGAAGGTCAATCGCGCTCCGGTCGGCGTCGAGCCGCAGGAGGTCCATAAGTGGCTGCAGAGCTTCAACTGGGACTTCAAGGAAAACCGCACCAAATACGCCACCAAATATCACATGGCGAACCAGACCAAGGAGCAGTTCAAGGTCATCGCCAAGGAATACGCCCGCATGGAGGCGGCCAAGGACGAGCGCCAGTTCGGCACTCTGCTCGATGGTCTGACGCGTCTCGGCGCCGGCAACAAGGTGCATCCGCGCTGGGGCGAGACCATGAAAGTGATCTCGAACTTCCTCGAGGTCGGCGAGTATAACGCCATCGCCGCTTCGGCCATGCTGTGGGACAGCGCCACCGCCGCCGAGCAGAAGAACGGCTATCTCGCTCAGGTGCTCGACGAAATTCGTCACACGCATCAATGCGCCTTCATCAATCACTATTACTCCAAGCATTATCACGATCCCGCCGGCCACAATGACGCCCGTCGCACCCGCGCGATCGGCCCGCTGTGGAAGGGCATGAAGCGCGTCTTCGCCGATGGCTTCATCTCCGGCGACGCCGTGGAATGCTCGATCAATCTGCAGCTGGTCGGCGAAGCCTGCTTCACCAATCCGCTGATCGTCGCCGTCACCGAATGGGCCTCGGCCAATGGCGACGAGATCACGCCGACGGTGTTTCTGTCGGTGGAGACGGACGAGCTGCGCCATATGGCGAACGGCTATCAGACGGTGGTGTCCATCGCCAATGATCCGGCGGCGGCGAAATATCTCAACACCGATCTCAACAACGCCTTCTGGACGCAGCAGAAGTATTTCACGCCGGCGCTCGGCTATCTCTTCGAATACGGCTCCAAGTTCAAGGTCGAGCCGTGGGTGAAGACCTGGAACCGCTGGGTCTACGAGGATTGGGGTGGAATCTGGATCGGTCGCCTCGGCAAATATGGCGTGGAGAGCCCCCGCTCGCTGCGCGACGCCAAGACGGACGCCTATTGGGCCCATCACGATCTCGCCCTTGCCGCTTATGCGCTGTGGCCGCTCGGCTTCGCGCGTCTGGCTCTGCCGGACGAGGAGGATCAGGAGTGGTTCGAGGCGAACTATCCGGGTTGGGCCGATCACTACGGCAAGATCTACAATGAGTGGAAGAAGCTCGGCTATGAGGATCCCAAGAGCGGGTTCATCCCCTACGCCTGGCTGCTACAGAACGGTCATGACGTCTACATCGACCGCGTCTCGCAGGTGCCGTTCATCCCGTCTCTCGCCAAGGGCTCCGGCTCGCTGCGCGTGCACGAATTCAACGGCAAGAAGCATTCGCTCACGGATGATTGGGGCGAGCGCATGTGGCTGTCGGAGCCGGAGCGCTACGAATGCCACAATATCTTCGAGCAGTACGAGGGACGCGAATTGTCCGACGTGATCGCCGAGGGCCATGGCGTTCGCTCCGACGGCAAGACGCTGATCGCGCAGCCCCATGTGCGCGGCGACAATCTCTGGACGCTCGAGGACATCAAGCGCGCTGGCTGCGTCTTCCCCGATCCGCTCGCCAAATTCTGATCTGCGCTCGGCGCCTCGCGTCGAATTGCAACGGGTTCCCGGCGCGCCTCGCGCGCGCCGGGTCTCGGCGGGCGACGCGCGTCCGTCGACAAGCACGAAGCACGAAAAACCCTCAAGTGGAGGACGTCTGAAATGTCACAGCCTCAGAGCTCTCAAGTCACGAAGCGAGGTCTCACCGACCCGGAGCGCGCAGCGATCATCGCCGCCGCGATCCCGGACCACGCGCTCGACACGCAGCGCAAGTATCATTATTTCATTCAGCCGCGCTGGAAGCGCCTGTCGGAATATGAGCAGCTGTCCGTCTATGCGCAGCCCAATCCCGACTGGATCGCCGGCGGCCTCGATTGGGGCGATTGGACTCAGAAATTCCACGGCGGCCGTCCGTCCTGGGGCAATGAGAGCACCGAGCTGCGCACGACCGACTGGTATCGCCATCGCGATCCGGCCCGTCGCTGGCACGCGCCTTATGTGAAGGACAAGTCGGAAGAGGCGCGCTACACGCAGCGCTTCCTCGCCGCTTATTCGTCCGAAGGCTCGATCCGCACCATCGACGCCTATTGGCGGGACGAGATCCTCAACAAATATTACGGCGCGCTGCTCTACAACGAATATGGGCTGTTCAACTCGCATTCGTCGGTCGGCCGCGACTCGCTCTCGGACACCATCCGCCAGTCGGCCATTTTCGCGGCTCTCGACAAGGTGGACAATGCGCAGTCGATCCAGACGGAGCGCCTGTTCATCGCCAAGCTCGTTCCCGGCTTCGATGCGTCGACCGACGTGCCGAAGAAGATCTGGACGACCGATCCGATCTACGCCGGCGCGCGCGGCGCGGTGGAAGAGATCTGGCAGGGCATTCAGGATTGGAACGAGATCCTCTGGGCGGGTCACGCCGTCTATGACGCGACCTTCGGCCAGTTCGCCCGTCGCGAGTTCTTCCAGCGTCTGGCCACCGTCTATGGCGACACGCTGACGCCCTTCTTCACCGCGCAGTCGCAGACCTATTTCCAGATCACGCGTGGGGCGATCGACGATCTCTTCGTCTACAGCCTCGCCAATGATCCCGAATTCGGCGCGCATAATCGCACCTTCCTCAACGCCTGGACCGAGCATTATCTCGCGCGTTCGGTCACGGCGCTGAAGGATTTCGTCGGCATCTACGCCAAGGTCGAGAAGGTCGCGGGCGCGACCGATCGCGCCGGCGTCTCGGAGGCGCTGCAGCGCGTCTTCGGCGACTGGAAGATCGATTACGCCGACAAGATCGGCTTCAAAATCGACGTGGACCAGAAGGTCGACGCCGTTCTCGCCGGCTACAAGAATTGAGAAGGAAACGCTCCTATGTCCAGCGCGCATAACGCTTACAACGCCGGAATCATGCAGAAGACCGGCAAGGCCTTCGCGGACGAGTTCTTCGCCGAGGAGAATCAGGTCGTCCACGAGTCCAACGCCGTGGTTCTGGTTCTCATGAAGAGCGACGAGATCGACGCGATCATCGAGGATATCGTGCTCCAGGCCGGCAAGGCGAAGAATCCGTCCATCGTCGTCGAGGACAAGGCGGGCTTCTGGTGGATCAAGGCCGATGGCGCGATCGAGATCGACGCCGCCGAAGCCTCCGATCTGCTCGGCAAGCCGTTCTCGGTCTACGACCTTCTCGTGAATGTGTCGTCGACCGTCGGCCGCGCCTACACGCTCGGCACGAAATTCACCATCACCTCGGAGCTCATGGGCCTCGATCGCGCCCTGACCGACATTTGATCGGCCGACGATAAGGATTGCCACAATGGCGAAGAGAGAACCCATCCACGAGAACGCCACTCGCACCGAGTGGGAAGGCAAGATCGCGAAGCTGAATAGTGTGGAGCAGGCGACGAAGTTCATTCAGGACTTCCGCGTCGCCTATTCCTCGCCGTTCCGCAAGAGCTACGATCTCGACGTCGATTATCAATATATCGAGCGCAAAATCGAGGAGCGTCTCTCGGTGCTCAAGACCGAGAAGCTCTCCGTCGCGGACCTCATCACCAAGGCGACGACCGGCGAGGACGCCGCCGCGGTGGAGGCGACCTGGATCGCCAAGATCAAGGCCGCCGAGAGCAAATATGCGGCGGAGCGCATCCATGTCGAGTTCCGTCAGCTCTACAAGCCGCCGGTTCTCCCGGTGAATGTGTTCCTGCGCACCGACGCGGCGCTCGGCACGATTCTCATGGAGCTGCGCAACACAGATTATTACGCGACCCCGCTCGAGGGTCTGCGCAAGGAGCGCGGCGTCAAGGTCCTGCATCTGCAGGCCTGACGGCTTCCTTCGAAAGAAAAAGAACGAGCGTTCGGGCGGTCCTTCCGCCCGAACGTCATCGCGACAAGGGAGGGAAGGCCATGGCGCATGGCGCGGAACGAGAAGCGGAAGAGCAGCGGATTCTGATTCACGCAGATTCACGCTACGCCGCCTATACGATGGACCTCGATTACATGTGGCGCTGGGAGATTTTGCGCGACGACGAGTTCGTGCAGGAAGGCTGCTCGCTGTCGCTGGATTCGGCGCGCGAGGCGGTCTCTCATGTGCTCCGCTTCTTCCAGCGGCAGGACGAGGCGGCGGCGCAGCCAGGCGGCAATAGCGCGGAGATCAAGCGTCTGCTGCAGACGCTCGGCACGCCGATCCCGATCGACGATCGCAACGAGACGACGAAAAACGAGCTGGCGCAGCCAGAGTAGCAAGGGCGGAAGACGTATGTATCAGATCGTCATCGAGACAGAGGACGGAGAAACCTGCTCCTTCGAATGCGGACCGAGCGAGGACGTCATTTCGGCAGGGCTTCGTCAAAGCGTGATTCTTCTTTCTTCCTGCCGCGCGGGCGGCTGCGCGACCTGCAAGGCCGATTGCACGGATGGCGACTACGAGCTCATCGACGTCAAGGTGCAGGCGCTGCCGCCGGACGAGGAGGAGGACGGCAAGGTTCTGCTGTGCCGCACCTTCCCGCGCAGCGATCTGCATCTGATCGTGCCTTACACTTATGATCGCATCTCCTTCGAGGCGATCCAGACCAATTGGCTGGCCGAGATCGTCGAATGCGATCGCGTGTCGTCCAATGTCGTGCGGCTCGTGCTGCAGCCATTGACCGCCGATGGCGTAGCGCCGATCGCGCTGAACTTCGCCCCCGGGCAATTCGTCGACATCGAAATTCCCGGCACGCACACGCGCCGCTCCTATTCCATGGCCTCGGTCGCGGAGGATGGTCGGCTCGAATTCTTCATTCGCCTGCTGCCGGACGGCGCCTTCTCGAAATTCCTGCAGACGCAGGCCAAGGTCGGCCTGCGCGTCGCGCTGCGCGGACCGGCGGGCTCCTTCATGCTGCACAAGAGCGAGCGGCCGCGCTTCTTCGTGGCCGGCGGCACGGGACTGTCGCCAGTGCTGTCGATGATCCGGCAGCTGAAGAAGGAGAGCGACCAGCAACCGGCGACCTTGTTCTTCGGCGTCACCAACTATGAGGAGCTCTTCTATGTCGAGGAGCTCAAGGCGCTGCAGAACGCCATGCCGAGCCTCGATGTGCAGGTCGCGGTCGTCAATGCGAGCGAGGCGAATGGCGTCGCCAAGGGAACGGTCATCGATCTGATGCGCGCCGAGCTCGAGAAGCTGCGCGGCAAGCCGGACATTTATCTCTGCGGCCCGCCCGGCATGATCGAGGCGGCCTTCGACGCGGCGGCGACGGCGGGCGTGCCCAAGGAGCAGGTCTATCTCGAGAAATTCCTGGCGAGCGGCTGAGCCGCGCGCCGAACGATCTTCGCTCGGCCGCGCTCGCCGGGCGGGGCTCCCGACTTTTCTGCCCGGGGCGACTCGGGCAGTTTTTTGTTGGCGCTCGCTAGAGCGCTATCCGATCCAATTGGATCGGATAGCGCTTTAGCTTCTCTCCTTGGGCGCGAATTCTGATCGATCGATCGATTCCGTTCGATCGGAAAGCGCGCTAAAGTTTGAATCCGCGGGGGCGCGGGAGTAGAACAGCCGCGCCGGCCCAATGCGCCGGGAACAGCGGAGCCCGTCTTGTCCCATTCCGTCACCGAGGCCATAGAGGCCATCGGACGCGGCGAAATCGTCGTCGTCACCGATGACGACGACCGCGAGAACGAGGGCGACCTCATCATCGCCGCCTCGCTCTGCACGCCTGAGAAAATGGCCTTCATCATCCGCCATTGCTGCGGCATCGTCTGCGCGCCGCTGACGCTGGAAGAGGCGCGGCGGCTGCATCTCGCGCCAATGGTCGCCGCCAATGACGCGCCGCTCGGCACCGCCTTCACCGTCAGCGTGGACGCGCGCGAGGGGCTCACCACCGGCATTTCCGCCGAGCAGCGCTGCAATACGGTGCGCGCGCTCGCCAATGGCAATCGCGGCCCGCATGATTTCGTGCGGCCGGGCCATGTCTTCCCGCTCATCGCCAAGGAAGGCGGCGTGCTGATGCGCTCCGGCCATACGGAGGCGGCCGTCGATCTCTGCCGGCTCGCCGGCCTGCCGCCGGTCGGCGTCATTTGCGAGCTCGCCAATGACGACGGCACGGTAATGGCCGGCAAGCAGATCGTCGATTTCGCGGCGGCCCACGGGCTGAAGATGATCTCCACCGCCGATCTCATCGCCCATCGGCAGGCGCGCGAGAAGCTGGTGGAGCGCGTCGCCAGCTTTCCGGTCAAGACCTTCGCCGGCGAGGCCACCTGCCACGCCTATGTCAGCGCCTTCGATCCGGTGCAGCATTTCGCCTTCGTCGTCGGGCAGATCGGCGACGGCAAGGGCGTGCCGGCGCGGCTGCATCGCGCCGACATCATCGCCGACGTCTTCGGCGGCGCGGATGCGATCCGCCGCACGCTGGATCGTTTCGCGGCGGAAGGTCGCGGCGTGCTGGTCTATCTGCGCGACGGCGCGGCCGGCGTTCCGGTCAATCCGGTCGTCTCGGACAGCAGCTCGGAAGAGGCGCGCACGGCGCAATGGCTGGACGTGGGTCTCGGCGCGCAGATCTTGAAAGATTTGGGCGTCACCTCGATCCGCCTGCGCACTTCCAAGCCCAAGCCGCGCACCTATGTGGGCCTCTCGGGCTTCGGCATAGAGATACTGGCGGTGGAGCCGCTGGATTAGCGAGCCGAACTCCCTCTCCCCGCGAGCGGGGAGAGGGCGGGGGTGAGGGGCCTTGGGCCAGAGGCTACCATGTCTCTCGCTGCTCCAATGAAGCGAGAATCGTTTCTTTCACGCCATCGAGATTGTGAAACACGTCGTCATTGGCGATGCGAAGGACCCTGAAGCCCGCCTCGCCCAAAATCCGATCTCGATGCGCGTCGCGAGCGACTTCCTGGTCAGTGGAATGCGTCGCGCCATCGACCTCGACGACGAGCGCTTCCTCCCGACAAGCGAAATAAGGACCGATCGGCAATTGGCGGACGAATTTATAGCCAGCGAGGCGGCGCGCCCTCAGCGCGCCCCACAAACGCTCTTCCGCCGGCGTCCGCGCCGCCCGTAATTCGCGGCTTCGCGCTGTTTCGTAAAGACGAAGGCCGCGGATCGTAAGGCTCCGCGAAACGCCCCGGCCCCTCACCCCGACCCTCTCCCCGCTCGCGGGGAGAGGGGGAATACCCTCAGATCACCACGACATTCGCGCCGACCTTGACGCGGCTGTAGAGGTCGATCGCGTCTATGTCGCGCATGCGGATGCAGCCGGAGGAGACGCTCTGGCCGATTTTCTCCGGCTCATTGGTGCCGTGAATGCGGTAGAGCGTGTCTTTCCCATTCTCGAAGAGATAGAGAGCGCGGGCGCCGAGCGGATTGTCCGGGCCGCCGGGCAGGCCGCCGGCGTCGGCCGTCGGCTGCAGATGCGGCCAGCGCTCCAGCATATCCTTGGGCGGAATCCAGCGCGGCCATTCCTGCATGCCGCCGATCACGGCGCGGCCGGTCCAGCCATAGGCCTCCTGCCCGGTGGCGACGCCATAGCGGATCGCCTTGCCGTTCGGCTCCACAAGATAGAGGAATTTATTCTTCGTATCCACGACGATGGAGCCCGGCGCCTCGCTCGTCTTGAAGTCCACGAGATAGCGCTCATAGGCCGCGCCGACATCCGCCGTCGGCACCAGAGCCATGAATTGTGCGTCGCGTCCGCTGAGCTGCGGATCCGGCAAGCGCGGCCCGAACGCGGCGTTGCAGCCGGCGAGCGAGACAGCGAGAACGACCGCGATGAAACCCTGCCTCGAATCCATGAACGCGCCCTTTCTCAACGCCCGAAGCATCTATTTAGGAATTTGCTTACCATAAACTTACTGAACGGAAACATCGGTTCGCAATAATTCCCGACCTGTTGCCGCAACGCAACGGCGACGGGCGGTCGGATGCGCTTTTTTGAGAATTTTTCCGGCGCCCTCCCGGCGCGGCGGCGTGCTACAAGGGCCTCGACTTCTTTGGCGGGGCGACTTCTTTAGCGAGAGTCGAGAGCGGCTGGCCATGACGAGGACCCTGTTCTTCACACATGAGAGCGGCCTCGCGCATAATATGGGCGCGGGCCATCCCGAGCAGCCCGAGCGGCTGCGCGCCATAGAGCGCGAGCTCGAGGCCGAGCGGTTCCAGCATCTCATCCGCGTCTCCGCGCCCGCCGCAGAGCGGGAGGCGCTGCTGCGCGTCCATCCCGAGAACCATTTGCGCGCGATCGAGAAAACCGCGCCGCGCGAGGGGCTCGTCGCGCTCGATCCCGACACGCTGATGTGTCCCGAATCGCTGGAGGCGGCGTTTCATGCGGCCGGCGGCGCGACCGCGGCGGTGGATGAGGTGATGAAAGGGGCGGCGGACACCGCCTTCGTCTGCGTGCGCCCGCCCGGCCATCACGCCGGGCCGACGACGCCCATGGGCTTCTGCATTTTCAACAATGTCGCCATCGCCGCGCGCCATGCGATCGCCGCCCATGCCGCGGAGCGCGTCGCCATCGTCGATTTCGACGTCCATCACGGCAATGGGACTCAGGAAGTGTTCTGGGCGGATCGGCAGGTTCTGTTCTGCTCCACCCATCAGGCGCCTTATTATCCCGGCACGGGGGCGACGAGCGAGACCGGCGAGTTCGACCAGATCGTCAACGCTCCGCTCTTTGCGGGCGCGACAGGCGATGATTTCGTCGAGGCGCTGACGACGCGCATCCTGCCGCGGCTGAAAAATTTCGCGCCCGATCTGGTGCTGATCTCGGCCGGATTCGACGGCCACAGGGACGATCCCTTGGGCGGCCTGCGCTTCACCGAGCGCGACTATAGCGAGGCGACCAAGCGCATCATCGACGCCTCGCTGCGCAGCGCCGACGGGCGCGTCGTCGCGCTGCTCGAGGGCGGCTACGACCTCACCGCGCTCGGCCGCTCGGCCGCGGCGCATATTCTGGCGCTGATGGGCGCCTGAGAAACGAAAAACGCGCCGCTCGAGGGCGACGCGTCGGTAAATTCAGCGCGAAGCGGGCGGTTCGTCAGCCCTGGCGGGCCTTGAAGCGCTTCTGCACCTTGTTGATGACATAGACGCGGCCTTTGCGGCGCACGAGCTGGTTGGCGCGGTGACGCGCACGCAGAGACTTCAGCGAATTGCGGACTTTCATCGGTCGATCCCCGGACAAAATTACATGTAGCCGGGATCACCGCCCAGCGCCTCGTGGGCGCAGCCTATGCCCGATTTCCGCTCCGCGATCAAGCCCTCCACGCCCATTCGTCGCGCGCGGCGGCGCAGCAGATTGACAATGGCCGAGCCTCCGGCGCATTATTCACGTTATGTTATAACATATGCTCTCGGGGACGAGATCCATGGAAAACTCTTCTATCCGCCGCACTCTATCGGGCGGAATTCTCTTGGCGGCGCTCGGCTCCGTCCCGGCGGGCGCGCAGGAGGCGCTTCCCGAGATCGACATCGCCGCGTCGAGCCCGATTCGGCGCGCCCCGGCGACGGCGCAGCCCGCCGCGCCCGAGACGCGCGGCGCTCTGCCTATAGTCGCGGATCAATTCGCCACTGTGACGGTGGTCGATTCGGACGAGATTCGCCGCTCCGGCGGCGCGACGCTCGGCGATCTCCTCTTCGACAAGCCGGGAATCACCGGCTCCAGCTTCGCGCCCGGAGCCGCCAGCCGGCCGATCGTCCGCGGCCTCGACGCGCATCGCGTCCGCATTCAGGAGAACGGCCTCGGCTCCAGCGGCGTCTCCGAGCTCGGCGAGGATCATGGCGTGCCGCTCGATCCGCTCGCCGCCGATCGTGTCGAGGTGGTGCGCGGCCCCGCCACCTTGCGCTGGGGCTCGCAGGCGATCGGCGGCGTCGTCAACGCCACCAACAACCGCATTCCCGAGGCCCTGCCCTGCCGCGGCGACGAGACTCTCCCCGGCCCCTGCACGCGGCTGGAGACGCGCAGCGCGGTCTCGACGGTCGACGCCGGGCTGGAGCAGGCGGCGCTGGTCGACGTCGGCCAGGGCAATTTCGCGCTGCACGCCGACGCCCATGGCCGCCGCACGAGCAATTACGCAATTCCCTCCTACCCTTATCTCGCGCCGACCGATCCGGCGCCGCTGGTCTTCGGACGCCAGCCCAATTCCTTCATGCGCTCCGGCGGCTGGTCGGCCGGCGGCTCCTACATCTTCGATCGCGGCTTTTTCGGCGCCTCGGTCACGCAATTCGAGAGCGTCTATCGCATCCCCGGCATGGATTCGACGGAGAGCCGCACGCGCATCGAATTGCGCCAGACGAAAGTGGCGGTGAAAGGCGAATATCGTCCGCCCGCCTCCTTCATCGAGGCCATTCGCCTCTGGGCCGGCGCGAGCGATTACAATCACCACGAAATCGGTCTCGAGGGCGGCGCCGAGGGCATACAGCAGACCTTCACCAATCAGGAGCAGGAGGCGCGGATCGAGGCGCAGCTCGCGCCTTTCGATCTGCGCTTCGCCAAGCTCACCACGGCGTTCGGCGTGCAGGGCGCGCATCAGCGACTCACCGCGCCCGGCGCCGGCGGCAATCTGTTCGATCCTGCCGACTCGCACAGCATCGCCTTCTATCTCTTCAACGAATTCAAGCTCACCGACTCGCTGCGCCTGCAGGTCGCCGGCCGCATAGAGAATGTCGAGGCGACGGGCCAGACGCCCGATCTCTTTCTCGATCCGACCATCTCCTTCCAATATGATCGCCATTTCACGCCCAAGAGCGTCGCCGTCGGCCTATTGCAGGACACGCCTTTCGACACTGTGGCGAGCGTGACGGCGCAGCATGTCGAGCGCGCGCCGCGTGGGCCGGAATTGTTCTCGCATGGCGTCCATGACGCGACGGGAACTTTCGACATCGGCAATCCGCTGCTCGGAATAGAAGCCGCGAACACGGTGGAGGTCGGCCTGCGCCGCGCCAAAGGGCCATTCCGCTTCGAGGCGACGTTTTTCTACACGCATTTCGACGGCTTCATCTATCGCCGCCTCTCCGGCGAGACTTGCGCGGATGATTTCGACAGCTGCTCGCCGGCCGGCGTCGGCGGCCCGCTCAATCAGGCGCTCTATTCGCAGCGTGACGCCAATTTCCGCGGCGGCGAGTTCCAGAGCCAATGGGACGCGCTGCAGATCGCCGGCGGAATCCTCGGCGTCGAGAACAAGTTCGACGTGGTGCGCGCGACCTTCTCGGATGGGACCAATGTGCCGCGCATTCCCCCCGTGCGCGTCGGCGGCGGACTGTTCTGGCGCGACTCCAATTGGCTGGCGCGCGTCAGCTATCTGCACGCTTTCGCGCAGAACAATATCGCGCAAATCGCCGAGACGCCGACCAAGGGCTATAATCTGCTGAAAGCCGAGATCAGCTATAAGGTCACGCTGCCCAAGGGCGAGTTCCCGGCGCGGGAAGTGAGCGTCGGAATCCTCGGCGACAATCTGCTCAACGCCGACATTCGCAACAGCGTGTCCTACAAGAAGGACGAGGTTCCGATGCCGGGCGCCAATGTGCGGCTGTTCGCGAATTTCGTCTTTTAGACGATGAGGCTCTGACAAGCGCGCGCGCCGAGGCGCCGCGCCGCGCCGCCGATGAGCGCGCGCGCTTCCGCGAGATCGAAGGCGAGAGCGACGGGCGCATAGGCGGCGACGCCGGCGCCCACCAATAGGACGAGCGCGAGCGCCGGCGGCAGCGCTGCGACTTCGGCTGAAAGCGCATGAACCGCAGCCGCCATCGCCGCCGTCGACGCGCCGACGCGCGCGAGCCGGCCGAACGGCGTCGGCATGGCGAAAGCGACACGGCTCAGCGCATAGGCCTGCGCGCAGCCGAACATCTCGGCCGCGAGGCGCCCCCACACTGCGCCGGCGAGGCCGAAGCGATAGATCAGCAGCGCCGAGACGATGAGATTGAAGGCGAGGATCGAGCCCGTGTTGATGAGATAGAAGCTGTTGCGGTTGGAGAGCAGAAAGCTCGTGTGCAGATATTGCTGCGTCAGAATCTGGAACACCACCGCCATCGCCAGAATGGGCATGGCCCAGCTCCCCGTCTCGCGAAACTGCGGCCCGAGCACGAGATCGGCGATCTGCGGCGAGACGAGCGCGAAGCCGACGCAGGCCGGCAGAGCGACGGCGAGCAGCAGCTCCAATGATTTCTCGAGATGGCGGCGCGCCTCGGCCTCGCCGCGCTCGGCCAAGAGCCGCACCGCCATGGGCACGAAGGCGGTGGAGACGCTGATCGCCGGAATGATGAGCGCCTGCCGCACGAGATCGACGCTCGCGCCATAGCGGCCGGCGTCGGCGACGCCGGAGAGCTCGGCGAGCAGAAAGCGATCGGCGACGCTCGCCAGCGCCATCAAAGACATCGAGAAGGTGAAAGGCAGGCCGGCCTTGCCGATCTCGAGTAGGCGCGCGCGATCGAGCCGCGGCCGGGCGTCGCCCCAGGATGCGCGCCAGAACAGCGCCGTCGCCACGACCAGCGCAATGGAAGAAGAGACCAGCAGCGCCGCGCCGCTGGCGCTCGCGAAGGCGACGACGACGCCGAGCGCCGAGACCAGCAGCGCGCGATAGACCGTGCCGCGCAGATAATCGACCGCCTTCTGTGCCGCGCGCAACGATTCCTGGCTCGTCTCATAGAGCATTACGGCGAAGGCGAGCATAACGGCCGCCGCCGAGACCGGCGCGGCGAGGCCCGTCATCCGCGCCACGAAGAAGAACAAGGGAGCGCAAGGCGCGAGCAGCGCCATTGCGGCGAGGATCGCGCCGCGAATGTCGGCGCCGTCGCCCTTCGCCTGCTCGCGCAATATTGCGAGCTTCAGCGCGCTGGAGAGAAGCGTGGCGAGAAGCGTGGCGAAGGCGAAGCCCAGCAGATAATCGCCATAGGCCGCGACGGCGAAGACGCGCGTGAACACGATCGTGTTGAGCAGGCCGAAGATTGCCGAGAACACATTGGCCGCGAAATAGACGACGGTCTGCCTGGCGAGCATGGGCGCTGCTGTCCTTGTCCTTTGGCGTGAGCCGTTGCGCCATTCTGGGACGCACATTCTGCCGATACGCGAAATTCTCGAAGATTCGTGCCAGCGGCGGCGCGATGCGCGCTGGCATGGTTTCTTCTTCTTTATGGCCGGCAGGCGCCTTTTGCGCCGATATGAACCGAATCGAAAGCCTGAGCTCGAGAACAGATCGCGGCTCCAGGCACAAAATCTTAAAACGAGCATGGTGTGATTATGCGTGAGCGTGAGCGAGTCGAGGACATGAATTCCACGCCTGTGGCGATCGGCGAAAGCTTCGGATGGCTGCATCATGCGGATGGCGACCGCGGCGTCGTCATGTGCGCGTCCATCGGCTATGAAGGTCTTTGCGCGCATCAGTCCTGGCGCGTGCTCGCCGATCGTCTGGCGGCCGCCGGCCTTCCCACTCTACGTTTCGATTATCCGGGCGAGGGCGATTCCTTGGGCGATCCCGCCGATCCGGCGATCGTCGACGCCTGGCGCGAGCAGATCCGCGCCGCCGTGCGCTGGATGCGCGAGGCGGTCGGCGTGCGCGAGGTGGCGCTGGTCGGCCTGCGTCTCGGCGCGGCGCTCGCGGCGGAGATCGGCGGCGTCGAGCGCCTCGTGCAGATCGCGCCGGTGGTCAAGGGCTCCTCCTATCTGCGCGAGCTCAAGATGATGGCGCGCGTGCTGGCGGCGAGCGGCGCCACGCCGGAGGCGAGCGTGGCCGCGGCGACGGCCGGCGACGACATACGCCTCGAGGGCTTCACCATCACTGCGCCCATGGCCGCCGCCATCAAGCGCATCGATCTCACCCGGCTCGAGACGGCGCCGGCCGAGCGCGTTCTGGTGCTGCACGATCCGGCGGCGACGCCCGCGCCCGACTATCTGCAACGTCTGCAATCGCTCGGCGCCGCTGTCGAGACGCGCGAGCTTCTCGATTATCGCGCGCTGACGCCGGCGCCCATGCCGGCGGCGCCGCCGCTCGCGGATCTCGACGCCGTCGTCGCCTTCGCCAGCGCGGGCGCCGGCCCGGCGCTGATCGCGCAGCCGCCGCAAGGCGCGCTCGCCACAGAGCATTTCATCGAGCGCGGCGTCGTCTTCGGCGAGCGCCGACAGCTCGCCGGCGTGCTGTGCCTGCCGCGCGGCAAGCCCAAGATGACCGTGCTGATGCTCGACACCGGCGCCAATCATCACATCGGCTGCGGCCGCTCCACTGTCGATTTCGCGCGCGCGCTGACGCGCCTCGGCTTCGCCTCGCTGCGCATGGACACGCTCGGCATAGGCGATTCCGCCGTGCTCGCGGAAGGGCCGCGCGGGGCGCTCTATCGCATGGAGCGCGCCGAAGATGTTTCGGCGGCGCTGGATTTTCTCGAGATGCGCGGCCTCGAGAATGTGACGATCTATGGCGTGTGCAGCGGCGCGGCCCTGGCGCTCTACGCGGCGCTGGCCGATGAGCGCGTGCAGGCGCTCGCGCTCGCCAATCTCCAGATCTTCGGCCGCATCGACGGCGAGGATCGCGACAAGCTGCTCGAGATGGGCTTTGCGGCGACGCATACTTATGTCGCCAAGGCGATGAGCGCCCGCGCCTGGGCGCGCGTCGCCACGGGCGAAGTCTCGCTCGGCAAGCTCGCCGACATCGCATCGGCGCTCCTGCGTCGCAAGGCGTCGGCTTTTGCCGAAGCGCTGACGCAACGGCTCGGCCTCGCGCATGGCAAGGCGCGCGAGGCGCGGGCCAATTTCTCCAAGCTGGCGGCGCGCGGCGTCCGCATTCTCATGCTGCACGGCGACCATGACGTCGGCAGAGAAGAGATGAACGTCTGCTTCGGCCCCGACGCGCGCTTCCTGCGCAATCTCCCCAATGTCGAGATCGACGTCATCGATGGCGCCGATCACGCGCTCTCCTCGGCGCTCTCGCGAGAGGCGGTGCTGGAGAAGATGCGTTTTTTTCTCCAGGCGGCCGACCACGACGCCGAAGCCGGCCGCGACGACCGCAGAGCGACGGCGGGCGCTCCGACCACGGCGACGCTCGGCGCCCTCACCCTGATGATGAATCTGGAATGACACAAAGCACTCGACGACCCCTCGACCCCATCGCCGACGCCGCTCGCTTCGAGGCGGTCGTCTGCATTCCGACCTTCCGCCGTCCCGAGATGCTCAGGACGACGCTCGAGTCGATCGTGGCGCAGGCGACGCAGGTCGCCTTCGCCGTCGTCGTCGTGGACAATGACGCGTCGGCGCCCGTCGGCCTCGAGGTGGCGCAATCCTTCTTCCGCGACGGGCGCCTCGCCGGCGTCGCCGCGGTGGAGCCGCGCCAAGGCAATGTCCACGCGATCAACGCGGCCTTTCGCCTCGCGCAGGAGCGCTTTCCCGCAGCCGAATATTTCCTGATGATCGACGACGACGAGCGCGCCGAGCCGCAATGGCTGGAGGAGATGGTCGCCAGCGCGCGCGAGGGCGCCGATATCGTCGGCGGCCCGGTGACGCCGATCTTCCCGGCGGAGGCCAAGCCCGCCTACCGCGATCATCCGGTGTTCTGGCCCGCCTTCGGCGAGACCGGCCCGGTGCCGATCATCTATGGCACCGGCAATTGCCTGCTGCGGCGCGAGGTGTTCGACGGACTCGCGGAGCCCTCGCTCGATCCGAGATTCAATTTTCTCGGCGGCGGCGACACGGAGTTCTTCACCCGCTGCCGTCGCGCCGGCTTCAAATTCTTCTGGCGCCAGGAGGCGCAAATCTATGAGCAGGTGACGCCCGGGCGGCTCGCGCTCGGCTGGGTGCTGCGCCGCAGCCTCGCCACGGGCGCGATCAATTACAGCATAGACCGCCTCGCGGCGCGCAGCCTGCGCCAGCGCCTGCTGCTCATCGCCAAGAATTTGGCGCTCGGCCCGGTCTCTCTGCAACGCGCGCTGCGCATGTTGCGAGAGTCCAAGCATCCGCTCGCCGCCACCCATCCCATCGGCATAGCGATCGGCCGGCTGCTGGCCTCGGTCGGCGCGATGCCGCAGCCCTATCGCTATTCCTCATGACGGATACGAGCGCCTCCTCGGCCGGGGGGCTGGACGAGATCGACGGCCGCGGAATCCTGTTCTGCGCCATTCTGCTCGTCGGCTGGATCACCTTCTCGCCTTTCGCCGATCTCGCGTCGCCGGAGACGCTCGAGCTGGCGGAAGGCCGCGACATTCAGCTCTACGCCGCCTTCGGCCTGATGGCGGCGACGGCCTTCTTCTATATTTGGCGGACCGATCGGCCGGCGCTCGCCGCGCTCGCCACGCCCACCAATATCGCGCTCGCCGGCTGGATCGGCGTGACGCTCGTCACCTCGCACGAAATCTCCAACTCGCTGAAGCGCGTGGTGATGTTCGGCTGCGTCGGAACCTGCTGCCTCTCGCTCTTCCTCTTGCCGCGCGGCCGCGACGATCTCGCCAAGCTGTTGAGCATCGTCGCGCTCATCATCGTCGGCCTCTCCTATTTCGGCCTGGTCTTCCTGCCGCATTACACGATCCATCAGGCGACCGACATCGGCGAGCCGCAGCTCGCCGGCGATTGGCGCGGCGTGTTCGGCCATAAGAATGTCGCCAGCGCCGTCTTCTCCATGCTGACATTCATCGGCATTTTCGTGCTGCGCGCCGGGCGCACGGTCGAGGGCTGGGCGATCTTCGCGCTTTCGCTCCTCTTCGTGCTCTGCTCGGGCGGCAAGAGCTCGACCGCCATCTGCATCACGACGATCCTCCTCTCTCTGCTCGCCGAGCGCACGCGCAATGTCGTGCTGTGGTCGATCATCGTCTTCTCGCCGCTGGCGCTGCTGAATTTCTTCGGCATAGGCTCCATCCTCGTCCCGCAGTTCGGCGCCATCGCCGCATCGCTGCCGCTGGACGCCTCCTTCACCGGCCGAACCGATATTTGGACCTTCGCCATTCCCAAAGCCGCCGAGACGCCGATCTTCGGACATGGGCTCGGCGGATTCTGGGCCACTGCGGCGCTGCGCTTCGGCGGCGAGGACACGACGATCTGGGCCGGCAACGCCGCCCATGCCCATAATGGCTATCTCGACACAGTGCTCGCCATGGGCCTGCCGGGTCTGGCCTTCGCCTTCGCGGCGCTGATCGTGCAGCCGGCGCGCGACGTCCGCCGCGTCTGCGCGCGCGGCGACGAGCCGGCGGTGTCATTGCTTTTCCTGCAGATTTGGATGTTCAGCCTCTATCTCAACTCGCTCGAGAGCTTCTTCTTCGATCGCGCCAATCCGGGGTGGATCGGCATGCTCTTCGCCCTCTTCGGCCTTCGCTTTCTCGCCGAATTCAAGATTCGCGGCTGACCGGCCCGGGCTTTGCGATCTCCCATGTGAAACCGGGAGACTGTCCCAATTTGGCACGGCGGCGGCCTGCTCCAATGTCATTAGGGGAACGCCTATGGAACGACCGATCGCGCTCATCACGCCCACCCATCGCGCCGACCGCGAGCGCTTCGCTCTGCTCTGCGAGAGCATCGACCGCCGCCTCACCGGCTATGAGCGGCACTATGTCATCGTCAATGACGACGATATGGAGCTGTTCGCGGAATTCGCCGGCCCGCGCCGCGTCATTCTGCCCTGCTCGCGCTTTCTGCCGCGCTGGCTGCGCCTGGTGCCGCCCTTTCTGATGCGCAACGGACGGCGCGTGTGGTGGTCCTTCCGCTCGCGGCCGGTGCATGGCTGGCACATTCAGCAAATGCTGAAGATCGCCGCCGTGCTGCAATTGCCGGAGCAGCGCTTCTGCATCGTCGATTCCGACAATGTCATCATCCGCCGCTTCGACATCGGCGCCTATGCCGGCGGCGCGCGCTCGCCGCTCTATATCGCGCATGGCGCCATCGCCGCCGACGCGCCGCTGCACGCCAAATGGATCGCCAATGGCGACCGTTTGCTCGGCCTGCCGCCGAGCAGCTTTCCGGCGGACGATCACATCGGCAATCTCATCGTCTGGGACAAGGACGCCGTGCGCGCCATGACGCGCGCGATAGAGGACGCCACCGGGGTCGACTGGTTCCTGGCGCTGTGCCGGACGCGCGCCTTCTCCGAATATCTGCTCTATGGGCAGTTCGTGCGCCATTCGCCGCGGCTGATGGCGGCGCATGAGATCGTCCCGCAGAGCCTCGCCGTCGCCTATTGGGACGAGGCGCCGCTCGACCGCGCCGGCCTCGCCTCGCTGCTCGCCGGCGCCTCGACATCGAAGATCGCGCTCTGCGTCGAATCCTTCTCGCGCACGCCGGTGCAGGCCATTCGCGAGGCGGCGGGCCTCGCCCTGCCGGCGGGCGCCTCGCCCTTCGCGCCGCGGCTCGCCGGCGGCGCCGCCGCCTGATACGCTTTTGGGCGATCGATGCGATGCGAGCCTGAAGGCTCGCGGTCCGAAACGCTCTCGGGACCGCGAGCCTTCAGGCTCGCTCGACATCGGCGTCGATACGCGAGGCGGAGCGCGTTTCCGGCATGCGCGCATAGACGATCAGCGAGCAGAAGATCGCCGCGCTGACATAATAATAGAACCAGCTCTCGCGCCCCTCGCTCTTGAACCAGAGCGCGACATATTCGGCCGTGCCGCCGAAGAAGGATACGGCGACGGCGTAAGGCACGGCGACGCCGGTCACGCGCACCGAGGCCGGGAACAGCTCCGCCTTCACCAGCGCATTGATCGACGTATAGGCGCCGACGATGAGCCAGCCCGCCAGCACCAGCGCGAAGGCTGTCCAGGGACCGCGCGCGGTCTGGATCGCCGTCATCAGCGGCGCGGTGAAGAGCGTCCCGAGCACGCCGAAGCCGATGAGCAGCGGACGCCGTCCCACGCGATCGGACAGAGCGCCATAGGCCGGCTGCAGCGCCATGGCGAAGACGAGCGAGCCGGCGCTGATCCATGTCGTCTGCGCATCGCTCAGCCCGGCGGAAAGCTTCAGGAATTTCTGAATGTAGGTGGTGTAGACATAGAAGGCGAGCGTGCCGCCCATGGTCAGCCCCACCACCGTCGCCGCCTCGCGCGGATAGGATAGGAGCGCGCGCAAGGAGCTGCGCCGCCGCGGCGAGGCCTCGGAAGCGAAGGCCCGCGTCTCCTCGAGATCGCGCCGCATGACGAGCGCGAACAGCGCCAGCGCGGCGCCTATGGCGAAGGGGATGCGCCAGCCATAGGCGCGCAATTCCTCCGGCGTGAAGACGAGATTTTGCAGGACGAGCAGCACCAAAAGCGCCGTCAACTGTCCGCCGATGAGCGTGACATATTGAAAGCTGGAATAGAATCCGCGCCGGCGCGAGGACGCCATCTCGCAGAGATAGGCGGCGGAGGAGCCATATTCGCCGCCGAGGCTGAGCCCTTGCAGCAGGCGCGCGAAGAGGAGCAGCGCCGGCGCCGCCTCGCCTATCGTGGCATAGCCGGGCGTGGCGGCGACGATGAGCGAGCCGAGGCACATCAAGAGAACGGACAGCGTCAGCGCGCGCCGACGCCCGAAACGATCGCCGATCTCGCCGAACAGCGCGCCGCCGATCGGCCGCATGAAGAAGCCGAGCGCGAAGACGCCGGCGCTGGACAGCATTTGCGCGACCGGATCCTCGCCCGGAAAGAAGCTATTGGCGAAATAGAGCGAGAACGCCGAATAGACGTAGGAATGACCGAGTCGCTAACCAAGCAACAGATTCTTTTATAATTCAGCTAGTTGGATGGCTGGCGTTGGTGGATTTTTGGGGGTATTCGTTGGGGGTCTTGCTTTTAGGACCATTGGAAAATGACGAAGTATCACATCCCTTACGTCGAGCGAGTCGGGTCGGATGTCTATCACTATCGCCGCGATGTGCCGGAGGATGTGCAGGCGATCTTGAAGCGCAAACGATGGTCGAAATCTCTGAAGACCACGAACATGTGGGAGGCTGCGGAACCGGCTCGACGGCTGAAGGCGCAACATGATGCGCAGATAGAGGCGGCGCGGGGCGTGCTGAACCTGTCAGGGCCAGAGCGGGAGAGGATCGATAGCGCGGGCGGTGTGGATGGCTTCTTACGCTTCCTAGAGGATCGATCCCGAGAGGCCGATAAGCTCGCCAGCAGAGCGCAGGACGTGCGTGAGTGGGCGGCTGTTGATGGCCCTGCGGATGAAATTCCAGACTCAGACTGGGCGCGAACCGAGGTCGAAACGATGGAGGCCCGCGCCGAGTCGATCCGGCGGCACCTGTCCAGAGAGGCCCCGTTAGTCGAAAAAGTGAGTCGACTGAATCCGATCAAGGCCGGCTCGGCGCTCGCCGTCGCGATGGAGAATCTACCGCCTGTCGAAGAGACTGCGACCGTGTTGGCGATTGCCGAAAAGAAGGCCGCGCGACTCTTCAATAAGAGCCAATACATGGAACCGGCGAAGGTGTTTGTTGCGCTGCATGGCGATGTGGTGATGTCACAGATTACCGAGGCCATGGTGCGCAAGTTCCGCGACCACATGGCGGCGAACGTCAAGAATGAGCAGGGCGAAGGGAGGTGGGAAGCCTCCACAGCGAAGAAGCATTACGGCGCGTTCAAAACCATCTGCAAATTCGCCAAGAGCGAGGGTTACAGCCCGAGGAATCCTGCGATTGAGATTGAGTGGGTGGCGGAGAAGGTCAAGTTCAGAGTCGCCCGGAAAAAGAAGCGACTCACGTTCTCCATCGATCAGGTCAAATCGATCTTGGCGGAGTGCGACAAGCTGCCGTTGAACAATCACAAGAAGCTCGACCTCTACTGGTTCACGCGCTTGATGCTGTGGACGGGCGCTCGGCCTGAAGAGCTGGCCCAACTGGTGCCGGACAACATTGTCGAGATAGTGGGGATTCCATGCGTCCAGATTAACGACGCGCTCCCACACCAAAAGATCAAGACGGCGAACGCTGAGCGTGACGTGCCGATCCATCGGACTCTTATCGAGGATGGATTCCTTGATTTCGTGAAGGCCAGGAAGGCACAGAAGCTTCTGTTCTCGACGTTGAAGGCCGATAAGCGCGGGCGGTTCTATCCGAACATGCGAAAGCGGCTCTTGCACCTGCTCAGAGTCAAGGTAGGTCTGACGGACTCACGAATCGTTCCGTATAGCTGCCGTCATACGTTCATCGATTGCCTGCGCACTGTCAGGACGCCGGAGCCTGTCGAAGACAGAATCGTCGGTCACGCGACCAAGGGGCGTGGCGTTCATGATGGATACGGGACGGCGCAAACGGTCGTGATGAATGAATGGCTGCAACAGGTAGACCCGCTGAAGGAAGGCCGGCGCGTCAGAGAGTTCGACGATGATGGCGGCGACGAGGCGTGACCTTCAAGCGATGTTTAGGTTTAGATTCATGGCGCTGGATGCGCCCCCTCGCCTACCCAGGGGTAGGGACGGCTTTTGGGGCCCGTTAACCTTTCCGGGAGATTTTCTTGGGGGAATCGCGTCGCGTAGTCAGTAGCCCCTTGACTTTCTGAACTCGACCGTGACCACTTCGCCACGCTTCAGCTCTAGGTTCCATAATAAAGGTTATACGCGGAGCAATCATCAATGATATCAATAACTTAGCTAATTCTGGTCTCGACCAGTTCTAACCCATTGATTCCGTTCAGCGTCAGTTATTGAGCCTTTTCTGACGCCTCAACCGGCGTGGTCGGTGTGGCGGGCTAGACGGCGTGGAGCGGGCGACAGGTGGGAGCGGCGGTAAGTCCCCTCCCCTGCCCTACCGGGAGAGGCCGGCGAGCTGTGAAAAAGCGAGGGTCGATGCTAGATATAGTAGGTCGAGGCCAGAGATAGACTAGATATAGACTCTGGCGCTAACCCACCCCTCGTATGGACGCCACCAGTTGGGATATTACTACCCTTTCAGGTAGGTGTCGGGCCGATCGGCAGAATCGGCGGTCATCTTGTTATAGAAAGATTCAAAGTGACATTTTTCCATGATCTATTCGGAATCTGGGCTGGCGATGCCGACCGATTGACCGCCCGGATTTCATGCAGGGATTAGCGCAATGTGGGCATTCGCCACCCGACACCCGATCGTCTTCGCCGTGATTGTCGTTTCGCTCTTCGCGGTGATTGGCGGCGATCACTGAGGCGGGAGACTGGACCTCTGGACATGACGCCGAACCGATCAACGCTTGCCGACCTCTGGCGCGCAGCAGCGGCGGAGGCTGACCGACTAGCGACCGATCTGGAACCGACTGGCGACTTACCAGCGACCTGGACCCGCCCTCGCACGACCTGGACCCGCCCGGTGCGGCTGAAGAACTGGACGGGGACAGTCCCCTGTTCCCGACCTTCAAAACCTTTCGCCGGACCTTTCCTGACCTTTTTTCAAAGGTCCCCTCTCATAACTGCTTGATTCCAAGTTCATTTTACCACCTTTGCCACCTTTGCCACCTTTTTTTAAATCTAAGAGGTCTTTTGAAGTAATGATCATGGTGATCACTGAAAACGGTGCCGCCTCCCACGCCCAGGAAGAATGTCGAAATGCTTCCATCCCTCTAAGAACTGCCGATTCAAGGTCCAAAGGTGGCAAAGGTGGCAAACACCCTTATGGTTCAACTAGTTATGTAGGGGGATCTTTATTTGAAGGTGTTTGAAGGTCTGGAAAGGCCCACGGCAAGGTGTGTGGAGGACACAAAGGTCACGCCCAGAGCAGTATTTCCACCCTGGGCGCATGATCACCCGTTTACCGTCAGACGGTGAGTGCTCGGTCCTCGGCCGGATCATCATCCTCAAAGACCATGACGAGCGTCGCTTCGATCTCCATCTCACGACCGGCGTCGTAGAACTTGCGAGCAGGGTCGTCGTCCGGCAGTGCGTCCATTACAGGATCAGGGAGGCTATCCACGATAGCCCAATCTCCGTCCCAACGCTGCGGCGGAGCGCTTACGCTCGGCTGCATCCATCCCTTGCCGATGAGCCACTCCTCCAGTTCGGCCTTCGACGGGAACTGAAACTGACTGCCGACCCGCTTCACGCCTGAAAGCTTCTTCAAGAATGTGCCGCAGGCCGTGTCTGATCCGCGTTGACCTCGATAGCCGCGGACCTTTGACGCGTAGCTCGCAAAGACCTGTGTGGCATCGACGAACACCGACTCCTTTGCCCAGTCGCCGGTCATCGTGGCTGGCGCATATTGGCTGTCATAAAAAGCCCCAGCCTCGACGCACCCCACGAACCATTCTTCGCTTGGATTGAGATTCGCAGCGACCTGCTGACGAAACAGCGCCGTCTTGGGAGGTCGCCGAAGGTCCACGCGAGTGTGATCATACTGGAGCAGGAAGTCGAACATCCCGGCCGCAGCGCCTGCATCGATCTCTGCATAGAGCGCGTCGAAGTAAGCCTTGTGTTCGGGAGAATCCAACACACCCGGTTCGATCATAATCAAACACATGAAGCGTCGCGACTCGCTAGTAGCCGGGATGGCATAATCCTCATTGGTCAAGAAGGTGAGACGCGCATAGTTCGGATAATCGGTTTCGATGTCGAAGCCCTTACCCTCCAGATTCATGCGCGGGTTTGTGATCATATCCTTGAGGACAGACGCGGCTTCATGATCCTTCGACCATGTGGCTTCCTCGGCAAAGATATGGAGCTTATTCGCAAGGTGCTTATTAAACTTTCCTGTGAGCTGTTCGCGTTGTGCGATGCTGGAGAAGTGCGTTCCGAGGATCGTGCGGAGCACGCCGCCCATGGTGCTCTTGCCCATGCCTTCATTGGCCTTGATCAGAAGTGAAGTTCCCATCAGCTTCGTCGGCTCCTGGAGTGACTGTGCGAGCCAGGACAAATACCAAATCGCGTGAGCAGGATTACCGCCGCAGATATAAAGCAGGACGTGACGCTTCATAAGGTCCCAACGTGCCTTGAGATTCGGATCGATGTCGAATCCCTTCCAGAAATTATACTCATTGGTCGCCTTGCCGGTTGGATCAAACGTCGCCGAGAGATAACGGCGAGCCCTATGATGTCGAATCCACTTATCGAACAAAGGCTGTTCGTTTCCATCACTGTCGATATAGGAATAATGGGCGAGCAATGTGCGCGCACTGCTCGGGTCCATCAAGTTCGGCTTGATCTGCTTACCGCTTTCCTGCGGCTGCTCAATGACGATGCGCGTCTTGCCAGGAAGTGCGACAATTGCAGCGAACTGGTTGAGCGCTGCGACTCCTTCCTCCTCCGACCCGAACAGCATCTGCGCTCCGCCATCAGACGGACGGGCGGATTCCTTGGCCTTCTTAGCCTTCGCCTTCTTCGTCGCAGTGGCAACCAAGTCCTTGGCGAAAGCAGCGGATACCAGCCGCAGAGTCTTCAAATTTTCGAGGAACATGGTGATGTCGCAGCGCGCCGCATCGGCGTTGACGAGGATTGCGATCTGTTCCTCGACTGCCTTCTGAACAGCGCGAAGGTCCTTACGGTCAACCTCCTTGACCGCCTCGACAGCTTCATCGAGCAGCTTCGCAACGTCGAAGAATTCCTTTTCCACTTCGGCGAGGCTCATGCGGAAATCAGGATTGCTCAGATCGTCGCGAGTGAACCAACCCTGGTTCACCGCCTCGGCGACGAACTCAAGACGGTCGCGGTCCTTACACGAATTGTGTGAGCAGGAGAACACGAAGGTGTTGATGCCGATCTCAGGTGACGGTGACTGCACGAAGCAGCCCTGGTCCTCGATGTCGCCGGCTGTCGAGTGATAGTGATCGAACGGACATTCGACCGTGACCTTCGATGTGTTCTGGTCCGTGCGAACCTTATCTGGCGCAGCGGTTCGAAACATCGTGGCGATATCGAAGTCGGCAGCGACCTCACGAGCCCAGCGCTTCAGCGAGAAGTTCCCGTCGACAACGAGTGCGTTGTCTCCCTTGGCTGCGAGGTCCGCAGCAGCGCGCGACCACACATCGTTGGATACCGGAGTCTGGTCTCGACCTCTTACCTTCCCTTCCTGGATCGCCTGGAAATCAAGCGCATCACCGCCAGTGACCCAGATACCGAACGGACGACCTTTATCGTGCCGAGGAAGATAGAACAGGCGAGACGGATCGAGACATGCCTCGTCGATCGGCAGCTCCAGCGATTTCGCTAGACCGATGATCTTCGCCTTCCAGAGCTTGATCGCATCAAGCTGCGACATCATCTGCTTGGCGATGACGAACGGCTCGTTGAGCGGGAACACAACGCGGAACTTTGGCATCGGGTCATGGCTCAGCCACCAGCCCTTGCCTTCAGCAGTCTGGGCGACATCACCGACTTCCACGGTGTCCGCGATCCACTGCTCCCAATGGCGCTCTTCCACCAGGAACTGACGCACCAGCTCGACCGTCATCTCCTGATCCAGGCGATGCTTATTGCAGAACTGGTTGAAGGAGCTTTCCAGCAGGAAGGTGTCGCCCTTCATGTGGCTGTGGGTCGTGTAGATGATGGCAGACAAGCCCAGGCGGGTCAGTTTCTCGACCACGCTCTGCGGAAAAATGCCGGAATCAATGTCGAGCCCCATGACATAGAGCGCATCGATCGCTGGCACGCGACGTTCGTTGCCGATCGCCGTGCCTTGAATGAACGCAGCGCCGTCCTTTGGGCCAACGCGGTGATGCGAGAGTCCAACAATTAAATCATAATAATCTTTGAGCGCTTGGTTGGCTGGCCAACGCTTGTCCTGGCGATTTTTACCACAGCCGAGACGCAGCGAAATGCTCGCGACGTGCTCAGAAATAGGACCGAGAATCTGCGCATCGTTCAATGTGTATGGATACTCAGGTAGCGCATCCGTGTTCCCGTCATCGGTTGATGCCTCGGCCTTCGACTCCTCGGTCGAAACATCCGGGGCGATCACCATTTCAGGATCACGATTCCCCATATTTTCATTGGTCGAAAGCACATTTTCATTGAACTCGGACGCAGACATAAGTTATACTACTTTCGTTGTCGCGCATCACTTTCGCGCGGTGGTTGAGAATCAAACTTCCAAGTCGCGAGGAGCTGACTCCCCTCGCGGCTTTTTTATTTTCAAACGGTCGTCATTACCGCCGACTCGATCTCCTTCAGCGCCTCGACCGTCGCGCCGCCGGTCTCTCGGATGGCGTCGCCGATCAGCTTTCCCACGATCAGCAGCGCGCTCGCCTGAACGATCGCCGGATAGGCTGCATTGGTCGGGCTGGCGTTGCGTCCGAGAAATTCCGGGACGATAATCTCGACGACGGGCTTTAGCTTCTGTGTCACAAATTCCGCGAGCGCTGCGGCCTCGGCCTTCTTGATGGCTTCGGCAACCTGTGACTCATTCGCGTCCTTCAATTGCGCCACGACGGCGCTTATCAAATCACTCGACACTGTTTTACTCCTACTCAGTTTTCAATATGCGCGCCGATGAAGCGCGTGTGTCATTCGTTGGCTATGCGCTCCTCCCCGCGCTGGAGTCGACGCTCCAGATTTTTCAGCCATTCTTGATTTTCTGGATCATCATCACCAGCAGCCAAGCGATATTTGGGATAATGGGTGTGAAACATTTCATCGTGATTGAGGCACCATATTGCGTTAAATGTAATGCCTGCTTTGTGTCTAAAACAGACCCACGCCGATGCGTAGCTGTCGATGTCTGGGATGCCGATTGCTCTCGTCTTGGGGATGATCTCGACTTGATGGTTCCCCGACGCGTCGACCAACTGCATTATTGTCGGAAACAGATTTCGGAATGTTTCAATGTTCGTCATCGCGTGGTTCCCTTCTTCACGCGAGTTATCCACACACGACCATCGGCCTCGCCATCCTGCTTGATGACGCTGAAGACAGCACCAGCTCGAACGTGCAGCTCTTCACCGTGTCGACCGGCTGCAACCGGGTAGTCATCTGTGGTGGCAGACTGACCATCGACGTTGATGTGAATCCCGACGTTCGACCACACGCGCACAGACCATGCTTGCGCGGGGTTTTGCACGTTCGGATCATTGTCGATGTTGAGAGTGAAAAAAGATGGCGTGTCGCTAACGGCGCGGGCCGCCGATTCAAATAAGACGTATCCACTCATGTTACGCGATGTCTCCAATCATTTTCGTAAGGCGCTCCTCATGTGATTGCGCTTCGCCTGGATCACCAAAACGAGGGCCGGCACTAGCGCGCGAACGGCGCGCCGGCTGTTGTCGATTGGTGCCAGGATCAGCAGGGCGGCGCTTACCGCCGCCCCACGTTCCGAGCATTCCAAATTCAGAATTGAGCTTCGGGCGAATGAGGGAGTCGCTCACTTGCGTCGTCTCCCTTGTGCTGCTTCGGCGCTCGGAGACCCGTCCGCGAGAAAGGCGCGCACTCGCTCGGCCTTCTGCTCATCATTCAGCGCGCGCCAGCGTTCGGGACTCAATCCACTGTGGTGGATCAAATCGATTTCAACGATCGACTCGGCCTGCTGGACTTGATTGATGTCAGTCATCGCGCGCCCTCCGCCTCACGAAGGTGTTTCACTTCATTCTCGATTTCGAGTTTGCGGGTGGGGTCGAGCTTCGCGAACTGTTCCGCCGTAAGACCCGTGCGTGAGGTGATCTCGCCGATCGTCACGGGACGTGCCGGGCCACGCTGCCAGCTCGGCACCACGCGACAGCCGCCCTCAACCTCGCCCAGCACTTCGAGTCGGCGCTGCGGGTCCTTGATGGCTGCGATATCCGAGTCAGTGATGCCGATCGAATGGCGCTTGTCTGCTGCTGCTGGCGTCTTCGCGTTGGGCGCGCCAATCGCTTCGGCCTTCTGCTCCAGCGCGTAGCGCAGCGAGTCCTTCAACGGCGTGCCAGTGACGGAACGCAAGACGCCAAATTCATCGATGAATGAATCTACCGCCCAATACTCGGCGAGGCGTTCACGTTCGGCCTGTGGCACGTTCGCGAAAGCCGGATACTCACTTACAAGCTCGCGCCCAATAATATGCGCGCGGTTACGCTTATCTTCTGACATACATTACCTTTCTGTCGTTTACGCCGCGCTGGCGCGGGCTTTTTGAATCAAGAGTTCAGCTTCGGCCTCGTCGTAGTAGACGCGCCGACCGATTTTGATTGGCGTTAGAAAGCCGCCTTCCTTCACGCGGCGGCGGAACGTAGGCAACGACATGCGGAACTTCACAGCTCCTTCCACGTCGGTCATCAATCGACTGCTCTGTGTTTCCTGTTTGCTGTTCAACGCAATCTCCATTCTCAGAGGACCACCTGATATTCACATGAAACGCAAATTACGTCAAACAAAACGTCACAACGGCTCAAAATCCGACACTATATTTGTCAGCATATTGAGTCATAACGCACTTTTGAGAATTTCTGACACCGACGGACACGGACATTTTCTGACACGCGTTCTATTTTGTTCTTTCTCATATAATTGTTGCATTGGATGTTAGGAATCATAACCTATTTTTGGACTTGTGTAGCTATCAAAAGTATGGTGTCGTATGGCCGTGTCTTCGTAACGCATATCGATAGGAGTAAAAATGCACGCGGAACTCACCACCCCAGTGATTGAACCGCCGCTCGGGGAATTCGAGCACATTGAACAACGCCTCGCCGATCTGGCCCCGACACTCGCCGGACTCTCAAATCTCTCTGGCGCTCGCCTCACGCCCGACAATTTCGCCGAGGTGTTCGCCCTCAACCATGAAGCGCTCGACGCCTTGCGCGTGAAGCTCTGGAAGGCCGAAGATGCCGCTCGCGGCGCGCAGGCCGAAAAGCGCACAGTCCTGGAAGTCGTCGCCCATTATCCGCTGAAGATCGTTCGCGAAGACAAGCGCAAGCGCCACCCCTATGAACTCACGCAACGCACGATCCTGGAGTCCTTCCTCGACGACGGCGCGGAGTGGTGGAATCTCATCGAAGGATATTGGCGCGGGAGCAATCGCGAACACGATTTCTATGTGCGCCACACGTGGCTCGAATGCGGAACCGTCGTCTATGACGCGGTTGAAAACCTCTACATCGATCGTGAGGTTTACCGCGCGCGCTTCGGAGCGTTCGGCGTGAAGGAATTCGAGTCGGTCATCGCCGCCGTTGACTTATGGGATACGGATTGCTGGGGTCCACTCGCCGAGTTCGGCCCGACTATCCTTCCCTTCGAAGATGGCACGTCACCGACGCCGATGTTCCCGCCAAAGCGCATCATCTTCGATTGCATCGATCTGTCTGCCCATGACTGGTGGCTAGGCCCCGACAATGACCCCGAGGACGAAGAGCCGACCTATGAGAATTCCAAAGCAGCAGCCGATGCGCTGAACGAAGCTTTCAATGGAGCGCTCGCCCGTGGCCTCGACGAACGCGCGACCCGTCACACCATGCTCGACGCGATCGAAGAGCACACCGGCGGATGCGACACCGAAACCCGCTACGTCCTCGGCATGTTGCTTATCGAGCGTTTCGGCGTGGAAGTGTGCGAGGACAGCGGATGGAACGCCTGGAATAATTTTGCCGGACCTGCGCACACCGCCGACCGCGCGCGCTGGCACCAGGAAAAACAACTGAATTAACGCGTCTTCAGTGCCATTGAAGTGCGTCACTCATAAAGCTCGACCATCTTGGCTACTTGGCTGAGATGGTCGGGGCGTCGTGGCCTTTTGTCCACCACGCCACTGCCCCAGAGCGTCGTCAATTTCGATTCATCATGCTAGATGTCGTTCATACGATTCGCGGGCAGCTACAGTGTTGCGCCGCAACAAGATCGTCGGAGGCGCATCTTGCCTGAACTGATTGTTGCGAAATTTACCGGCGACATCGCCAATAAGCATAAGCTTCCGGCCTATGAAGCTGCTAAAAGCCTTTATGGCATTTCCCGAACTATGCTTATAGTTACAAATTATTTAGCCGAAGGCAGGGTGAGGCGCAGAGACTTCAACCCAGTCGGCTTCGAATTGAACATTATTGCGCAAAGACCTGGGAGTTTTGAGACCGTCTTTGAGATCGCTTCAAGACCAGAAGCGATGGTGTATGGGGGGCTTATTGTTGCAATGGCAACCTTGATACCGGATTTGATTGCGAGTGTCAGTCGGCGAGCGGTTGGACAAGGTGCATTAGGGTCGATCAAAAAGCTAGAGAACTCCGAGCAGTTGCCTTTTGGTGATGTAGAAGCACTTGTCGATGCTGTTGAGCCTGCGTTGCGCGACGCCCACCGTTCAGTGGGCTATGGAGCAAGACGAATTTCCCTCCAAAGAAATGGAAATAACATTGTTGAGTTCGACAGCGCAACAAAGGACTACATAAACTATTCGGAAGTTGACACAGAAATACACGCAAAACTATTTAGCGTCGGCGGCTTCGACGCCAATTCTGGGTATGGACGCGTCTTTGATTTTGACGAGGGGAGAACAATACCTTTCCAATTGATGAAAGACGCCGATCGAATTACAATTGACTGCATTTTGAATAGTATGAGCTCTTATACTAGAAAGCGCAGACTCGGGGATGAGCTGGTTTCAGCTGTTGCATTCCAGTATCGAACTGTAGTTGCGCAAGATGGTAGAGTTAAGAAACTGTTGCCGATCAAAGTTCGACAAAACCTAGTATCACTATAAAAATTACCGGACTCGCCGCGACGTAAACTGTATAATATCACCAGATTGCACTGTAATTATATCATCGTCAACTTTAAAAATAGAGTGATGAGATGTAACAAGAATCAGGGTCGCATGATCATATACGATACGATCATCGCCTTGCTTTATTAGCAATTTGTGGCCACTCGTCTGCTCGCCACGAATTTTAAGTCCGTATGTCCAGCCAAATGTTCCAGCTACCATTATAAGAATCACGAACTCAGACAATACTCTCTTGATGTTTAGTGAATTTTTCTTAATTAATTCGCTTATGTCAGTAATTCTGTAGCAGATTATTATTATGAATACCGCACTAACTAGCCCAAAAATGTGATATTCCGTTTCTGCAACATTCGGTCCATAAAAATCATTCCACATATCAATAAGAAACTTAATAAAGAAAATTCCGCCATAAATCGCAAGAGGAAGCCATCTTTTTTGACTAAACTTTTCTTCAGTATAATTATAAATATGATTTAATATTTGAAAGAATGTATATATTGATCCAGACATCAACGCGAACGCTATCAAGCTAAATTTAACAATATCCTGGTATTCAACGAACCAAATTAAGTTCCAGTCAAATATGGATAGAAATGAAAATAGAAACGACATAGCTAATATCGCAGACATTACGGTGACTGCGGCGGTAATTAGTCCACCATTTTTAGAAATAAACTCGATAACGCTGGATTCGGTCGTTGTAATTTCGTTCACCGTCAAACTCCCTCAGTGACCATTTCCACGACAAGCGACCGGCGCTGCATCGAATCGAGTCAATCGCTATTATACGCAAATGAACGCATTAGTTTAGGATCAACGACGGAGGCTGCATCCCGTTAGTTGTTGCGAGCATGCAGGCGCGCGGCCTCCTTGTGCCAAGCCGATGCAATCTGGCCATGCGAACGGCGGAAGCTGTCCGCGTCCTTCGGCGTGATGTTCATTTTCACTGTGTTGTGAATGTGAGTGTCACCGCCATCACCGCCGCCACGGATATCGACAGGAATCTCTCGGCCACGGGACAATGGCACGACAGCTTCATTCTGGTGAAGAACCGCAGGCATTCCGCCGCCCGGTAGGGTCGTGCCACCTTCGGCGAATCTCGGCGCGCCAGCCCAGAAGCTCGCCGGGAGTGAGGTCGTCGAGACCGGGCTACCAGAGTAGCCGCCTTCTGAGAACAGGCCGCCAATAAGGCCAGCAGCACCAGAGAGCAGCCCGCCCGATCCTCCGCCACTCCCGCCGCTCGACGCAAGGTTAGAGAGGAGCTTCAGGACTGACTCGGCGACATTGACGATAGCCGGAGCCGTCGCCTTGCCCGAAGCGCCGAGCTTGGCAATCGAAGTGCCGAGGCCGGCGAGGTCGTTTGCCGTGCTGTTGCTCTGGCGGCCGATGTCCGCTGAAGACGAATCTGGACCCGACCGATTCGCCTTCTCACGTTCGCGCTGTTCGCGCATCTGACGCTCTAGCGCGCTCTCTTCATCGAACGCTGAACGACCTTCCGTCAGTTTGCGCATTCCGACCGATGGCTTATCCGTCGTGTCATAGAGACCACGCCCCGCCGTCAATCCATCATCCCAATTACCCATTCGACCACGCTTGCCGCCTAGATCGAAGTGCATCAAGTCCGCGCCGCCGTAACCGAGCGCGCGACCACCACGCCCGCCGTAATAGCCACCCCACGCGAACTTGTCGTTCAGTTCGGGATAACGATCTGTCTGGTAGCGCTTCGCCGCCTGAGCGAATTTTTCATAGTCGCGGAAGGTGCCAGCGTTCTGGTAGTTCGGGAGCGCCTTTCCCTTGTCGTCAAAGAGCTGAACGTCAGTCGCGAGTCCGCGATCATGCAGGCTGTTCGGATTGATCGCACCCGTATGGCGGAAGCCGGAGACGAATTGCGCGCGCCAGCCTTCAGGAAGTGACTTCGATGCGTTGTCAATGATGTCCTTCAACTGGGCATTGACGTGGATCATGTCGGTTCCGGGACGTGTCGACATTTTAGACACACCGTCCAGCATGCGGAGTGCGCCAGAGTCGGCAAGAGGCTTCACGCCGATTTGTTCGGCGACGTTAGAGGACTTCTTTGGCTCGACGCCTCCCGCTGCCAGAGGGTTTGTGCCGTTAGGACGGAAGGTGTCGGGGCCAGACGTGCCGCCGATTCCATTGATCCCGGAAGCCGTCAGATTGACGACGCCCGCGCTGATATTCGCCTCGGCAACATTCTTCAGGGCGTCGTCGAGCTTCCCATTGGCGCGGTCGACAATCGACTGTCCGCCGTTGATGGCTTTGGTAAGTGAGGTGGAGAGGGACGAGTCGAGGTTCAGGCCCTTGATACCCTGCGCCATGAGGTCTCGAATTCCGGCCTTCAGAAAGTTCGATGCGATGCTCTTGGTAATGTCGCGGAATTCGGAGCGGATGGCCTCGCCGAGGTTCTTGAACTTCCCCTTGCCTTCGGTCGCCACCTTGGCGATTCCATCTGCCAGTGAATCGAGGCCGCTCTTGATGTTGTCATTCATCGCATCGATGGCGGACTTCTGGGAATTTGCCCATTGCGTGAGGCCGTTTGATCCTCCCTTGGCAAGCTCCTTCTCAATCGACAGGATGGCGCGCAGAGCGTCGACTTCATCATCACGAATCTCGACGCCCTTTCGCTTCAGTGCGTTCACTTCGCGAAGGACTTCCTTCTCAACCTGAAGGTCGGACTTGCTGCTCTTGTTTCCGAGCAAGTCGGCAGTGGCCTTCAATTCGTCGAGGTGATCCTGAATCTTTGACGCCATCGGAAACGCGCTCTCGAACGCATCGGAGCGAGCTGCTTCCTTCAGTCGCTTTACAGCAGCATCATCGATGATGTGGCCCAGCGGATCGAGCTTGCCCTTCATCTGCGCAATGGAGTCGAGCTGAGTCTTATATTCCTTCAGTGCGGCGATGGTCGGCTGAAGTTTTTCGAACGTCTTCGTCAGTGCCTCACTGAGCGAGAGGTCCGGCTTCGCATAGCGAGCTGCATTGCTTGCGTAGTCGCCGCCGCCATGAAAATCGCTCGGCGCTGAATCCTTATAAAGCTGCGTCCATTCTTCACGCAGCGACTTTGCCAAGTCGCGTCCTGGTAGGTGCTTGCCGGCGAGGTCGTCGAGCTTACTGAAAAGAGTCGATGCGCCCTCGACGAAGGAGTCGGCAAACGAGGTGCCGGACTTCTTGCCGTATTGTCCAGCATCGAAAGCGTTGCCGGCCTGCGTAGCAAGGACGCGTGAAGCGTCAATGCCCTTCCCCGCGAGCAAGTCCTTGGCGAATTCCCATGCGACGATTGCGCCCTTGATTGCGCCGTGAAGGTCGATCCATCCGCCAGTAAGGCGCTTGATCGCTTCAGCTCCGGCGTTGAAGTCGGTATCGGAACCAGAGAACACGCTCTTCAGAGAATCCCAACTCGACGCGAGTGTGATTGCTCCCGCAGCAGCGAGGCCGAGCGGGGTGAAGAGCAATGCGACGGCACCAGCAGCGAGGCGAATTGTTGCGACCGCGACATTCCATCCGAGGATTGCGCCACCGATCGCGACGATTGGTTCCTTTAGCTGGACGATCTTGTCGAGCAGCATCGATGCTGACACGAAGGCGATACGGAAGCCTTCGCCGATTGCCTTACCGATGGAGTCGGCTCCGTCGATAGAGCCGAAGGCCGAACGTAGACTCTTCAAGAGAGTCGTGAGGCCGGAATCGAATCCGCTATCGAATGAGATTTGACGTAGCTTTTCCATTTCATTGGACAGCGCGACAAGTTGCTGCTGCGAATGTCGGAACGCTTCAGGTAGCTGTGCGCCGTAACGCTGTGACAGGATGTCGGCGGCCTTCGTCCATGTCTCCAAGGGCAGGCCGCCATTCTTGAACATTTCATGCAGCTTGCCGCCGTTGACGCCGAGGGACTCTTGAAGCAAGGCGGCCATACCAGGGACATGAGAGCCAAGCGAAAGGATGGCCTGTCTCGTATGTATTACCCCTTGGGAGTAGGTTTCGGCGATCTCGCGCCATGACAACGCTTGATCGCGCGCCGAGACGTGCAACGCAGTCATGGCAGTCTGAAAGCCCGAGAAAACTTTCATGATCTCTTCTGCCGGGCGCCCGAGTGAGCGCATGTTCACATAGAGAGTCTTGAACGCATCGGTAGCTGTGTCCAATGGAGCGCCGATGCGAGTAGCAGCATCACGAATGAACGCGAGCGCGTCGCTGGACTCCTTTGAAGAGGTCGCGACAGCATCGATTCCAATCTTGAAGCTGAGCAGTGAATTGCCGGTCGTCGAAACGCTCTTTGCGAAATCAGCAAGCGCAACAGAGCCGAGCGCGCCGCCGAACAATGCGACGGCGTTTCGACTTACCATAAGTGTGGAGGCCAGCGCGACAATCTCACGCGCGGCGACAGGCATTCCGCGAGATAGCATCGAAATTTCGCGGGAGAGATTTGATAGGCCACTGCCGCCGGATGTCTGGCGCTTCAGTTCGGAGAAGGCCCGCGACGTGTCGGAGAGGTTGCGCGCCATCTGTGAAAATGCGCTGCCTCCGGTCGTTGAGCCGTTTAGTAGCTTCAACGATTCAGTTGCTGAGCGAATCGACTGCGTGAGAGACTGAAGCTCGCGGCGGCCTTGTGATGCGTCAACGGCGAGTGTGATTGTGTGGGATTCAGCGGCCATATACTAACTCAGGATGATCGGTGTTTGTGGCAGAATCAAAAGAGAAGTCGGGCTTTGCGCTACTGCAATAATCTGACTGATTCCGTTGGTGGGCGGTGTTTGCGTCAAGAGTCCATCGGTTGAAATGAACACAGGCGACAATGGTTCGAATGACCATGTTGCCTCTTCGATGAGCCCGCTTTGTGCGACGTTCACTTGACCGCCCGCGTTTGCGCCAGTCGTCGAGATACCAGCGAAGACAAACGTAGGTGATGACGTATCGGCGAGCGCGGCGTGTCCATTCGCGTCAAGCATGATTGCCCGATGGCCTGGAATCATCGCCGCCGCAGTCAATACGATCGCGCTTCCGGTTCCTGGTTCGCCTTGTGGGCCAGCCGGGCCACGAAAGAATTCCGCGATTGACAGGTCTTCCGGCGGCCTATTGGCGCGCACGTTGAAGGGGCGCTTGCCATCGGGAGACGAAAGAACGATTGCCGGGAGTGCGAGCGTATCCTCGAAGTGAATGGTGATCTTATCAGCCATGGGATTACACTCGACGCGGCTGAACGAGAATCGAAAAATCATCCGTCGTGCGAACTACGGGAGGATTCGAATCGTCAGAGAAGGTCACTGCGCAAACGAAATAGTCATACATGCTCGACGCGACTGGCCAGAGCGCCGTATTCGCAGAGGTCTCGTTTAGCGATAGAATCCAATCATTCTTGGACGGATTCGATGCGTTCGCGCCACTAAGCACCAGCGTTGACGGAATCACATAGCGCGCATTGGCGGCGCGAAATGCGACGACGGCGGACCAGTTGCCGGCCGGGAGCGCGACGACGCCAGCGAGCGACAGCGTATCGCCACTACGCACGGTGAAAGCCGGATTTCCGGGCGTGCCGAATCCTTGTGCTGGAGTCACTTCTTAAGCCTCACGCGCGGGGGAGCTGGGCGAGTGAGAATCTGAGCGACTCTCAAATCGAAAAATTTGATGTCGAAGCCGCGTGAAACGAGCCAATCGCGCGTTTTCCGAACGTCATAAAACATCGTCCCATCATGGTAGAGGGCGCGACGCGGAAAGTCGGGATGAAACTTGCGAAACGCTCTGAATGAATTGACGTTGCGGCAAAGCGCAAAAGCCATCTCCCCCGAAGTGAAAAGTCGGATGGTGGCGTTGTCGTCAGAGCCGGCGTCGGTGACGCATAGCGATGTCTGAAGGTCGGTCATTGGTCACGCCGCTTCGTTTGCGTTGAAGCGCTTCTGTTTCCAGGCGCGCACGTCGTCGAGCCGCCAGAGCGGGCGAAGGTGAAGCACGATTGGAGGGGGGAAATCAGGCAAGGTGACGAGCTTGCGCACAAGGAACGGACTCACGCCGAGCGTGGCCGCGATTTCGCTCTTGTTCAAAAGAATGGTGCCGTCGAATTGGTTCATGTGTGGCCGTGATCCAGGTGAGGGATGGCACAGCCCCGCCTGCTTTGCGACGCGAGGGACTGAACGTCGCGCAGGTTCGGGACTGTGCCAGTTGCCGCCGTCGCCTTGGAGTAAGAGGCGGGCCTGCCTGATACAGGCCCAACGGCGGGCTTTCCGCGCTTGTGTGACCGCTCCCATTAGCCCCGACAGCGAATGAGATTGGCAGCGCGAAACTGAATTAGGAGGAAGCGCGGCGAAGGCTCTCTCAGAAGGACTCAAAAAAAAATCTCTGTCCTTCGCCGCGCTGTTCCGATCGCCTAGCTTGGAGTAGATGGCCTGCGGTCGGAAACTTAGTTTGAGCCGATCTATTCTTTGACCTGCCATTGCCTTGATGACAGGAAAGATTCATAGATCAAAACGAGCCAATCCCCGATTGGTCGCCGCCACACTTGTCATAGAAACACGCGCTCGGCAAAACACGGTGTTTAGATGGCGCTGTATGGCCTTCGAACTGTCCATAATAGTAAATTAAATTGTATAAAAAGTAAACAAATCTGAACTCGCGGCTCAAAATGATTCTATCAACTGTTGCATAAATACAATAGTCGTCCGGCCTAGTGGACAATCTTCTTTGAGCCTAGTTCATTCCCCGGCGAGCCTAGTCCAAACAGGACGAACTTAAGCCAAGAGGGGCATGGTGACTTATACCACCCCTGCTGATATTCAATCTCGAAGGTATCGCTGCGAAAGCGACGGATGCCCGCTTGGTCCGCGTCGTCATTCGATAGCAGGTAATTAGCGATCAGCGCCGTTGCGCGACGGACCTGCGATGGAACGATGTTGTCGGCGACAGGCCGGCGCTCACGATCACGGGCATTCTTTCGAGGCCAGCCGAGCGCCTGAGTCGTTGACTTTGACTTGCCGGACCATGTGACGTGATCGTCTAGCCAGAGCGTCGCGGCGATGATGAAACGCGCCTTGGTGTCCGCGTCGAGCGATTTCCAGGCGCACAAGTCCAACGGCTCAAGCGCGAGGATGGCGTCGGCTTGGGCTGAATCAATATAACTGTTAGCGCCTGAGATAGATGCGCCGGTTTCAACTGTGACTGTTACTGACATTAGACTCACTTTTAATTGGTAGGATGAATCAAATTATACAATAAAATCTGGCCTCGACCTATACTTTATTAGTCTGGACCTGTCATTGGCGACCTTCCGCCTCCTTCTCCACTTCTATGGTCGTGGGAGCGATCGTGCTGCGTCTCGGCGGAGTCCGACACCATATTATATGTGTGGTCGGCGAGACCGGAGCGTCGGGGGGATTTTTGGGGGTTTTCTTGGGGGTCCAGCTCCCCGCGTGAGTCATAACTGATTGAAATATAATATATAATCAAAACGCGGTCACGTAGACGTAGAAATCATACCATTCGACGAGATTGCCCAGCGAGCCGACGATGATCGCCTTCAGCCGGCGGGCGGCCTCGGCGAGGCTCTCCTCCTCGAGCGTTTCCTCGCGCGCGTCCGCCAATCCGCCCTCGCCTCTCGCGCCGAGTTTCTCGCGACATGTCTCTCGCGACATGTCTCGGTCGACTATGGGCCGGCGCCGGCGCGGACGCAAATCCGCGCATCGAGCCGCTGCGAACGCCCCCGCGTTTCCGCCGTTTGTCCGCCGCGCCGCGCGCCGCCTCGCGAGCGCGGACGGGCTCGTCCCAAAAATGGCGGGAAAACGCCTTGGTCGCGCCCGCCCTAATTCCGACCCGGAAACGATCGAGACATATTGGCGGGATAGACCTCGATCCGACGCGACGGCCAGGCCGCCGCCCACGATTCCCTCAGGTGCGCTCGAGTGACGAAGACAGACGCGATCCTCCTGGTCGAGGACGACTCCGAAATCGGCGAATTGATCTCTCGCTATCTGCAGACCCATCAGATCGACGTCTCCGTCGTCGCCGATGGCGCGACAATGGACGCGGCGCTCGCCAAGCGCGAGTTCGACCTCGTGATCCTCGATCTCAATCTGCCGGGCGAGAACGGCCTCTCCATCTGCCGCCGCCTGCGCGCCGACCGCAATCTGCCCATCGTCATCGTCACCGCGCAGGGCGAGGACGTCGACCGCATTCTCGGGCTCGAGATGGGCGCCGACGATTATCTGGTGAAGCCCTTCAATCCGCGCGAATTGCTCGCCCGCATCCGCTCGGTGCTGCGCCGCGCCCGCGCCGCCTTCGCCAGCCGCGACGAGACGAGCTCGCGCTATTATCTGTTCGAAGGCTGGCGCGTGGACATAATGGCGCATCAGGTGACGACGCCCGCCGGCACCAAGGTGGCGCTCACCAGCGCCGAGTTCGATCTTCTCTACGCGCTGTGCGAGCGGCCCAATCGCGTGCTGACGCGCGACCAGCTCATCGATCTCACCCATGGCCCGACTGCCGGCCCCTTCCAGCGCAGCATAGACGTGCTCATCAGCCGGCTGCGCCAGAAGATGGAGGGCGACCCCAAGAACCCACGCTATATTCAAACCATACGCTCGGAGGGCTATTTGTTCACGCCGCAGGTGGTGCGCGCGTGAGGCGTTTCTGGCGCGCGCTGCGGCCCGATCATCTCGCCGGGCAGATCGCCATTCTGGTGCTCGCCTCGATCGTGCTGTTCCACCTCTGCGTGACGATCGCCGTGCATGTCTTCCACTATGAGCGCGGCGGCGTTCGCGAGGAACGGCCGCCGCGCGCGCGCGCCGCTTCCGCCGAGACGGCCGCCGCTCTCGCCTGGGCCTTCGATCTCGCCTCCCTCGCCGATCGCGAGAAGCTCGTCGTCGTTTTCGACGACCTCACCCATGGAATTCGGCCGAGCGTCTCCGCCGAGCGTCCGCCCGCGGCGCAAGCCGGCCGCAGCGAGCCTTCGCCGATCTCGCTGCGCGGGCGGCTATGGCCCGATGCAGAGGTCTTCGGCATAGCGCCCGACGGCCGTCGCCTCGCCATTGCGCTGCGCAAGGGCGGCTATCTGACGCTCACCCCGATCTCGCGCGAACCGCGACGGGACGCGTTCGGCGAGGACGGCCCGCGCGGCCCGCCGCCGGATGATTTTTTCGGCGCGCCGGGAGGCCCCGCGCCCCCGCAGCCACAGGGCTGCCCGGCGCCTACGCCCGATCTGCCGCATCTGTTGGGCATCTGGCTCGCCTCGGCGTTCTTCTTCCTCATCTGCGCCGCCATTTTGACGCTGTGGACCTCGAGCGCGGTCGTCGCGCCGCTCGTCGAGCTCGCCCACAGGGCGGAGAAATTCCCGAGCGAGTCCTGCGAGAGCGCCCTGCTGGTGGAAAAAGGCCCGCAGGAGGTGCGCGACCTCACGCGCTCGCTCAACCGCATGCAGGCGCGCATCTATTCGATGATCGCGGCGCGCTCGCGCGTGCTGGCGGCGATCAGCCATGATCTGCGCACCATCATCACGCGCATGCGGCTGCGCGCCGAATTCATCGACGACGAGGCCTTGCGCGCCAAAATGCTGCACGACGTCGAGCTCATGGATTCGATGCTCTACAAGAATCTGCTTTTCCTGCGCGAGGAGCGCTATCGCCACACGCAGGAGATCGTCGATCTCGACAGCGTGCTGCAGACGGTGGCCGATCAATTCGCCGATCTCGGCCATGACGTCGCCTATGAGGGCGACGGGCGGCGCATGGTGATCGGCTCGCTCGTCGATCTGCAGCGCGTCTTCGCCAATCTGGTCGAAAACGCCGTCACCCATGGACGCCGCGTGGTCATATCGGTGGCGCGCGGAGCCGAGGAGAGCGTCCAGATCGACGTCGCCGACGACGGCCCCGGCATTCCCGACGCGGAAAAGGCCGAGGTCGTCGAGCCTTTCGTGCGCGGCCGGCCGGGACGCAATCTCAACGAGCACGCCGGCTTCGGCCTCGGCCTCTCCATCGTGCGCGCCCTCCTCGAGGAGGCCGGCGGCTCGCTGCGGCTGCTCGACCGCGAGCCGCATGGCCTCATCGCGAGAGTGACGCTGCGGCCGGCCGAAAAAGCCGAGGCGGAGGCGGCCTGATCGGCGCCCGCGCCTGCGCTGTCTGGTCGCGGCCCCTCGGCGCGACCCGCGATTCTCGGCGGCGCGGATTCGTGGTCTCATGTCTCTTCTGCGAGTCGGGCGAGCCGCCCGCTCTCGCGACGAGCCGGAGGAGCCCCGCATGAAACTCTCGCGCCACCTCTTTCCGTCGCTGGCCCTGCTCGCGGCCTTTTGCGCGCCGGCCGCCGCCGGCGACGCCGGCCAAGGGAAGCGCATCGCCGAGCGCTGGTGCTCCGCCTGCCATGTGGTGACGAGCGCCCAGAAGACCGCCAACGCCGACGCCCCCTCCTTCGCCGACGTCGCCCAGCGCCGCACGGACGCCAAGGCCCTGGCCAATTTCCTCGTCGATCCGCATCCCAAAATGCCGGACATGCATCTCTCGCGGCGCGAGATCGACGATATCGTCTCCTATATCCGCAGCCTCGACCCGCGCCCGCGCGCCCCAGAGCCGGGCATAGACCGCTATGAGCGGCCGAAGAACGGGTGAACGCGCGGCCCCGCTGGACCCCCGCCGCGCGAGGCCCTAATCAGTCCCGATCGCTCCACGGGACCAAAAAACCATGGCCTATGCGGTCAAGGAAGCCTTCAAGACGCTGCAGGGGGAGGGCCGCCATTCCGGGCGGGCCGCCGTCTTCTGCCGTTTCGCCGGCTGCAATCTGTGGAGCGGCCGCGAGGCCGACCGGAGCGCCGCCGACTGCCGCTTCTGCGACACGGATTTCGTCGGCGTCGACGGCGAGAATGGCGGGAAATTCTCGGGCGCCGAAGCCCTCGCCGCCCATTTGGCGCATCTCTGGGGGGAAGGCCGCGAGCGGCGTTTCGTCGTCTTGACCGGCGGCGAGCCTCTGTTGCAAATCGACGCCGCGCTTCTCGACGCGCTCCACGCCGAGGGTTTCGAGATCGCGGTCGAGACCAATGGGACGCTTCCCGTCCCGCCTGCGGTCGACTGGATCTGCGTCAGCCCCAAGGCGGGCGCGCCGCTGGTCCAGACCAGGGGCGACGAGCTCAAGCTCGTCTATCCGCAAAAAGGCGCCGAGCCGGAGCTGTTCGAGGGGCTCGCCTTCGACCATTTCCTGCTCCAGCCCATGGACGGGCCGGAGAGTTTGCGCAATACGAGGGCGGCGATCGACTATTGCCTCGCGCATCCGCGCTGGCGGTTCTCGCATCAGACGCATAAGGCCATCGGGGTGAAATGACGGTTCTGTTCGAAGTCTATCGGGAGTTCTGCTTCGAGGCGGCGCACGCCCTCTACGACCCGGATCACCCGACCGGCGGGAAATACCGCAATCTGCACGGGCATTCCTTCCGCGTGCGGGTGACTTTGCGCGGCCCGCGCCAGGACGGCGAGGAATGGGTCATGGATCTCGGCAAGCTCGGCGCGCGGCTGCAGCAGCTGCGCGAGCGGCTGGACCATTCCTTCCTCAACGAGCTGGAAGGGCTCGGCAAGCCGACGCTCGAAAATCTCTGCGTCTATATATGGAACGACCTCGAGCCCTCCCTGCCGGCGATCCACGAGGTCGGCATTTTCCGCGACACCTGCAATGAAGGCTGCGTGCTGAAGAAGCAGTGAGGGCGAATAGTCCTGGTTGCCTCGTATCCAGAGAATTTGACCCGAGACTGATGACCCAGTCATCAGTCTCGGGGCCGACCACCATCGGTTGCACAGGCGCCTCCTCTGCCGAAAAGGCTGTAGTCGCACTGCAATCGGAGCGGCAGTTATTAGGCGCGCAGTCGATAAGAGCAACAAATGTGGGCACAATTATCCCACGCGTCAATACCTATATTGCGTATGTGTGTTAATTGTGGGAACATTCCTCCTTGACGGAGGACCGGAAATGCAGAAGACTGAATCCATGAAGCTCCGACTCCAGCCAGAAGAGAAGCGGGCGTTCGAAGAAGCGGCTGAACTGGCGGGTATCCCGCTATCCGCATGGGTCCGCGAGCGGTTGCGGCGAGCATCGAGAATCGAACTTGAAGATGCGGGACGACGAGTTCCCTTCGCAAGACTCAGGCGAGATGAAAAATAATGGACACGGTATCTACAGGGCTAAGTTTTGAGGAGCGAGGCGTTGCCGAAGCGATTGCCCAGCGCACATTGCGGGTGCCTCTCAATCAGCGATCCTATGCCTGGTCTGAGGATGAGGTCCAAACCCTCTTGGACGATCTTTATCGCGCCTTTGACGAAGGTGTAGCAATATATTTTCTTGGCACAATTGTTTTGACACGTGGACATAATAAAGATTGGGAGGTTGCCGATGGCCAGCAGAGGCTTGCTACGACATCGATTTTGATTGCAGCCGTCAGGGACTTCCTGCTGGAGTTGGGAGACGTTGACGGCGCATTAAAATATCAATCCACGTTTCTTCTAGATTACGACCCACGCAAGAAGGATTCGACTCCGAAGTTTTATCTGAATTTTGAGGATCATGACTTTTTTATTTCCTCCGTCCTAAAATCACCGAAGGATAGAAAGCCATTTATCGGACAGCATTTTAATTCGCATGATCGACTGTCAACAGCAGCCAAACTCGCGGCAAGTCATGTAAGAAAAATAGTCGCGGCTCTGCCACAGAACGAAAAAGCCACCAGACTCTATGACTGGATAGATTTTCTTCGAGAGTCTGCAAAGATAATTATTATTATGGTTCCAGGAAAAGTCGGCAACGCATTCAAAATGTTCGAAACATTGAATGCCCGAGGCATGGACGCGTCACAGATAGACATTTTGAAGAACTTCCTATTTGATCTTGCAAAGGAAAGAATTTCTGATGTCCACCCTCGGTGGATTCAAATGATTACTGTAATAGAGGGCTTTGGAGAGGACGACCTTCTCTTAAAGTTCGTGAGGCACTTCTGGGTATCACAACACGGCCCAACAACTGAGAGAGAGTTAGGAAACGCAATCGAAACGTTTGTGAAAGGTGAGCGTCAAGCTGTCGAAACTATCGCAGCGCTTTCCTCAAATGCGAGCGATTACATCGCTATATTATTACCTAGAGACCACTCAAGGTGGAACGAATTTAGCCGCAGCGCAAAAGATTCCTTGTATACAATAAGTCACGAGCTCGGAGGCGAGCAGATTCGTCCACTGATCCTTGCTGTCGTTCGAAACTTCTCTGTCAAAGAAGCCGAAAAGGCGTTAGAGTTAATGGTATCCTGGTCGGTCCGATTTCTTATTGCTGGCGGCGGCGGCGGCGGAGTGCTGGATAAGAACTATGGCTTAAGGGCACGAGACATAACAAAGGGAGACATCTCCACAGCAAAACAGCTTCGAGATAAGATGGCTGATGTCGTCCCAAACGATGAGAGCTTCAAGAGGGCGTTTTCAACAGCAACTGTTCGCAAGACAAATCTTGCGAGATACTATCTAAGAGCAATGGAGCTGTACGTAAAAGATGAAAGACATCCACAACTGCTGCCAAATGAAGATACTGCGGCAGTTAACCTTGAGCACATACTTCCTGTAACCCCTTCTGTAGATTGGGATATTGAACCAGACGTCGCTAGCGCGTTCTACAAACGCATAGGCAATATGGCGCTGTTAAACTCTCGGCAAAACGTAGACCTCGGAAACAAATCATTCTTGCAAAAAAAGGCGACCTTGAAGGCAAGCCCGTTCGTGTTGACCAGCGAAATCGCAAAAAATAGAACCTGGGGACCAAAACAAATTGAAAAGCGCCAAGCGGAATTGGCAGAATATGCCGTGAAAGTTTGGCCCATTTGAACGATCGTGCGCTTTGTGACTGGTTGCATGTGCCATTGATTTGTACGTCTCTGATCCAGAGACGCTCTCGTTGTGCCGTGCAAATCGATCCGAGCAAAGATTTCCAGTCGCCCCCCGCCCATTTGCAAATCCGCGCGAAAAATTGCAGTTTCGCGCCAGATTTGGACGGCCGCCCTCCCCGCGGCCGCGCCCCAAAGCCGACAACCCCCATCGCTCCGTCATCCGGCCGATCTTCGTCGGCGCGGCGGCGCGTTTTTCGCTCTGCGCTCGCGCGGCGAACAGCAAGGAGACAATCGCGTGAGCCTCGCTTGCGGGATCGATTTCGGAACCTCCAACTCCTCCGTCGGCTATATGGCCGAGGGCGAGCCGAGGCTCGTTCCGCTCGAGGGCGACAGCGTCTCGCTGCCAAGCGCGATCTTCTACCCCGCCTATGGCGGCAAGCTCGGCTTCGGCCGCGCCGCCATCTCGCTCTATATCGACCGCGAGAATGGCCGTCTGTTTCGCGCCATCAAGAGCATTCTCGGCGGCTCGCTCATTCACGAGACCACCGCCGCCGGCGGCAAGCGCGTCGCCTTCACGGCGATATTGGGCAGCTTTCTGCGCCATCTGAAGGACAAGACCGAGCTGAGCGCCGGAGCGCCGATCGACAACGCCGTGCTCGGCCGCCCGGTCTTCTTCGTCGACGACAATGAGGCCGCCGATCGCACCGCGCAGGAGCAGCTCGCCGCCGCCGCCCGCGCGCAGGGCTTCAAAGAGGTGCTCTTCCAATATGAGCCCATCGCCGCCGCGCTCGATTACGAGCGGCGCATCGAGCGGGAGGAGATCGCGCTGATCGCCGACATTGGCGGCGGCACCTCCGATTTCTCCATTGTGAAGGTCTCGCCGAAGAATCGGCGCAAGATCGACCGCAAGGACGATATTCTCGCCAATTCCGGCGTCCATGTCGGCGGCACCGATCTCGACTATCGGCTGAGCCTCAAGCAGGTCATGCCCTTGTTCGGCTATCAGACGCGGCAGCGGAAGCGCCCCGAGCTCGATCTGCCCAATGGCTATTTCCACGATCTCGCGCAATGGCATCGCATCGCCTTCCTCTACAACAACAAGAGCCTCGAGGAATTGAAGCAGCTGCGCGCCATCGCCGGCGAGCCGGAGAAGGTCGAGCGTTTCATCAAGGCGATCGACGATCGCGCCGGCCATCGCGTCGCCGGCGATGTGGAAGAGGCGAAGATCACGCTCTCCGAATCCGCGACGGCGATGATCGATCTCGCCTATCTGGACGAGGCGCTGCTGATCGAGACGTCGCGCGCGCTGTTCGAGGAGACGATCGCCAATGAATGCCGCAAGCTCTCCGATTGCGTCGCGCGCTGCCTGAAGGCGGCGGGCGTGAAGGCGGCGCAAGTCGATACGGTGTTCTTCACCGGCGGCAGCACTTTCATTCCGGCGATCGAGCGCGCCTGCCTCGTGCATACGCCGCAGGCGAAGATCGTGCGCGGCGACAAATTCGCCAGCGTCGGCGTCGGGCTGACGATCGATTCGGGATTGAAATTCGGCTGAGCTGCGCTCAGCCCGCCGCGGGAAATTCGGCGGCGCCGGACAAATCCACCTCCACGCGCAGCCCGCCGAGCGCCGAGCGCGAGAAGCGCATGTCGGCGCCATAGGCGTCGAGAACATCCTGCACGATGGCGAGGCCGAGGCCGGCGCCGCCGGTCTCGTCGAGACGGCCGCCGCGGCGACGGATCAGCGCCTCGCTGCCCTCCGGCAGGCCCGGCCCGTCATCCTCGACGATAAAGACGCCGCCACCGAAAGAGATGCAGATGCGCGCGCGCGCGTGACGGGCGGCGTTCTCCATCAGATTGCCGAGAATCTCCATCAGATCGACGCGATCGACGGCGATGCGCGCCTGCGGCGCGACGCGCATGTCGAAACGCGCCTCCGTCCCCGCCGAGACGAGCGTGCGCGCCAAAGCGTCCACCACTTCGGCGACCGGCGTCGGCGCGCCGCCGCGCGCGACGCCGCGGCTCCTCGCCCGCGCCAGCTCGCGCGCGACATGGCGATGCATGGCGTCGCCGATGCGATCGAGCGAGCGCGCGATCTCGGTCTCGCCCTTCTCGCGCAAGAGCCGGGCGTCGGCGGCGAGCGCGGTGAGCGGCGTCTTCAAGCCATGGGCGAGATCGGAGGCGCGATTGCGCGCGCGCTCGATCTCCTTGTCGCGCTCGTCGAGCAATCCGTTCACCTCGTCGATGAGCGGCTGCACCTCCGGCGGCGCCGGCGAATCGAGCCGGCGACGACGACCCTTGGCGATCTCGCCCACCGCCACGCCGAGGCCGGCGAGCGGCGCGAGGCCGAGCCCGACCTGAATCCAGGTGGCGAAGGCGAGGCCGATCGCGATGAGAAAGAGCGCGACGAACAGCTCGGCCGCAAAAGCGTCTCGCGCGCGGGCGACGCCGGCGAGATCGAGCGCCACCAGCACGCGCAGGCGCGACGGCGCCGCTCCGCCGAGCGCGACGCAACGCTCGCCGCCGAGCAGCGCATTGCCCCAGGGCCCGCGCAGGCGATGATAGATGATGCGCTCGCCGCTTTCGCAGCGGCCGGAGAATTCCAGCGCCTCGTCGCCGAGCGAGGCGGAACGCTCGACGTCGCTTCCGTCGTCGCTGGCCACCTGCCAATAGAAGCCCGAGCGAAACCGCGCGAAACGCGGGTCCGGCGTCGCGGTGATGACGCGCAGCCGTCCATCGGAATCCACCGCGAGATCGGAGACGAGCTGGCGCACATAGGTCTCTATGTCGTCGTCCATCGTGCGCTCGACATGATGCTCGAACAGCAGCACGAGCACGAAGCCGACGAGCGCCAGCGCGCCGGCGATGGCGGCGGCTCCGAAGAGAAACAGCCGCAGGCGCAGCGAGCGCGTTCTCATCGGTCGAGATCGGGCATCAGATAGCCGAAACCGCGCCTGGTCTCGATCGCCTGCGCGCCGAGCTTCTTGCGCACGCGGCCGATCAGCACTTCCACGGCGTTGGAGCTCTGCTGGTCATGGCCATAGACATGCTCGGCGAGATCCGATTGCGGAACCACCTGCCCACGCCGATGCAGAAGATAAGCGACGAGACGATATTCGATCGCCGTGAGCTCGACCGTATTGTCGTCGACCTTGATGGTCATGCTGCGCTCGTCGAGCGAAAGCGCGCCATTGCGCGTCACCGAGGAGGCGTGGCCGGCCGAGCGGCGAATGACGGAGCGCAGCCGCGCCAGCAATTCCTCGGGCTGGAACGGCTTGGGCAGATAATCGTCGGCGCCCGCGTCTATGCCGGCGACGCGCTCGCTCCAGGAGCCGCGCGCGCTCAAGGCCAAGACCGGCATGCGGCGGCCCTGCTCGCGCCAGCGCTCCAGCACGGCGAGCCCATCGAGCCCCGGCAGGCCGAGATCGAGAATGACGGCGGCGAAATTCTCCGTATCGCCGAGAAACCAGGCCTCTTCGCCATTGGCGACAATGTCCACGACATAGCCCGCCGCGCGCAGCGCCTTCGCTACGTCGCGGGAAATGCGCTCGTCATCTTCCACCAGCAATATTCGCATGGGCAAGGGCTGCGGTGCTATGCTCCGCTCGAATTTGGTCGTCGCGTCAGCGTCGAGTTCGAGCTCGTCAGCTTTTCGTCAGCTTCGATAAGCGAAATTGCGCGTAGACGCAAAGACCGGTTCCAGGCGGAATGAACATACAAAAGTTTCAGCATCTTGCCGTCATCGTCGGACTGGCCGGCGCGCTTCTCGCGAGCGTGGCCCGCGCCGCCGACGAGGTCTCCATTCCGCTGCGCGAGCAGGACATTCAAGCCGCGGGCATAGAGACGAAGCCGGTGGAGAAAAGCTCCGGCTCCGACGAGCTCGTCGTTCCCGGAACGGTGACGGTTCCGCCGCAGCAATTGCGCATGGTGGCCGCCCCCGCCGCCGGCCTCGTCGAGACTCTGCTGGTCTCGCCGGACGAGGAGGTGAAAGCCGGCGATCCGATCGCGACGCTCAAATCCTCCGAACTGATCGAGGCGCAGCGCGCCTTTCTGCAGGCCGCCGCCGACGCCGCTCTGGCCAATGAGAAGCTGCGCCGCGACGAGCAGCTGTACAAGGAGCGCATCATCGCGGAGCGCCGCCTTCTGGTGACGCGCGCGGAAGCCGCGCAGGCGCGCTCTCTCCAGGACGAGCGCGGCCAATTGCTGGCGCTGGACGGCATGAGCGAGCAGGCGATCGAATCGCTGCGCAAGGAGCGCAAGATGGGCGCGGCGCTCACCGTGCGCGCGCCCATGTCCGGCGTCATTCTCGCCCGCCATGCGACGGTGGGCGATCGCGTGATGGCCTCGGCGCCGCTCGTCACCATAGCGCGGCTCGATCCGATATGGGTCAATCTGCAAATTCCCATCGGCCGCGCCGCCGGGCTCGACCGCACGGATAAGGTCGTGCTGCCGAGCCATGGCGTCGAGGGAAGGCTGATTCGTATCGGCCGCACCGCCGATCCGGCGACGCAATCCATCACCGCCGTCGCGGAATTCTCGCCCGGCAAATCCCCGATTCGACCCGGACAGGCGGTGCAGGCCATTCTGCGCATCAAAGGAACCGGCGGGACGCTCTGGCGCGTGCCGGCCGACGCCGTCGTGCATCATCGCGACAAGGACTGGGTGTTTCTACGCTCCGCCGATGGTTTCCGCGCCGTGCCGGTGATCCTCGTCTCGGAGACGCCGCAATATGCGTCGATCCAAGGACGGCTCGCCGTCGCCGATCAAGTGGCGACGCGGGGCATGCTGACGCTGCTCGCCGAGCTTGCGGCGAAAGACCCGAGCGCTAAGTGAGCGAAACGCGACATGCTCGATAAACTCATCAAAGCGGCGCTGGGCCAGCGGCTTCTGGTCTTTCTCGCGGCGATCGCTCTCGCCGCCTGGGGCGCGCACGCCTATTCCAAGCTGCCGATCGACGCTTTTCCCGATGTCGCGCCGGTGCAGGTGCTCGTCTCCATGCGCGCGCCGGGCCTGACGCCGGAGGAGCTGGAGAACCGAGTCACCGCGCCCATCGAGATCGCCGCGCGCGGCATTCCCAATCTCGTGCGCATGCGCTCGACGACGCGCTATTCCGTGGCGCTGCTCACTTTCGAGTTCAGCGAAGGCACGGATATTTTCTGGGCGCGCACGCAAGTGAACGAGCGCTTGGCCTCGGTCGCCGATCAGCTGCCGGCGGGCGCCTCGGGCGGCCTCGCGCCCATCGTGACGCCGCTCGCCGAAATGCTGATGTTCACCCTCGTCGGCGGCGGCCTCACCCCGACAGAGCAGCGCAGCCTCGTCGATTGGACCATACGTCCCGCATTGCGCGGCCTGCCCGGCGTCGCCGACGTCAATGTTCTCGGCGGCTTCGTGCGCACTTTCGAGGTCGCGCCCTCGCCCTCCGCCATGGCGGCGCGCGGCATCACGGTGAAGATGCTGAAGGACGCGCTCGCGGAGAACAACCGCAATGACGGCGCCGGCCGCGTGCGCGACGGCGAGGAGGCGCTGCTGGTGCGCGCCGAGGGACGGCTGCGCACGCTCGACGACATACGCTCCGTCGTCGTCGCCGCGCGGCCGACCGGAATCGTGCGCGTCGGCGATGTGGCGGATGTGCGCAATGGCGCGCTGGCCCGCAATGGCGTCACCACGCGCAATGGCGAGGACGAGGCCGTATGGGCGCTGGTGCTGGGCCTGCGCGGCGCCGACGCCAGCACGGTCGTCTCCGGCGTCAAGGCCAAGCTCGAGGAGCTGAAGCCGCGCCTGCCGGAAGGCGTCAAAATCGAGATTTTCTACGACCGCAGCGAGCTCATCTCCAAAGCGGTGTGGACGGTGCAGAAAGTGCTGATCGAGGCCATCGTCCTCGTCGTCATTCTGCTGTTCCTCTTCCTCGGCAATCTGCGCGCGGCGGTGGTCGTCTCGCTGATCCTGCCGCTCGCCGCGCTCTCCACCTTCGCCATCATGCGGCTCTACGGGCTCTCGGCGAACATCATGTCGCTCGGCGGCCTCGCCATCGCCATCGGCATATTGGTCGATTGCGCCGTCGTCGTCGTCGAGAATGTCGAGCATCGCCTCGCCGGAATGGAAAAGGCGGATATTTCCGACCGCGTTCGCATCACCTACGAATCGACGCGCGAGGTCGCCGGCCCGCTCGTCTCCGGCGCGGTCATCATCATCACCGTCTTTTTGCCGCTGCTCTCGCTCGAGGGGCTCGAGGGGCGGCTGTTCGCGCCGGTCGCGCTCACCATCGCCTTCGCCATGGGCTCGGCGCTCATTCTCTCGCTCACAGTGGTGCCCGCGCTCGCCGCCTCTCTGCTGCGCGCCGGCGGCAGCGACGAGCCTTGGCTGGTGCGCAAAATCTCCGCCTTCTACGATCCCCTGCTCGAGCGTGCGCTGCGCCGGCCCATGGTCGTCGGCGCGGCCGTGACCGTCGGCCTCGCTCTGGCGCTGCTCGCCTCCAACCACATCGGCCAGACCTTCATGCCGGTGATGGACGAAGGCACGCCGGTTATCACCGTGCGCAAGCATCCGACCATCAGCGTCGACATGACCGCCGAGACCGACATGCGCATCGAGCGCGCGCTGATGGCGCGCGTGCCGGAGATAAAGGGCGTGATGGCGCGCGCCGGCGCGGACGAGCTCGGCATCGACCCCGTCGGCCTCAATGAGACCGACATGTTCCTGACGCTCGCGCCGATGGACAAATGGCGCGAGCCGAACGTCGCCTGGCTGCTCGGCGAGATGCGCAAGGTGCTCGACACTTTCCCCGGCATTTCCTACTCCTTCTCGCAGCCGATCGACATGCGCGTGCAGGAGATGATCATCGGCGCGCGCGGCGATGTGGTGGTGAAGGTCTTCGGCGACGACATAGACGAGCTGAACCGCCTCGCGCGCGAGATCGCCGGAACATTGCGCAAGATCGAGGGCTCGCGCGACGTCTTCGCGCTGCAGAATGACGGCATGCGCTATCTCACCGCGCGCATCGATCGCCTGGCCGCCGGCCGCCTCGGCCTCAACGCCAGCGATATTCAGGACGGATTGCGCGTGTGGGTGGACGGCACGCAGGTCGGCCTCGTGCTCGAAGGCCCGGTCCGCACGCCGCTCGTCATACGCGGCGATCCCGTCTCGCGCCGCTCGCCGGTGGATTTCGCGCGCGTGCCGGTGGTCTCCGGCGACGGCAAGGTGGTGGAATTGTCGCAGCTTGCCGACATACGCGCAGAGAACGGTCCGATTCAGGTCATTCGCGAGGAGGCGCGGCGCTACGCCACCGTGCTCTCCAATGTCACGGGGCGCGATCTCGTCGGCTTCGTCGACGAGGCCAAGGCCGCCGTCGCCAAGGAGGTGCATACGCCGCCGGGCTATGAGCTGGTGTGGGGCGGGCAATTCGAGAACCAGCAGCGCGCCTCGGCGCGGCTCGCCATCGTCGTGCCGCTGGCGCTGGGGCTCATCTTCCTGTTGCTCTATCTCACCTTCAATTCCATGTCGCAGGCGGCGCTGGTGTTCTGCAACGTGCCTTTCGCGGCGATCGGCGGCGTCATCGGGCTTTGGCTCTCCGGCGAGTTCCTCTCCGTGCCGGCGTCCGTCGGCTTCATCGCGCTCATCGGCATCGCCGTGCTCAATGGCGTGGTGCTGATCTCCTATATCAACAAGCTGGTCGCCGAGGGCCGCGCCGTGCATGACGCGGTGCGCGAAGGCGCCCGCCGCCGCATGCGTCCCGTGCTGCTCACCGCGACCATCGCCGCGCTCGGCCTCGCGCCCTTCCTCTTCGCCAAGGGTCCGGGCGCGGAAATCCAACGGCCGCTCGCCATCGTCGTCATCGGCGGCCTCGTCACCGCCACCGCTCTCACGCTGCTGCTCTTGCCCATTCTCTACGATCGCTTCGACTTCAAGCGTCTGCTGCGCAAGCGCGCCGCGACGCAGCCCGCCGTCACCACGGCGCCGGATTCCCGCTGGCGGATTCAGCGCCGATGAAACCTATGCGCTGCGTTTCTCCGCTCCTCTCGACCACGCTCGTCCTTCTCCTCGCCGCGAGCGCGGCCGCGCAGACGAAGCCCAAGCTCACCGTCTCGCCGCTGCCGCCGGGGATAGAGGCGAAGCCCAAAGCAAAGCCGAAAGCGCCGGGCAAGCCCTTCGGCCTCGTGCTCACGCGCCATCTCGATCAGGCGATCGGCATAGATGCGCAGAGCGCGGCGCTGGAAGCGCAGCGCCGCGCCGTGTCCGCACGCTATGCGCAGGCCAATTCCTTCACGCCCGGCTCGCCCTTCTTCGGCGGCTCGCGGCAGGAGCGCGTCAAAGGCAATGTGCAGGGCTATCGCGAATCCGAGCTCGAGATCGGCATGCCGATCTGGCTGCCCGGCGAGCGCGAGGCCTATGAGCTCAATGTCTCCGCCGGCGTCGTCGAGATCGACGAGCGTCTGGCGCTGCGTCGGCTCGATGTCGCGGCGCTGCTGCGCGACGCCTGGTGGACGGCGCAGCGCACGGCGAAGGACGCGGCCGTCGCGCGCGATCGTCTGGCGACGGCGCGCGATATCGGCAATGACATGAAACGTCGCGTCGAGCTGGGCGAAAACGCCGCGCAGGACGAATTGCTCGCGCGCAATGAGACGCTCGCCGCCGAGACGGAAGTCGCGCAGACCGACGCCGCCGCCAAGGCCGCGCGCGCCGCCTATGAGGTGCTGACCGGCGGCGGGACGCCGGATGGAACGCTGGAGGCGCCATTGCCGGCGCGCCCGCCGGAGGAGCATCCGGCGCTGCGCGCGCCGCTCGCCGCCGTCGGGAAAGCGCAGGCGCAGATGCGGCTCATCGAGACCGGCTTCATCGACAATCCCGAGATCGCCGTCTTCGGCCGCAATGAGCAAGGCACGGAGCCCGCAACCGAAAATCCGATCCGCTCCAACAATAATACGGTCGGCGTGCGCTTTCGTATTCCGCTGCCGACGCCCGGCCGCAATATTCCGCGCATCGCCGAGGCGCAGGCGGAGATGGATCGCGCCAACGCCGAATTCGCCCGCGCGCAAAGGCTGGTCGCGGCGGAGATCAACGCCGCGCGCGCCGCCGTCGCCGCAGCGCGACGCGCCGACGGCCTCTCGGCCAAGCGCCTCGCCGTGGCGAGCGAGCAGTTCGATCTCGCGCGGCGCTCCTTCCGGCTCGGCGAGATCAATGCGTTCGATCTCTATCGCGTGCGTCAATTGCAGCTCGACGCGCAGCGCGCGCGGGCGAGCGCGGCCATCGATCTCGGCGTCGCATTGTCGCGCCTCAATCAAGCCTTCGGCTACGCGCCGACTCTGTGACCTCGAGGAAGGGCGAGCCTGAAGGCTCGCAATCCATGGGACGTCACCCCTCGAGCCCGAGCGCCTGCCGCACCTTGGCGGAATAGCCGTAGAGATCGCCGCGCAATTGCAGGCGTCCCGCGTCATCCACGAAAGCGGTGAAATATTCGATGTGGATCGGCAGCGGCCGCGAAAGATTTATGTAGCGCTCATTGCCGCCGATGAGCTTGCGCACACGCTCCTCCGGCCAGCCGCTGCCCGGCCCCAGCACCGCCTCGGCGAGGCGGAAGGGCTGATCGACGCGCACGCAGCCGTGGCTGAGGGCGCGATGCGCCGAAGCGAACAGCGCATGATTGGGCGTGTCGTGCAGATAGACGGAGAAATCATTGGGGAACATGAATTTGATGCGCCCGAGCGCATTGGATTCGCCGGGCTTCTGCCGCACGAAAGTCTGTCCCTTGCGCGTGATCACCTCATAGCCGCGCGCGGCGATGGCGCCGAGGTCGCCGCCGAATTTGGGCAGCATCTCTTTCGTCAAAATCGACGGCGGCACGTTCCAATAGGGATTGACGATGATGAACTGCATCTTGTCGGAGAACACCGGCGTCGGCGTGCCCTCCTTGCCGACGATGACGCGAGCGCGATGCGCGACATGTCCGTCGCGCACCAGAGCCAGCTCGAAATCGGGAATGTTCACCTCTATGCGGCTCTCGCCGAGCTCGCGCGGCAGCCAGCGCCAGCGCTCCATATTGGCGATGATCTCCGCCTCCACCTGCGCATTGGAGCGGCGCGGCGGCGCGCTCGGCGCCTCGCGGCCCGGGGCGGCGTCATGCGCGATCGAATGCGCGGCCTCGGCGAAGCGCCTGTCGAGCTCCGGCAGGCCGGCGCTGCGCAGTTCCACCAGCTTTCCCCGCAACGCGCGATAGCCCTCATGCGGCGGATTATAGTCTTGCAGAAGATCGCCCGCGCGCGATCCTGCGGCGGCGATCGTCGCGAGCACGGCGCCGGCGTCCGGCAGAGCGGGATGCGCGCCGATGAGACGCGACAGACGTCGCGGATCGATGCGTCCGCCGGAGGCCTGAGCCGCATAGGCGACGACCGCCTCCGACAAAGCGAGCTCATCCGCATCGCCGCCGAGCTTCGTCTCCGAAGGATAGGCGAGACCGCGCAGATCGAGACCATCGTCGCGCGCGCGGCTCAGCCGCTCTATGGCGGCGGGCGCCGAGGCGCGCCAGGCGCCGGCCTCGCGCCACAAAGGCTTATAGGCGCGCTGCGCATAAAAGGCGGCGACCGCTTTGCGCCGCGCGCGCTGCTCCACGCCGCGCGCCGCGCCGGCCCAGGAGTCGAGCGCGAATGCGAAAGCGCGCTGCTCCACGTCGAGCAGCGCCTCGGCGACATCGAAGCCGCCGGCGACGGGCAGCACGGCGAGCGCGGTGGAGTTGACGACGGGAAGCAGCGCCGATGTCTCCGGCGGCGCGAAAATCTCCGACGGCGGCTCTTCCATGCGCAGCCAGGAGACCTCGAGCTGCCGCACCAGCGGCGGCGGCGCGACGGTGAGCGGCGCGCGGAAAGGCGCGCGCGGCTCGGCGGCGGCGCCCGAGGACGAACCGAGTCCGACTGCGAACGCCAGAACGGACGCACGCGCGAAACTGCCGCGGAACACCATGCTCATCTGCCTCACGCCACCGGGCGGCGCCACGCTTTCACGCGGGCGATCCGCACACCAATGCTCACGCGCGCCGCTCTCGACTCGCGCCTTACGTATATTAACGTAAACGGGTTAATGCTTGGAATAGCTTCCGCGCATCGCCGCCACAGAGATTGCTTTTCCATTAACGACGCGGCGACGGCGGAGTCGAGTTGCGGCTATCGCGCGCCCGTCTCGCAATTAGCTGGGCGCGACTTTTTGTAGCCGCCGCGCTTTCCGCCGCAAATTCAATTCGCTCGAGCGCTTCGCGCCATTCTGCCGCATGCGCGCGCAATTGTCGGCGATGAAAACGCGGCGCAGTTTTCCCCACGGCGATGCGCTGCGTCATCGTCACAAGAAAAATTGCACTGAGGGAGAATCGTCATGCACAGCAATGCGGAGCTCTTCAAAGCCGTCGCCGGCATCGTCGGCGCGCTCGCCTTTTTCATCGTCGTCCTTCACCAGCTCACCCGCCTGATCGGCTGAGAGCCTTCTCCTCGCGCGACTTCCCGGAGCGCCCCGGCGTCTCCGGGATTTTTCAGATCACATAGATCCGGTCCGGCAGCTCCTCATGGCCGCCGGGCGGCACATGTTTCGACAAGAGCCGCGCGCATTCGCCGATCGCATCGACAAAGCCGTCGGCGACGCGGCCCTCGCGCACGCGCGCGAGCAGAAGATCGAGCGCCGCGCGCCAATCCTCCTCCGGTATTTTCGCCGCGATCCCTTCGTCCGCGACGATGCGCGCATAGCGCTCGCCGAGCGAGACGAAAATGAGCACACCGGTGCGCTCCCTGGTCGCCGAAACGCCGCGCGTGAAAAATTGCTCGATCGCCGCGCGATGGGCGCGCTCGCGCTTGACGAAGCGCGGCGTCAGCGCGAGCCGCAAGGGCGGCAGCGAAAAGAGCAGCGCCGCGCCGATGAAGACGAGAATCTGAATGGCGAGAATGAGCCGCACGCCGAGCTCGGTGAAGAAGACGAGCGGCCAAGGCGCGATGAGCGCGATGAGCGCCGCCAGCAGCGGCGGCACATAGGCGTAATCGGAGGAGCGGCGCGCCAGGACGCAGACGATCTCCCCCGCCGTGCGCCGCTCGGCGGCGGCGATCGCCTCCGCTATGCGCGCCTGATCCGCTTCCGAAATGGGCATCACCAATCCCCCGAGGCGCCGCCGCCGCCCGACGAGCCGCCGCCGCCGGAAAATCCGCCGCCGCCATCGCCCCAAGATCCGCCCCCCGACGAGGAGCCCCCGCCGCCCCAGGAGGAGCCGCCGGACCAGCTGTCGTTCGAGGGCGGAAAATAGACGATCGGCCCGCGTCCGCCGCGATAGAGGCGCCGCCCGCCGCCGCGGGCGTTGGCCAGCATGGAGAAGAAGACGAACATGAAGAGCAGGAAGATGATGAAAGGCACGATCTCGTCGAAGCCCGGCTCCGAATGTTCGGCGCGCACTTTCACGCGCTTTTCCCATTCGGCGGAATCGCCGCTCAGCACCTCGATGATTCCATCGACGCCGCGCTCGATTCCGGCGCCGAAATCGCCGGTCTTGAACTTGGGCGTCACCGCCGTGGCGATGATGACCTTGGAGAGCGCGTCGGTGAGCGTGCCCTCGAGCCCATAGCCGACCTCTATGCGCATCTTCCGCTCATTGGGCGCGATGAGGAACAGCACGCCATTATTGACCTTGGCCTCGCCGAGCTTCCAGAAGCGGAACAGGCCATTGGCGAAAGTCTCTATATCCGTGTCCTGCAGCGACGGCACTGTGGCGACGACGAGCTGAATGCCCGACTTCTCCTCCAGCGCCTTCGACTTGGCCTCGACCTCCTGCCGCGCCGCCGGCGGAATAATATGCGCGTCATCGACGACGCGGCCGGTGAGCGCGGGGAAATCGAGCGCCGCGAAGGCGAACGCCGGCAGCAGGAGGAAGACCAGCAGAGCGAGGCTTCGTGTCCCGCGCATCGTGGCGAAGACGCCGCGGCGACGCGAAGGCCACGAAGGAAGCGACGGCATCAGCGGCGATCTCCCATAGAGCGTTTTCTAAAAAAGAGATTCTAGAACTTCACCGTCGGCGCCTGCTCCGCGCCGGCGTTGGCGGTGAATTCGGCGAGCGGCTTGGTTCCGGCGAAGACGGTCTTGGCCCAGAGCAGCGTCGGGAAGGTGCGCAGCGATGTGTTGAACTCCCGCGCCGCCTGAATGTAATCGCGCCGCGCCACATTGATGCGGTTCTCCGTGCCTTCGAGCTGTGACTGCAAGGCCAGGAAGTTGGTGTTGGATTTCAGATCTGGATAGGCCTCGCTGACCGCGAGCAGCCGCCCCAGCGCGCCGGAGAGCTGTGCCTGCGCCTCCTGGAACTGCTTCAATTTTTCGGGATCGGTGAGCTGCGAGACATCGACCTTGGCCTGCGAGGCGTGAGCACGCGCCTCCGTCACCGCGGTGAGCACGTCCTTCTCATGCTTGGCGTAGCCCTGCACGGTGGCGACGAGATTGGGGATGAGATCGGCGCGGCGCTGATATTGCGCCTCCACCTCGGCCCATTTGGCCTTGGCTTCCTCCTCCTGCGTCGGAATCGTGTTGTAGCCGCAGCCCGAGAGGGAGAGCGCGAGGAAGAGAGCGGCCAGCAGAGACGGCCGGCGGAGCGAAAAATTCATCCGAAAGTCTCCTCATGACGTCATCCGCCCCACCGAACGGAGCGCGCCCATTACTTAGGCTGCACATGAGGGCTTGGGAAGTGCGGGCGACGCCGGAAAGGGGATCAGTGGTGGGGTCGGTTCGGATTCCGGCTTGCGACCCGAAGCGGCCACCCGTCAAGGACTCTGGCGAACGCCCACTTCGGGCGGCAAACAGCCTTCCCAACGGATTCCGATATATCTACTATTGTGGGCATGGCAATTAGTTCGTTACGCGTTAGACAGGGCTCGCCAGATGCGAATTTTTGCTCTTTTGCTTGCAGTCGATATTCTGGCCTACACGCCTTTGCCGACTCGGGCCGAGCAGCCCTCCGAACCAACTGAGACCGCTGCGCCTGTGTTGCGAGCCCAAACCTGCCGAGAATCTATCCCAAACACATCCACCGAAGAATTCAGCAAAAAATGCATCGCATTGGCTGGCCCACTGGCGGCGATGCGAGGCGGAATACTCGTCCTGCGCATGGACAATGGCGACAGAAAAAATTTCAAGAACAGGGATGAAACTGGCGCGATGGACGGAGGTTATGGCTATGGCCTCGCTGATTTCTATCCGTCAACGCATATTTTCGTCGTGGCAGACTTCGGGGTAGACGACAGCCACGTCATTGCTGTCGATGGTCGAACAGGACGCACGCTGGATTTCGGATATGCGTCCCCCCATTTTTCGCCGCTTGGAAATTCGGCGCTTACGATCGAATATGATGAAGACGGAGTGACCGAGTCTGGTTTCGCGATCTTCGATGTCCGAGGCAAAAAGCCAATTAAAATATGGGCGTCAAAAACGAGCAAGAAACGCTTGCCGGCGAAAGCCAAGTTCGCTGCATGGATCGATGACAGAACGATAAGATTTACGAGCTCCGGGCAAAAATCTGTGTTTCTTTCCCAAACCGACGATGGCGCTTGGGGCATAAGCACGACGACGCCTTCGAATTGAGGATGGCCTCGATGACGGGCCGCCCGCGCATCCGCCTGTAGATGTCAAAGCGGACTAAAGTGAGCATAATTCCGAAGTTCGCCTTCGGTCGATTCCCGTCGTTCGACCGTCTGCCTGGGAACGCCCGCTCCTGGCGCATAGCAGGAATTGCAACCCGAGCCGTAGCCTACAGAAGCGATAGATCCACCCGCGCAGCCGTCGCTCTTTTCATGACGCTCCATTCGCACTAGCTTCGGGACCAGCTTGCAGTTTTCATCGCGACTCGCGCTGCGCCGCGCAGCGCGACCCGTAGCGGAGCCTCTTTCATGTCGACGGAAAACGTTCTCCAATCCTTGGACGCCGATCTGCCCGCGGCCACGGATCGCCTCTTCGATTTTCTGCGCATCAAATCCGTCTCCACCGATCCCGCCTTCGCCGGGGAATGCCGCCGCGCCGCCGATTGGCTCGCCGACCAGCTGCGCGAGCTGGGCTATGAGGCGAGCGTGCGCGACACGCCCGGGCATCCGATCGTCGTCGGCCACGCCAAGGCCAAGCGGCCGGATGCGCCGCATGTGCTGTTCTATGGCCATTATGACGTGCAGCCGCCGGACCCGCTCGATCTGTGGGTCAGCGATCCTTTCGATCCGCGGCTGGTGAAAGGCGACAAGGGCGAGGAGATCGTCGCCCGCGGCGCCTCGGACGACAAGGGCCAGCTGATGACCTTCCTCGAGGCCTGCCGCGCCTTTCAACGCAATGGCGGCCTGCCCTGCCACATCACCTTCCTCTTCGAGGGCGAGGAGGAGACCGGCTCCCCCTCGCTGCCGGATTTCTTCGCCGCCAATCGCGAGGAATTGTCCGAGCCGGCGCTGGCGCTCGTCTGCGACACCGGAATGTGGAACGCCAAGACGCCCGCCATCACCACAATGCTGCGCGGCCTGGCGCAGGAGGAGGTGATCCTCACCGCCTCCGATCGCGATCTGCATTCGGGCATATTCGGCGGGCCGGTCGTCAATCCGATCCATGTGCTGGCCAAGATCGTCGCCGATCTCCATGACGCCGAGGGACGCGTCACGCTGCCGGGCTTTTACGACGGCGTCGCCGAGCTGCCGGAGGAGATCGCCGCGCAATGGCGCGGGCTGGAGTTCGACGAGACCGCGTTTTTGAAGAGCGTCGGCGTCGCGCGCCCGGCCGGCGAGCGCGGGCGCAGCGTCATCGAGCAAGTCTGGTCGCGCCCGACCTGCGACGTGAATGGAATCATCGGCGGCTACACCGGCCCCGGCGCCAAGACGGTGCTGCCGGCCAAGGCGAGCGCGAAAATCTCCTTCCGCCTCGTCGGGACGCAGGACCCGGAGAAGGTGCTGGACTCGTTCCGCGCTTTCGTGCGCGAGCGCCTGCCGGTCGATGTGCGCGCGGAATTCGTTCCGCATGGCGCCTCGCGCGCTCTGCAGCTGCCCTTCGGCTCCGAGGCGCTCACACGCGCGCGGCGCGCCTTGCAGGAGGAATGGGACAAGGAGGCGGCGCTCGTCGGCTGCGGCGGCTCCATCCCGATCGTCGGCGCCTTCAAGCGCGATCTCGGCATGGACACGCTGATGATCGGCTTCGCGCTCGAGGACGACCGCATTCATTCGCCCAACGAAAAATACGCCTATAGCTCGTTCAAGAAAGGCTCCCGCTCCTGGGCGCGCGTGCTCGCCGCTCTGGCGGCGTGAGCGCGATGACGCCGCAGACCTGAAACCGAAGGAATGGCATGGGGCTCCGCGCATCACGACCCGAGCCCCGGCCGGCGAGCGATTTCGCGCCGCTCTCCGAGAGCGAGGCTGCGGCGCGCCTCGCCCATTTCGGCCCCAATGAGCTGGAGCAGCCGCAGCGCCGCCCCTGGCTGCTGATCGCTTTCGCCGCATTGCGCGAGCCCATGTTCGCGCTGCTCATCGTCGCCGCGCTGCTCTATCTCGCGCTCGGCGATATTCATGAAGGCCTGCTGCTCACCGCGGGGGCTTTTCTCTCCATCGGCCTCGTCGTGGCGCAGGAGACGCGCAACGAGAATGCGCTCGCGGCTCTGCGCAGCCTCGCCGCGCCCAGCGCCCGCGTGCTGCGCGCCGAGGGCGAGCGGCGCATTCCGGCGCGCGAGATCGTCCCCGGCGACATTGTGCTCGTCGGCGAGGGAGAGCGCGCACCGGCCGATGGCGCGCTGCTGCGCGGCGACGTTCTCTCGGTGGACGAATCGGCGCTGACCGGCGAATCGGCGCCGGTCTGGAAAGCCCCAGCGACGCTGGTGGACCCGCTGCTCGATCCCGAGCCGGGCGAGGAGGCGCCCTTTCTCTTCGCCGGCACGCTGGTGACGCTCGGCCAGGGCGCGATGCTGGCGACGCGCACCGGACGCGCGACGCGGCTCGGCCGCATCGGCCGCTCGCTCGAATCGATCGAGCCGGAGGAGACGCCGCTGCAAAAGAGCACCGGCCGCATCGTCGCGATCTTCGGCGCGCTGGGCATAGGCTTCTGCCTTCTCGTGGCGCTCGCCTATGGCCTCGCCTTCGGCGATTGGATTCAAGCGGGGCTGACGGGAATAACCCTCGCAATATCGCTGACGCCGGAAGAATTCCCCATGGTGCTGGCGGTGTTTCTGGCGCTCGGCTCCTATCGTCTGGCGCGGCGCAATGTGCTGGCGCGCCGCTCCGCCGTCATAGAGACTTTGGGCGCGACCGACGTGCTCTGCGTCGACAAGACCGGCACGCTCACGCAAAACCGCATGGAGGCGGCGTTTTTCCTGCGCGGCGCGGACATGTGGCGGCCGGGCGAGGGCGCAATGCCGGACGAGATCACGCCCTTGCTGGACGCGGCTGTGCGCGCCAGCGCCGCCGATCCCTCCGATCCGATGGATCGCGCATTGCATCGCCTCGCCAGCGATCCGCCCGCGAGCGCCGAGATCCTGCGCAGCTTTCCGCTGCGGCCGGAGACGCTCGCCTTCGTGCAGACATGGCGCGCGAACGACGAGAGCGTCGCCTCCTTCGCCAAAGGCGCGCCGGAGGCGATCGCCGGCCTCTGCCGCCTGGACGCCGATGCGCTGCGCCTTCTGACCGCCGAGGTGGCGACAATGGCGGCGCATGGCCTGCGCGTTCTGGCCGTCGCCACGCATTGCGGGCCATTGCCGCGCGAGGACGATCCCGGCTCTGGAGTCTTTGCGCTGGAAGGGCTCGTCGGCTTTCTCGATCCTCTGCGCGAGGATGTTCCAGAAGCGGTCGTGCTGGCGGCGCGCGCCGGCATTCATGTGGTGATGATCACCGGCGATTATCCGGCGACGGCGCTCGCCATAGCGCGCCAGGCCGGCATAGAGACGCGAGACGGCGCGCTGAGCGGCGCCGAGATCGCCGCTCTGAGCGACGCCGTTCTGGACGAAGCCGTCGAGACCACGCGCGTCTTCGCGCGCATCCGCCCGGAGCAGAAGCTCACTCTGGTGGAGGCTTTCAAGCGCAATGGCCATATCGTCGCCATGACCGGCGATGGCGTGAACGACGGCCCGGCTCTGCGCGCCGCGCATGTCGGCGTCGCCATGGGCCAGCGCGGAACCGATGTCGCGCGCGAGGCCGCCTCGATCGTGCTGCTCGACGATCGCTTCGCCTCGATCGTCGCGGGCGTGCGCAGCGGGCGGCGCATTTTCACCAATCTGCGCAAGGCGCTGATCTTCGTGACCGCTATCCATGTGCCCATCGCCGGCCTCGCGCTCACGCCCATACTCTTTCTGCTGCCGCCGGTGTTCTATCCCGTCCATGTGGTGGCGCTGGAGCTCATCATCGATCCTGTTTGCGCGCTCGTCTTCGAGAGCGAGCCGGCCGAGCGCCATATGATGGAAGAGCCGCCCCGCTCTCCGGCCGAGCCCTTGTTCGGCCTGCGCCAGATCGGCGCCGGATTTCTCGAGGGCGCGATTCTGCTCGCGGCGCTGCTTTGCGTCTATTTCGTCTCGATGCGCGCCGGCGAGAGCGAAGGGGAGACGCGCGCGCTGGTCTTCGTCGGCCTCGTTATCGGCAATCTGGCCATGGCCTTCGCCTCCGCCGCCGAGCCGGGAACCGCCTTTTTCGACAAGCGGCGCGTCGCCTTCTGGATCATAGCGACGATCACGGCGCTTACGCTCGCGCTGATCGTCTATCTTCCTGCGGCGGCGGAACTGTTCCGCTTCGCGACACCGGAACCGAAGGCGCTCGCCTATGTCATTGCGACGGCGCTGGTCGCCGGCGGCTGGTCAGGAGTATACAAGGCCGTTCGCAGACAGCTACGTTGACGCTGCTCGCGGGGACGCGCCATTGCAAGCGCGAGCGCTCACGGATTCCGATGTCGATAAAATTCTATCCGAGGCTCGGGCAGCTATTCATGTGCGACTTTTCCGACATCAACGAGCCGGAGATGAATAAGATCCGTCCCGTGGTCGTCATTTCGCCGCGCCTTCCCTACCGATCGCAAATCGTCACGATCGTGCCCATCAGCACGACGCGACCGTTCCATGACCTCCCCTTCTGCTTTCGCCTGTCCAAGAATTATCATCCGGCGGAAGACGCGAATCTTCCGTGCTGGGCGAAAGCCGACATGGTCGGAAATTTCTCGGTCTCCCGTCTCGACGGGTTCAAGGTGGGTCGCCGAAAATGGGAAATTCCCGAGATGAGCGACGCCGATTTGGAAGGCGTGCGTGGAGCGGTGCTCGCAGGCCTCGGCTTCTTGCGTTGAAGAACACACGAATTGCCGCTATATTCCGTCTCGTATCCCGGTCGTCGGGCTTTAAGACCCAGCTTGCTGGGCAGGCTGTTCAACGGGCGATGACAAGCCTCGAACAGCCAAGAAACTCTTTGTCCTGAAGGCCCCGCTCACAAAGCGGGGCCTTTTGCTTCGCTCGCCGAGGTCTCATGCGATCGGCCGAGCGTCTCCTCGCTCGGAACAGATATGCTCTCACCCGACACGCCGCACACCGCCGATTTCCGTCCCTCGCCCAATCACAATGAGCGGCTGACGCCCGTCTCCGCGCTGATCCTGCATTACACCGGCATGCCGACGGCGGCCTCGGCGCTGGCGCTGCTCACCAGCGTCGAAGCGCAGGTGTCCTCGCATTATTTCGTCGATGAGGACGGGACCATTCTGCAGCTCGTGCCGGAGGCGCGCCGGGCCTGGCACGCCGGCCGCAGCTTCTGGGCAGGCGAGACCGATCTGAACTCCGCCTCCGTCGGCATTGAGATCGTCCATCCCGGCCATGACGATCCGCGCCCCTTCCCGGACCGCCAGATCGAGGCGACAGCGGCGCTCTGCCGCGATATTTGCGCGCGGCAGGGCATAGCCCCGCGGCGCGTGCTCGGCCATTCGGACATCGCCATCGGCCGCAAGATCGACCCCGGCGAATTCTTCCCCTGGAAGACGCTGGCCGGGCTCGGCGTCGGCCATTATGTCGAGCCAGCCGCCATCGTCGGCGGCGCGGTTCTGGAGACCGGCGCGCGGGGAGACGAGGTGAGGCGATTGCAGCAGGCGCTCGCCGATTACGGCTATAAGATCGACGTCACCGGCGATTACGACCAGGCCTGCGCCGGCGTGGTCGCCGCCTTTCAGCGGCATTTCCGCCCCGCCCTCGTCGACGGCCGCGCCGATTCCTCCACCATCGCCACATTGCGCGCGCTGACGGGAGCGGGCGCATGAGCGAGAAAAAATTCGTCGTCGTCACCGGAGTCTCCACCGGCATAGGCTATGCGCTGGCGGAGGCGCTGACGGCGCAGGGCTTTCATGTCTTCGGCAGCGTTCGCACGGCAGCCGACAGCGCGCGGCTGCAAGCGCGTTTCGGCGCGGAGAGCTTCACGCCGCTCATCTTCGACGTGACCGACGCCGCCGCCGTGGCCGAGGCGGCGCGGGAGACCGAGCGGCGGCTCGAGGGCGCACGCCTCGCCGGGCTCGTCAACAATGCCGGGGCGGGGTTTCCGGCGCCGCTGCTCTATCAGCCGATAGAGGAGGTCCGCCTCCAGCTCGAGGTCAATGTGATCGGCCAGATCGCCGTCACCCAGGCTTTCGCGCCTCTGCTCGGAGCGAGCCCGGAAAAGCGCCGCGGACCGCCCGGCCGCATCGTGAATATGAGCTCGGTGGCGGGCAGCCTCGCCTCGCCCTTTCTCGGCGCCTATGCCGCCTCCAAGCATGCGCTCGAGGGCTTGTCCGACTCGCTGCGGCGCGAGCTGATGATTTTCGGCGTCGATGTGGTGGTCATAGAGCCGGGCGTGATCGCCACGCCCATATGGGACAAGGCCGAGAGCGCCGATTTCGGCCGCTATGATTCCACCGTCTACGGCGCCTCGGCCCGCAGGCTGCAGAAATGGGCGGTCGAAAAGGGCCGGCTCGGCCCGCCGCCGGAGCGCGTCGCCGCCGCCGTGCTGCGCGCGCTGACCGAGAAGCGGCCCCCGGCGCGCATTCGCGTCGTGCCGAGCTATCTATTGGATTGGCTGCTGCCGCGCCTGCTGCCGGCGCGGCTGCTGGACCGCATCCTCGCCAAGCGCATGGGGCTGCTGCCGCCGGCTTGACGCGGGACACGTTCCGGCCCACCAAGGCTCGACAGATTCCAGGTGACGGGCTCGCCGCATTTCCCCTCTCCCCGCGAGCGGGGAGAGGGCCAGGGTGAGGGGCTCGGGGCGCGAGCCACGGTGGAACGCCCAGGCCCCTCATCCCTCGCCTTCTCCCCGCTCGCGGGGAGAAGGAAGGCGGCAGACCTCACGCGAGACGATCCAAATCCCATCGAGGGGACACGACCGACGATGACCGACGAAATCGAGACCCGCCTTCCCGACCCCATCTCCGCCGAGCCGGCGCCGCGCCATAGGACGGCGGCGGTGACGATCGGCCGGGGGCCGCGCGCGGTGACGATCGGCGGCGGCGCGCCCATCGTCGTCCAGTCCATGACCAATACCGACACGGCCGATGTCGACTCCACGGTCACGCAGATCGAAGCGCTGGTCCGCGCCGGCTCGGAGCTGGTGCGCATCACCGTCGATCGCGACGAGGCCGCCGCCGCCGTGCCGCATATTCGCGACCGTCTCGCGCAGAAGAATATCGACGTCCCGCTGATCGGCGATTTTCATTACATCGGCCACAAGCTGCTCGCCGATCATCCGGCCTGCGGCGAGGCGCTCGACAAATATCGCATCAATCCCGGCAATGTCGGCTTCAAGGAGAAGAAGGACCGGCAATTCGGCGCCATCGTCGAGCTGGCCATAAAGCATGGCAAGGCGGTGCGCATCGGCGCCAATTGGGGCTCGCTCGATCAGGAGATGCTGACGCATCTCATGGACATCAACGCCAATTCCGCGGCGCCGCTCGACACGCGCGCGGTGACGCGCGAGGCGCTGGCCCGCTCGGCGCTGATCTCCGCCGAGCGCGCCGAGGAGATCGGCCTCTCGCGCGATCGCATCGTCATCTCGGCCAAGGTCTCCGCCGTGCAGGACCTCATCGCCGTCTATCGCATGCTGGCGTTGCGCAGCGATTATGCGCTGCATCTCGGCCTCACCGAGGCGGGCATGGGCTCGAAGGGAGTCGTCGCCTCGGCGGCGGCGCTGGGCGTGCTGCTGCAGGACGGCATTGGCGACACGATCCGCGTGTCGCTGACGCCGGAGCCCGGCGGCGATCGCGCCAATGAGGTGCGCGTCGCGCAAGAGATTTTGCAGACGATGGGCTTTCGCACCTTCGTGCCGCTGGTCGCCGCCTGCCCTGGCTGCGGCCGCACCACCTCCACCGTCTTCCAGGAGCTGGCGCGCGACATTCAATCGCATATTCGCGAGCGCATGGCCGTCTGGCGGCAGGATTATCCGGGCGTCGAGACGCTGAATGTCGCGGTGATGGGCTGCATCGTCAACGGGCCGGGCGAGTCCAAGCACGCCGATATCGGCATTTCGCTTCCCGGCACGGGCGAGGCGCCGACCGCCCCCGTGTTCATCGACGGCAAGAAGGCGATGACCTTGCGTGGCGAGGGCATAGCGGAAGAATTCACCCGCATCGTCGAAGATTATGTCGCCCGTCGCTTCGGCGGCGGCGCCGAGGGCGAAGCGGCGGAGTAATCAGACGAGCGCCGCGGCCAGGGCGCGCAGATCGCGCCAGGCGCGGCGCTTCATCGCCGGCGTCCTGAGCAGGCTGGCGAGCGACGGCGCGAGCAGCGCGCGCGTCGCGCCGCCGCCGTGATCGTAATCGAACCAGGCGTTGCGATAGCGCGCCACATCCGGCGAGCCGAGCGCGGCGCGGGCGGCGAAATCGCCGAGAATGAGCAGAGCGCGCGGCGCGGCCAGCTCCACGTGGCGCCGCAGGAAGGGATTGAGCGCCGCCACTTCCGCCGGATTGAGCTCGCGCGCGCCGGGCGGACGCCAGGGCGTCGCATAGGCGAGATAGGCGCCGGAGCGGTCGCGCCCAATCGCGCGCAGCATATTGTCGAGCAGCCGCGCCTCCGGCCCGACGAAAGCCGCGCCGCCGCGCTCCTCCTCCTCGCCGGGCGAGAAATCCAGCACCATCAGAGCCGCGCCGGGCGCGCCGGCCGAGAAGAGAAAATGCCCGGCCGTCGCTTTCAGCGCGCAGCCGTCGAAAGCCGCGAGCCGCTCCCGCAATTCCTCTATCGTCTGCGCCGCGCCGGCGGCCTCGCGCGCGTCGCGGGCGGCCTCCTCGGTGAAGACGGGCGCGGCGGAGCGCTGGGAGCGGGTCTCCCGCGCCGGCGGCTCGGCCCGACGCACGGGCGATGGCGAGGGCGAAGAGGCAGCGACGGGCGCGGGCGTCGCGACGCGCGCCGGCGGCGCGGCGCTCTCGGCGAAACGGTCGTGCGGCGCCTCGTCGACGGCTATGTCGACGCCGATCGACACATACCAGTCGACGAGCGCGGCGAGCCCCGTCTCCAAGGAAAGATCGGCGTCAGCGGACATGGAAGGAAGCTTAGAGCAGAAGCGCAAAAAGGTGAAGGCGCGCGCTCGAGGCGGGGCCGCGCGTCTCGCCCCTCCCCTGCGCGCGAATGCGTAGATTATCGAGCTTCGCGCGGCGGCGGCTCCACAATAGGCTGGAACAAAATCAAGATTGTGCCGAGGGTGGAAACAGAGTTCAAAAATCACAGCTCACATAGAGAATTCCCATGATCGACCTGATCGAAACCGTCGCGAAATCGCTGTTCGCGAAATTCGGGTCCAATCCGCAGCTCTGGGACAGGGCTACGCTCGCCGAGCGCGAGAGATTCCGCCATGCGGCGGAAGATATACTGCAAGAATTCGCATCGCTCGCGCCCGTCGAGACGGCGGAGCTGGTCGAAAAAATCCGCGAGACGCGGATCACGCGTCTCGGATTTCTCTATATGGCCTATGCGCTGAATACTTCGGAAGCCGCCGCGCTGCTCACGTTTCGGGCGCTCGGCCGGGCCGAGTGCTGAACCTCACCCGAGCGTTTCCGTCCCTTGTTCTGTCGTGTTTTCTTCACGCGAACCGGTTCCCACTTCGCTAGAAAACACTCTAGCAGCAACGCATCGCGCGCCGGCCGCCTTCGCCGAAACGGCTCGCCTGACGCTCGAGGAAGAACTCCTCGCGCGTCATCAGCGGCTCGCTCGGATGATTGGCGCGCCGATGCGCGACATAGGCCTCGTAATCCCCCTGCCCGATCATCAGCCGCGCGCCATCGCGCAGCTTCTGCCCGAGCTTGGAAAGATCAAGCGCGGGCAATTTGCAGATCGTGCAGCTCATCGCTCGTCTCCCTGGTGGTGACGCTGGTCGCGCGCCGCGCCTCGCCGATGGCCCGCAGGCCGAAGAACAGCATGGACAAGACCAGCGCGATGAAGACGGCGCAGAGCGTCGTGTTCACATAATCATTGAAGACGATGCGGCTCATCTCGGCGGCGGTCTTGGCCGGGGCGAGCAGTCTGCCCTCCGCCGCCGCGGCGGAATAGCGCGCCGCATGGGCGAGGAAGCCGATCTTGGGATCGGGATGGAAGATTTTCTCGGCGCCCGCCGTCAGCGTGCAGATATAGAGCCAGGCCGCCGGCGCCGCGGCGATGAAGGCGTAGCGCTCCCGCTTCATGCGGAACAGCACCACAGTGCAGAGGGTGAGCGCTATGGCCGCCAGCATTTGATTGGCGATGCCGAACATGAGCCAGAGCGTGTTGATGCCGCCGAGAGGATCGATGACGCCCTGATAGAGGAACCAGCCCCAGCCGGCGACGGCGAGCCCCGTGGCGCCGAAATTGGGAATCCAGGCGCGCGTATGCTTGAAGCGCGGCCAGAAGGTTCCGACGAGATCCTGAATCATGAAGCGCGCGACGCGCGTGCCGGCGTCCACAGTGGTGAGGATGAACAGCGCCTCGAAGAGAATGGCGAAATGATACCAGAAGGCGGTCATGGAGGCGCCGCCGATCGCCCCCGACAATATTTTCGCCATGCCGACCGCGAGCGTCGGCGCGCCGCCGGCGCGCGAGAGCACCGTCTTCTCGCCGACCTCGGCCGCCGCCTGGCTCAGCGCCTCCGGCGTGATGACGAAGCCCCAGGACGATATGGTCTGCGCCGCCGTGTCGACCGTGGAGCCGATGACGGCGGGCGCGCTGTTCATGGCGAAATAGACGCCCGGATCGAGCACGGTGGCGGCGACCAGCGCCATTATGGCCACGAAAGACTCCATCAGCATAGCGCCATAGCCGATGAAGCGGATTTGCGTCTCGTCGCCGATCATCTTGGGCGTGGTGCCGGAAGAGACCAGCGCGTGAAAGCCGGAAATGGCGCCGCAGGCGAGGGTGATGAACAGGAAAGGAAAGACGCTGCCCGCGAAGACCGGGCCGGTCCCGTCGATGAAGCGGCTGACCGCCGGCATTTTCAGCTCCGGCATGACGTAGAAAATCCCCAGCGCCAGCGAGGCGATGGTGCCGATCTTCAGAAAGGTGGAGAGGTAATCGCGCGGCGCCAGCAGAAACCACACCGGCAGAACCGAGGCGACGAAGCCATAGCCGATCAGCATGAAGGCGAGCGTCTCGCCCTTGAAAGTGAAGAGCGCGGCGAGCGCCGGCGTCTCCGCGACAGTGCGGCCGAACGCGATGGAGGCGATGAGCAGCACGAAACCGATGACCGACATTTCGAATATGCGGCCGGGACGCAAATAGCGGCCATAGACGCCCATCAGCACGGCGATGGGCAGAGTGGCGAAGACAGTGAAGAAGCCCCAGGGGCTGTCGGCCAGCGCCTTGACCACGATGAGCGCCAGCACGGCGAGCAAAATGACCATGATGGTGAGAATGCCGACCATGGCGACGATTCCGGCGGCCGGCCCGAGTTCTGTCTTGATGAGATCGCCGAGCGAGCGCCCGTCGCGCCGCGTCGAGATGAACAGCACGACGAAATCCTGCACCGCGCCGGCGAAGACGACGCCGGTGAGCAGCCAGAGCGTGCCGGGCAGATAGCCCATTTGCGCCGCCAGCACCGGGCCGACCAGCGGCCCCGCCCCGGCTATGGCCGCGAAATGATGGCCGAACAGCACATATTTGTCGGTCGGCACATAATCGAGCCCGTCATTGTGGCGATGCGCCGGCGTCTTGCGCTGCGGATCGAGGCCGAGCGCCCGGTTGGCGATGAACAGGGAGTAGAAGCGATAGGCGACGAGATAGACGCAGACCGCCGCCGCCACCAGCCACATGGCGTTGACGGTCTCGCCGCGCGCCATCGCCAGGGTGAAGAGCGAGAAGACGCCGAGCGCGACGATGGCGCTCCAAAGGGCGATCGAGCCGAGCTTGCGGCCCGGCGTGGCGAGAGGAAGGGACATAGCGCGAGCCTCGGCGTTTCCGGGAGCGCCGGGAGGACGTCATCGTCTCCCGGCATTTTTCCCAAGAAATAGGCCAAAGGCGCCCGCCCCGTCCAGCAGGACGACCGCCGCCCAGGGCGATCGGGCGAACGAGAAGTGGTGATTGACGAGGCGTGTCCACCTCCCCCTCGAGGGGGGAGGTCGAGCGCCGCAGGCGCTCGGGAGGGAGTGACGCCCCAAGTCTTCACCGCGAACCCCACCCCGTCCGGCTTTCGCCGGCCGACCCTCCCCCTAAAGGGGAGGGTGAGCGCGTCCCTTTCGGCATTCACCCGATTGCCCTAGACCGCCGCCGCGTCCCTCGCCCGTCAGAGCGCTATCCAATCCGATTGGATCGGATAGCGCTCTCGATTCTCGCGTGGGAGCGAATTCTGATCGATCGAACGATTCCGTGCCGGTCGGAAAGCGCTCTATTTGCCCGGATTGAGCCCGGACGTCTGCGCCGGCGCAGCGCCGCTGTAGGACACGCGCCAAATCGTTCCGTTACCGTCCTCGCTCACCAGCAGCGAGCCGTCGCGCGCCACCGCCACATCGACGGGGCGGCCCCAGACGCGCGTGTCGTCCACGACGAAGCCAGTCACAAAATCCTGATACTCGCCGGTCGGGACGCCGTCCTTGAAGGAGAGGCGCACGATCTTGTAGCCCGTGCGCTTGGCGCGGTTCCAGGAGCCGTGCAGAGCGACGAAAGCGTCGCCCTTATACTCCGCCGGGAACTGGCCACCCTCGTAGAAGGCGATGCCCAGCGGCGCCGAATGCGGCTGGAGCAGCACATCGGGAATGGTGATCTTGCTCGAGAGATCGGGACGCTCGCCGGCGTGGCGGGGGTCCTCATGCGCGCCGATGTAATGCCAGGGCCAGCCGTAGAAGGCGCCCTCCTTCACGCGCGTGGCGTAATCGGGCGGCAGATCGTCGCCCAGCATGTCGCGCTCGTTCACCACGCACCAGAGCGCGTCGGTCCCCGGCTGCAATTGCAGGCCGGAGCAATTGCGCAGCCCATTGGCGACATTGCGCCGGCTCTTTCCTTCCGGGTCTATGGCGAGCACGGTCGCGCGCTCGAATTCGGCGCCCGCGCTCGCGCCCTGCCCATGCGCGGCCTCGAGCTGCGCGACCTCCTGCGCGGACGGACGCGGATGGCCTTCGGCGACATTGGTCTTGGAGCCGACGGAAACATAGAGCGTCTTGCCGTCGCGCGAGAAAACGAGATCGCGCGTCCAATGGCCGCCATCGGCGCCCGGCAGATTCGCGATCGTCTCGGCGGGGCCGGAGGCGGAAAGATCGCCGTTCTTATAAGGGAAGCGCAGCACTTTCGTCGGCGTGCCGACATAGACGAAGCGCGGCTCCGGCCCCGGCGGATAGAAAGCTATCCCATAAGGTCGCTCGAGTTCCGCGGCGAAGACATGGGAAGAGGCCGGCGCGATCTTCCCATTCTCGAGACGAAAGACGCGGAGCCGGCCGCCGACGCTCTCGGTGACGAAAATATCGCCATTGGGCGCATGGCGAATGACGCGCGGGCCTTCGAGACCCGAGGCGAAAATCTCCGCCGAGAAGCCCGCGAGCGTCCTGGGCGCGGCGCCGTCCGGCCGCGCCACCACTTGCGAGCGCGAGGCGGTCGGCTCGCTGGCGAGCGGCGCCGGCAAATCCTGCGCGGTGATCTTGCGCCAGGTTCCGGGCGCGTCCTGCCGCCAATCGCTGAAGGCGGCGGGACCGATGAGGCGGCGCGCCTCCTCCGATTGCGCGAGGACATGACCGGCGAAGGCGAGGCCGGCGAAGGCGCCGGCGAGGAGAAGTGTGGGGGCGAAAGTCTTCATTGCGGCCTCTCTCGAAACAGAACCGCAGTCTAACGCGCCAAAATCACATTTAGAAGATAGAATTACAGCATTCGCGCGCGCCCCTTCCGGCGGCGGACGCCCGGTGCTATTCGACCGCCTCCGACCGACGAAAGAGAAGGAAAAACCATATGAGCGAGATCTGGCTGGCCACGGGCGAAGCGACGGTTCTGGCGGCGGACGGGCAATATACCGACGCCATGCCGGAAGTGCTGATCGGCAGCGTCAAAGGCCCGGTGGGGACGGCTTTCGCCTCCATGACGGGACAGGTCGCGGGCCATCCGCGCATGTTCGTCATTCGCGATCTCAATCAGCAGGTGCGCCCCGCCACCATGATGACGACCAAGATGACGGTGCGCTCCAATGATTACGTCGAGCTGCTCGGCGGCGTCGTGCAGGCGGCGACCGGCGACGCCATCGTCGATGCGGTTTCCGAAGGAATCATTCCGAAAGATCAAGTGAATGATCTCGTCATGATCATCATGGTCTGGCTCGATCCGCGTTGCGCGACCGATCCGAACCTCGACCGGCGCGACCTCTATCGCACCAATTACGAGGCGACGAAGCTGGCGATTTCCCGCGCTCTGAAGGGCGAGCCGACGATCGACGAGCTCATCGCCAATCGCAAGACGGTCACGCATTATGCGCTGGACGGCGTGTTCGACGAGTGATTTTGCGCAGCTGGCATTGCAAAAATCGAGCGCTGCGCAGATTGCGAATCAGTTCTCGAAGCGCTAGCAAACGAATCCTCACATGGCGCGTTCGATATGACGCGTCTTTTCATGGGAATTCGAGGGAGATTTGCGATGGCCAAGGCGAAGAGCGAGAAGCCTGCGGCGGTCAAGAAGGCCAAGAAACCCGAAGCCGCCGCCATTCGTCCGGTGAAGGAGAGCTTGACCAAGTCGGCCCTGATCAATCTGCTCGCCGAGCAGAACGAGCTTCCGCGCAAGACCGCCGCCGCGGTCTACGCCACGCTCGAGGAGGTGTTCCTCGGCTCCGTGCATCCGCGCGGCGTCGGCGAGTTCACCCTGCCCGGCCTGCTGAAAGTATCGCTGCGCAAGGTTCCGGCGCGTAAGGCCGGCACTCTGGTGCGCAATCCCGCCACGGGCGAGATGGTCAAGGCCGCCGCCAAGCCGGCGAGCGTGCGCGTGAAAATCCGCGCGCTCTCCAAGCTGAAGACCGCCGCCACGCCCTGATTTCACCAGGGCCTGTTTCGAGCGAGCCCGAAGGCTCGCGGTCCGGGGGCTAAGGCCTTCGCACTGCGAGCCTTCGGGCTCGTTTCGTTTTCGGCGGCGCGCGATCTCGCGCCGTCACGCGGCGCGCGCCTTTCCGGCGCGGCTCTTGGTGAGCCACGGGCTCCAAGGCTGCGGCGCGATCAGCCCGTCCCCGACGAAGACCGGAGCTATGCCTCCGCGCGCGACTCGGCCGATGAAAGCGGGCTTGTGCAAATGCTGCGTCTCGGCGTCCAGCCTCAGGGAGAAGCCGCTCGGCGCGCGGAGCGCATGCAGCGGCAGCGCGCGGCGCACCGCCGCGACATCGACGGAGCCCGCAGCGGCGACCGCCGCGCGCCATAGCTCGAAGCCGAGATAGCTCGCCTCCATGGCGTCATTGGTCGAGGCGTCGGGCGCGTTCTTATAGCGCCGCCATTGCTCGACGAAGCCGCGATTCTCCGGGCTGTCGATCGCCTGAAGGTAGTTCCAGGCGACATAGAGCCCGTCGATGTCGCAATGCGCGAGCGCCGGCAGTTCCGCCTCGCCGATCGACAGCGACAAGATCGGCGCGAAGGCGACGTCGCCCAGCGCGCCGAAAAAGCGCAGATTGGCGTCGCCGCTCACCGTCGAGACGATCGCCGCGCCGGAACGGGCGGCGAAGCGCCGCGCGTCTCTGGCGACGGCGCGCCAATCCCCGAGGCCGGGCGGCGCATAGATTTCGGCGATATCGGCGACGTCCACGCCATGCGCGACGAGATAGGCGCGCAAAATCGCATTGGTGACGCGCGGATAGACGTCGTCATTGCCGATGAGCAAAAAGCGCCGCGCGCCGAGGCCTTTCAGAAAATCCACGGCGGGGATCGCCGTCTGGCTCGGCGTGCCGCCGGCGTAGACGATGTTGGGCGAGCGTTCCTCGCCCTCATATTGGCTCGGATAGAAGAGCAGGCCCTTGGCCTTTTCGACCACCGGAAGCACGGCTTTGCGCGAGGCGGAGGTCCAGCAGCCGAAGATCGCCGCGACGCCGCGCTCCTCCAGGAGAAGGCGCGCCTGCTCCGCATAGAGGGCGGGATCGGAGCGCGGATCGAGAATCACCGCCTCGAGCGGGCGTCCGAGGAGGCCGCCCTGCGCATTGCAGCGCTCGACCAGCATCGTCAGCAGCTCCTGCAGCGGCCGCTCGCTGCTCGTCATCGTGCCGGAGAGCGAATGCAATATGCCGATGCGGATCGCGCCATTGTCGAGATCGGCGAAATAGCGATCGACGGCGCAAACGAGGCTCTTCGAGCCGCCGAGCATCGTCTGCGCGGCGGCGAGCGCCGAGCGGCCGGCCGAATGCGCCTGCGCCACGGCGCCGCCGACCTCCGGCAGCGCTTCGCCGACGCCGCGGGCGACGAGGGCGGCGCGCGCCCCTATGTCTTCGAGCTCGGCCGCTTCCCGGCTCAGAGTGTCTGCGAGGTCGCGATTGACGCCGGCGACCGCCTCGACGCTCGTCGATACGTCGGCGATGGCGCCGACCGTGTCCTCCACCGCGAAACGTATGGAGTCGATCTGCGTCTCGATTTCGGCGGCGGCGCGCGCGGTCTGATTGGCGAGCGTCTTCACCTCGCTCGCCACCACGGCGAAGCCGCGCCCGCTCTCGCCGGCGCGCGCCGCCTCTATGGTGGCGTTGAGCGCGAGCAACGAGGTCTGGCCGGCGATCGACTGAATGAGCTTGCTCACCGCGCCGATGCGGCCGGCGGCGGCGGCGAGGCCGCGCACGATGTCTTCCGCGCGCGCGAGATCGGCGGCGCTGCGGTCGGCAGCCAGGCGCGCCGCCGTCACTTGGCGCGAAGAGCGCCCGACGAGGCCGATGATGGCGTCCCGCGCCGCCAGCGCCAGTCCATCGACATTCTCCGCCGCCGTGGCCGCGGCGGCGGCGGCGTCAGAGAGACCACGGAGCATGTCGCCATTGCAGGCGGCGCAGTCGCCGGCCGCCGATCGCGCGCCGGCGTCGGCGACGGCGAGCGCATCTTCCGTCTCCTCCACGATCTGGCGCAGCCGCCGCTGGAAGAAAGCGCGGCCGGCCTCGCGAATCGATTGCTCCGCCCCGCGGCTGCGCTCGGCGACGGCGAAAGCGTCGGCGGCGATCAAAGCGCGACGCAGCTCCTCTGCGACGCCGCGGAGCCGCGCCGCCGAACGTCCGCCCGCAGGCGGAAAAGGAGCGTAACGATCGCCCCCAGCGATCTTCTCCAAGGCGGCGATCTGCGCCGAGAGGCGGCGCTCGATCGCGCTCGCCGCCGCAAAAGCGGCGAGCGCCGCTGCGGCCCAGCAGAGGAGCGGGTCGCCGCCGGCCCAGCCGAGGACGAGGGGCGTGAAGCCCGCGGCGAGAGTCGCCGCGAGGAGATAGGCGCAAGGAAGTTTCCCGGCCGAGATGTCCGCCATGGATCGCACACTTCGCTATGAGTTTGAAAATTTGCACGTAATCTCGCTACACAACGGTTACTAACCCCTTTCGATGTCGCAACTTTCCCGATTGATCGTCTCACCCGCCCCTCGAATGGGGAATGGAAGCGCGTGACTCGTCTCAGCCGGCGGTTTATTCCCGGTGCGGATCGGGAGCTTTGCCGAATGAGCCGCTTTTCGAAACGCGTTCGTCTTTCGTCGCTCGCCCTCTGCCTCGCCCTCGCGACGGGCGGCTGCGGCGGACGGCCCCATGGCGTGCTGACCCCGCAGCCGCAAACGGCGGGGACGAGCCGCGTCGAATTGCTGGTCGCCACGACGCGCAGCGATCGAGGCGCGGCGCCCGGCGATCTCTTCACCGGCGAGCGCGGCAAAGGCCTCGCCTTCGCCGATATCGCCATCTCCATTCCGCCGGACGGCGCGCGCCAGATCGGCGAGGTGCAATGGCCGGACTCTCTGCCGGGCGATCCCACGCGCGAGTTCGTCACTCTGCGGGCCGATCTGCTCGGCCAGCAGGAGGCGGCGCGCCGCTTCGACGCGCGCATCGTCAAAACGCCCAAGCGTCAGGCGCTGGTCTTCGTCCACGGCTTCAACACGCTCTTCGCCGAGGCGGTCTATCGCCTCGCGCAGATCGTCCATGATTCCGGCACGAGCGCGCTGCCGGTGCTGTTCACCTGGCCCTCGCGCGGCAAGCTGCTCGACTATGGCTATGACCATGAGAGCGCGAGCTACTCCCGCGACGCGCTGGAGCATGTGCTGCATATGCTCGCCAAGGACCCGTCCGTCGGCGAAATCTCGATATTGGCCCATTCCATGGGCAATTGGGTGACGCTGGAGGCGCTGCGCCAAATGGCGATCCGCGACCATGGCCTCCCATCCAAGATCAAAAATGTGATGCTCGCCGCGCCCGACGTCGATTACGACGTGTTCTCGCGGCAGATCGCCGAGATCGACGAGCGTCGCGCCATCTTCACCCTCTTCGTCTCGCGCGAGGACGAGGCGCTGGCCGCCTCCCGCCGCGTATGGGGCGACAAGGTGCGGCTCGGCGGCATCGATCCAGAGCGAGAGCCGTTCAAGGACGCTCTGGCGGAGCGGCGCTTCACCGTCGTCGATCTCTCGACGGTGAAATCGGCCGATCCGCTCGGCCATGGCACATTCGCGCAATCGCCGGAGATCGTGCGCTCCATCGGCGCGCGGCTGGCGGAGGGCCAGACGCTCGCCGACAATCAGAGCGGCGTGGGCGAGCGCCTGGGCCAGGTGGCGACCGGCGCGGCCTCGACCGTGGGAGCCGCGGCGAGCGTCGCCGTATCGACGCCTTTCGCCATCGTCGATCCGCGCACGCGCGAAAATCTCGGCGATCAGTTGCAGCGTCTCGGCGAGCAGATGAGCGACACCGCCTCCGCCGGCGCCGATGTCGTCTCACGCCCGCTGCATTGACGGCTACCAGGGAACGTCGCGGCCGCGATAATCGAGGAAGCGGCCGGTGTCCGCCAGGGTCAGCGCGTCCAGCGTCCGCAGGATTCCGCCCGCGCTCTCCTCTACGGAGAGATCGGCGTTCTTCCCGCCCATATCGGTGCGCACCCAGCCGGGACTGAGCGCGACGACCGTGACCTTATCGCGCTTCAGATCATGGGCGAGGCCCTGGGCGATCTTGTTGAGGGCCGCTTTGGCGGCGCGATAGGCGATATTGGTGGAGCCCTCCATCGCCATGGAGCCGAGCCCGCTCGACATCAGCGCGATGCGCGGATTGTCGGCGGTCAGCATCAGCGGCAAAAAGGCCTGAACCAGCCGCAGCGGCCCCAGCGTGTTGACGTCGAAGAGATCGAGCGCGCCGGGAAAATCCATGTCCAAGGTCGATTGCGTCTGCGGCCCATAGGCGCCGGCGTTGCAGACGAGGACGTCGAGCGGCCCCGCCAGCTCACGCGCGGCGGCGCGAATCCCGGCCTCGTCGCGCTGGTCGAAGACATGAATCGAGAAGCGCGCGCGATGGCGCGCCACATCATGCTGCAGCCGCTCGCGCGCCTCCTCGCTGCGCACGGAGGCGTCGACATCGTCGCCGCGGTCCGCGAGCAGCGTCGCCAGACCATGGCCGATGCCCCTATTGGCGCCCGAAATAAACCAATGCTCCGCCATCGGCCGCTCCTCTTCTCATCCCGCGACATGCGAATATTCCGCCGCCATGCGAATATAACGCGCATCGGTCCCGATCGAAGCTTGCCGCCGCCTCATCCAGCTTATACTGTAGGGCCGTTACATAACGAAAACATTGCGAAAGGCGGATCGCATCATGAGCGACATTTCCTTCGCGGACGAGCACGTCGCCGCGCGATCTCCTTCTGAAGCGGCGCCGGTCCCGGTCCTCTTCACCGGCGACAATGGCGAATTCCGCCGTCTGGTCACGCGCGGCGCGCTGCTGGAGCTGGTGACGGCCGGCTTCTATCGCTTCTGGCTCGCCACCAATATGCGCCGCCATCTCTGGTCGAGCACGGTCATCGGCGGCGATGCGCTGGAATATGTCGGCACGGCGCGCGAGCTATTGTTCGGCTTCTTCTTCGCGCTCGCCATCCTCGCGCCCGTCTATATCGCCTATATCGTCATCGGCTTCGAGGCGGAGCGGCAAAGGGCCTTCGCCTCGCTGCCGCTGGGCCTGTTTTTCGCCGCCTTCGGCCAATTCGCCATCTATCGCGCGCGGCGCTATCGGCTCAACCGCTCCGCCTGGCGCGGCCTGCGTTTCGGCATGGGCGGCTCCGGCCTCGCCTATATGTTCCGCGCCATCGGCTGGGGCCTGCTGATCGCGCTCACGCTCGGCCTCGCTCTGCCCTGGGCGGAGGCGGCGCTCGAGCGCTATAAGATGCGCAACACCTATTATGGCGCGCTGGAGGGCGATTTCGTCGGCCGCGGCGGCGATTTCTTTAAGCGCGGCTGGTGGATCTGGGCGGTCTCGCTGGCCTATCCGTTTCTCCTCTACCTCCTCGCCCGCTCGTCCCAGCACGCCGGCGTGTCCGCGGGCGATGGAAGCGGCCGCACCATGGTGAACAATTCCAATGCGACGGGACTGCTCGTTACCCTCGGCGTCATCGTCGCCTTTCTCCTGTATCCCTCGCTCTACGCCGCCTTCAAAGGCGCGCAATGGCGCTGGTGGATCGGCGGGCTGCGCCTCGGCGGAATTCGCCTCGAGAGCAAGCTCGCGACGACAAAGCTGCTGACGAATTACTACGCTCTGTTCGCCATCGTCGTCGGCGTGACCATTGTCGCAATCGTTCTCGCGGTCGTGGCGGCCAGGACGACCGGCTTCCAGGGCGGCGCCGCCCCGGGAGCGACGCCGCATATTCCCATTGGGACAATGACCGCCTGGATCGGCGTCTATGTCGCGACCTTTCTCGCCATCGGCGTCGCCTCGCGCATCTTTCTCACGCAGCGCGTCTGGAAGATCGTGGCCAGCTCCGTGCGCGTTCACGGCCTCGAGGCCGCCGAGGATGTCGCGACGCGCGCCAGCGTCACGCCGAGCGCCATTGGCGAGGGTTTCGCCGATAGTCTCGACGTCGTCGGCTTCTGACATGAGCGCGGAGCCGCAGCCGGGAGCCCTCGACGAAGAGGCCGTGGTCTTCTTCGACGGCTGGAGCAGCCGCAAGCGGCGCGTCGCGCTGCGCTTCGGCGCGACGCTGGAGATCGTCCAGAATGGCGCGACGCTCGCCTCCTGGCCCTATGACGACATTCGCCGCATCGACTCGCCGATCTTCGCGCTACGGCGCGAGACGGCGGCGGCGGGCGAGCTGGCGCGGCTCGAATTGCACGATCCGCGCCTCTACAATGAGATCATCGCGCGCTGCCCCTATCTCGGCGGCAAAACGCCCCCCGGCGCAAATCGCGCGCTCGTCTATTGGTCGCTGGCCGCGACGACGAGCTTCGTCGCACTGATCTGGTTCGGCATTCCATTCGCAGCCGATCGCATCGCGCCGCTCGTGCCGCATTCCGTCGAGCGGCGGATCGGCGAGGCCGCGGAGGCGCAATTGCGCAGCGCCTTCTCGGCCGAGCCCTGCCGCAGCGAGAAAGGCGCGAGAGCGCTGACGCGTTTGTCCGAGCGGCTGCAATCGGCCGCCGCTCTGGAGGAGCCGGCGCGCATAGACGTGCTGCGATCCGCCATTCCCAATGCGCTCGCTCTGCCCGGCGGCAAGATCTATGTGTTCTCGGGACTGCTGACCCGCGCGAAGACGCCGGACGAAGTGGCCGGCGTCATCGCCCATGAGATCGGCCATCTCAGACATCGCGACGCCATGCGCAAGCTCATCGCCACGGGCGGGACCTCCTATCTCATCGGCCTGCTGTTCGGCGATGTGACCGGCGCCGGCGCGCTGGTCTTCGCCAGCAAGGCGCTGATCGGCGCCGCCCATTCGCGCGAGGCGGAGGCGCAAGCGGACGTATTCGCCGCCGAGCTGATGGCGCGGCTCGGCCGGCCGGCCAAGCCGCTCGGCGATCTGCTGACGCGCATTTCCGGCGCGGAGAATGGCGCCTTCGGCCTGCTGCACGATCATCCGCTGAGCGCCGATCGGCTCGCGGCGCTCGCCGCCGCCGACAAAGGCGAGCGCGGGCCGCCGCTGCTCGACGACGAGAATTGGGCGGCGCTGAAGGCGATCTGCAAGAAGGACAACGTCAAGCCCGAAGCCGCGCGATGAGCGCCTGCGCCGCCGCCGGCGCGCGCCGCTTGGCGCCGTCGATCATGAAGACGAAAACATCGCGCGCGCTCGTCTTCGCGGGCGCCGCGAGATGCGGAAGATCGGCGGGCGTTGCGCCCCTCTCCCATTCGCGCGCGCGCCGCGCCCAGAGATCCAGCTCCTCCGCCGCATAGCCGATGACGCGATCGTCGCGCGCATGCTTCAGCCGCGCATAGACGAAATCGGCGGTGACGTCGGCGTTCGCAGGATCATCGGCGGAATCGACGAAGACCGCGGCGATATTTTCCGCGCGCAGCAAGGCGATGAATTTCTCGTCGAGAAACGAAGGGTGACGAACCTCGAGCGCATGGCGCAGGCGAAGCGCGCCGCGCTTTTTCGGCAGCAGCTTCAAAAAGGCGGCGATCTCCTCGGCGTGAAAGCGCCTATAGGGCGGAAGCTGCCAGAGAATGGGGCCGAGCTTGCCGGACAGCTCCGTCACGCCGCTCGCGAGGAAATGCTCGATCGTCTCGCCCGTCTCCGACAAGGCGCGGGCGTTGACGGCGGCGCGATGCGCCTTGACCGCGAAGACGAAATCATCGGGCGTCGCCTCGCGCCATTTCACGAAGCTCGCGCGCGATTGCGTGCGATAGAATGTGGCGTTGATCTCGATCGCCGTCACTTGGCGGCTCGCGAAAGCGAGCTCCTCGCCGGCGGGCAGCTTCTGCGGATAGAAGAGCCCGCGCCAGGGCGCGAAGCTCCATCCCCCTATGCCGACGCGGATCATGTCCCGGCCTCCGGTCGCGCGCGGGCGCGCGGAGGCGCCCGCTCACCGCTTGCGGCTCAGCACGCGATGATAGAGCCGCTTCGCCGTCTCGCGCAAACGCCGCCGCCAGACTTCCTTGGCGTGCGCCTCGGCGAATTGCGTGACGCCGTCGGTCTTCGCCTGCACCATCAGATCGCAGACGACGAGACGATCCGGCCAGCAGCGCTCGATCATATAGTGGCCGGGGATGGCGCAGGAATCGGTGATCGCGACATCGGCGCGCTCCGATTGCATTTCGGTGATGGCGTAGACGAGCTGCACGCCGGGCGCCTGGGCGCGCAGGCTCTCGTCATAGGCGATCTTCCAGAAATAGGAGCGCGCGCCGCTCTCGATGACGACGCCCATCGCGATCGGCTTGCCGGCGAGCTCGAGGCTGTGAATGCGAATCTTGCCCTCGCGCGCCAGCAGACGGGTCGCGCTGCGCACGAAAGTGGCGAGCGAAGGATGGCCGAGCAGCGCGCCCCGCTCGGCCTTCCAGCCGCTGGCCTCGAGCGCCAGAAAATCCTCGGTCGCGCGCGGAATCTCAGCCGGCGTCGAATAGACGACGCGCTTCAGCTCGCCGGCCTCCTCGAGGCGGCGGCGGCGGCGGCGCATCTCGCTCAGCGCCTTGCGCGAGGAGGTGCGCGTCCACACCTCCTCGGGATCGCCGCCGGCGAGCAGAGCGGCGCGCTCATGCCGATCGAGCACGCGCCAGTCGCGGCCAGTGGCGCGCGCGGCGCGGGTGAAGGCGGCGAAAACCGGCCCGCTCATCGGCGTCATGGGAATGAGCACGGCGCCCGCGCCGGAGCGGTTGCCGGCGAACCAGTCGAGAAGGGCGGCGGCCGCCTCCTCCGCGCATTCGCGATCGAGCAGCGGGGTCGCCAGCGCGGCCTGCTTGTGCAGCCAGCCGCGCGCCGTCGCCGCGCCGAGCGAGAAGCCGGGCGCGACGATGGGAAACAGCGCGACCAGCCGCCGCGCGCCCTGAAGGCCCGCCCGCCGCCAGACAGTGACGAAGAGCGGGCGCGATTTCGCCGGGAAATGCCGCGCCGCCGGAAGCGCGAAGCCGGGCTCCAGAAATCCGTTGGGCTCGATGGCGCGCGACACGAGCTCGGCCCAATCGCGGACATGGGCGCTCATCCGCTCGACGTCGAGCGCCTCCGTCTCCAGCGAACCACTCGTCATGACGCCTTCGCGGCCGGCCGCGCTCTGCTCGGAGGCTCTCGAAGGGCCGGGAAGGCTGCCCAGAAACGCCGTCCTATTGATCCAAAATGGCGTGGTGGCCATGATTCGCCCCTCGTCGCTTGTCAGTTTCGCCCAGGTCCGACGCCATTGCGAGACGAATCACGTCGACCGCGCCGGGCGTTTCAAGAGCGAGGCCAGCGATGCGGGCGTCGCCGCCGCTCAAAGGCCTGTGGGAAATTTGTCACATGAGAGATAAATATTTGGGGAACAAAGGGATCGGAAGAGAGACCGTGCTGCTGCGCGGTTGCGCGCCCGCTTCTTCCCGTGCCAGAGTGATACTGCCGAGGTCCGGCATTTGCCGGATGTGGCGGACCCACTATATGAGATCACCTGCGGTCGAGACCCTCGGCCCGTCCAGACCAGAGTAGGCGCTTTGACGACTTCGAAGACCCCCCTTCTCGACCGGATCGACACGCCGCAGGATCTGCGCAAGCTGCAGCCCGGCCAGCTCCGCCAGCTGGCCGACGAATTGCGCCGCGAGACGATCGACGCGGTTTCCGTCACCGGCGGGCATTTGGGCGCCGGGCTCGGCGTCGTCGAGCTGACCGTCGCGCTGCATTACGTCTTCGACACGCCGAACGACAAGATCGTCTGGGACGTCGGCCACCAGACCTATCCGCACAAGATTCTGACCGGCCGCCGCGACCGCATTCGCACGCTGCGCCAGGGCAAGGGGCTCGCCGGCTTCACCAAGCGCGCCGAGAGCGAGTATGACGCCTTCGGCGCCGGCCATTCCTCCACCTCCATCTCGGCCGGCCTCGGCATGGCGGTGGCGCGCGATCTCTCCGGCGGCTCCAATCACGTCGTGGCGGTGATCGGCGACAGCGCCATTTCGGCGGGCATGGCCTATGAGGCGATGAACAACGCCGGCGCGCTCGATTCCCGCCTCATCGTCATTCTCAACGACAATGACATGTCGATCGCGCCGCCGACCGGCGCCATGTCGGCCTATCTCGCCCGGCTCGTCTCCGGCGGCGCCTTCCGCACGCTGCGCGAGACCGCCAAGCAGCTCGCCCGCCATCTGCCGCATTTCCTCTATGAGAAAGCGCGCAAGGCGGAGGAATTCTCCCGCAGCTTCATCACCGGCGGCGGGACCATGTTCGAGGAGCTCGGCTTCTATTATGTCGGGCCGATCGACGGGCATAATCTCGAGCATCTTCTGCCCGTGCTGACCAATGTGCGCGACAAGGACGACGGCCCGGTGCTGGTCCATGTGGTGACGCAAAAAGGCAAGGGCTACGGCCCGGCCGAGGCCGCGGCGGACCGCTATCACGGCGTCAACCGTTTCGACGTGCTGACCGGCGCGCAGGACAAGCCCAAGGCCAACGCCCCCTCCTACACCAGCGTCTTCGCCAAGACTCTGGTGGCCGAGGCCGAGCGCGACGACAAGATCGTCGCCATCACCGCGGCCATGCCCGCCGGCACAGGCCTCGATCTGTTCGAAAAGGCCTTCCCGGACCGCATGTTCGACGTGGCCATCGCCGAGCAGCACGCCGTGACCTTCGCCGCCGGCCTCGCCTGCGAGGGCTATAAGCCCTTCTGCGCGCTCTATTCCACCTTCCTGCAGCGCGGCTATGACCAGCTGGTGCATGACGTCGCGATCCAGCATCTGCCGGTGCGCTTCGCCATCGACCGCGCCGGCCTCGTCGGCGCCGACGGCCCCACGCACGCCGGCGCTTTCGACATCGCCTATCTCGCCTGCCTGCCGGGCATGGTGCTCATGTCGCCTGCGGACGAGGCCGAGCTGGTCCATATGGTGGCGACCTCCGCCGCCTTCGACGAAGGCCCGATCGCCTTCCGCTATCCGCGCGGCGAGGGCGTCGGCGTCGAGCTGCCGCAGCGCGGCGAGATTTTGGAGATCGGCCGCGGCCGCGTGATCCGCGAGGGCTCGAAAGTGGCGATCCTCTCGCTCGGCACGCGGCTCGCCGATGCGCTGACGGCGGCCAAGGAGCTTTCCGGCCGCGGCATTTCGACGACGGTCGCGGACGCCCGCTTCGCCAAGCCGCTCGACCGCGATCTGCTGCTGCGCCTCGCCGCCAATCACGAGGTCCTCATCACGATCGAGGAAGGCTCGATCGGCGGCTTCGGCTCGCAGGCCTTCCAAGTCCTGTCGGAGCATGGCGCGCTGGACGGCGCGCGCGGGACGTTCAAGTTCCGCTCGATGATCCTGCCCGATCTCTATATCGACCATGACAAGCAGGACATCATGCTCGCCCGCGCCGGCCTCGACGCCCGCGCCATCGTCGCCAAGGCGCTCGAGGCGCTCGGCGACGAACGCGGCGCCGCCCGCGCGCTGATCGCCTGACGGTGAGATTCCTTCTCCCACTCGTGGGAGAAGGTGGCCCTTGCAAAGCAAGGGTCGGATGAGGGTCCTTCAGGACGCTCGAAATCTCGTCGCGATCTGAATTTTTCCCGTGAACTACGATGAGTCCCCGCCCCTTCTGGAGGCGCCCTCATCCGACCCCGCCAGAGCCTGTCGCTCGCGACGGGCGTCCTCACGGACGCCCTGTGGCGGGGCCACCTTCTCCCGTAAACGGGAGAAGGAAACACTCGGCCTTTTTTACTGCTTGTAGGTGACGCCATCGGGGCCTTTCCAGCCGTCGCCGTCAGCGTAGAAGCGATATTCCTCGTCGAAGGCGATCGTCTCGCCGGGGGCCACAAATTGCTTGCCCTTGGGATCGCTGCTGCGCGGCGCGGTCACATAATGCTTGCTCGACGAGCAGCCCTCGGGAAACTTGCCGGCGTCGTCCGGCTTGCATTCGAGATTGGCGCCATCGGGAAACTGCACTGAGGCGTTGAAGAACAGCTCGAAGCCTTTCTCGCCGGTGGCGTGCATCTCCAGACGCTCGGTCATCGTCTGCTTGAAGGAGAGAATTTTTCCGGGCTTGTCGAAGCGCTGCTTCAGCAGATTGTCGAAAATCTGCCGCGCATTGGCTTCGGTCGGATCGGGACAGCCGAACCAGCAGATGGCGGCGGCGCGGTCGATGGTGAGCGGCGCGACGACGAGCGTCAGCGCGAGCAGTCTGCGAAGCATGGGGTTCCTCTTTTTTGTCTGGTGTCGCGCCGAATTCGGGCCGGGCGTCGTCGCCGCCCGTCTCCGCGCGGGCTTGGGCCTCAAATTAGCCGATCTCCGCGCCGAAATGAACCGAAACGGACGATCGCAGCAACGAAGCAGTAACCATAGGTTCCTAGCATCCGCTCATGAATATCTCGCATAAGCTCCCGGCGGTCCTCGCCCTTCTTCTCTGCGCCGCGCCGGCGCGCGCCGATTTCGCCTCCTGCCTCGCCGGCCTGCGCCATGCGGCGGCGGGGGCGGGCGTGTCGCAGCGCGTCATCGACAGCACGACCAATGGGCTCGAGCCCAATGACGCGCCGAGCTTCATGGACAAGCAGCCCGAGTTCAAGACGCCGATCTGGGACTATATCGCCGGCCTCGTCGATGAGGAGCGCGTCGAGGAAGGCCGCGCCATGATCCAGCGCCACGCCTCCGCCCTGCATGCGGCGGAGCAGCGCTTCGGCGTCGATCCGGCGACGGTGGTGGCCGTCTGGGGCGTCGAATCGGATTTCGGCAAGAATTTCGGCAAGCGCAGCGTGGTGCAATCGCTGGCGACGCTCGTCTGCGAGGCGCCGCGCCGCAATGATTACTTCAAAGGCGAGTTCATCGCCGCGCTGAAGATTTTGCAGAGCGGCGACATTGCGCCGGAGGAGTTCAACGGCTCCTGGGCCGGCGCCTTCGGCCATACGCAATTCATGCCCTCCACCTTCCTCTCCACGGCGGTCGATCTCGACGGCGACGGACGCCGCAATATCGCCAGCTCGGCGGCCGATTCGCTCGGCAGCACGGCGAATTTCCTCCGCAAGGCCGGCTGGCGACCAGGCCTGCGCTGGGGCTTCGAGGTGAGCGTTCCCGCGGGCTATAGCGGCCCCTCCGGCCGCACGACGCGGCAGCCCATGTCGGCCTGGGGCGCGCGCGGAATCACCCGGCTCGACGGCGGCGGATTGGGCGAAGGCCAGGCGGCGCTGCTGCTGCCGGCCGGCCGCAACGGCCCCGCCTTTCTGGTGACGCACAACTTCGACGCCATCTACTCCTATAACGCGGCCGAATCTTACGCGCTGGCGATCGCCGTGCTGTCGGACCAGCTGCGCGGGCGCCCGGGCATTCAGACGCCCTGGCCGACCGACGATCCCGGCCTCTCCCGCGCCGAGCGCCGCGAGATGCAGGCGCTGCTCAACCGCCAGGGCTACGCCGTGGGCGAGCCGGACGGCGTGATCGGAACCAAGACCAAGGAAGCGATCGCCGACTTCCAGAGCCGCGCCGGGCTGAAGGCGGATGGCAGAGCGGGCAAGAAGACGCTGGACGCGCTGCGGGGGCGGTGACGCGTCACGCCTTCCGGCCCAGCGCCGCTATCGCCTTCGCCATTCGCTCTGCGGCCTCGCCGCCCTCACCCTCGAGCCCGGCGATCACTCCGGCGCGATCGGCGGCGTTGCGATTCTGGCTGAGCTTACGCTTCGCCTCTATGCGCGTGATCGACAGCTCTATGCCGACGATCGCTTTCAGCATGGCGTCGATGAAACCATTCGGCGCATCCTCGATCGCCCAAGGCGCCGGCCGCGTCGATTCATGACGCGCCGTCAGATCGCGCAGCAGCGCGCGAATCCAAGCCGCATCCTCGATCGCGCGCAGGCGGCCATAGACATGGACAGCCTCGTAATTCCAGGTCGGAACGACCTTTCCGGTCTCGCGCTTGGTCGCATACCAGGAGGGCGTCACATAATTGTCGAGGCCGGTGAAGATCGCCAGCGCCTCGCTGGCGGGATCGAAATCCCGCCACAGCGAATTGGCGCGCGCGACATGGGCGCGCAGCACATTGGCCTTCGCGTCGAAGAGAAAGGGAATGTGATCGGCGACGATCGCGCCATTCACGATCCGCGTGAGCGCGCCGAGCGGATGCGCCTCGATCAGGGCGGCGACCGTCTCGAAATCCTGCTCATGAAAGAGATCTGGCAGATACATGGCAGCAGCCTATGCAGCGCCGCGTATCGAATCAATCCGCCAGACCGAGCGTCGTAACGGCGAGGCGTAGCCTCTCGCGCAGCCAGCGATGCGCCGGATCGGCCTGCTGCCGCGGATGCCAGCTCGCGGCGATCGTCAGCTCGGGCGTGGCGACCGGGAGATCGAACAGCCGCAGCTCCGCGCCGCGCGCAATGGCGGCGCGCGCCGCAAGACGCGGAACGGAGGCGACGAGATCGCTCGCCCCCGCCGCCACGAGAGCGGCGCCCGAGCTTGCCACGGTGAGCCGCACACGCCGCTCGAGGCCGAGCGTCGCGAGCGCGCGATCGATCGGCCCATGCGCGAGGCCACGGCGCGACGCGGAGACATGCTCCGCCGCGGCGTAGCGCGCTGCGTCGATCCGCGCGCCGAAAAGAGGCGACGCGGCGCGCGCGGCGCCGATGTAGCGATCGCGCAGCAATGTCTGCGTAAGCGCCTCCGGGCCGAGGGCGCCCGGCGCGCCCAGGTCGATATCGACGCGGCCGTCGCGCAGATCGGCGACGCCCTCCTCCCCCTCCGGCGCCAGCACGATGGAGACGCCGGGCGCCTCGGCGAGCATTCGCGCCGATAAGGGACCGAGCGCGCCGGCGAGATCGTCGCCGCAGCGAATGACGAAGCGACGCTCGAGACGCGCGGCGTCGAAAGCCTCTGGCCTCAGGAGCATTCGCGCTTCGGCGATGAGCGGGCCGAGCCGCGGCCGCAGATCGAGGGCGCGAGCCGTGGGAACGAAGTCGCGACCCGCGCGCACGAACAGCGGATCGTCCAGCGCCTTGCGGAGACGCGCCAATGTGCGGCTCATCGCCGGAACGCTCTTGTTGAGCCGCGCCGCGGCGCCGGTCACGCCGCCTTCGGCGAGCATGGCCTCGAGCGCGACCAGAAGATTGAGATCCATGGGTTCCATGGAGCGCAAGACTAGCAGGCTTTGGGTTGCGTTGGACGCAAGAATGACCGAACGACTCTGCAAGGCGGATCGGCTCCGCCCCTGCCTATGCTGAGGTCATCGCAACTCCAAACGAGGATAGATCGATGATCACGCTCCATTCCGCCAGGGTGGCCGCCACGCTCGAACGCTTGTATCGAGAGGCGGAACGCCGCGACAGAGATGTGCTGCCGCTGGCGCGCGCCCAATTCGAGAAAAGCGGAACGCCTTATGACGATCGCGCCGTCGCCGGCCTGCTCGACCTCGCCTTTATCGGCGTCGCACCGGAAGTCGGACGCCTGCTCTATCAGCTCGTGCGGCTGCGCCGACCCAAGCTGGTCGTCGAGTTCGGGACATCGTTCGGATTGTCGGCGATCCATATCGCAGCCGCGCTCGCGGACAATGGCCAGGGACGGCTGATCGCCACAGAGCTCAACCCGGAAAAAGCCGCGCGCGCCGCCGAGCATCTGCGCGAGGCGGGTCTCGACGAATGGGTGGAGCTGCGCCGAGGCGACGCGTTCGAGACATTGATCGGCGTCGAAGAAATCGACGTCCTGCTGCTCGATGGATGGAAAGCGCTCTATCTGCCCTTGCTGCGCGGCCTCGAGCCGGCGATTTCGGCCGGAGCGCTCGTCGTCGCCGATGATCTGAAGATCATGCCGGAGATGCTCGAACCCTATGTCGCCTATGTGCGCGATCCGGCCAATGGCTATTCCTCCAGCGAAATTCCGCTCGACGATGGGCTGGAGCTGTCGATCCGCGGGTGAGACTGCTCCTTCACAACGCCTGCTGAAACCGTATCGGCGCGCCGCGCGAGGGCGAGACCAGCTCGCCCTCCCACATCACCCGCGCGCCGCGAATGATCGTTCCGACGGGCCAGCCCGTGACCTCCACCCCGTCATAAGGCGTCCAGCCGCAGCGCGAGGCGATCCAGCTGTTGCGGATCGTCTCGCGGCGCTTCAGATCGACCACGGTGAGATCGGCGTCATAGCCCACGGCGACGCGGCCTTTGCCGGCGAGGCCGAAGAGGCGCGCCGGCCCGGCGCTGGTAAGGTCGACGAAGCGCTGCAAGGTGAGCCGGCCGGCGTTCACATGGTCCAGCATGGTCGGAACCAGAGTCTGCACGCCGGTCATGCCGGAGGGGCTCTCGGGATAGGGCTTGGCCTTCTCCTCGAGCGTATGCGGCGCATGGTCGGAGCCGAGAACGTCGACGATTCCCTGCGTCACGCCGCGCCAAATCCCCTCACGATGGCGCGCGTCGCGCACCGGCGGATTCATCTGCACCAGCGCGCCGAGCCGCAGATAATCTCGCGCATCGAGGGTGAGATGATGCGGCGTCGCCTCGACGCTGGCGATATCCTTGTGGCGGGCGAGAAATTCGATCTCCTCCGCCGTCGATATATGCAGCACATGGACGAGCGCGCCCTTCTCGCGGGCGATGCGCAGCAGCCGCTCGGTGGAGCGCAGCGCGACGATCTCGTCGCGCCAGACCGGATGCGAGGTCGGATCGCCCGGAACGCGCAGCGGCTTGCGCTCCTCGAGGCGATATTCGTCCTCGCTGTGGAAGGCGGCGCGGCGGCGCGTCTTGGAGAGAATCTCGCCGACGCCGGCGTCATCGGCGACCAGCAGCGAGCCGGTGGACGAGCCCATGAAAACCTTTATGCCGGCCGCGCCGGGCAGGCGCTCGAGCTCGGGAATATCTTTCGCATTCTCATGCGTGCCGCCGACCCAAAAGGCGAAATCGCAATGCGCGCGGCCCGAGGCGCGCGCCACCTTGTCGGCGAGCTCGGCGGCGCCGGTGGTCAGCGGCTTGGTGTTGGGCATTTCGAAAACCGCCACGACGCCGCCGAGGACGGCGGCGCGCGTTCCGGTCTCCAAATCTTCCTTATGCGTGGGGCCGGGCTCGCGAAAATGCACCTGCGTGTCGATGACGCCCGGCAATATATGAAGGCCCGCGCAATCGATCCGCTCGCCGGCCGAGGCTTGCGCGAGATCGCCGATCTCGGCGATCTTGCCGTCGCGCAACCCGATATCGCGGGGCGCGACGCCATCCTGGTTGACGAGCGTCCCGCCGGCGAGAATCATGTCGAATGTCTTGGGCATGGCTGGCGCCTCGCTTGCAGGTGTCGCCCGGACTGTGGAGTTTCGACGCGAACGGGGCGTCGCCCTTTCGAAACGATCTAGCGCAGATTGGCGCGGGCCGGAACCCGCCCTGCGCTCGCGAGAGGCGCCTGTCGGTTCGCCGACCTCATTTGGAGCACATCGGACAATGACCAGCGCCACACTTCTCTCGGACCGGGGCGTCGTCGAGGTCGCCGGCCCCGACGCCGCCAAATATCTGCATGGAATTCTCACGCAGAATGTGAAGACGATAGAGGCGGGCGAGCTGCGCTTTGCGGCGCTGCTCACGCCACAAGGCAAGATCATCGTCGATTTCTTCATCTTCGCCCGCGTCGGCGAGGACGGGCTCGTGCTGCTGCTCGATTGCGCCTCCAATATGGTGGAGACGCTGCTCGACCGTCTGAAATTCTACAAGCTGCGCGCCGCCGTGACGCTCACCGACCGCAGCGCCGATTACGCCAGCGTCGCCTTCCCCGAAGCGACCGCCAAGCCGGCGATCGACGCCATCGCCCTCGCGGCCGACCCCCGCGCGGAGAGCCTCGGCTGGCGCGGCCTCGTAACGCGTGAGATCGCCGGAACGCTCGCCACCGCGCCGCGCGACGCCTATGACGCCAAGCGCATCGCCGCCGCCGCGCCCGAGGGCGGCCTCGATTTCGTCTATGGCGACGCTTTTCCGCATGAGGCGAATATGGATCGCCTCGCCGGCGTCGATTTCAAGAAAGGCTGCTTCCTCGGCCAGGAAGTGGTCTCGCGCATGAAGCATCGCGGCCCGGTGCGCAAGCGCGTCGCCACTTTCCACGCCGAGGGCGCGGCCCCGGCGCCGGGCACGACGATCAAGGCCGGCGAGGTGGAGATCGGCGTCACCGGCTCGGCCGTGGGCGGCGAAGGTCTGGCGCTGATCCGCCTCGACCGTCTGGCCGACGCCAAGGCCGGCGGCTCCACGCCGCTCGCCAATGGCGTGCCGCTGGAGTTCACCGTAGTGGAAGGCTGAGCCGCAACAGGGGCGCATCCACCCTCCCCTTCAGGGGGAGGGTCGGCCGGCGATAGCCGGACGGGGTGGGGTCCAACGGCGAAGACTCGGGGCGTCACCCCCACCCGAGCGCCTGCGGCGCTCGACCTCCCCCCTCGAGGGGGAGGTAGAAGCGCCCACGGCCGTCAGGCGGCCTGTCGCTTCTTCAGCGCGACATAGCCGAAGCGTCCGCCGACGCCCGCCACCAGCAGGCCGAAGAAGACGTAGGCATAGAATTCCGTATTGTCGATCAGCCCCACGGTGAAGTGGTGACGGCCGACATATTCTTTCGCGCCATCGTCGCTCGTGAGCCGCGCATAGAGCGCATATTTGCCCGCCGTCTGAATATTGACGTCGAAATTGACCATGCCATTGCGAAACTTCTGCGAGGGCAGGCGCATCACAGTGTCGCTCTCCGCCGGCTCGCCATCGCCTTCGGCGTCGCGGACGACGCGAATATCCCAATTCATCTCGCGTAGCTCGGCGTCCGGCGCGTCCAACGCGATCACCGTCGCGCCCGTGTCGGGAAGCACGTCGCAGACGCGGTCTATGTTCTTCTTGGGCTGCATGGCGACGAATTTCATCGTCTTGCCGGCGCCGAGCGCCACGGGGCACTCGGGATCATAATAATGCCAGCCGGCCGCCTTCGCCGCGGGGGCGGAAAAAGCGGCGCCGACGAGGGCGAGCGCGACAGCGAGACGCGAACAAAGGCGAGGCGAGACCAATTTCCCTATGCTCCCCGAGGCTTCCATCTGCGACGAAACTGCAATTTTTTATGCGATTTTGCAATTCCATCGATCGTGCGGCGCGAATGCGCGCGGCCGATTCCCTCCCGGCGCGAAACAGGCTAGTCTCACGAGTGTCGCGCCCCTTTCTGTCGAGCCCGAGCCCCGGCATGTCGCTTCCCAACGAATATCTGATCGATCGTCGCCGCCTTCGCCGCAAGCTCGGCTATTGGCGTGTTCTGGCCGTGGTCGCGGTCGCCCTCGCCGGCCTCGCGGCCTTCGCACGATTCGGCGACGGCGGGCCGAGCCCGGCCGCCAAGCTGTCGCCCCATATCGCCCGTCTGTCGATCAGCGGCCTCATCACCGGCGACAAGGCGACGCTCGATCTCATCAAATCGATCGGCGAATCACATGCGAGCGCCGTGCTGCTGAATATCGACAGCCCTGGCGGCACCACGACCGGCTCCGAGAAGCTCCATGACGAGCTGCGCCGCCTCGCCGAGAAAAAGCCCATGGTCGCGGTCGTCGGGACGCTCGCCGCCTCCGGCGCCTATATCGCCGCCATCGCCTCCGACGAGATTTTCGCGCAAGGCAATTCGATCGTCGGCTCGATCGGCGTGCTATTCCAATTCCCCAATGTCTCGCGCCTGCTCGACACTGTGGGCGTGAAGGTGGAGGAGGTGAAATCCTCGCCGCTGAAGGCCGCGCCCAATGGGCTGGAGCCCACCAGCGACGCCGCGCGCGAGGCCATCGCCGCGCTCGTCGCCGATTCCTACGACTGGTTCAAGCAGCTGGTGAAGGATCGCCGCAAGCTCACCGACGAGGAGCTCGCCAAGGTCTCGGACGGCCGCGTCTTCACCGGCCGCCAGAGCCTGCCGCTGAAGCTCATCGACAAGCTCGGCGGCGAGCGCGAGGCGATCGAATGGCTGGAAGCCAATAAGGGCGTCGCCAAAAAGCTGCCGGTGCGCGACTGGAAAGAAAAGAGCACGCTGGAAAAGCTCGGCCTCGTCGATTCGATGGCGTCCATGTCGCGGACGCTGGGACTTTCGGCCTTCGCCGACGCGCTGGAGCGCGCCGGCCTTCTCGCGCAGCAAGGGCTGCTTGACGGTATGGTCGCGATTTGGCACGCTCCCACGCCCGATTGAGGCTCCGATCGATGCGGTCAAGTCGGCAGAACTGGAACGTCGCATGATCAAATCAGAACTCATCCAAAGAATTGCCGCCCGCAATGGGCATCTCTATCAGCGCGACGTCGAGACGATCGTCAGCACGATTCTCGACGAGATCACACTGGCGCTCGCGCGCGGCGACCGGGTCGAGCTGCGCGGCTTCGGCGCCTTCTCGGTGAAGCGGCGAGAGGCCCGCACGGGTCGCAATCCGCGCACCGGCGAGCAAGTCTCGGTGGAGGAGAAATCCGTGCCCTTCTTCAAGACGGGCAAGGAAATGCGCGAGCGGCTGAACGACGCCCACGGCTGACCCTTCGATAGGGCGGCGGACGAAGTAGGAAGGTGACATGAGATCGGTTCTGCGCATTCTCGTCTTTGTTCCGCTGGGGCTGGTGTTCTTATATTTCGCGGTGGCGAATCGCGGGCCGGTGAAGATTTTCCTGGACCCGTTTCCGGGCGCGGGCGAGAGCGGGCCGTCTTTCGAGGCGCCGCTCTATCTCGTGGTTCTGGCGGCGATCGCGCTGGGCGTGCTGGCGGGCGGCCTGTCGTCCTGGGTGGCGCATGGCCGCTATCGCCGCGCCGCCAAGGCCGCGCGCGCCGACGCCAAAAAGGCCCGTTCCGAGGCGGATCAGCTGCGCGGCCAGGCGCTGGCGAGCCTTTCGCCCGCGCCCAGCCGCTCTTCTCGCAACGAGCTTTGACGAACAAGGCCGTAGGCGCTTGAAAAACCCATTCGGCGCCGCTAATAGGAACGCCTCGGACGGGCTACGGCCCATCCAGAGAACGCCGCAATAGCTCAGCTGGTAGAGCACATCATTCGTAATGATGGGGTCGGGGGTTCGAATCCCTCTTGCGGCACCAGAATTTTTTGGGCTCCGAGCCCTGCGACTCTCCCTCCGAAAGCACGAAGTCAGGCGCAGCTGCCGACAGTCCGCGCGTCAGCGGGCGCCTCGCGAGCTCGCGATGATCGAGCATGTCGTCGCGCGCGCCATCGAATCACGCCAGGCATTTTCATGTGATGCGGCTTGCGGGTGATTGCTTCGTTCCGGCAAACGCGCTCCCCTCGTCCTGACGCGCTTTTTGCGGAACGCGAAAGCCTCGAAGATGAGCCCCCCTGGGCGCGCTTCGATGCTCGGAGCCGTCCGCACCCGAGTCCGGCAGGCTCCGCTCGGGCGTCATCACTCCGGTCTCGTGCAAGCGCGAAATCGGCGTGGGCTCCTCGACGCGAGCGGCTGTCATGGCGCCCGACCGATCGACCGGGGAACCGCGTGATTCGCGCAGGTCTCCCGCCTGCTTCGCACTTCGAGATCGATTGAGCTTTCATTCTGTTCCGACGGAGCGATCTCGCATGAGGCTCGCCGCCGATCGGCTGTCGATCGAAAGCGATCGCTTCGCCTCCGAAAACACGCTGGAAACCGCGATCGCGATCGAGCCGCGACGGCGACGGGATTCGACACTCCTGTTTTCCTGTGGAGTTTATAGGACGATGTCGACGATGGCGCTGCTCGATGTCTTTATTGTTGGATTCCGTCGACTCTGCGCTTGTTAAAAGTACATCATTCTAGTAGGAATATGTATCCGGCTGGCCGCGGTGCGATCCCTGCGCTGGCCGTTGGTCCGGGCGGTCCGTCGGGACTGCATCGCCGAGACGAATTGCCGTTGGGGATGACGAGATGAAGAAACCAATGAAGAACATGTTGTTGGCGCTGATGCTCGGCGCGTCCACGGCGACGATCGCCATAGCGGCGGATGTCGCGCCTGCGTCCGGCCCCGCCCGCTCGAGCGCGGCGTCGCGTCCGCATTGGGCCTATCAGCCCGTGCAGCATCCGGCGATCCCCGAGGTGGAGCGCAAGGCGTGGGTGCGCTCGCCGATCGACGCTTTCCTTCTCGCGAAGATCGAAGCGGCGAAGCTCTCCCCGTCGCAGGATGCAGACCGTTCGGCTTTCATTCGCCGCGCGACGCTCGACGTCCTGGGCCTCATTCCCGAGCCGGAAGAGGTCGCCGCCTTTGTGAACGACGCCGCGCCGGACGCTTATGAGAAGCTCGTCGATCGGCTGCTGGCCTCGCCGCGCTATGGCGAGCGGCAGGCGCGCCGCTGGCTCGATCTCGCGCGCTATGCGGACAGCGCCGGCTTTCAGAACGATGTGACGCGACCCAATTTCTTCCGCTATCGCGATTACGTCGTGCAGTCCTTCAACGAGGACAAGCCCTATTCGCGCTTCATACAGGAGCAGGTCGCAGCGGACGAGATCGCGCCCGGCGATCAGAAAGCGCTCGTCGCCACCGGCTTCCTGGCGAGCTACACCGACAATCCCAATGCGCGCGACCTCATCGGCCGCAAATATCAGATCACGACCGACATCACCGACACGATCGGAACGGCGATCCTCGGCACGACGGTCGGCTGCGCGCGCTGCCACAACCACAAGTCCGACAAGATCACGCAGAAAGATTATTTCTCGCTGCAGGCCTTTTTCGCCAACACGGCCTTCGACGAGAAGATCCCCGCCGCCAAGGGCGAGCAGGAGATCGCCTATGAGAAGGCGCTCGCCAAATATGAGACGGCCGCGAAGGATATTCTCGACAAGCAGAAGGCGATCATCGAGCAGATTCGCGAAAAGGCCAGCTTCTATTACAAGGAGCGCTACAATCCCGACGCGCGCGCCTCGATCTTCAAGCCCAAGAGCGAGTGGAACGCGCTCGACCGCTGGGTCAATTATCGAGCGGACATCGTCACCGATCAGCCCGCGCTGGCCAATTATCTGCGCGACATCGCCAACGATAAGCAGAGCCCCGACCACACGCCGGAGGCGGTGGCGAAATGGGCCGAATATCAGAAGCTCACGGAAGAGCTGAAGAAATTCGAGAAGCTCAAGCCGACGCGCGGAGCCGATACATTCACCGCGGCGACCGAGCTCGGACATTCCGACGCCCCTCCGACCTACATCTATTTCGGCGGCAATCACGAGCGTCCGCTCGATGAGGTGCAGCCGGCCTTCCCGGAGGCTTTCGCCAATGGCGAGACGCCCACCATCACGCCGACGGCCACCTCCTCCGGCCGCCGCACGGCGCTCGCCAATTGGCTCACCAGCCCGAG